>JBJFHL010000015.1:0-69461 GCA_051893555.1 Anaerovoracaceae bacterium
AAGCCTTCTGCTCTCGTTTTAATTTCTTTTCCAGCTTTTTTATGGTAGAACTTTTGTTGATATTACGAAAAACATCTCCATTCGACAAAGCTGCAAATTCCTTCAGCCCCAGATCGATGCCCAGGCCTTCTTTGGTAAGAACAGGCCTTTCTTCCACTTCATCTGTTTCCACAAGCACAGATACATAGTATCTTCCTGCTCTTTTGGAAACCGTCCCCGACCTGATGACATACTTCTCAGGATCGGTTGGAATATATCCCTTTTCTTTGAGCCGTACCCAGCCGATGGTTGGTATTTTAATTCTGTGCCTCTCGCAGCGGATCACAGTCTTCTTATCCGTCTTTACGAAATACATCTTGGGTTCATTCACACCCTTTTTCTTGAATTTCGGAAAGCGAGCCTGATGTTTGAAGTATCTTCGGAACGCTACATCTGCATCCATGATGCTTTGCTTAACCGCCTTTGAACTCACTTCCTTAATCCATGTGTAATCCGGATCGTTGGGAATGAACTCGTTATTGAGCCAGACGGAAAAATCTCTTCCGGAAACGAAGCGTTTTTCATTTTCATAGATATTCTTATTATGTGCGATAAAGAAGTTATATACAAATCTGCAAACACCTATGGTTCTGTCAATCGTCTGCTTCTGCTCCGCTGTGGGCTTTAGCTCTGTTTTGTAACTCCGCAGCAATTTCCTCATCCTCTCTTATCTACTTTTTGAATTTCTTAAGCCATATAGACTGCAGCGAAACACATGAAGTATTGATAAAAGGTCCTGAATGGTTTCTTGCTGGGATGAGGTGCTTCGTTATTTCAACCGATGTTTACATATTGGACTTCATGTATAATTGATTTAAAGTAGGTACATTTTAGCACATTTTATACTGTTATTCTACCTTTCGGGTTACTTAATATGTCCTCCCTGTTATCTTCTCACTGCTTGTTATCTCTATCAAATCTGGCATTTCAAATCATATGCCTAGTATAGCACAGAATTTTGAAACTTTCTATCCTCCTGCAAAAGGATGGTACTGTCTTTTTTTAGCGGGCTGTGAAAATGTTAAATATTGGGTCAACCTGAAAAGTCTCCGTAATGAAATCAGGTTGATAAAAAAAAGAAAACACATGCAAAAAAACGAGAAATGCGCAAAAAATCAACCTGCAGACGGATTTTGCGAAGAGCAGGTTGATTTTTCATGCAAAAAGAACGGATATGGCAAAAAATGTATCAACATAAAAATGCAAAACCCCGTCGTGAGGTTGATTGGCGGGCGTCCAGAGATAGAAAATCGTTCTATTCGCAGATCACCCGCAGCACATCACCGAATATGCCGTAGGCCGTCTGCTCGATCTCCGGCTGATGTTCCACCACAGACAGCTTTTTCATCAGGTCGGTGGTGATGGAAATGATGGATGTGGTGCTGTCGATGGAAGCCAGCATATCGCTTCGGTCCACTTCCGTCGGCTGCACGCTGGCACGGACCGTGCCGTCCGCATCCCGCCAGCCTCTGCAGAGCAGCTTGATGACCTTTCCCCGGGAGACAGCTTCCTGAATGTCGCCCGCCGTAATGTCCTCGATACCTTTTCGATCTACCTGATCCGGCGTCATGCCGGCATCCATCAGCACATTGAGCAGAGCTGTAATCTTTGCCGCCGCGTCATAGCCTTCGATATCCATGGCAGGATCTGCCTCGATGAAACCCATCTCCCGTCCTCTGCGCATGATGTCCTCATATTCCGCACCAGCTGCCAGTTCCTCCAGAATGAAGTTGGTGGTGCTGTTCAGAATCCCCGATACTTCTGTCACCCTGGCAAGGCGCAAAGTATGCTCCGCCAGATTGAACACCGGTGTGCCGTCCATGACGGTGGTTTCATAATAGAATCGAACCCCCGCTTCTTTGGCCATGTCCCGCAGAGAGCGGTATGCCCAGGCGATGGGTCCTTTGTTTGCCGTCACCGCATGCTTCCCCCGACGGAAAGCACCGCGGATATGATCGATGGCTGGCTGACCGGTCTGGATATTCAGCGGCGTCATCTCCACCAGAATATCGTAATCTGCCTGCTCCACGATTTCCATGGTGGTCATGGAAGTCAGAACGGTCTTATCGGTAAATTTTCCTGCAGTACTCTCCACATCTGCCAGCGCCCGGCGAAGGTCGATGCCGCTGCCGCAGACCAGATTTCCCCGGCTGCCTGTGGCGATGGCCGTCACTATTACCTTCGCCCCATAGCTCGCTGCGATTTCCTCTTCATGGTCCAGCAGCATTTTCGCGAAGGCCTGTCCCGCATTGCCGAATCCCAGCAGCGCCAGTTTCCAGACTTTTAAATTCTTTTCCAGATTCATTTCCTTTCCCACTGATTCCACCTCATTCTTTTCTTTCTTCTGCTTCTGTTTTCTTTCCATTCTCCCGGGGCAAAAAAACAGAAAATACCGAGCCCTTTCCCGGTTCGGATTTCACTTTGATATAGCCACCCTCCAGAGAGAGGATCTCCCGCGCCAGGAAGAGGCCGATGCCCAGGCCTTCCTTTTCCCGTCCGTTTTTCCCGCGGAAGAACCTGCCGAAGATCCGGCTGATGTCCTCCTCCGGAATGCCTTCTCCCGTATCTTCCACTTCCACGCAGCCGAACAATTCGTACATCCGGATCCGTACAGTGATATGGCCGCCGGGTTCTGTATACTTCACTGCGTTTTCCAGCAGATTATACAGTGCTTCGCAGGTCCATTTCATATCGAACACCGCTGTCTCCACCGCACAAACCGCATCTCCTGCCGGTTCCACGGTCAGGAACACACCCTTTGCCTCTGCCTGGGGCAGCACCTGCCGCACCGCCGTCTCCATCATCTCCTGCAGATTCTCCCGCACCGGATCCACTGTCAAAATCCCCGTCTCCAGCCGTGACAGCTTCACCAGGCTGGTAATGAGAAAGCTGAGCTTCTCGGCCTGGCCTTCCAGCGCGTCGGCAGCCCTGCGGTCTTCCGGCGTCAGATCACGGCTTTCCTTCAGCAGCTGACTGTACAGAAGGATGTTTGCCATGGGGGTTTTCGTCTGGTGGGAGATGTCTGCAATGAAGGTTTTGATATGATCCCTCTCCTCTGCCACACGGGCAGAGCCAAGGGTGCTTGCCTGCAGGAACTCTTTCATGGTGTTTTCCAGTGCGGAAAGCAGTGACTCATCATAGTCCTCCGGGCGAAAGCCGCCATCCATGGCCTGCCGCAGCATGGCTTCCATTCGCTGCATGATCCGCCGGCTTTCCCGGCGCTGGCAGATCGCTGCACCGACTCCGACCGTGCCCAGGATCACGCCCAGGATGCCAAACACGATGCCCCAGTTCATGGCTTCACCCACTGATATCCGACACCGTAAACGGTGCGGATTTCTTCTGCTGCACCCAGTTTATCCCGAAGGCGTTTTATCGCCACAGAAAGGGCGTTTTCATCCACGTATTCACTGCCCTCTCCCCAGACGTGCTCCAAAAGCCGCTGCCGACTCACCACCCTGCCCTGGTTCTCCACCAGGATCCGCAGCAGCTTCTGCTCTGTCCGGGACAGTTCCACGCTGCCTGACAATCCGCGAAACTCCATGCGGGGAAAATCAAAATGAAATTCACCCTGCGAAAAACAGTCCGGGACCCCAGCATCTACAGAAGCGCCGGGCGGATGGATTTTGTCCGGTACATTCCTGCGAAGCTGAACCTGTACCCGTGCTCGCAGCACCGCCAGACTGAAGGGTTTGGTGATGTAATCGTCGGCGCCCATGGCAAGCCCGGTGACAATGTCCGTTTCCATGTCATTGGCCGTCAGCAGGATCACCGGGACGGAAGACCGGTTCCGCAACTTCATCAGAAGATCCAGTCCGTTGCCGTCTGGCAGATTCACGTCCAGAATCACCAGATCATAGCCTTTCCCTGTCTCTTCGGTGGCCCGGTTCAGGCAGTCCCATGCTTCGGACACATCATATGCACTGTCCAGCGTCAGGGTGCCGCCCTGCAGGGCCATGACAATCCCTGTATTCAGATGTCTGTCATCTTCCACGATCAGAATCTTTTTCACAGCCCTGCTCCTTTCGCTCCGACTTCTGCATTTATTTTACCATGACTTGAGCCAAGAAACAATATCCGCCTTTTTCCTTTCTTCCTCCTGTTCTTCCGCCTATTCCGCCGCACGCAGACGCTCCACGATGGATGCTTTCTCCATGGAACGGAACGCAAATACCGGCACTGCTACAGCAAGCACCAGGAGCACCGGCGCACTGATCAGGAACGGCCAGAACACCGGGTGCCAGGTGAAGAACCAGGTCTGGGTCTCCAGAAACCTGCCGATTCCCATACAGATCAAGCTCCCTGCGGAGGCGGCCAGGAGAATGCCCAGCATGATCTGTCCGCAGCCCTCGGTCATCAGCATCCGAAGCATCTGCCGCCGGGTCATGCCCACGCTTTCCAGCATGGCCAGTTCCCGCTGACGGGTGAATACAGAGGTCACCATGGCATTGATGAAGTTCAGCACCGCAATCAGTGCCAGAATGGCAGACAGAGCACCTCCCACCCGCAGAATCATCTGGTTCATGGATTCAAATTCTTCTGCGATCGTCTCACGGGAATCATATACGGTGGAGGTGCTGTTTTCACAATACGCTTCCAGCCACCGGCCGGCTTCCTCACCAGCCGCATCGTCGCTGCAGTCCACAGACAGCGACAGACCGCCTTTCGATGGTACATGCTTCAGATATTCCGACGCCGGCAGGATCAGGTCCACACCCAGCAGGAAAGAAGACCTGGTGCCCATGGCATGCTGCATCTCTCCGATGGCCATGACCTCATAGACCGATGTGGTTCCATCCGTCCAGTGGATCTCCACCGAATCGCCCACATCATAGTAGGCCGTATCGGCAGATGCCTGAGGATCGTCCAGGACGATGCCGGGACCTGCAATGATATAATTTCCGGACCGGAATTTTTCCAGATCCAGCTGTCCCCGCAGCAATTCCACATATTCCAGCACCATGTCATCCGCACCATACAGGCTGCAGATTACCTGTCCGTCCTCCTCCAGGCGCTGTGCTTCCATGCTCCAGTAGGTCTCATCCCGCTGGGTTTTCACGTAATCCAGCTTCTGACGCACCTTCTCTTCCGCTCGCCCGGAAACCTGCAGAAATGTATCGGTGCCCCAGGTGCGGCCGACAGCCTCCACGCCATCCAGCTGCTGCACCTCTTCCATCAGTTCATCCGGAATACTTTCATAATTTTGATACGATGCAAAATTGATAATCGACGCATCGGTCAGCACATAGTCACAAGGCATCTGTTCATCCAGATATTTCTCCTGATTGTATCCGTTCACCACGGTGATGATGCAGTTCAGAAGGGTCAGAGACAGGGTCAGGCTCAGAACAACCACCATGGTCCTGGAACGGCTCCGTTTCAGGTTTTCCGCTGCCATCATTCCTTCCGTCACCCTCTTTGTTTTCTTCGTCACCTTTCTTTCAGGCACCCTTTTTCGACGCATTTCCCGCCGCGGTGTGTCCTTCCGGGAATCCCCAGCTTCATTCCACCGCACCGCATCCACCGGACTAATCCGGGAAGCCATGCGGCATGGCTTCAGGCAGGAAATCCACACTGTGATCAGTGACAGAAGCAGACTCCCGGCGAAAATCACCGGACTTGCGGTCACTTCCACCGCCGATGCATCATCGGAAAACGAGGTCCCTGACATCACCACCGGCATCAGGAACTTCCCGACAAGCCATCCGGCCAGCAGACCCAGCGGGATCCCTATGGCAGAAAGCAGAAACGCCTGCCGGTATACGATCTTCCGAAGCTGCCTTCCTGTGGTTCCCACGGTCTTCAGCAGACCATAAAAATGAATGTCCCGGCTGACAGAAATGGCAAAGATATTATAGATGATCAGGTAGCCGGCTGCAGCGATCAGCAGCAGCATGCCGGCCGCAAACAGGATGGTCTGACCGTCCACGCTGCTGGTCTGGTATGCCCAGTTGATCCCTTCGGTAACATCCGTCCCGAACCCGCACCGTTCCTTCAGCGCTGTCATCTGACCCTCCAGATCCCAACTGCTGCGGAAATAAAAGGTCGGGCTCAGATAGCCTGCCTCATGTCTGCCATCCTTCTGGGCCAGATACGGAATCTCCGGTGTCGGCGCATATCGGTCTGCCCAGGCCCTGCTCACCAGAATTTCATGGGCAGGCACAATCGGATCCCCTTCCCAGAACCCGCAGAGGGTAAAGGTATCCTTCTGCAGCCGTCCGTCGATCTTCACCGTCAGTTCCACCTTTTCTCCCAGCTGGGCCGGAACGCCCAGCGCCTTCAACACGGCCGTATCGCAGGCGATTTCGTCCTCCGCCTCCGGCATCCGGCCTTCCTCCGGATAGCAGAACCCCCAGCGTGCCGCCTTTTCCTCAGAATAGCGGATTTCTGTATAGAGTTTGGTCAGCGCTTCATCCTCCCCACTGCCGATATAGATGTTATAGGAAATGTCTTTAATCTCCGGATCCTCTGCCACCTTGTCATACTGTGCCCGGGTGATCATCTTGAATCCGCCGTGGGCAGACGTTCCCACCTGCCGCATGGTCTGATTTTCCATATAATCCACCAGAGAAAGGCCCACGGTCAGTACCCCGGTAAACAGCAGACAGGTCAGGGCGATGGCCAGCACCGCCACCAGATTCCGTTTCCCTGCAGCCTTCAGGCTGCCATAAGAGATCCTGCGGATCGCAGGTCCGTTCTTTACCCTAATCATGGAGTATCCTCCCGTCTTCGATGCGGATGATCCGGTCAGCCATCTGCGCGATTTCTTCGTTATGGGTGATGACCACCATGGTCTGCCGGAACTTCTGGCTGGTCACCTTCAGAAGGCCCATCACATCCTGAGTAGTCCGGCTGTCCAGATTTCCCGTGGGTTCATCCGCCAGAATGATGGCCGGCTTGGATGCCAGCGCCCTGGCGATGGCCACACGCTGCTGCTGCCCGCCGGACAGATTTTGCGGCAGGTTGGAAAGCTTTTCCGAAAGTCCCAGGGTCTCCACAATTTCCTGCAAATACGTCTCGTCCACCTGACCGCCGTCCAGCTGCACCGGCAGCACGATGTTCTCCATCACATTCAAGACAGGCACCAGATTAAAGCTCTGAAAGACAAAGCCGATGTTCCGCCGCCGGAAAATGGTCAGTGCTTCGTCCTTCATGGAGAAAATATCGTTCCCATCCACGAAAACCTTCCCCTCCGTCGGCCGATCCAGACCGCCAAGCATATGCAGCAGGGTAGATTTCCCGCTCCCCGACGTCCCCACGATGGCCGCAAAACATCCTTTTTCAACGGTCAGATCCACCCCGTCCAGCGCCCGGACCATGGCCTCACCCTGACCGTAATATTTCTTCAGATTCCTTGTTTCCAGTATATTCATGCAAATTCCCCTTTCCGGCCCGGCGTCCGGACCTTTTTTCCACACTCTCATTCTATCACAGGATTCTTACCGGAGACTTTCGGAAATCTGTCAGTTCTGTAAGGATTCCGCCGGCATATACTGATTCCATGAAACGATACGCGGCGCTGCGGTACCTGTCCCTTCCCGCCGCCATGGGACTGGTCTTCTTTCTCACCTTCGGCGGCCCCGGCAGATTTCTTTGCAAAATCCTCTCTCTCGGCATTTCCTGGTGGACCGGTCGGTTTTCGGCTGTCCTGGTTTCTCTTTCGGTTTCTCCGCCGGTGCAGGCACTGGTGGTGGACGGAATCTGTACCGGCGTCGGCAGTGTGCTGTCCTTTCTTCCTGCCATCGGCATGCTGTTTTTCTGCCTGTCTCTGCTGGAAAGCAGCGGATTTCTGGATCAGTCTGCCCGGTGGCTGGACGGTCCCATGTCCCATATCGGCTTGCCCGGCAGTGCGGTGGTACCGCTTCTTACCGGCTTCGGCTGCTCGGTGCCTGCCATCCTTTCAGCGGGCCAGCTGCAGAATCCTTCTCAAAAACTCCGTGCCGTCTTTCTGGTGCCTTTCTTTTCCTGCAGTGCCAGACTGCCCATCTACAGCCTCATTGCCGGCAGCCTCTTTCCCGGACGCGGCGGCCGGATCATCGCCGGTCTATATTTGTTGGGGGCCGGTACCGGACTGCTTCTGGCTGCCGCTGTCCAGGCGATATTTCCCATTGCGCCTTTCCTTCCGCCGCAGGCTCCTGCCGCTGCGCCAGCATTTCGTCGTCCGTCTCTGCAGCAGGCGCTGGCCGCTGCCTGGACGGAAATAAAGGATTTCTCCAGGAAAGCCTTTACCGTCATCTTCCTGGGTTCCATGATCATCTGGCTTCTGGAACATCTGGACGCCAGCCTGACCCTGACGGATGTTCCGGCGGAAAGTCTGCTGGCAGATCTGGGCCGTATGGCTGCCCCATTGTTTGCACCGCTGGGCTTCGGAGACTGGCGGGCCGTTTCCGCAGTCCTGTCCGGTCTGACCGCCAAGGAAGCCGTCGTCAGCACATTGACCGTCATGCTGGGAGAAGGTGCCGGGAGGATGGATTTTGCGGAGAATCTGTCGTTCGTCTTTACGCCTGCGTCTGCCATTTCATTTCTGATATTCTGTCTGTTCTATACCCCATGCATCGCGGCGCTGGCGGCTGTCCGAAAAGAACTGGGAGGTCTCCGCTGGGTCCTGGCCATGGCATCGTTTCAATGCAGCTTCGCGTGGATTCTGTCTTTTCTTTTCTTCCGGGTCGGTATATAATGGAATCAGATCGTACGAAGTATTATATACGAGGAGGGTGAACATGAAATTTTATATCGTAGACGCATTTACGGAAACCGCCTTCGGCGGCAACCCGGCCGGCGTGGTGATTCTGCCGGAGGGCAGCGATTTTCCGTCCGATGAAACCATGGTGAAAACCGCGGCAGAGCTGCGCTATTCCGAAACGGCCTTTATCCGGCGGCTGAATCAGAAGGAGTTCCAGATTCGCTATTTCACGCCGGCAGCGGAGGTGGAGCTGTGCGGACATGCCACCATCGGTTCCTTCTGTGCGCTGCTGTACGGCGGATATATTGAGGACAACTGTACTTACATGAACCATACCCTGTCCGGCGACCTGAACATTGCGGTGAAGGACGGGTTTGTCCTGATGGATATGGCGGAACCGGTGAAGATCAATGAAATCTCAGATCCTGCTGCCCTGGAAGAGCTGTACCGGATCATGGGGCTGTCTTATGAAGAGCAAAAATCCCGGGGTGTCACCCTGCTGCCGCAGATGATCTCCACCGGGCTTCCTGATATCATGATGCCGGTGGCCACTCAGGCGGATCTGGCTGCCATCGCACCGGATTTCCCGGCGCTTTCTGCGCTGTCAGAGCGGTATGAGGTGGTTGGAGTACACGCCTTTACCCTGGATGGTGAAGGTGATGCGGTGAAAACCACCTGCCATGTGCGGAACTTCGCACCGCTGTATGATATCGACGAAGAAGCTGCTACCGGTACTTCCAACGGTGCTCTGACCTATTACGGCTATCTCAACGGTTTCGTTGCAGATGGCGATGACTGCCGGTTCGTGCAGGGCGAGGCCATGAGCCGTCCGTCGGTGATCCTGAGCCATCTGGACGTGGACTGTTCTGCAGGCGGCTGTGAGGAAGGGGCTGCCCGCCCGTGCTTCATCCAGGTCGGCGGCAGCGGCGTGGTACTGGCCGAAGGAGAGATACATATCTGATTTTGGACGTTATGCAGCAAGGACTCCCTCAATGAAGGAGTCCTTGTTTTATTTCTTCGATTCATTCAGATCATTCTGCCTGATTATTCTGCGCTACGGGATTCACATGCACCATAATATGCTTTACCTTTGGGAAATGCTGTTCGATGTTATCGTGTACCGTTTCGGCGATATCGTGTGCTTCCTGCAGGGTGTACTGTCCGTTGACCTGTATTTCCACATCGACGTAGATTTTGTTCCCGAAGATGCGTGTCTGCAGCATATCGATGCCCATCACGTTCTCATTCTCCATGACACACGCGTAAATCTGCTCTTCTGTCTCCTCATCGCAGGCGTGATCCACCATTTTATCCATGGCGCTTTTGAAGATGTCGTAGGCCGCTTTGGCAATAAACACGAAAATCACCAGACTGGCGATGGAATCCATGACAGGAAATCCAAGTCTGGCTCCTCCGATACCGATCAGAGCTCCGACAGAAGAAAACGCGTCGGAACGATGGTGCCATGCATCTGCCATTAATGCACTGGAGTCGATTTTTTTCGCATAATGCCTGGTATACCAGTACATAGCTTCCTTGCTGACGATGGACACAATGGCTGCGATCAGCGCCAGAATGCCAGGTACCTGCAGATTACCGCTGCTGCCCTGCAGGATGTTTTTCAATGCTCCAATGCCGATACCAAGGCCTGTGATGAACAGAACCATGGACAAAAGAATCGCCGCCACACATTCCAGCCGCTCATGGCCGTAGGGATGCTCCTTATCCGGCTTCTTTGATGCCAGCCGGATGCCGATGATGACGACAAATGTGCTGAACACATCGGATGCAGAGTGAATCGCATCGCTGATCATGGCACTGGAGTGTGCGATGATCCCAGCCATCAGCTTCATGACAGACAGCGCTACGTTCCCCAGGATCGTGATAAACGACACTCTGTTTGCAATCTTCTGAAAATCATTTTCCATAACAGTTACCTCCAAAATTTAAGATGATAGCTCTATGGCACGCAACATATGTGGTTTTTCCGCAGATTGCTTTATTTTTAATATAAAAACATCCACGGATCAGTATTAGCAACTACTGTCCCGTGGATGTAAGATTCCACTGTCACGCAGGTGACCCGACTCCATGATGCCATGTCACGCATCACGGTCTGCTCAGTTTGTACTGTAGATGAATATGCAGTGCAAAGAGTTCTTGTAGAATACCATATGTTTCGGTGGTTGTCAATATGAACCGGAAGATTTTTCCGCATTATCCCCGATCAACGAATTCTGGTGCGACTTCGATGCGGCTTCGGCGCACCTTCGGCGCGAGTTCGGTTTTCCTTTTTTCTCGAAAAGTTTTCTTTTGGAAAACAATTCGGAGATTTTGGAAAACCAATCGCTGGTTTTTACCGATTTTCTCTCCACTCGACCAATTTCGGCGTATAATTGTAATTTCCATACTGTAATAATTTTATATATTTTCTTGAATATATAATTTTTTATCGGCTGGTTTTCCGAAAATCCGTTTTTGTTTTCTTTTGGAAAACTTTTTGGCGTTTTTGGAAAACCGCCAAAAGAAAACGGCCGGGATAATGCGAATCGAAAAAAGGGATCCGGGCTATATTGCCCGGATCCGCCATACTTTCACTGTCAAAATTCTGTTATTTTCTCACCAGTTTTCCCAGTTGATCCGCCCAGTAACCCCAGCCTTCCGTAATAATCTTTCTGCCGGCATACATGGCCGCCAGAGACGGATCCAGCGCCGGTGCGATTTCCACCACGTCGAAAGCCATAATGTTCAGACCGGTGAACAGCTTTTCCAGCAGGGTCAGTGCCATTCTCGGCGTCAGACCGCCGAACTGCGGCGTACCGGTGCCTGCAGCGAAGCCCGGATCCAGTGCGTCGATATCAAAGGTGATATACACTTTATTGAATTTCTTCATTTTTTCCACGCAGTCTGCGGCAACCGCTTCGATGCCTTCGTGATAGCAGTCATAGGCTGTCTTCACCTGAATGTTGTTCTCTTTATGGAACTGGAATTCATCCGGTTCGATGGAGCGGATTCCGATGAAATACAGATTTTCCAGAGATTTTACATTCTCCAGTTCCAGGGCGCGCCGCTCTGTGCTGCCATGGGACAACGGATCTCCCTCCAGCGCCTCGCAGAGGTCCATATGGGCATCGATGTGGATGATACCGAATTCCTCGTCCAGCGCTTTATTGATTCCTCTCTCCACAGGGATGGTCACGGAATGATCGCCGCCTACCATGGTGAAGCGTACGTTCTTCTTCACCAGCTCTGCCACATAGTCTTCCACTTCGCGGAAAATTTCGTCTCTGTCTCCTTCGAAATCCCCGCCGTCAACCACGTTCAGGGTATCAAAATAGTCCAGACGCTCTGTGCACGGCGTGGAACAAAGGGTGTTTGCCCGCAGGGTTTTCGGTGCTTCTGCCGCACCGCCCCGGTAGCTGACACCACCGTCAAACGGAATGCCGAAGATTACCACATCGGCTTCCTCTTCCTTCATCTGCGGCCGGTTCAGTCCGCACCAAGCCTCTTCATTTTTTACAAATTCGTCTTTTACTAACATACCTTCTCCCTCCTGCCCGGATAAATCATCTACTGTTATTGTGCCACAAATCCGTTTTCTTTTCAATGTGCAGATGCTGTATGCCCGTCGGAATATAGACAAAAACAGGAGAAAAAGTAAATCTATTGTCTACTTTTTCCCTGTTTTTGTCTATTATTTATTGCAATATACGATATTACGATTCACTCTGCTTCTCAAACCACACGGTTACCGTGGTGCCCACGCCTTCGTTGCTCTCCAGCGAAATGGTACCGCCATGAAAAGCCACGCCGTGTTTCACGATGGACAGGCCCAGACCTGTGCCCGGAACCTGCCGGTTATGACTCTTATCCACCCGGTAGAACCGTTCGAAGACCCGTTCCAGATCTTCCTTCGGAATACCGATGCCGGTATCGGCAACCCGCAGAACGCAGGCACCCCGCTCCGTATCCACGGTGACGGTCACCTTGCCGCCGGGACGATTGTATTTCACCCCGTTTTCGCACAGGTTATATACGATCTCATCCAGGATGTAATCCACACCGTGAATCATGGTGCTTCCTCCCAGAAGTTCCAGCGTCACATCGGCCTGCCGCGCTCTGGAACGGAGACGATCCAGCACATCCCGTGCAACCAGATACAGATCCACATCCTCTTTTTCTTTTTTGATGTAGTTCTCATCCAGACGGGACAGCTGCATGATATCGTCAATCAGCGATATGAGCCGTGCAGACTCTTCTTTTATGGTTCCGGCGAACTGATTCACATCCTCCGGCTTCACCAGACCACTGGCCAGCATGTCGGATACACCATAGATGGAAGTCAGTGGTGTCTTCAACTCATGGGACACGTTGGAGGTGAATTCCCGGCGAAGCTGTTCGCCCAGTTCCCGTTCTGTCACATTCATCAGAATCAGAATTGCACCGGTAACCTTCCCGTCGCCAAGCGCAGGGCTGGCAAGAATCTCATAGGTTTCGCCGCCGATGACCATCTGTTGCTTACTGCTTTCACCGGCCAGAGATTCCTCCACGGCGCGCCGGAACGGCTCACTCCGGTTGAGAGAAAGCACGCTGCCTGCCGGTGCTTTCATCTGACCGTTTTCTGCCGGCGCACCCAGAATCCGCAGCGCACTCCGGTTCCAGGTCAGCACCTCCAGATTGCTGTCGATGATCAGCAGACCCTCTCGCATATTCTGTGTAATGATATTAAATTCTTCCTGACGGCTCCGCAGTTTTTCCATCTGGCGGTGAATCTTCAGATTCTGCTGCCGAATCCGATGGAGCAGCGGTGCCATTTCCTCGTAGTTTTCCGGAATATCCGGATCGTTCAGGTCAATATCGTTAATCGGCTTTACGATATGTTTGGTGATATTATGGGAAATGATGGCCGCAAGGGCGATCAGAATGGCTGCAATGACCACCACCATCCCGAAGGTATCCAGAATCAGCCCAAGCTGAGAATAGTGACTGGTGGAAACCCGCAGCACGTTTCCATCCGCCAGCTTCATGGCATAATACCGTGTCTCGCTGGCCATGGTTGCCGATTCACGCACCGCATGCCCTTCGCCGGAAATCAGCGCCTGCTGAATCTCTTCCCGCTCCAGATGGTTTTCCATGGTTTGTTCATCAGCCTGACTGTCATACAGAACACTGCCGGTGGCATCCACCAACGTGACGCGGCTTTTCAGCCTGCCGATCTTTTCGATGCGCTGCAGGTAAGCGGTTCCGTCCTGCTCCATACCGGTGGCCACCAGGTTCGCCTCGTTTTCCAGTTCCTTATCGATCTGCGTTCCCAGATAATCATACATGACACCCATGATCAGACCGGTGCAGCACAGCATGATAATCAGGGAGACAACTATAATCCCTGTGAAAATCTTTTTGGTCATTTTATATTCTACTCCTCTACTCTGCGCTGATGCGATAACCCACGCCACGCACTGTCTCGATCAGCTCGCCGCAGGAACCCAGCTTGGAACGGAGCGTCCGGATATGGACATCCACCGTTCGGTTTTCTCCATCGAACTCATATCCCCAGATTTCCTGCAGGATCTGATCCCGCGTCAGCACATTCCCCCGGTTCCGAAACAGATAGGAAAGCAGCTCAAACTCCTTCAGGGTCAGTGCCACATCCGCACCGTTCACCCGGACGATATGTTTGGCCGGGGAAAGATACAGTCCGCCTGCCTCATACACTTTGTCATCGGAAATCGGTTCGGTTCGCCGCAGCAGTGCCTTCACCCGGGCGATCAGCTCCATGGTGCCGAAGGGTTTGGTCACATAATCATCCGCACCGCCGTCCAGGCCCACCACCTTGTCGTATTCCGTACTTTTGGCAGTCAGCATCATGATCGGCAGGTTTTTCGTGGCTGGTGCCTTCCGGAGCCGGGCCAGAATGGACAGTCCGTCCTCCTCCGGCAACATGATATCCAGCATCACAAGCTGCGGCTTCTGCTTTTCCATGGCCTCCCAAAACTCCCGGGGTGCCGCAAAGCCTTCGGCTTCCAGTCCGGAATTATTCAGCGCATAGGTCACGAAGTTTCTGATGTTGTTGTCATCCTCCAGCAAGTAAATCATAGTTTTCCTCTTTCTGTCTGTCTTAGTTGGTTTCCTCCGGATGGGATCCGGTGATGCTGTACACCACCCACTCAGCAATATTGGTCGCATGGTCGCCGATGCGTTCGATGTATTTGGCGATCATCAGAAGGTCCAGATAAAACTGTCCGTTCCGTGCCGGATCGTCAGTCTGGCCGGCCTGGGCGATTTCTGCGATCAGGTCGCTCTTTACCTTCTCAAAATAGTCATCCACCACGTCATCATCCAGAATCACTTTTTTCGCCAGTTCCAAATCCTTATTGACGAAGGAATTAATACTTGCCGTCACCATACCGGCGGCAAAATCCGACATCTCCCGCAGATGATCCGGACCTGGGATCCGGTGGTCTTCCATGTATTTTACGATTTCTGCAATGTCCGCCGCCTGATCTCCGATTCGCTCCATATCGGAAATCATCTTCAGCGCGGAAGAAATGATGCGAAGATCTCTGGCCACCGGCTGCTGTTGCAGCAGGAGCTTCATACAGAGATTTTCGATATCCTTTTCCTTCTGATCGATCTGGGCTTCCGCTTCCTCTGCCCGGAGAATCATTCCCTCTTCCCGCTGAAACAGCGCACGGGTCGCATAAACAAGGGCCTCTTCGCAAAGCGCCCCCATGGTGACTAGCTCCACATTCAGCAGCGCCAGCTGCTGGTCGAAACGGTTTCTCATATCAGCCGAACCTCCCTGTAATGTAATCTTCTGTTCTCTTATCCCTCGGCATGGAGAACAGTCTCTCTGTATCATCGAATTCCACGATCTCCCCCAGAAGGAAGAACGCCGTCTTATCCGACACCCGGGTGGCCTGCTGCATATTATGGGTTACCATAACTATAGTATACTTGTCTTTCAGCTCCACTGCAAGGTCTTCTATCTTGGAAGTGGAAATCGGATCCAGCGCAGAAGTGGCTTCATCCATCAGCAACACCTCCGGTTCCACCGCCAGAGCCCGGGCAATGCACAGCCGCTGCTGCTGCCCGCCGGACAGTCCCAGGGCGCTGCTCTTCAGCCGGTCCTTTACTTCATCCCAGATGGCTGCATCTTTCAGCGACCGCTCCACAATCTCATCCAGCGCCACCCGGCTCCGGACGCCATGGGTCCTTGGACCGTAAGCCACATTGTCATAGATGCTCATAGGAAACGGATTCGGCTTCTGAAATACCATACCGACCCGCTTTCTCAGTTCATTGACATCCATATTTCCGTAAATATCTTCCCCATCCAGCAGGAAGCTGCCGGTGATCTTGCAGCCCTCCACCAGATCATTCATTCTGTTGAGCGATTTCAAAAGGGTGGACTTGCCGCAGCCGGAAGGGCCGATAAAGGCCGTGATCTGATTTTCCGGGATATCCAGGCTGATATTCTTCAGCGCATGAAAATCCCCGTAATACAGGTCCACATTGCTCAGTACCATTTTATCCATATATATTATCCTCCTGATTCTCCTACTTTTTCGTCAGCTTTCTGGCCAGAGCCGCTGACAGTGCATTGATCAGAATCACCACTCCCAGAAGCACCACTGCCACCGCATAGGCCTGGTCCACATACAGACCCTCTGTCATGAGAGTATACATGTGTACAGACAGGGTGCTGACGGAAGAAAACAGGCTGTCCGGTACCACCGGATTGGTGCCTGCCGTGAAAATCAGCGCTGCCGATTCCCCTACAATGCGGCCGATGGCCAGAATAATGCCGGACAGAATGCCGGGCATGGCAGACGGCACGATGATGCGGAATACCGTACGAAGCCTTCCTGCTCCCAGTCCGAAGCTGCCTTCCCGGTACGAATCCGGTACCGCCATAAGGGCTTCCTCCGTGGTACGCATGATCAGAGGCAGAATCATGATGGACAGGGTGATGGCGCCGGACAGCAGCGTATAGCTCCACCCCAGGGTGATGACGAAAACGATGTAGCCGAACAGGCCATACACGATGGACGGAATACCGGACAGCGTCTCGGCTGTCACGCGGATCAGCTTCACCAGTCTGTTCCCTTTTTTCGAATATTCCACCAGATAAACCGCCGCGAACACGCCGATGGGCACTGCCATCAGCAGAGACAGCGCGGTCATCAGAACCGTATTGATAATGGCCGGTGTCATGGACATGTTCTGGCTGGTAAATTTCCAGTCAAAAATGCCGGGCAGCGTCAGATTGGGCACACCTTTATACAGAATATATCCGATCAGAAAGACCAGAACGGTAACGGTGATGGCCGC
The DNA here is from genome assembly GCA_051893555.1 of Anaerovoracaceae bacterium. Taxonomy (GTDB): domain Bacteria; phylum Bacillota; class Clostridia; order Peptostreptococcales; family Anaerovoracaceae; genus RGIG7179. The sequence goes on from JBJFHL010000015.1 coordinate 17,057, forward strand.
ACTGACGTATACCAGCATACGGAGAAAAAATGAAAAAGGATGTTTTTTCAGATATTGCACAGGATTCATCCGTCATTCCTCCTTTTCAAAAGAGAAAATGATACATTTATGATAAGTATGAAAACAAACAATACAACCGCGGTTGCAATCAGCGCCTCCCTGTGAAGGCCTGTCGCATAGCCCATTTCCATGATGATATTGGCAGTCAGTGTCCGCACACCGGAAGTGATGGACGCCGGAATCACTGGCTGGTTGCCTGCGATCATAACAACGGCCATGGTTTCTCCGATGGCTCTGCCGATGCCCAGAATGATGCCGGCCATAATGCCGGATTTGGCTGCAGGCAGCACGGCAAAAAATACGCTTCTTTCATGGGTGGCACCCAGTGCCAGAGAGCCCTCATAATAGCTTTCCGGTACCGCCCGCAAAGACGACTCCGACACACTGATAATAGTAGGCAGAATCATGATGCCCAGCATAATGGAAGCCGTCAACACCCCTTTGCCGCTGGTTCCCGTGAGGACCTGCATCACCGGTACGATGACCACAAGTCCGAAAAAGCCATATACGATGGACGGAATCCCAGCCAGCAGATCGATGGCAGGCTTCAGAAACCGGTACAGCTTCGCGGGACAGAATTTTGCCATAAAAATCGCACACAGCAATCCGATCGGAACGCCGATCAGAATCGCACCGGCTGTCACATAAATACTGCCGATGATCATCGGCAAAATGCCAAACAAACCCTCCAGTGGTTTCCAGAGGGTTCCTCCCAGAAAGTTTCCGGGGCCTATCTCGGCAATTGCCGGCAGGCCCTCGGAGAAAAGGAAGAAGCATATTACAGCGACTGCCAGTACGGAAATGCAGGCGGAAAGCAGGAACACGATTTTCATGATCAGTTCGATGATCTTTCTCATAGCCTTTTCCTTTCCGGATGTTCCATACGGTTTACTGTACTTCAGACCAGTCTGTCACTTCACCGGTGAAGATCTGGCGGATCTGTTCGGAAGTCAGATCTTCTGCAGTGTTGGCCTTGTTTACGATGACTGCGATACCGTCCATGGCGATGGTGGTTTCCGTCAGACCCTGTTCCAGTTCTTCCGGCTTCAGCGCTCTGGAGGACATTCCGATGTCACAAGCCTTTTCGATGGTGCTGGTGATACCTGCGCCGGAACCAGTCTGCTGAACTTCGATTTCCACGCCGCTGTAGATGGCTTTGTAAGCGTCCGCCAGAACCAGCATAACCGGAGATACGGAAGTGGAGCCAGCCAGTACGATTTTGCCGGACAGATCGGATTTCTGTTCATAAGCCGGCGCGTTATCGTCGATGGTGATATATCCTTCTTCTGCGATAATAGCCTGGCCTTCGGCACTCATGATGTAGGCGATGAAGTCTGCAGCCAGATCGGACAGCGCATCATTGGTCACAACCTCAAACGGTCTGGAAACGGCATACTGTCCTGCCTTGATGTTATCTACGGAAGGTTCCACGCCGTCAACCTTCAGTGCCTTTACGGAATCATCCAGGCTGCCCAGGGAAATGTAACCGATGGCCTTTTCGTTTCCTGCCACGGTAGTCATGGCTACGGAAGTGCTCTGGGTAATTTCAGCGCTCTGTGTGGTCTGGTCCACATCATCCACCATGATTCCCATCAGTTCTACAAAAGCACCTCTGGTGCCGGAACCATCTTCTCTGGATACAACGGTAATAGGGTTTGCACCGCCTTCCGCTCCCTCTTCGCTGCCGCTGTTTCCGCAGGCTGCCATAGAGAAGATCATGGCGATGGTAAGTGCGATTGCAAGTAATTTTTTCATTTCGATTTTCCTCCTCGAATGTTTTATTCTATTTTTTCCTTTTTACAGTCTGAGTATACGGCAGCAATGTTAAAGTTGAAACCGCACTCGTGTTAAACTCAGGTTAAATCCTTCCTCTTCGCAAAATATATGCCCCCGGCTGCATGTCTTATGCCGGAGGAGGTCGGCTTTTCGGGAGAGGTGTATCGAAATGATTGCACTTTAAAAGCCGGCACGCTGCTGCGGCCGGCCTTCGGTTTATCACAGTTTCAAACCAGATTGAATATTGTAGACGATTCCGTAAAAAATGTTCAACAAAGAGAAAGCAAGCGCCCATTCCGGATATCGACCTCTTGCCTGACATCCGAAAAGGGCGTCTGTTCATTTTGTCTTCTAACTGGCATCCTCCAGCAGCATCTGCAGTCCTTCTTCCAGGGTCTCTTCTGTATTGGTACCGCCGGTCGCACGGGCTACCATCTGAAAATCCCGGTCGATGTAATAGGTCGACGGGATCGACCGGACAGGAATGGCCTCATAGGCACTTTTATCCAGATCGAAATAAACCGGGAAGCTGTAGGGAATCCGATCCAGAAATGCACTGGCGGTTTCCTGCGTTTCCTTGCTTCCGTCCGTTATATTGATCATCAGGAATTCCACCTGCTGCCCATATTCCTGATACGCCGCTTCAAAGGCCTGCAGATCTTCCCTGCACTGCTCATTCCAGCTGGCCCAGAAATGCAGGACGATGGGACGATCTGTGAAATCACTCAGGCTGACCGGTTGTCCTTCCGCATCATAAACGGTAAATTCCGGCGCCGCATTGACAACATGATCCATCACGGATACTGCCGCAGTATCCTGCGCATCCCGGGCCCATTGATTCACCCACTGCATTGCGGCAAAAAACAGAACCATGCCCAGAATGATTACACACAATTTCATTATCTTACTCATCACGCACCACACCTTCTCTTAAATTAACCCATTTTTATCCTTTCCCTTTCTTTTTTACTCCATTTTTCAGTATATACCCATATACAGCAATTGTCACTTTTTTTCTTCTATTTCTGCGGCTTTTTTTCAGCAACCGTCGTTTCCGTTTTCACCGCTGCGTCGGCATAGGAAGTCAGTTTCCCTTCAAAGGGACGGTTTTTTTCCGGCCTCTGCGTCTGCAGCTTCTGCCGGATCTCTGCGGAAACAGCCATGACCTCCTGGTAGAACTCCCGGGCGGACATACGCACCGCACCATCTCCCATGGCAGCCATCTGTACCGGGCGATCCGAAGTGACCACCGTGATCTTATACTTTCGCCCCAGCTCATAAATGGTCTTTTCAATGAAACGATCTGCCGTTTCCGCTTCCCTGGTATATACCACGTCCAGTCCTGCCTGTTTCATCTGCGTACCGGGGTTCCCTTTTACTTTATATCCGTCGAAGACCACCAGAATCCCCATCTTTCGGTAGCCCTGATAATGGATCAGAAGATCCAGAAATGCTTCCCGTGCGCTGTCCAGATTGACTGCCGCCAGTTCTTTCAGCTCCTCCCAGGCGAAGATCACGTTATATCCATCCACAATCAGATAACGCTCTCCGCTGTTATCTTCTTTCTGGGTCAGACTGCCCAGATCGGGCACCTGCGGACGTCGGCTGCCTTTGGCCAAATGTTCCCGCCGCAGGGCTTCATCCCGTTTGCTCTTTCCATACGTCCGGAGAAAAATCTCTTCCAGCTCCTTTTCACTGGCAGAAATACCGCCGAGGCCCTTTTCCTTCTTCCCCGATCCGCCGTTTTCACCGCCGGCAGCACCGCTTTTTACCAGGTGGCCTTCCCTGTCCAGCCGGTATCCGCTGTCCACATGAGCCCGTGCATCGACTTCCTCCCACGGGACAAAGACTGCCGCACCATGTTCGCAGAACACCGATCCGGTGGGGTTCTCCAGATCGGCTTCCGGCCGGTATCCGGCCAGCTCGACCACCTCCGCCGCATTGTGACATGTGCCATACCCGTCCATAGAAGACAGGAACCTCCCCATTCCCCTGGTATAGGCCGCCACATCCCGCTGGTACTCTTTCAACGTTGCTGCAGGTCCTCTTCCGGTAAGGACTGCCATGGCTTCCTCACCGGATCCGCTGTATCCCGTACCGCTGCTCTCCTGCAGGCTGGACTGCGCACCCATTCTCTGGAGATCCGACATGGCTCTCCCCACATGCTGTACCGGCAGTTCCAGACGGAAACGGCAGACCGGTTCCAGCAGCACAGCATTTCCATCCGCCTGTGCCTTTCGAAGCCCCTGCCGTATGGCGCGATAGGTAGCCTGACGGAAGTCTCCGCCCTCTGTATGTTTCAGATGTGCCCGACCGCCCAGAATGGTGATCTTCAGATCCGTCACGCTGCTTCCCGTCAGTACCCCCGGATGATTTCTCTCCTGCAAATGAGTCAGAATCAGTCGCTGCCAATTCCTGTTCAGCTTGTCCTCACTGCACAGCGAGTCAAAAACCAGCCCGCTTCCCGGTGCACCCGGTTCCAGAAGAAGCTGCACTTCGGCATAATGTCGAAGAGGCTCAAAGTGGCCGATGCCAATGACCGGTGCAGAAATGGTTTCTTTATAGATCAGGCTTCCTGCGCCGAAAGAAACGTCCAGTTGAAATCTTCGCCGGATCAGACTTTGCAAAATCTCCAGTCCCAGGTCTCCCATGACCTCTACATGGATCTCCTGCAGGGCTTCTTTCCAGACCAGGTGCAGCAAAGGTTCTTCCTCCTCCAGCTGCCGCAGTTTCTGCAGGGTCAGGGCCGGATCTGCCTCTTCCGGCAGGATCATCCGATAGCTGAATGCCGGTTCCAGCACAGGCGGATGGACTGACTCCGCCTCAATGCCCAGTCCCTCTCCTGCCCAGGTATGGGCAAGTCCCGTCACTGCGCATACCATGCCGGCTTCTGCTTCCGGAATCATCTGAAAGCTGTCTCCGGCATACAGACGGATCTGATCAGCCTTTTCTTCCCACGGCACTCCCGCCAGATCCATGCCATGGAGCAGGTCGCGTGCTTTCAGTGTTCCGCCGGTGATCTTCATATGGGTCTGCCGTTTTCCCTGCCGGTCCCGGGTGATCTTATATACTCTGGCACCAAAGTTCTCCGGATACGCTGGCACCGAAGCGTAGCTTCCCATCGTCTGCAGCAATGCATCCACACCCTCCAGCTTCAGTGCAGACCCGAAGCAGACAGGAAACACCTTTCGCTCTGCGATGGCACGCTTTACCGTTTCTTTTTCCATGCTGCCGGTTTCCAGATACTCTTCCATCAGCGGTTCACTGCACATGGCCAGAATCTCCTGCATATCGGAAGATGGTCTCCCATCCTCAAACAAAATGCACCCTTCCCCCAGATGCTCCGCCAGAGACGAAAACAGCGCATCCCGATCCGTGCCGGGCTGATCCATTTTGTTCACAAAGAGGAAAACGGGAATCTCATAGGTATCCAGCAGCTTCCAGAGAGTCACCGTATGGCTCTGCACGCCGTCGGCGCCGCTGATGACAAGGATGGCGCAGTCCAGCACCTGCAGTGTACGCTCCATCTCTCCGCTAAAATCCACGTGCCCCGGCGTATCCAGAAGCGTCACCTGCAGATCCCCCAGGGTGAACCGGGCCTCCTTGGAAAACACCGTGATGCCACGGTCCTGTTCGATTTTATCCGTATCCAAAAAGGCCGTCTGGTGATCCACACGGCCCAATTTCCGAATCGCTCCGGTCGAGTATAGAATGCTTTCCGACAGGGTGGTTTTGCCGGCATCCACATGGGCAACAATCCCCAAAATCAGCTGCTTTTCGTTCATTGTATCTCTTTCATTCGATTTACTTTAGTACCGCCATTCCTTCAGCGGATCTGCGTGATCTGCCTTCCGGTGCCGAATCACTTCCGGTACCAGCTCGTCGGAGTGTCCTGCCTCCTCTTCCTGCAGTTCTTCCTGCCGCGGTTTCTCTGTATCCGGTTCCGGCTCTTCTGGGTCCGGCGCAAGTCCTGCCGCCGCTTCGATGGCTTTGGCTTTTTTCTCCTGCTCCTGCCGGATCTGCGGCAGCACATGATTCGGATCGGTAAGGAAGATATAAATCTGTACCACCGCCACAGCCACCAGACCGAATCCTTCTACATTGAGATCCCGGCTGAACATGACCGCAGCCACACCCATGATGGCACTGACACAGTACAGCATCAGGGTAGCGCGTCGCTGTCCGTAACCCAGATTCATGAGGCGGTGATGCAGATGGCCTTTATCCGCTTCCATGATCGGGCGTTTATTCACCAGCCGCCGGAAGATGGCGAAGGCGGTATCAAAGATCGGCAGCCCCAGCACGAAAATCGGTACGGAGGTTGCAATCACCGCTGCGCCTTTCGTCAGGCCAACAATGGACAGTGTAGACAGCATAAAACCGAGAAACAGGGAACCGCCGTCACCCATGAAGATTTTCGCCGGATAAAAATTGAAGGGCAGGAATCCGAGGATTCCCCCTGCCAGCGCCAGCATGGCTGCTGCCGGAATATACTGTCCGAAAATATATGCCACATAGGCAAGGCAAAGGGCGGAAATCGCAGAAGTACCTGCCGCCAGGCCATCCAGTCCGTCAATCAGGTTCACTGTATTGGTAATACCCACGATCCAGAGAATCGTCAGGAAACAGCTGACCGGTGCCGCAAATGCCACATTTCCTTCCCCGAAAAAGTTGGTCAGGAATTCAATACGGAGCCCCCAGCCGTACATCAGTGCAGCGATTCCCATCTGCACCAGAAATTTCAGCTTCGCCGGGAGATTCTTCAGATCGTCAATGACGCCTAAAAGATACATCAGTGTTCCCCCGATCATCACGCCCACGATCTGCCGGTCAAACGAAAGAAAGGCCGCCATGGAACCCATGGTTCCCAGGAAGATCGCCATTCCGCCAAACCGCGGCATGGCACGGGTATGCATTCTCCTTCCGTCCTTCGGCACATCAATGGCGCCGATCCGGTATGCCACCTTGATGGCAACCGGCGTAAATGCCATGGAAATCAAAAGCGCCAGAATAAAAATGATCCATAGTTCATGATAAATGAGTCTGTTCATTGTTTCCCCTTATACGTTTTCCTTACGCGTTCTTCTCCAGCCGTTCCACCTTCAGCCCTGCTTCCTCCAGAATCTCCAGGGAAAGCTCGTCCGGATACCCCTCACGAACCACGATACGCTGAATGCCTGCATTGATGATCATTTTCGCACAGACCACGCAAGGCTGATGCGTGATGTAAATGGTTCCTCCTTCAATGGCATGTCCCATGGAAGCCGCCTGGATAATCGCGTTCTGCTCTGCATGAAGTGCCCGGCACAGTTCCTGACGCTGTCCGGACGGAATATTCAGCTTCTGCCGCAGACAGCCTCCGTTTTCTTCACAGTGAACAAGCCCCCGCGGTGCCCCATTGTAACCGGTAGCGATGGCACGCCTGTCTTTCACGATCACCGCACCCACATGTCGCCGCATGCAGGTGGAACGCTGCGCGGTCAGTTCCGCCATTTCCATGAAATATTCATCCCAGCTTGGTCTGTTCATCGTCTCTTCTCCTTGTCTGTGCAGTCCATACCCTCTTTTCGGGCGGCCCGGACTGCATCCTCATCAAAAAAAACTTCTGCCAGATAGAGTCCCCCCGGCGGCGCCGTATGGCCTGCCTTCTGCCTGTCGCAGCTTTCCAGAATTCCGTTCATTTCTTCCGGCCTTCTTCTGCCCAGTCCAACCTCCACCAGAGTTCCTGTTATGATCCTTACCATATTATAAAGGAAACCGTCTCCGGTCACCTCCAAAACAATATCCTGTCCCTGCCGGTTCACCGTTAGCGAATAAATCGTCCGCACCGTGGTCTCCCTCGGTGTGCTCCCGGAAGCCTGAAAACAGGCGAAATCGTGGGTTCCAACCAGAACCTCCGCTGCCTTCTGCATGGCGGCTTCGTCCAGCGGCTCCTGCACCTGATAGCAGTACTTTCTTCGGAAAATATCCGTTTCAGGGCTGTTTCCGATGAGATAGCGGTAGCGCTTTCCCAGCGAAGAGAATCTGGCGTGAAACTCCGCCGGCATCTCACAGACCGAAAGAACCCGCACATCGCCGACCCGGCCGATTTTGCCGATTCCGCCGCCTTTTCCTGCCAGACGGTTGTTGACTGCCTGGGCGATCCGCTCCGTGGGAATCCCGAATTCTCCCGAAAAAGATGCCTGCTGTCCCAGAGCATGAACCCCTGCATCGGTCCGGCTGGTGCCATGAATCTGCACCGGTTTGCCTATGACCTGGCTCAGGGCCGTCTCCAGTTCGCCCTGCACCGTCCTGGCTTCGGGCTGCCGCTGCCACCCGGAAAATCCGCTGCCGTCATATTCGATTTTCAGCAAAAAGTTCCGTTCCATTCCGCCGTCCTCAGTCCTGTTCCGTCCTCACTGCCCTTGACGGATCTACTTCCGCGGCAGCACGATCTGCCGCTTTTCCGGATCCGATGACTGCCGGTATAACGTAAACTTCCTGCCGATCGCCTGTACAAACTCTGCGGAGAGCTCCGCAGCCATATCGTTTGCAGTCTGCTTCGGCTCCAGCTCACAGCCCTCCTGCAGCTTTACCTTCACCAGTTCCCGGTTTTCCAGACAGTTGTCCAACTCCTTTATCACATTCTCCGTGATTCCCTGCTTGCCGATGTACACCAACGGATCGATGTTATGGGCCAGGGAACGGAGATAACTTCTCTGTTTGCTTGTAATCATATATCAGAATCCTCCTGAAATTCTCTTCTTTTTAAAGTGGTATCATTATATTATACCGTATTTCGTGCAAAAGTACCAGATAAATTCCTGCTGCCAGTGCAATATACGGTACCATGGGCTGCTGGTCCGTGATCTTCACCCTGCGCCGCAGAAGAAGGTACACCAGATGACCCGCGCTCAGCAGGGTGGTCAGAATAAACACGGCGATAATTCCGTCCAGACCGCAGCAGAGCCCCAGTGCGCCGAAAAGCTTGATGTCCCCGCCGCCCAGGGTATCCCTTTTGTAGATCAGCTTCCCCAGGATGCCGATCAGCAGCATGACGCCGAAGCCGACAAGCGCGCCCCAAAGTCCTGAAAGGGGACCTCCCTCATGGAACGGGATGAATCCGCAGCCGCAGATTACCAGCAGCAGCACCAGCTGATCCGGCACAATCCGGTATTTGATATCTGCAATGGCCATCTCCAGCAGCAGCCATAAGGCCGCCAGAGCCGCCAGTCCGTAAACCGGATCCCGCATGGCCAGCCACACAGCCATCACAATGAAAAGCCCGCTGAGCACATACTTCCAGGGCGTGCTCCGCAGCCTCTGCGCCGTAGGATGGAGCAGTTCCTCGTCCGGCTCCTGCCCGTAATCACAGAGCCAGCTCCCCGGTATGCGGTTAAAAAAATATACGGCACCGTTTCCCAGAATCACCCCGGCGAAAATCGCAGCCAGGCAGGTCAGCAGCACCCGAATCACTTCATTCATCGTGTACCCCCTCGTATTTCTACCATTTTACCATTTCCTGCCGTCCGGCGCAAGTATTCGCCTTGCCAAAACCCGCCTGATTTACTATAATACTGTCATAAGACGATCATAATACGGTCGAAAGATTGTGACCAACGGAGGAAAAGACCATGAACGAAATTAAAAAAATCCGCTACGGCCGTCTCGGCCCAAAGGTAGCGGAAGCACTGATAAAGAGAAATTTTGACGCCTGCTACTGCGAAGACGCCGATGCCGCCCTGAACAAAATCCTCACCCTCATCCCTTCCGATGCGTCGGTGGGTTACGGCGGGTCTCTGACCATCAATGCCCTGGGATTAAAGGAGGCACTTCGTGCCAGAGGGAACCGGATGTTTGACCGGGATCTGGCCGCAAACCCGGAAGAAAAGAAGAAGATCGAGCACCAGGCCCTCTCCGCAGACTGGTTCCTCATGAGCAGCAACGCAGTCAGCGAAGATGGACAGCTGGTGAATATCGACGGTATTGGCAACCGGGTGGCTGCTCTGGTTTACGGTCCGGAAAACGTGCTGGTGGTCGCCGGCATGAATAAGGTAGTTCCAACGGCAGACGACGCCTGGATCCGCGCCCGCAGTACCGCCAGCCCGGAAAACATGGCCCGCTTCACCGGGAAGAATACCCCTTGCGCCGTCACTGGTGCCTGCGCCGACTGCAACAGCCCGGATTGCATCTGCAATCAGCTGGTGCTGACCCGCCGCTGCAATCCGCCGAAGCGGATCAAGGTGATCCTGGTGGGCGAAGACCTGGGCCTGTAAGCCTAAGCAAGCCCCCTGTTTTGAAATTCCGTAGAATTCGCCGGTCATGTGCTGCATTCCGCTAGTGCAGACCGGCTATACTTTTCTGTAATGCCATCTCCACAAAGCGATTCAATGTGATTTCCTGTGATGCGGCACAGAGAACTGCCTGCTTATGAAGTTCCGGAGATATTCTCACGTTAAAACTCCCCTTATATGCCATCTCCGGTTTGATGCCTTCTTTCGAACACAATTCCAGATAATCGTCCACTGCATGATAAAAGTTTGAAATAAGCTCCTGTGCATTGGTTCCTTCATAGGAGATCAATGCTCGAATTCCCATTACTTTTCCGAAAAATACCCCATCTTCCTGAGAAAATTCCACACTTCCGATATAGCCTTTGTACTGCATTGTGTTTTTCACAGCAAGCCCTCCCCTCGTAATACATCAATGATCTGTTTCACCTGATATTCAAGCAATTCTTTTCTGCCATGCGGCTTGTGCAGCAAAATTGGGCAGTGGTGCTCGCTGACAAACATCACACGTGAGCCACTGGTTCTTCCCTTTTCCGTCCGGTGGTAAGTCAGCAAGCCAAGAAGCGTTTCCAGTTCTGAAAAAGTAAAGTCTTTCGGACAGCTTGTCAGGCGTTTTATCAATTTTTCCTTTGTACTCAAAATTCATTCTCCTTCACTATACTATCTTTTTTGATTATTTGCAACTATTTTTAGTTCGTATATATTCCATATATATTATACTAAAATCAGGCGTTGCTTTCAGTACCATCAGGAAGTGAATTTTGCTTTATTTTCTGCCCTTTTTCGACGTATTATTCTTATTTTCGACATTGCAGATCTGGATAGAATTCTATGGTTTATTGTTAGATAAACTGACTCACAATCACTGCGCATACTGCCAGCGGCACGTTATAGCAGATGGCAGTTGGTACACAGGTATCCCAGATGTGGCTGTGCTGGCCGTCGGCATTGAGACCGGCGGTCGGCCCCAGGGTGGTATCGGAAGCAGGAGAGCCTGCATCGCCCAGCGCTGCAGCTGCCGCAATCAGCATCACCGTTCCGCCTACAGAGAAGCCCATTTCCGCACACAGCGGCACATAGAGCACGGCCAGAACCGGAATGGTTCCGAAAGAAGTCCCGATGCCCAGCGTGATGATCAGACCGATGAGCATCATCATGACGGCGGCCAGCAGCTTGCTACCGCCCATGAAGCCGAGGGAAATCTGTACCAGCTCTTCCACCGCACCGGTGGTGTTCATCACATTGGCATAACCGGCAGCTACCAGCATAACGAATGCTATCAGGCCCATGATGGACAGTCCGTTTGCGATCACCGTATCCAGATCCTTCAACTGAATAGCACCGAATACCACCATGATCAGAATGCCGGCCAGAGCGCCCAGCGGCAGGGAGTCGGTCAGCAGATTGATCACCAGCGTGCCCACTGCGGCCATCAGCGTCACCCAGTGCGCCGGCTGCATTTTCAGATTCGCCGCCTGGGCTGCGTCATGGTTATGGGCACCTGCGATTTCCAGATTCTCATAATGGCGAGGCTTACGGAAAACAAACAAAGCAATGGCCAGACCGATGATCATGGCTGCACCCAGCGGCCAGGTGTATTTCCATACATTGCCTACTTCGATTTCCATGCCGTTTGCGGCCAGGTTATCCGAAATCAGTTCCTGGAAGATCCAGCCGAACCCGAAGGGCAGGGCGATATACGGTGCTTTCAGACCGAAGGCCAGAGCACAGGCTGCACCACGTCGATCCAGATTCATTTCATTCATCAGCGGCAGCAATGCCGGAATCAGAATTGGAATGAACGCGATATGAACCGGAATCAGGTTCTGAGAGCAGCAGGCAATCAGGGTCAGTACCACCAGCAGCATCAGTTTCCGCTTCCCGATCACATGGGATATTTTCAAGGACAAAATCTCCGTAATCCCCGTATAGGCCATTCCTGCGGCCAGAATGCCAAGTAAGATATAGCTCAGTGCAGTCTGCGCATTTCCGCCCATGCCGGAAATCAGCGTATTGATGGTATCTCCGAAGGACATGCCGGCGCTCACCCCAGCGACCATGGCAGAAATCAGCAGAGAAAGCAGTACGTTTACTTTCAGCAGACATAAAAGAATCAGCGCAGCTACGCCGATCACAATTGGATTCAATAATAACTCCACGTATTCTTTGCTCCTTTCAATGATTAAAGTATTCTCACGCTATTCTACTAAAGCAAGTCCCGTGCCAAAAGAAAAAAACAGCACCAGATGGGCTGTTTCCCTCTCTTTATTTACACTTTTATACAGATTTCGACATATTCCACCAGAAATCTGCGCAATCCATCCCCCAGGCGAACCGAAAACGTCGGGAGAACGGATTTTGTTGATTCAATTATGAGTCAGCTTCGGTCGTATTCTCCTCCAGCTCGTCCGGAATGCCGTTTCCGTTGAGATCCTGTACCGAAGGGATGAACCGGCGGGCAAACCGGCCTTTTCCCCGCTCTTTCACATAGAAAAATCCCACCACTGAAAAGACCACCGCGCCGATAAAATTGACGAAAAGGTCCTTCATGGTATCATAAATCCCCACATCCAGGTAGCCGCCTACGCCCAGTGCCTGCTGGCTGCCGTCCTCGAACACTACAATGGTATCGGCGATATGCCGCAGGATCACCGGATGGTTGGCCTGATCCGGATCCAGCATCACCGAAGAAATGGATGTCAGTACCGTATCCTTCTGCATGTCCATGAGAAAGACCCGGTCCATTAAACATTCGAAGAATTCCCACAGCACGCCTACGGTCATGGAAAAGCAGAATGCGGTCAGGGAAACGAACAGCGGGGACAGCCGGAAGGTGAAGCGCTGCGATCGGTTTAGCAGATCCACCAGAGAGAAACCGATGGCGGCACAGAGGAAGCCGTTCATGGTGTGAAGCAGCGTATCCCAGTGGTGAAACTGGACATAATAGGCCCGGATCTCCCCGAGAATTTCCGCTGAGAAGATGAACAAAAGGATGATGACCTCCAGAGTGTCAGGCAGATCCACCTTCAGCTTCCGCTCGATGAGAGACGGCATGAGAAACAGCAGCAGTGTCAGCACGCAGAGAAATACATTCTGATAATCCCCGTTGAAGAACTGTGCCACCATGACTGCAATGACTGCAAGCCGCAGCACCGTATAGATCACAGCCATTCGCTTCCGGTTTCCCACAATGCGGTACTGCTGCTCCTCCTGTCGGCGGGCCTGCCGCTGCTGCTTCTTTTCCTGCTTTTTTTCCTGTTTCTCCAGCTTTTTCTGCTTATTTTCTTCCGTCATGTTACGCTGCCCCTTTTGGATTTTATGTTCGCGATTTCAAAAGAGCTGCCGGAAACCGGCAGCTCCTCAGATACTTATATTACCTCTGTTTGTGTGAAGTCAGTTTTTATTTTTCCACGATCAGTGCAGTACCCATACCACCGCCGATGCACAGAGTAGCCAGACCAGTCTTGGCATCGTCTCTTCTCAGCATTTCGTAGATCAGAGAGATCAGGATTCTGCAGCCGGAAGCGCCGATCGGATGACCCAGAGCAATTGCTCCGCCGTTTACGTTGGTCTTTTCCGGATCCAGACCCAGGTCTTTTCTTACCGCCAGGGACTGTGCAGCGAATGCTTCGTTTGCTTCAACCAGATCGATATCCTTGATGGTCAGACCAGCCTTCTTCAGAGCCTTTTCGGAAGCAGGAACAGGACCTACACCCATGATGGAAGGATCTACGCCTGCGGAAGCATAGGACTTGATGGTAACCAGCGGCTTGATGCCCAGTTCTTCTGCCTTTTCTTTTGCCATAACTACCACAGCAGCACCAGCATCATTGATACCGGAAGCGTTGGCAGCGGTTACGATACCATCTTTCTTGAATGCCGGTTTCAGCTTGGCAACCTTATCGATGGTGGTTCCGAACTTAGGGAATTCGTCGGTATCGAAGATGATTGGATCACCCTTCTTCTGCGGAATTTCTACCGGAACGATTTCATCCTTGAACTTGCCTGCCTTGATAGCAGCTTCTGCTCTGTTCTGGGAAATCACGGAGAATTCATCCAGTTCTTCTCTGGTAATTCCCCACTGTTCTGCCACGTTTTCAGCAGTGATACCCATGTGGTAACCGTTGAATGCATCCCACAGACCATCGTTTACCATCATGTCAACCATCTGGGTGTTATTCATTCTTGCACCCCATCTTGCAGCCGGCATAGCATAAGCAGTTGCGGACATGTTTTCTGCACCGCCTGCTACGACGATATCTGCATCGCCTGCTTTGATGATCTGTGCAGCCAGTTCAACCGCTCTCAGACCGGAACCGCAAACCTTATTGATCGTCATTGCCGGAGTTTCGATTGGCAGACCTGCATCTAAGGTCATCTGTCTTGCAACGTTCTGGCCCAGGCCACCCTGCAGTACAGCACCCATGATGACTTCGTCCACCTGTTCACCTGTAATTCCGGCTCTCTTTACAGCTTCCTTGATTGCGATAGCGCCCAGCTTTCTGGTAGGGATTCCCTTTAAGGAACCGCCAAAGCTTCCCATCGGTGTTCTTGCTGCGCTGACAATAACAACTTCTCTCATGTTTATGTATCCTCCTTAAATAGTAGTTATAAGTTGTCGAATCCAATTCGTAGTTCCATTAAAACACAGGAACCACAAAAAAGCAAGGGGTAATAGTTAAAAAAATAACAATTCCCTTTGTCTTTTTTCCCATACACATTTATTTTACCATATCTGCCGGAAAAGGCAACCCTTCCAACAATAGTAGTTTATTTAACGAAAGACGCCTCATATTTCTCCGCCAGTTTCACCGGCTTATAGGACAGCTTGGTTTGCCGCAGATTTTCCATGCCCATGTCTTCTTCCCGGTTGACATAAACCACATCCTCTGGGAGATGGCAGCAGAAATCGTGGTTGATGGCCTGATAAATGCCGCGAAATGCCGGGTTGGCCTTTTCCACGTGGACCAGCACCGATTCGTGACTGTTGGTTCTGGCAAATTCCCCGATCGTTACCGCTTCAATCCGGCCATCGATACGGATCACACCCGAAAGCAGCCTGCCTGTGCCCAGCAGGCTCAGCAGCTCCTCGATCGCCCGCGTCTCCAGTTCCAGGATGGTCTTCCATTCTTCCGGCATTTCCAGCAGTTTCTGATGGTTGATCCGTTCCAGAAAATCCAGTACCTCCCGAACCGTCTCTGACGTAATCTCTTCATAGATATAATCATACGTCCGCTGGAAATAATTCAGGTGATTCTTCTTCTGGTGCAGCTTCCTGCCGGAAAGATTCACCAGATCCTCCCGCAGATAGATATAGTCATCATCGTCCCGATCATGGGTCAGTTCCACCTGATTGCCGTATATTTCCTTCAGCAGGGGTGCCAGAGAGGCCGGGATCAGGGAAATTTCAAACTTTTTCCCCTTCTTTTCAAAAATCTTCTTCGCGGCATCGATGGTTTCCCGCAGCTTGTCCTTCTCATAGGTTCCCGTTCTGGTCAGAGGAAAGGACATGAAATACTCCTCCTCTTCGGTTTCCAGGGTGCCCAGTCCGGCAACGCACAGGTAGTCTCCGATGACCTGCCACGTGATCTTATGGGTATCTCTCCAGATATAGTTGGCGATAAAAGTATGGCTGGATGCCTGATAATCGTAGCCGTCGAAATACGCATCCAGCAGTGCTGTGTCTTCTTCTGTCAGGTCTTTAAAGTCTCTCTCAAAAATCATGCTGTCTTCTTTCTCATTTCACGATGGAGGAAATTGCCTTGAATTCCGGTGCTTTCGCGCTTTCCAGCATGTCATACAGCATGCTTTCACAGCTGCTGACAACAATGCCGGCCTTCTCCATGCGCCGCAGAGAAATCTCACGGTTTTCTCTGGTACGGGACTGTACGCAGTCTGCCGCAAGGAATACATCGAATCCCATCTCCAGCAGGTCCAGCGCCGTCTGCTCCACACAGATATGTGTCTCACAGCCGGTGATGATCACAGAAGTCCTGCCTTCTTCTTTCGCCTCGTTTACGGCTGCAAGGAATTCCTCATTTCCGCAGCAGCTGAAGGTCACTTTATCAATCGGCGCATAGTCGCCCAGCGCTTCTGCCACCACCGGCACGGTCTCACCCAGTCCGCGGGTATACTGCTGGGTCACGATCACCGGCAGCCCCAGTACTTTCGCACCGCGGATCATCCGTGCTGTCTTGTCTTCCACGTCATTTCTGTCGTACATGGCCGGCATCAGTTTCTCCTGAAAATCAATCACCGCCAGAATGGTATTGTCCTTCTTCAGTCTCTTCGTCATCATAATGTAATCCCCCAATTTTCTGCCTGTTTCAATGCTTCATAGTCGTTCAGATCATATTTTATGGTAGAAATCGTCGCCCAGCCTTCTTCGATCAGGCGTACATCGATATCCTCATCATGGTCGGTCCGCTTCACCGGTTCGCCTACATAGCGAAAGCGCATTTCTTCTTCCTCTTCGAACCATTCATCATAGGTCATTTGACCCAGACGGGCCGTCCGCACGCCTTTGATTTCCTCCTGCGGCAGGTTCGGTGTGTTGATGCTGATCAGATATCCCTTTCCCGCAGTCTCCATCGCACGGTCGAAGACCTTCACCGCCAGGCTGCAGGCTGCCGCAAAATGTTCCGGGAAGTGGCTGCAGACGGAAACCGCCACCGCAGGATAGCCTGCAAACATTCCTTCTGCCGCCGCAGAAACCGTTCCGGAATACATGGTATCCGTGCCCAGATTCGCACCGTGATTAATCCCTGCATAGACGATGTCTGTCTCAATGCCCTTTCTTCTCAAAATCTCCAGTCCCAGCTTCACACAGTCTGCCGGGGTTCCCGACAGTTTCCACGCCTGTTTCGCACCCGGGAAATCCGGTATTTCTTCTGCACGCATCTCTCCATGGATGCTGAGGGCGTGGCTGCTGGCACTGCGTTGGGTGTCCGGTGCAACCACATATACATTTCCCTTTTCAGCGAGGGCCTCCGCCAGATGCCGGATACCCTCTGCCTGGATGCCGTCATCATTTGCAATCAGTATATTCATCTAATATTCCATTACCTTTCCGATCGCATCGTGGATCACCAGATCTGCCTTGTCGTCGTATGGTGTCACAGATTTATTGATCAACACTAAATTCTTACCCCGGAAATAGCGGATCAAACCAGCCGCCGGGTAAACTACCAGAGATGTGCCGCCGATGATCAGGGTGTCGGCAGCTGCAATGGCTTCCACCGCTCCGTTGATGCAGTCCTCATCCAGTGCCTCTTCATAAAGTACCACATCCGGCTTCACCACGCCCCCGCAGACCTTGCATCTCGGAATCCCGTCTTCATCGCAGACTTCCGGATCCATCACATCCTCCAGGCTGTGGAAGGTATGGCACTTCATGCAGTAATTCCGCAGCACCGAACCGTGAAGCTCGTAGACGACTTTGCTCCCCGCTTTCTGGTGGAGTCCGTCAATATTCTGGGTCACCACCGCTTTCACCTTACCTTCGGCTTCCAGCTTTGCCAGTGCCAGATGGGCTTTATTGGGCTGGGCGTCCGGATAAAGCAGGTTCTTTTTATAATAATCGTAGAAGGTTTTCATATGCTGCATAAAGAATGTGTGGGACAGCATTTCCTCCGGAGAACGTCCGTATTCCTGCTGCGCGTGATACAGGCCTTTTTCGGAACGGAAGTCAGGAATATTGCTTTCCGTGGAAACCCCTGCGCCGCCGAAAAAAACGATGGATTTGCTTTCGTCTATGATAGTTTTCAGTTTTTCATCCATATTTATGCCTTCCTTTCAATTTTCACTGGATATAAGTATATCACTTATGGTAAACTTTTGGTAGTAAAAAAAGGAGGAAATCCGATGAAAAGCAGTGAAAAAAAGACGGCACTCGTTCTGTCCGGCGGCGGAAGCCGGGGTGCCTATGAAGCCGGTGCATGGCAGGCTCTCACAGAACTGGGGATTAAAATTGACATCGTCACCGGCACATCGGTGGGTGCCATCAACGGCGCCATGGCAGTGCAGGGCGATCTGGACAATACGGTACGTCTCTGGAAGGAAATCGAAACTCACATGATCTTCGACGTGCCGGAGGGAACCCAGCCCAGAGAATATGCCAGAGAGATCGTCTTCCATAAAGGTGCAGGCACCTCCGGTCTGAAGAAACTGTTGGAACACTATATCGATGAGGAAACCGTGCGGAATGCGCCGGCAGAATTCGGTGTAGTCATCGTGGAGCTTCCCACCTTTACACCGCATTATGTATATAAAGAAGATATGAAGCAGGGTCAGCTTCTCGACTATATTCTTGCCAGCGCTTCCCTGTATCCTGCCATTCACAGCTGTGAAATCGACGGAAAAGAATATATCGACGGCGGATATGCGGATGTGATGCCCATCCAGATGGCGCTGGACAAAGGTGCAGACGAAGTCATTGCCGTCTATCTGAATGCCGTAGGCATCGTGGATCGAAAAGCACTGCAGTCAACCCCGAATCTGACCCTGATCGAATCAAAGTGGGATCTGGGCAGCACCCTTATTTTCGATACAGATAATGCCCGCCGCATCATGCGTCTCGGATATCTGGATGCCATGAAAGCATACCACGTTTTTGACGGCGAATATTACACCTTCGCCCGGGGCAGCTTCGATAAGGCTACGCTGAAAATGGCCGATGCGGCAGCCCATGTCTTTGAATTGGATCCATGTCTGATCTATACGAAAGAACGCTTTCTGCATGTTCTGGGTGAAGCGCTGGAAAACTGCGGCGAGGATCTGGAGTCTGCTATGGAGAAATATCAGTCATCGGAGCTTCCGTTGACAGCTACCGTGGAACTGCTGAAGGAAATCCACACCATGGGTAATAAAAAAATGCTGGCTTTTCTGGCGGCACGCAATCTTTCGGAAAAGGGCGCAGACAGCATTTTCCTGACCCGGGCAGCCATGCATCTCATGCCGGAATGCATTCTGGCCGGCCGCTTCCTGAATAAATTCCGCTTATGATTCCATGCAGGAGGTTTGCAATGAACACAGAAAAAATCATGAAATTGTTTACCGATACCAGCTATATCCGTGTCAGCTGCAGCAGTGAAGAACATTGTACCGCAGAATATCTGAAGACGCAGTGTGCAGAACTGGGTCTGGAACCACGGATGGAGCCATTTTCTGTCACCCACGGCCAAATCCGGCAGGCAATACTGTCCTGCGATGGGCAGGAGATTCCGTGCAAAGGTTATGAGTGCTGCGGAAACGGTGAGATTGAAGCGCCGCTCTATTATCTGCCGAACAAAGATCCCTGGTCACTTTCTCAATGCCGCGGAAAGATCGTTCTTCTGGACGGATATCTGGATGATTGGACGTATCTGGACCTTGTTGAAAACGGCGCATTTGGGTTCATCACATATGACGGCAGCATAAACTACGCCGATGAGGATATCAGCCAGCGGCGGCTGCGTCCTTCCACGCATCCGTGCAACCGGATTCCGGGCGTGAACATCAATGCCAAGTCCGCTGCTGCACTGATCCGTAAGGGCGTTTCCTCTGCCTGCATTTCCATTCAGCAAGAGGAATATGAAGGCATATCCTATAATGTAATTGCAGATATTCCCGGTGAGAGAGAAGACACAATTTTATTTACCGCACATTATGATACCACTTCACTCTCTGTGGGGGCCTATGACAATATGTCCGGCTGCATCGGTCTCCTTGCCATGGCGGAATTTTTTCAGATGCATAAACCGAAATACAGTCTGCGTTTTTTATGGTGCGGCAGTGAAGAGCTCGGGCTCCTGGGCTCCCGTGCATTTGTCGAGACACATAAGGAAGAACTGAAAAAATACGCGCTTTGCATTAATCTGGACATGATCGGTACCGGCATGGGAAAATTCCGCGCGGTCTGCACCGCAGAGAAAAAACTCGTATCCTATCTGGAATATACGGCTATGGAATACGGCTTCGGACTGGAATCGGTACAGGACGTCTATTCCAGCGATTCCACACCACTGGCTGACCAGGGCGTTCCTGCCGTTACCTTCGTACGCTGGACTACGCCGTCAACCGGTACCATTCACAACCGCTACGATACCATTGATCTGATCAGCCCGCAGCAGATGTCCAGAGACATCGACTTTATTACTTTCTTTGCGGACCGCATGGCCAATGCCGCCCAGCTTCCGGTTTCCAGAGAGATTCCGGAAAAAATGAAGGTGGAACTGGATGATTATATGTGCAGAAAGAGAAAGCCGAAAGAGGAGTAAAATTTCATGAAACCCATCATCCTGAATACGAAAAATACGGAAACCCCGGCAGAAGAAAAAAGCCGCGCCCTGTATCTGCAGGTTTATGACCAGATCAAAAATCAGATTCTGCAGGGCGAAGTGTCCGCCGGAGAGAAACTGCCTTCTCTGCGGATTTTGTCCAGAGATCTGGGGGTCAGCATCACCACTGCCGAGCTTGCCTACAATCAGCTTCTGGTGGAGGGTTATATCATCAGCCGACCGCAGTCCGGCTACTATGTGGCGCAGGTTACGTCCATCCAGGGTGAGCCGGCGGCGAAAAAGGCTTCGATCCTTTATGACATCAATGACTATACGCTGGAGGGGAGTCCGTATCTCTATGATCTGAGCTGCTTTGACTTCAACAAGTGGAAAAAATGCAGTGCGAAAGTGTTCAACGAGTATTCCCACCTGCTGCTTTTTGAAAGTGAGCCCCAGGGGGAGGCGGCGCTCCGGTTTGAGATCGCCAAGTATGTCTACCATTCACGCGGTGTCACGGCCAGCCCGGATCAGATCGTCATCGGTGCCGGTACGCAGCAGATCACCAGTCACCTTTCCAGAATCCTGCGAAAGATGGATATCCACCATGTTTCTCTGGAGTCACCGGGGTATCTTCCGGTGCAGCGGCAGTTTTCTGACGGCGGATTTACCATCTCCCATATTCCGGTGGGAACAGAAGGGATTGACATCAGCCGTCTTCCTGTGAACATTCCTTCGGCGGTCTATGTGAGTCCGTCCAACCAGTTTCCTACAGGCGCCGTTATGCCGGTAGGCCGGCGCTACAAGCTGCTGGACTGGGCCCGGGCCAACCACAGCATCATCATCGAGGATGATTATGACAGCGAACTGCGCTACTTCGGAAAGCCGGTGCCGGCCATGCAGGGTCTGGATGAAAACGGCTGCGTCGTTTATCTGGGCTCATTTTCTTCGACCCTGTTTCCTGCAGTGAAGATCTCCTATATGGTTCTTCCGCCGAAGCTGTCTGAAATTTTCAACAAAATAAAAGACCAGTACACCCAGACCTGCTCCAAGGCGGAACAACTGACACTGGCCTTCTTTATGGAAGACGGCTATTATTACACCGGGATCAAAAAGCTGCGGAATCTCTATGCACAGAAGCTGCAGACTGCGCTGGCTGCCTTCCACCGTTGGGGAGCAGATTTCGTCTCACCGCTGGACACCCGGTCCGGCATCAATCTGTCGCTCCACGTCCGTTCTGCCCGCTCTGCCGAGGAGCTGTCTGCCGCTGCCCGCAGCCTGAAGCTGCAGGTTCTGCCGCTGGCGCAGATGTCGGAGACGGATGAGCCTGGCACCGACGACCTTCCGGCGCACCGCCTGATCTTCTATTATAACCAGGTGCCGCTGGCCGATCTGGAAGAACGAATCCGCATGCTGCTGGAGGCCTGGAGGGGATAAGACACTTGTTTGTCAGCAGGCTGCTGCAGGTTTCTATACCCGCACGCCCTTCGGCCGATCGCCGGCGGTGATAAAGCTTGCCATACCCGTGGCGCAGAGCACGCCGCTGTCCGCATCACAAACCTTTGCCATACAGCGGATCATCCGGCTTCCTGCCTGGGTCAGATCCACGTGCACAATATATTTCTTTCCCATCATAGGTTTCAGATAACTGACGGTAAGATCTGTTGTCGATACATATTTTCCGGAATAGGAACCGCAGCTGAACCCCATTGCCGTATCGATCATGCTGCAGATGACGCCTCCATGTACCCCGCCATACGGATTGAGGCACCATTCCCGGCTCTCAAAAGCGAACTCCACCCACATTTCTTCCCGGCTGCAGTCGTGCAGCTTCAGATCCAGCTGTGCATTAAAACGCTCCGGCTCTTTCTGCACAATAGAATACAGTTCCGTGATTTCTTCCGCATATTTTAAATCCTTCATATGATTACTCCATTCGATTGGTTCATTTTCTGTAGTTTGTATTTTAAGAAAAGAGCAGCCTGCATGAGACTGCTCTCTGAATTCTCATTTTCCCGCTCTGTTTCCGCAGTGACTGCAGTTATTCCGCGATAACACGAATCCAGCCTTCCGGTGCTTCGATCTTACCCATCTGGATGCCGGTCAGGGTGTCATACAGCTTCTGCGTCACAGGACCCATTGCAGTCATGCCGGATGGCAGGCAGATTTCTTCGCCGTGATCCACGATTTTTCCAACCGGAGAAATCACAGCAGCTGTACCGCAAAGACCGGCCTCTGCCATATCCTTCAGTTCTGTCTTGTAGATCTCCCGTTCTTCCACCTTCAGGCCCAGATAGTGCTCTGCCACATAAACCAGAGACCGTCTGGTGATGGAAGGCAGGATGCTGCCGGACTTCGGCGTAACCACCGTACCGTCCTTGGTCACAAACAGGAAGTTTGCACCGCCGGTTTCTTCTACTTTCGTTCTGGTCTGCGGATCCAGATACATATTTTCATCGAATCCCTTTTCGTGGGCATCGGTAATGTTTCTCAGACTCATGGCATAGTTCAGACCTGCCTTGATGTTTCCGGTCCCATGCGGGGCTGCACGGTCCACGTCGCTGACGCGGATGGTCAGAGGCTTTACGCCGCCCTTGAAGTACGGACCAACCGGTGTACAGAACATTCTGAACTGGAATTCATCCGCCGGCTTTACACCGATGACGGAATTAATACCGAACATGTACGGACGGATATATAATGTAGCTCCGCTGCCGAACGGCGGTACGTATGCTGCATTGGCACTTACCACCTGGTCTACTGCCTCCAGGAATTTTTCTTCCGGAAGTACCGGCATGCAAAGACCGCGGCAGGAATCCTGCAGTCTCTGTGCATTCAGGTCAGGACGGAACGTCACAATCTTTCCTTCTTCCGTGGTGTAGGCCTTCAGACCCTCGAACGCAGTCTGTGCATACTGCAGCACGCAGGCACATTCATTCATGGTGATGTTTGCGTCATCTACCAGACCGCCTTCATCCCATGCACCGTCTTTCCAGGTGCTTACATACCGCTTGTCGGTCTGCATGTATCCGAAGCCCAGATTGCCCCAGTCGATATTTTTCTTGTCCATTGGTAATCCCTCTTTTCGCTTATATTTTACTTTAAGTATTGCTGTTAAAATTTCATGCAAATATTATACTCCTGTCGGTTCCGGAACACAAGTGTTTTTCTTATTTTTTGTTATTTCCGACAAAACATTTTCGCCCGGCGTTGTGAGAATGGCCGGGTTCAACGCGTGGTCAGTGACGGTGCCCCGCTGGTAGAGGTAATGTTTCCGTCCAGATCCACAAAGACGGCTTCTGCACCTTCGATGGTTTCGATGAGTGCCATTCCTTTTTCCACCCCCAGTGCCAGACAGGTGGTGGAAAGGCCATCTGCGTCCACTGCGTGATTTTTTTCGGTGATGATGGTCACGCTGTCCACGTCGGTCTCTGCCGGCCATCCCGTTTCCGGGTTCAGAATATGGTGATATTTCTTCCCGTCTTTCACCACATACCGTTCATAGGTTCCGGAGGTGACGACGGTTTTGTCGCTGCAGGAAAACACGCCCAGTAGCTGTCCGGATTCTGACTGGGGATCCTTGATTCCGATGGTGAATTCCTGCTGCGGATACTCCAGCAGTTCTGTGGATTTGCCGCCGATCGCGACAATATTTCCGCCCAGATCGATGACCGCACTGACGACACCGCGTGCTTCCAGCCACTGGGTCAGTTGATCTGCGATATATCCCTTGGCGATTCCGCCCAGATCGATCTCCATTTCCGGATCCTGTAAGGTGACCTGGTCCTCCTCTACCCTGACGTTCCGGTAGTCTACGTGTCGGACAGCTTCTTTCAGAAGTTTCGGATCCGGCAGCGGATCTGTTCCTTCACCGGTTTCTGTGTTGCTGTCCGCAGCTTCTTCCGTCTGAAAATCGTGGAAGTTCCACAGCTCCGTTACTTTTCCGATGGTAATATCAAAAACACCGTCTGAGATGGTTCCGTATTCCAGACCCTTTTCGATCACCTCTGCCGTCATATCGCTGACCGTCACCGTCCGGCCGCCGGCAGCGTTGATCTGTGAAATCTCACTGGATTCAATGGTTTTACTCAGAACTTTTTCGCAGCGGTCGCACTCCAGGAAGGCATCGGTGATCAGCTGAAAGATTCGTTTCTGCTGTGCTTCCTCATCTGCTTCTGCCAGTTCCTTTCCCAGCTCGCTGTCCGGATCCACACCGTAAATGGTAATGGTGCACACCGTGTCCAGATAAAATCCGGTCTTGGCAATGCCCTGATAAATTTCTCCATTGGAGCCGCAGCCGGCTTGTGGTATAATAAAAGTCAGTATAAGAAGAACTGTGAAAATGCGCCGGAGCATACCGGGGCACAGTTTAAATCGTTGATTTGCGATAACCATAATGTATTATCCTTTCATGTCGAAATATTGCAGGCAAACTCTGAAGGCTGCCTCATTTACAGGAGCATTTATGATTAAAAAAGCCGATATCCTTTTATTTTTTCTGATCCTTGCCTTTGGCCTTGTGGTCAGCTGGTGGTCCCTGGCAGGAAATGCAGCCGGTGAGAAGGTCACAGTGACTGTGGACGGCAGGCTTTACGGCACCTATCCGCTGTCCCAGGATCAGACCATTCAGGTGGTGCAGGAAAATGGACACCACAATGATATTACCATAAAAGACGGTCAGGTTTCAATGACCTTTTCCGATTGCAGGAATCAGATCTGCGTGGAAAGCGGTGCCATTTCTCAGACAAAAGACACCATCGTCTGCCTTCCGAACAAGGTAGTCATTGAAGTCACCGGTGGAGGCGGAGCAGGCAGCGGTGTGGATATCATTACGGGGACTGCAGCTTCCGGCAGTGATCTGCCCGCAGCGAAAGCGGAAGGAGGTGACGCCCATGACACCACGCAATAAGACCAGATACCGCGGACGACCGGATCGGGACCTGTCCACCAGTCGTCTGGCCCTCAGCGCCATGCTGGCAGCACTGGCTCTGATCTTCTCCTATGTGGAAGCGCTGATCCCTCTGCCGGTGCCGGTTCCCGGCATCAAGCTGGGCATTGCCAACCTGGTCATCGTCATGGCTATCTACAAGCTCGGCTTTCGCTACGCCTTCACCATCAACTGTGTCCGCATCGTCATTGCCGGGCTGCTGTTTTCCGGTGTGTTCGGCATGATCTATTCCTTTGCCGGCGGCGTTCTCAGCCTTCTCGTCATGTACCTGCTGCAGCGGACCGGCTGGTTCAGCATGGTAGGCGTATCCATGGCAGGCGGCGTAGCCCACAACCTGGGGCAGCTGATCACTGCCTCACTGCTGGTCCAGAGCGTACGGATGATGTCCTATTTCAGCATTTTACTGTTTTCAGGCCTTATCAGCGGTATCCTCATCGGTCTGCTGACCAGCCTGATCTACCGCCGTCTGCCGGATCTGCAGGTTTAAAGCAACAGAAATGGAGGTTCCCATGAAAATCAATCGCGTGTATAAAATTTTTTTCAGTCCTACCGGCACAACGGAAAAAGCAGTATCTGCCATCACTGCGGAGATTGCCCGAAATCTGGGCTGCGAAACGGACTGCTTCGATTTCACCCTTCCCCAGGCGCGCACAGCCTCGGATGCAGCGGACCATTTTCCTGCGCTGTCACCGGAAGATCTGGTGGTTTTCGGCTGTCCGACATACGCAGGCAGGCTGCCGAACCTGTTGCTGAAGTATCTCCACACCATCCGGGGAAATGGTGCGTTCGCCGTACCTGTGGTGACCTTCGGCAACCGGAATTATGACAATTCGCTGATCGAACTGCGTGATCTGCTGGAAACGCAGGGCTTCCACACCATCGCTGGGGCGGCATGCAGCTGTGAACACAGTTTTTCACGGACGCTGGGAGCCGGAAGGCCGGATACGGAAGATCTCGCAGAGCTCTGTACTTTCGCCGGACAGGCCGCAGAAAAAATCCGTTCCGCAAAAACTACAGTTCCTCCGGTACAGGTTCCCGGTGTTTGCGCAGAAGAAGACCACGGCGGCTATTACCAGCCGAGAGACCGGCACGGTGTGTTTATCGATATTCGTAAGGTAAAGCCTCTGACGGACCGGGAAAAATGTTTCTCCTTCTCCTCGGCGGACGACGGCTGCGGCATCTGCGCTGCTGTCTGCCCTATGGGTTCCATCGATCTGTCCGACATCACGCAGGTGACAGGAATCTGCATCAAATGCGGCGCCTGCATCAAAAAATGTCCGGCACAGGCCAAATACTACGATGATCCGGGATACCTCTATCACAAAACGGAACTGGAAGAAATGTACGCCCGGAGAGCTGCGAACAACTTCTTTTTCTAGGATTTTGTTCCAAAAATCGCCAGTTTCTTTTCAGCTTCTGGCCATATTTTCCAATCTTCCTTCATTTTCCGGTGTTATAATGAAGGAAGATTTTTATTTGAAAGGCAAACCGGAAAATGAAGCTCCATATACACTACGGCTGGGTGATCTGCATCCTCTGTGTTCTCACCATGTTCTGCACCATGGGCCTGGCCTCCAACACCTTTTCCATTTACGTCAATGCATTCATCGAAGAAAACGGCTTTACCCGTGCACAGGGTGCCAGTCTTTCCACGGTTCGCTGCGTAGCCTCTCTGCTGGGCACCATTCTCTGCGGTGTCTATTACAATAAACTCAACATGCGGAAGGGTCTGTCCCTTGCTGTGGCCATGATCGGCATTTCCTTCCTGATCTACTCCCGTGCACATACCTTACTGATCTTTTATGTCGGTGCTTTTGTGGCCGGCCTGGGGTACGGTCTGGGCACTATGGTACCGGTTACTATGATGATCAACCGTTGGTTTGCAGAGAAGCAGGGTTTCGTACTGGGATTCGCCAGCGCCGGTACCGGAATGGCCACGATCCTGTGCCCGCCGCTGATTACAGCGGGGCTTTCTGCCGGCGGCGTTTCCCTGGCAGCATCCTGTGAAGGTTTGCTGGTACTGATATACGCCGGCATCATGCTTTTTCTTCTGCGGAATACGCCGTCCGAAGTGAATCTGCTTCCCTACGGGGCAAAGGATGTATTTCCTACATCTTTGGAAGCAAACGTTCCTGCGCCTTCCGGATCCCGGCTGCCGCGCCATGCAGAAAAGCTGCCTCTGGCAGCTGCTTTTTTGATCGGTATGATCACCGCACCAAATGCCGAAAGCCTTGCTGTCCACCTGACCACGTCAGGCCTGGATCCCATCCGAGTCGCTGCCGCAGTATCCACCTTTGGCCTGGCAATGACCATCGCCAAATTTATTTACGGCTCCATGACAGATCATATCGGGATTTTCCGGACCAACCTGATTTTCACAGTCATTCTGTGTCTTGCATTCTTCTTCGGCTACGCGGCAGGAAACGGAAGCGAAACAGCTGCATTTCTCTCCGCTGCTGGAATGGGGACCGGATATTCCATGACCACGATCACCTTTTCACTGTACGCCCACAGCTTTTACTCCGGGAAGAAAGCTGCTGACGCAGTGCGTCGTTTCTGGATCGCTACGTTGTCCGGATCCCTGGTCTTCACAACAGTACCGGGCCTGGTGG
The DNA here is from genome assembly GCA_051893555.1 of Anaerovoracaceae bacterium. Classification (GTDB taxonomy): domain Bacteria; phylum Bacillota; class Clostridia; order Peptostreptococcales; family Anaerovoracaceae; genus RGIG7179. The sequence continues at coordinate 44,976 of JBJFHL010000015.1, forward strand.
CTGATCTGACCGGAAGTTACCGCCTCTATCTTCTCGGCAGCATACCGGTGCTGCTCGGCGGCATAACAATCCTTCAGATTTTATACAAAAAATACGTCCTTCGGTAGATTACTCCAGCCTGGACGTATTCGTTTCGGATTCGTATTCTTTTTTTCTGCTCCCGCAGTCCGCCGCGCGGCAGTGACTGCAGCCTCCGCCGCAGGAATTTCCGCACCCGCTGCAGAAATTCCCCTTTTTTATATTGCGGAAGATGCTCCGCAGCGCCAGCAGGGTGCAAATTCCTACCGCCGTCAGAACCACTATGGTAGGAAAATTCATTTCTTTTCTTCCCTTTTCCCATACTTCTTCCCATGTTCCTTCAGGGCGTGAAAGGTCTCATCACTGATTACATGTTCTACCTTGCAGGCATCCTCTGCCGCTGTGTCCTCCGACACGCCGAGAGAAACCAACAGATTCGTCAGTACGGTATGACGTTCATACGTTTTCTCTGCAATAGAGCGGCCTTCGTCCGTCATCGTAATATATCCATCCTCATCCATGACGATGTATTCCTTCTGCCGCAGGTTTTTCATTGCCACGCTGACGCTTGGCTTGGTATATCCCGTTTCCCGTACGATATCGATGGAACGGACCGCCGGAATGGACTGACTCAGAATCAGTATGGTCTCCAGATAGTCTTCTGCCGATTCTCCTTTATGAAACATATCTCTTCCTCCCGGTTCCTTCTGAAAATGATCTGTCCTTATTATATCCCCTGCTCCTCCGCAAGTCAATAACATGCTAAAGCTGTACCTGGTCCATCATGATATTCAGGATCTCAATGTCCGTTTCTTTCATGCCCACGCGCCCGACATAACCTATGCTCTTTATTGTATCTTCAATATCATCCTGGATAATCCCGTCTCCGCCCGGAAACGTCCTGTCCAACATGCTCATCTGATGTCCCAGAAACGCTGCATCCAGTGCAGAGGCGATTTTCGCCGCACAGGAAGCCTTGGCACCGTCGCAGACAATGCCTCCCACATTTGCCAGTGTGTTGATCATGGTATTGCAGACTCTTGCGTAACCGCCATCTGCCATGTATGTAATGGCTGCACCTGCTGCGCAGGCTGCTGTGACCGCCCCGCAAAAAGCAGACAGACTTCCAATGTAGTGTTTCAGATGGATGGCAGTCAGATTGCTGACAAGCAGTGCACGGTACGTTTTTTCCTCCGATATATTCCATTCTTTCGCAAATTCCAGCACAGGTACGGATACCGTCATGCCCTGGTTTCCACTGCCGGAGTTGATCACCACAGGAAGGCTGCATCCGCCCATTCGTGCATCCGAGCCGGCTGCTGCGTATGCACGGGCACGCACACGCACATCCTCCGGATAGCTGGAAAGAAGCGTTCGTCCAACCTCTGCTCCATATGCATGGGACATACCTTCCCTGGCTATGGCTGAATTCATTTCAATCTGGGAATCCAGAAGCGGTATGACCTGCTGCAGATCTGTTGTATCTGCAAAATCCAGAATGCCCTTCACGGTCAGCGTCCACGGCGTGCTCTTTTCCTGTACCTTCTGCGCATTTGCGTACTGGCTCAGTTGATACAGTATTCTTCCGTCCTTCGTCATCTCTGCGATGGTGGTATGGCGATTCACGATGGTCACACTGGCGGTATGCGCTCCTGCTGTTACCTTTGCCACGATATACAGATTCGAAACATTTTCCTGGAGCCGGCAGCTGAAAAACCCTTCCCTTAGCTTTTTTTCGGTCTCACGAATATGCTCCGCAGTAACACAGGAAAGCACTTCCAGCCCCAGGTCCGCATTACCGCCAACGACACCCAGCACTGCGGCGGCACCCACACCTTTCATTCCGCCGGAATTGGGTACCAATACGCCTTTCACATTTTTTATGATATTTCCGCTGCAGCAGATGTCAATGTGTTCCGGCATTTCTCCCAGCACCTGCCGTGCCTTCGCCGCTGCATATGCGATAGCGATGGGCTCTGTACATCCCAGTGCCGGCACCAGCTCACTGTATAAAAGATCAATCCACTCTCTCTGCTGTTCTTTCTCCATCCCTGTTTCCTCTTTGCATCCTTGCTAATCATATTACTAGTAATATCAGTAATATGATTATAAATGTGCTTTCCATAATTGTCAATGCAGTTTTGCTCTTTTCTTCTTTCGTAGCTTCTGTTATACTGTTTCTATGCATACTGTTCATGTATCAGAGAAAGGAACCTGCAGAATTATGAAAAATGAACGCAGTCTGAAAGAATCGATCTATAATGCTGTACTCGAAGATATTCTGACGCTGGAATACCGTCCTGGTGAAATTTTAAATGAAAAAAATCTGATAGAAAAGTATCAGTGCAGTAAGTCGCCGGTTCGTGAGGCCCTGCTGGCACTCTGCGCTGACAATGTTTTGAGAAATATCCCCCGCTATGGCTATGAAGTCGTTCGTCTGACCATGGAGGATATCCACGAAATGATTCAGTTTCGATATATTCTGGAAAGCAGCATGCTTCAGCTGAATATACAGCACTTCACATCTTCCCAGCTTGACAGGCTGGCTGCCATTGATGCCCTCTGCCGGGAATCCGATGAAGATCTGTGGGCGCATTGGGAAAGAAACACAGAATTTCATCTGAAGCTGATCGGCTACTGCGGCAGCAATTACGCCGTAGAAGAGCTTTCCCGATGCATGAATCGCCTGAAGCGGGCCTATGCCCAGTGCCGCCGGGATAAACTGGAACATCCCGATGGTCCTCTGGATACCCGCAACCATGCCCTTTTGCTGGAGTGCCTCCGCCAGCATGATACCGACGGGGCACTTCGCTGTCTGCGAGATGATCTGAACGACTTCGGCAGACTGGATCGGGTGTTTATATAGAACGCGGATTATCTGTTTCCTGCATGGTATTTTCTTACCATGTCCATATAGTATTCCATCATCTTCTTACCGGTTTCTTTTCTTTCTTTCGTAATTCCGGTATACATCATTCTTTCCGGATGCCATTGGAGGCCGATGATCGGGTGGCTTTCGTGAACCAGCACATCCACGACTTCCTTCTCCCAGTTTTCTTTCTCTGCACGGCCGGTGGTATCCTCACAGACCCAGCGGGCTGCCACCTGCAGGCCTTCACCGACGCGTCCTACTGCCTGGTGATGACGGGAATTGACCATTAAACTTTCCCCATACAGTTTTTCCATAAAGGTTCCCGGGGTTGTGTAAAGTTTGTGAAAACGATCCGGAATACGGGTTGTATGTGCCTCTGCTGCCTTCAGATGCTGGTTGATGGATCCGCCGAAATATACATTGATAAATTGAATTCCCCTGCACATTCCCAGCACCGGTATTTCCTTTTCGCAGGCGATATCCAGGATTCGGCGCTGTCCTTCGTCCAGTTCGTCGTCAATTTTCACGGCGCCGCAGACTTCTTCACCCCAGATGGCCGGGTTGATATCGTTATAGCTGCCCGGCACGATGATGCCGTCCGCATCTTCTGCCTTTTCCGGATTCAGAGAAAGTCGCACATCCCATGCACCCAGATCCTTTAGTGCCATGACATAATACTCAAAGTCGTTTATGGTTCCTTCTTTATCTGCAAGAAGAATATTGATTCTGTCCATTTCCACTCTTACCTCTCTACCTTTTTATCTATTTTCTGTTATCTCTCCACCTGGAAACGAATGGTTCTGTTTTTCGTATCCATTTCACACATGGCGCCAATCGGCAGCGTGATCATCGGCTGTCCGTGACCGGACTGTATATTCGTAATGACCGGTACCTTGTCAGCATCCGGCCTGCCGCAGCTGCGAATGGCGTCCATAATGACCCGCTCCGGACCGTAATCCGGTTCATCAATTTCCATATCGGTAAACTGACCCAGCAGGACGCCTTTCACCTTATCAAATTTGCCCGCATCCCGCAGTTGGAATACGGTCCGGTCCAGATTGCCGATGTGTCCATGGACTTCCTCAATAAAGAGGATCTTCCCGTCGGTATCAACTTCATATGGCGTACCGATGGATGTGCCGATCAACTCCAGATTTCCTCCAGCCAAAGGCGCCCGGGCGATTCCACTGCCCGCCTGGGCAATAACCATGGGATGGTCAGCCGGTTCCCTGTAACAGTATTCGCTTTCCGCATTCAGCGCCGTCTCAAAAGCAGTTCTCGTGTCATCATCATATGCATCCACCATGTTGGAAGAGACCATCGGACCATGGAATGTCACCAGTCCGCACCGGTCTGCGAAAAGATTCAGCATGGTGGTGGTATCGCTGTAGCCGACGAAAATTTTCGGATTCTCCCGCACAATGTCCAGATCCACGCCGGTAATCATCCGATTGGAACCGTCGCCGCCCCGTACGCAAAAAATGGCGTCCACTTCCGGGTCCGCAAACATCCGGTTGAGCCACTGTGCACGGACGGTTTCTTCCCCCGCCATATACCCTGCCTTGTTTGCAGTAATATTGTCAGCAACTTTCAGCCTGTACCCTTTTCCTTTCAGAAAGGCAATGCAGGCTGCAAGCCGCTCTTCACCGATAAAAGAGCTGCAGGCCACCAGACCGATGCATGCACCTTTCTCCAGCTTCTTTGGAAATTTCATAGCTTTCTCCCCTGTTTCTATCCTTTTTTCTGTGCCGATGATGCCTCACCGGTCATTCTGAAAAAGGCACCGGAGGTTTCTCCGGTGCCCTTCTCGTTGTGTAGTGCGTTTATTTATTGCAATATGGAATTAAGCTTCCCAATGCATGTCTGCAGTGGACAGAGTACCGTCGGCCTTCGCAACGACGCCCTTCAGTTCGGTTCTGATTGCAGTGTAGTCATTATCCATGAACAGCGGAATGATGTTCATATTTTCGAACATACGCATCTGAATTTCGCCGATCTTTTCCACACGCTTAGCGGTATCCGGTTCGCCTGCTGCTTCTTTTACCATCTTACGATAGGTGTCATCGTTTCCTGGAGCGTTCTTATCATAGTAGCAGATGTTAAAGATCAGAATTGGTTCTGCCCATCCGAGGCCAGCGATACCCATATCATAGTCATCGCTGTTGCAGCGTTCGTGGATGTAGTTCCAATCCAGAGCTTCGATGGACATATCAAATCCAACCTGTGCCAGCTGGTTTGCCATTGCTTCCGGAATCACCGTCCAGTCGGTCCATGCCAGGAAAGTGAAGCTCAGAGTCTGACCGTCTTTTTCGCGGATGCCGTCGCCGTTGGTATCAACCCATCCGGATTCTTCCAGCAGTTCAATCGCCTTGTCCGGATTGTAGCTGTAGTTTTCCTGGAACCATGCTTTTGCATCTGCGTTGAAGCACTGCATGGAGTCGATAATGATGGAATAAGTCGGAGTCAGTCCGCCTTCGGAGATTTCCTGGAATTCGTCTCTGTCGATTGCCAGTGCGAATGCCTTACGAACATTAATGTCAGAGAAGATGGAATTATCTGTATTCAGTTCCACATAGTTAGTGCAAGGATAGGAAGCGTTAATCAGTTCAACGCCTTCAGCTCCTTCCAGTTCCAGTCTCTGATCCTTGGAAGTGGACATGATAAAGTCTGCAGAACCGCTCTTCAGTTCTTCGGTTTCAGTGAAGTCTTCTACGTTGAAGCGGCACTTGATCTTTTCGAATGCCCACGGACCGTTGGTTTCAATCAGCGGATTGAAGGTCTTATAGTCGTCGTTTCTTACCAGATTTACTTCAGAACCGGATACATATCCGTTTTCGTCAGCCAGTCTGTAAGGACCATAAGGGTGGCATCCCCACATCAGTTCATCATTGGACATGGAATCTAATTCATCCTTGTCGATCAGGCAGATGAAGTCTGCACAGAAGTAGTATTCCATATCGGATGAGAAGTGGCTCAGGTTCAGCTTCACGGTTCTGCCGTCGATATCGATGGATTCGATGTTCGCATAACCATCACAGTACGGGCTGACTTCCAGACCGTGCTCGATGGAGGCCTTTACATCTTCCGGCTGTACTTCTTCTCCGGTGGAGTAGTACAGACCTTCCGGAACGGTAAAGGTTACGTTGCTTCCGTCTTCTGCTACGGTCCAGCCCTGACAGATATTGTCAACTACCTGTGCATTGTCCGGATCCCAGCTGAATAAGGATGCGCCAACCCATGACTGTCCGCCGGAACTGCTGTCCAGCTGGAAAGAGTCTACGCCGTACCATTCGCTGTCGAAAACAACCAGTTCGGTCTTTTCAGCAGGTTCTGCGCTGCCGCTGTTATCTCCGCCGCCGCATGCAGCCATGGAGAATACCATCGCGAAGATCAGCGCAATTGCTAATAACTTCTTCTTCATAAAATTGTCCTCCTTTATGAGATATCTATTGCAATAAATATTACAACCTGTTTTATTCTGCTTCCCTGCCCTGCAGCGGGTGGAAGCAGGCCACCTGATGACCATCTCCGATCATCGTATCCGGCGGCATAGAAGTCTTACATTCTTCTGTGGCGAACTCACATCTGTCACAGAACCGGCAGCCCGGTCCAATCTTGATCAGGCTTCCCGGATCTCCCTTCATAACTTCTTTCTTCTTATCACGCAGCTCCGGATCCAGAATCGGTGCCGCATTCAGCAGACCGCGGGTATACGGATGTTTCGCATTTTCTGCGATTTCCTCCGTCGGTCCGAATTCCACCAGACGTCCCAGATACATGACAGCGATTCGATCACTGATATATTTGATAACATTCAGGTCGTGGGTGATGACCAAGTAGGTCAGCCCCATTTCTTCCTGCAGATCCAGCAGCAGGTTCAGAATCTGTGCCTGCACGGAAATGTCCAGGGCACTGGTCGGTTCATCTAAGATCATCACCTTCGGATTCAGTGCCAGTGCACGGGCGATGGCGATACGCTGGAGCTGTCCGCCGGACAGCTGGTGCGGATAGGAGTCCAGATATCTCTGGTCCATCTTTACCATTTCCAGTACTTCTTTTGCCTTCTGCTTTGCCTCTGCTTTCGGCACGCCGTGAATAATCATCGGACGCATAATAGAACTTTCCACGGTCTGACGTGGATTCAGGTTGGATGCCGGATCCTGAAATACGACTGCCACATCCTTGCGAATCTGTTTGATGTCGGCGCGGCTGGCCTTATCCAAATCCACCCCGTTGATGACAATCTTTCCGTCTGTCTTGGATGTCAGGTTCAGGATCACACGGGCCAGAGTCGTCTTTCCGCTTCCGGATTCCCCTACCAGGCCGACAATTTCCCCCTGTTTGATGGTCAAGGTGATATCATCCACCGCTTTTACCTTGGTTGAATCCTTTTTCAGCAGGCCTTTCGAGATGGAAAAGTATTTTTTCAGACCATTGAGTTCAATCATAGGTTTCTGTTCCATTTACTTTTCCTCCTTTCCAGCCAGATGGCAGCGGCAGTAGTGATCTTCAGATACGAAAACGGTCTCCGGTGTTTCATTGAAGCATTTTTCTACTGCATATGGACACCGGTTCGCAAACCGGCATCCCGGCTTCTTCTCGGTGATCCGCGGAACGGAACCATCGATGGTCTGCAGGCGTCCTTCTTTCTTCGTTTTTCTTGGAAGTGCCTGCATCAGGAGTCTGGTATACGGATGGGTCGGATTTCTGAATATTTCATAGACATCGCCGCTTTCTATCATTTCGCCGGCGTACATGACACCGATCCGGTCTGCGATTTCCGCAACCAGACCAAAGTTATGGGTAATCAGCATGATGGCAGTGTTGAACTGCCTTTTCAGTTCCTTCATGATTTCCAGAATCTGCGCTTCGATGGTCACATCCAACGCGGTGGTCGGTTCATCGGCAATGAGCAGTTCCGGATTCCTGGACAGCATCATGGCAATCATGATACGCTGCCGCATGCCGCCGGACAGTTCATGCGGAAAACTTTTCATCCGCTCTTCCGCATCCGGCATCTTCACATCTTTAAATAACTTCAATACCCGGTTCCAGGCTTCTTCCTTCGATACATTATCCAGCAGGATCGCCTCTGCCGTCTGATCTCCTACGGTGTATACCGGGTTCAGAGAATCCAGCGGATTCTGGAAAATCATACCGATTTCCTTGCCGCGGATCTTTTCCATCTCCGGACGGGTACATTCCCGCAGGTCTTTGTCCTTAAAGATGATCTTTCCTGTAATTTCTTCATTTCCACCCGGCAGCAGGTTCATGATGCTGTGGGCGACAGTGGATTTGCCGCAGCCGGATTCCCCGACAATGGCGAATACTTCACCTTTATTCAGCACGCAGTTTACATCGTTTACTGCGGAAAGATATCCGTCCTTTACTTTATAATCGATGGACAGATGTTCCAGTCTTAGTAATTCTTCACTCATACTTCTGCCCCTTTCTACTGCGTCTTCATATGCGGGTCAATCAGGTCACGGAGACCTTCGCCCAGCAGATTGAAGCCGAAAGTAACATAAACCAGAGCAATGCCCGGCCAGATGGTCAGCCAAGGTGCTCTCTGAATATAACTCAATCCCAGAGAAATGGCAAGCCCCCAGTCCGGTGAAGGCGGCTGGGAACCCAGTCCCAGGAAGGACAGGGTCGTGGTAGACATGATGGTTCCCGGCAGGTTCAGAGATACCATAACCAGCAGGGATGGGATAACATTCGGCAGGATATACCGCATCATCAGCGCCACATTGCTCTCACCGAAGGCTTTTCCGGTTTCCACGAAGGCCATGTTTCTGAGGGACATGGTCTTGGCGCGAACGATACGGGCATAGCTGGCCCAGGCTACCAGGGAGATGGCGATGATGGTATTGGTTAAGCTCTTTCCAAGAATCGTGACTACCGCCAGTGCCAGGATGGTCCCCGGAATACACCAGGTCAGGTCGGTCATAAAAGTCAGCACGCGGTCAACCCATTTGCCGAAGAAACCGCAGGCCAGACCGATGACAACGCCGATGGCCAGCTGCAGGGAGCCACCCAGAAAAGCAACCCAGAGGGCAATCCGGGAACCGTATACAATTCTGGAGAACATATCTCTTCCCAGGTCATCGGTTCCAAACAGATGTGCAGAGCTCGGAGCCTCCAGACGACCGCCTGTTTTCTGTGCCGCATAGTCAAACGGCGCGATCTGATCTGCAAAAATCGCTACTAAAATCACACTGACGATGATGATGAAACCAATCATGAAGTTTGCATTATGGGTGCACTCATGGAGCCGTTCTTTCCATTTATTCTTTTTCTTCACTTTAGTTGTCACCTCCAGCCAGGGACAGACGGATTCTCGGATCCAGAATTCCCATTAAAATATCACTGATCAGGTTGCAGATTACCGTAAGGATAGCAATCAGCAGCAGAACTGCCTGTACCACGGTAATGTCCTGTACGATGATGGAGTTCAACAGCAGATTTCCCATGCCCGGGAATCCAAAGATTCTCTCGGTGATTACCGCACCGGAAATCAGCCAAGGAATGGACATGAAGACCAGCGTCGTCACCAGAATCAGGGAGTTCCGCAGTACATGCTTGATCATAACGGTCCTTTTCGGCAAACCTTTCGCATAAGCAGTAGTGACATATTTTTCATTGATAACATCCAGTACCTCGGTCTTGGTGATACGAAGCGTTCCTCCTACGCCCCCGAGCACCATGGTAAGTACAGGCATAATATAGTTCTGCCAGTGTTCATATCCGCTGATCGGTACCAGCTTCAACTGCACCGCCAGGATGAGAATCATCAGTGCGCCCAGCCAGAAGGACGGGATGGCGGTCAGAAACAGCGAAAAGTTCACTGTAAAGCGATCAAAGAATCCATCTTTCTTTATGGCACAAAGCAAGCCCAGAGGCAAGGCAATCACCAATTCCAGAACCAGAGATATTCCGCAGAGTTTCAGGCTGTACGGAATTCTTGCCTTCATTAAATCCCACACGGCACTCTTGTAACGAATGGAAGTTCCAAAATCTCCATGCAGGGCGTTTTTCGCCCAGTTGAAATACTGTGTCATAAACGGCTGGTCATAGCCCAGTTCATGAGCGATCTCCGCTTTTCTTTCTGCCGATACCTTCCGGTCTACCACCATGTCCACCGGATCACCCGGCAGCATGTACATCAGGCAGAATACAAGGAATGATACTGCGATGACAAGCAGCATACCCTGTAATATTCTCTTAATAATATAGTCTCTGATAATTACATCTCCCTTCTATGTTTCTTCCTGTAAAGGACTGCTGCAATCACTGCTATGACGATTCCAGCTATGATAACACCTGCAAGCAGCAGGCCGTTAACCGATTTCTTAAGATCCTCCGTTGTGACACCTTCTGTCAGACCCAGCAGGCTGACTGTCTCAGGAAGATCTCCACGGATTGCGGTGCCATCCGCAGCGTATGCGTCATCTTCAATCCCCATGACCACGGAGATCCAGGTCAGACCATCTTTTTCCATGCAGCCGGTAAAGCAGTATCCTGCTGCCGGTGTCCATCCGGTCTTCACACCTTTTATATATCCAACGTAAGGATTTTCGTAAAGATCATTCGGTGCCAGGAGTGCATTGGTATTTTCATAGTCAAAGCCCTTCTCCCGCTTGTTGGACGGCGGAACCGTGCCTTCGGTTTTGCATACAATCTCACGGAACTTCTCGAATGATAAAGCGTATTCCGCAATCTTTGCCATATCACGAGGCGTTGTCATGTTATAAGAAGAAATTCCTGTCGGATCACGGAATTCTGTATTTTCACAGCCCAGTTCCTTTGCTTTGGCGGTCATCTGCTTCGCAAATTCCGACATGTCGCCTGCCAACTCAAAGGCAAAGGCGGTGGCTGCCTCATTGCCTGAAGCAATCAGCATGTAGTTCATGCAGTCTTCATAGGAGATCACTTCACCGGCATAGAGGTGCCGCATTGGTTCCATGGAACTGCAATAATAATGACTCACTGCTCTTTCATCCACGGTCAGCTCCCCTTCCAGATCCGGATTCTGTTCCAGAACCAGAATCGCTGTCATGACCTTGGTCATGCTGGCCGGCGGCAGCTGGGTATCTGCATTTTTTTCATACAGCACTGTTCCGGTGGTCATTTCATACAGAATTGCCGCCTTTGCTTCCGGTGTCACATCTTCCTGCGTTTCTTCTGCGAAAGCACCCGATGGAAGCAGGGTTGTGAAGAGCAACAGCATCATCACCGCTGCACAAATCTTTCTTTTCATGCTCATTTTCACCGCGTCCTTTAGTCTACTCTCTGATAAATCCGGCTTCCGCACTTCACGCCCCAGGCCTTTCCGTCCCGGATATAGAACCGGAAGGTACTGATGCGGCGCTCCGGCTTATCTGCCAGATATGCGGCAAATGCCGCTTCTTCACAGTATTTCAGGGTCACCTTGCTGTCCCCGTACTGGGCAACCAGCTGGCCGTCCTCTACAGAAACCACCGTATGTACCGGGATGCCTTCCTTCGAAAGGAAGTCTCCGCAAAGCCCATCCTGCAAGCTGAAGGTCTTTCCGCACGGTTCTGCCCAGTTCTGGGTCGTCTCCAGCGGAAGCCCCGCAATGTAATTATAACATACCCACTGGAAATCTTCCATTCCAAGATCTCCCTGATTGCAGAGACACGCAACGGAATATCCGCCATCCATGAATCCGCCCTGGGTGGAAACGCCATGAAGACCGCCGGAATGCTCACAAATCATTCGGCCGGCGAACGCACGCTTCCAGAGTCCCATGGTATAGAACGGTTTTTTCCGCAGAGGAAATGCTTTTCCAACCATCAACTCTACGGCTTCTTCCGGAATAATCTGTTTTCCTTCCCATTTACCGCCGTTGCTGAGCATCTGGTAATATTTCGTAATATCCTTTGAAGTGGATTTCACGCAGGCACATCCGCGGAATGGCGGAAGCACCGACCAGTTATCATCCCAGACCAGTTTCCCGGTTTCTTCATCGATTTCAAACAGGCTGGTAATATTGTCATCCCCCGCCAGAGCTCTGGCTTCACTGCAGTCCAGATCCAGAATGGTTCTGGTCATGCCCAGCGGCTTGAAGATCCGTTCCATGAGGAACTCTTCCAGCGTAATGCCGGCTGCCTGGTCTACAATATAGGACAGAAGTGCATAGCCTTCGTTAGAGTAGCTCATATACTCTCCAGGTGCACCCAGCGGCTTATAATTTCCTGCTGTGATGTAATCCACGATGTCCTCAATTTTATCCATCTGGTTTGGAGAAGTGCGGATCATTTCCCGGTACCAGTGGGTGTCTCTCTCTTTACTATTCATGGCGATGGACCATTCCAGCGGTTCCATCGGCGGAATGCCTGCCCGGTGCATGGCCAGCGTCCTGACGGTTACACACTCATCGGCAGCACCCGGAATATGAAAGTCCGGGAAATATTTCACCACAGGATCCTCCAGGCTCATCTTCCCTTCCACATCCAGAATACAGCAGGCAAGCGCCGTCATGGACTTGCTCATGGATGCAATCCCGAACATAGTGTCGCCGTTGACTTCCTTCTTCTCTTCCATGTTTCTGTATCCGTATCCCTTTTCAAAGAGAATCCCCTCAGGTCCGCGAATGCAGATGGCTACGCCGGGATATTTTTTCTCCTCGAACATCTTGTCCAGATACAGTTCCAGCTTCTTCGTATCTCTCTCCATTTTCCTTCTCTTCTTTTCCTTTTATTTTCATGCAGGAAGGCGAATCGTCTTTTGCATAAATATCTCCTTACAGTTTTTTTATTGCAAGAAACAAGCCAACATGAAAAAAATTGTTGAATATTGAAAAGAAAGGATTTTTGTAGATTTTGTGAAAATCAATAGGCTGCTTTTCAGGGCAAAACATCCTGTTTTAACCTATTGTCTCTTTTTCCTGCGCCATATAACCACACATGCTGCCATCACAACTGCTCCAATTACAATCAATGTAATCCAGACTTCCGTTTTCGGCTTTTTCAAATCCTCTGCCGTAAGGCCTTCTGTCATATCGTATAAGGCCACCGTATCGACATACGCACCCTGCAGGTATCCCCCGTTTCCATCCGGAATGTCCTCTCCACCGAAGACTGCCGAATACCAGACCAGGCCATCCTTTTCCATGCAGCCGGTATAGCAGTATCCGGACAGCGGAATCCACCCGTCCTTGATGCCCTTCATGTATTGGACGTATGGATTATCACACCGTTCATCAGGAAATACCATTCCATTTACAGGTTCGTAGTCAAATCCTTTTTGCCGCTTATTGGAAGGGGGAACTGTGCCGCCGTCCTGCAGCACCAGTTCCCGGAATTTCTCGAACTGCATGGCATATTCCGCCATCTTTATCATATCCCTGGCAGAAGTATAATGCTTGTAGGATGACAGGCCTGAAGGATCGGAAAAATGGGTGTTCTCACAGCCCAGTTCCTCTGCTTTGGCATTCATCATATCGGTGAATCCTTTCATGGAACCGCCGATTTCAAAGGCAAGGGCATTGGCCGCGTCGTTGGCGGACCGTACCAGCATAAAGCGCATGCAGTCTTCATAGGAGATGATCTCCCCGCCCAGAAGATGCTTCTGCGGGATCATGTAACTGCAGTAATAAGAGCTGACCGCATCATCCGATACGGTGAATTGTCCCTCCAGCTGCGGGTTCTGTTCCAGCACTAGTATGGCGGTCATGATCTTCGTCATGCTGGCAGGCAATAACTGCTCATCCGCATTTTTTTCATACAGCACGGTACCTGTCGTCGCTTCATACAGGATTGCGGCCGTCGTATTGGGTGTCGGGTCCTCCTGCTGGCTTTCTGCCATGGCGCTTCCCGGCAGAAGCAGGGTGATCAGGATCAGCAGAAATACAGCGATATATTTTCTGGTTCTTTTTTTCTTATTCATGATTTACCTCATAAAATTTAGCATTTGGGAATTTATATTCGATATTATAGCACTGTACTTTCTGTTCGTCCATTTTAATTTGATGTTTTTCTCTGTATTTTGATGTTTTTCGCCTTTAAATAGGATGTTTTTCAGGTATTTATCTTGTTTTATCTTGTTTTCAGCTGCTCTTGTGGTATACTGTCTGTATAAAAACGAATCGGGAGGATACATCATGAAACATGTAGGCATCGTTTTCGCCAACACGGAAAACGCGGACGCCATGGACTATCTGAAAAAATCACTGGAAAATATTTTCGAGGAATATGTACAGTTCACGCTGTATTATACGGAGCTTTTTCAGGAAGATACAGTCCTCCATGAGGATGCGTATTTAATGGAACACGAAGTACCATTTGAATATCTGCGGCATCATGTCAGTGATTATACGGCAATCTTTGCGCTGGAACGCAGTTTTCCGAAAGGAAGTCTGGAACAGATCCTCGCTATTCCGGAAAATACCAATGTGCTCGTCGTCAACGACGGAACCAATTCCTCGAAAGAACTGGTTTCCACCCTTTCCTATCTGAATGTGGGTCACATCAATATGACGCCCCTTGACTATCCGCTGCGGAATACCCATGCGTATGATGATTTCTCCGTTGCGATTACCACCGGCGCACCGCAGTACGTGCCGAAACATATTAAAAATGTCATTGATGTAGGCATTCGTCAGATCAGTTTCAGCACAGTCTATACACTGATGCGTTTCCTGGATCTGGACGTCAATGTGATCAACCGAAACCTGTTCCGTCATATCAAGACACTGGTCGAACCGGATACCTCCTATCATGACAACTATATCTTCAGCTACCTGAAAGGAGAAATGCTGGATCACATCGCCAATTCCGGTCCTTACGCCATGCTGCTGGTGGACAGCCGCTGCCGTCCCGTTTATGCCAATAAAAAAGCACTCTCTCTGCTCCACGCCGCAGAAACCCGTTACATCAATATTCTGGATTTTGTTCCGAAAGAGCTGCTGAAAGAAAGTGAGACAACGTCGGCCATTGTCAGTGTAAACGGAATCAATTATCACTGTGACAAATATAACTTCTCCATCATGGATGAAACCATTGGCTATTTCATCCTGTTTCAGGATGAAAATGAGCTGGAGCTCTACAGCCGTCAGAATGTGCAGAAGGGCTATGTGGCGCGGCACCAGTTCCGGGACATCATCCATCAATCTCAGGTCATGGATGACCTCATTTCAAAGATTTCAAAAATTGCTCCTACAGACTTTACCGTTCTTCTCAGCGGCGAGAGCGGTACCGGGAAGGAACTGATGGCACAGTCCATTCATAACGGTTCCTTCCGGAATAAAGAACCGTTTGTTGCAATCAACTGTGCCGCTCTCCCGGAAAATCTTCTGGAAAGTGAACTTTTCGGATATGAGCCCGGCGCATTCACCGGTGCCCGCGAAAAGGGGAAAGTTGGCCTTTTCGAGCAGGCAAACCACGGCACGATCTTCCTCGATGAGATCGGTGACATTTCTCCGAAGCTGCAAAGTCAGCTGCTGCGTGTCATTCAGGAAAAGCAGATTATGCGCCTGGGCGGTGACCGGCTGATGGATATTGATGTACGGCTGATCACCGCAACCAACAAGGATCTGGCCGAAGCGGTCCGGAAAGGTGAATTCCGTCAGGACCTGTTCTTCCGTCTGAACGTCCTTGCGTTTCATCTCCCTCCGCTTCGAAATCGAAGAGAAGACATCCCCCTGCTTCTGGAGCATTTCATGGGACCTTCTTATCGTTCTCTGTCCAATGAGGAACGGCGTGTTCTGCTGTCCTATGACTGGCCGGGAAATATCAGAGAAATCGAAAATGTGACGGCCTATTATGACGCCCTGAGCTCTCTGCCGGATTATATCTATCAGAATTCTTATGCGATGCCTTCTGCACGGCCTGCAAAAGCAGCTGCATCGGATCACCTTGAAAAAACGCTGCTGAAACTGATTGAAGCCAATACCTCTCTCTCTCACGGCATCGGACGAACGGCCATGCTTCATTTTCTGCAGGAAAATGAACTGGATGTCAGTGACAGTCGTCTTCGCAAAATTTTATCCGATCTGGAACAGCGAGGTCTTCTGGAAATCGGAAAGGGCCGCGGCGGTACCATGATCACCGATGAGGGCAGGAATTATCTGCAGCGTCTTCTCTGAATTCTCTATTGAAATAAACGAACCCCCCTGGGTTGGCTGCAATACACAGTCAGCACAGGGGGGTGTTTATTTCAGTTAGAAAGGTTGTCTCTTATTCTGCTTTTGGCGCTTCCGCTTCTGCTGCTGGCGCAGGAGCTTCAGCCTTCGGTGCTTCCGCTGCCGGTGCAGGTGCTTTCGGAGCTGCAGGTGCGGCAGGAGCAGCCGGCTTTCTCTTTGCTCGCATGTTGAGGATTGCACCAGTCGGGCATTCCTTGGCACAGAGTCCGCAGTTCTTGCACTTTTCCGGATCGATCATGGCCAGATTATCTGTCACCGTTACAGCCTCAAACTTGCAGGCCTTTTCGCACTTCTTACAGCCGATGCAACCGTTTGCACAGTTCTTTCTCGTAACCGCTCCCTTATCCTTGGAATTACACTGTACCACCACTTTATTCTTGGCAGGTGCAATGCGAATCACGTGGTTCGGGCACTGATTTGCACAGATGCCGCAGCCTACACAGAGTTCACGGTTTACGACAGCCACGCCGTTGCATACCTGAATTGCACCATAAGGGCAGGCAGCAGCACAGTCGCCCAGACCCATACATCCGTAACGGCAGGCAGAGAGACCGCCGAAAAGCTGCTTGGCAGCTGCACAGGTTGACAGACCCTGATATTCCATCAGTGTCTTGGCAGCTTCCGCATTTCCGTTACACATTACCACAGCAACCTGCGGTTCTGCAGAACCGGCTTCCACACCCAGAATCTCTGCCAGCTTGGCAGCACAGTCTGCACCGCCAACCGGACATTTCGCAGTACCGATGGAAGGATCCGCTGCCAGTGCGCCTGCATAGTCGTCGCAGCCGGCAAATCCGCAGGCACCGCAGTTTGCGCCCGGAAGTTCCGCTCTCAGATTTGTTACAGTCTCATCTACAGGAACGTAGAATATTTTGGAAGCAATTGTCAGAATAACAGCAAATACAAAACCAATTGCTGCAACCAGTACGACTGGTATTAAAATGTCCATCATTTCTCATCGCCTCCTTCTACTTATACCAAGCCGCCGAATCCCATGAATGCCAGGGACAGCAGAGCAGCAGTAACTAATACGATCGGAGAACCCTGGAATGCCTTTGGAACGGCAGGATTATCGTCAATTTTCTTCCGCATGCCGGAGAAAATTACCATAGCCAGCAGGAAGCCGACACCAGCGCCAAAGGAGTTTACCAGAGCCTGAATATAGTTGTAGCCTTCATCAATGTTGGTGATACATACACCCAGTACAGCGCAGTTGGTGGTAATCAGCGGAAGGAATACGCCCAGTGCTTTATGCAGGGACGGAATAAACTTCTTCAGCGCCATTTCCACGAACTGAACCAGAGCAGCAATGACCAGGATAAACACGATGGTCTGCAGATATCCGATGCCAAAGCTGTCAAGAAGCAGCTGAACCGGCCAGGTTACAGCCGTCGCCAGCACCATGACGAAAATAACGGCAATACCCATACCTACTGCAGAATCCAGCTTCTTGGATACACCAAGGAACGGGCAGATGCCCAGGAACTGAGCCAGCACATAGTTGTTTACCAGAATCATTCCAAGTATGATAGAAAAGTAACTCATTATGCTTCAACTCCTTTCTCCAGTTCTGCAAGACATTTTTCCTGCTGACAGATGGAAGCCATCGCGCAGCCCTGACAGCCAAAGCTTCCCTTCACGCCTTTTCCTTTGGTGAAGAAGTTGATGGCTGCGATCGCACATGCATAGATGAAGAATCCACCCGGAGCCAGTGCGATGATCATCATCGGATGTTCGCTCATCCAAGGAAGTGCAAATCCGAAGATTGTGCCTGCACCAATCAGTTCTCTGACAGCACCCATTACGGTCAGGGACAGGGTAAAACCGATACCCATACCGATACCATCCAGGGCGGAATCTACCACACCATTCTTGGAAGCGAACATTTCCGCTCTTCCCAGAATGATACAGTTTACTACGATCAGCGGGATGAACAGACCCAGTGAATCGTACAGGGAAGGCACAAATGCCTGCAGTACGAACTGAACGACAGTTACGAAACCTGCAATCACGACGATATAGCACGGAATTCTTACTTTATCCGGAATGATCTTCGCCAGCAGGGAAATTACGATATTGGAGCAGATCAGTACTGCCATGGCGGAGACACCCATACCTGCACCGTTCAGTGCGGAGCTGGTGGTTGCCAGCGTCGGGCAGGTACCCAGAAGCAGCACCAGGTTCGGATTTTCCTTGATGATGCCCTTCGTCAGGATGGCTAATTTACTTACTTTCTTTTCCATTAGTTAGCACCTCCCATAGCTTTGAATTGTTCCAGTGCTGCACAGACACCATAGTGAACAGCATTGGAGGAAATGCTGGCACCGCTGACATGGGTAACATTCGGGTCACCTTTGGCAGTCGTATCGGCATATTCGGTCAATCCCTTATACTGTTCCAGATAGGCAGGATCATGTGCCTTGGTTCCCAGACCCGGCGTATCGCCGTGTGCAGTTACCTTCACACCGGTAATCGCGCCGTCCGCATCCAGACCAACCATTTCCGTCAGAATGCCGCCGAAGGACTTGGTCTTTACCGTAACGACCATACCGCTGCCATTGTCTGCAGTGTAACATTCAGAAACATATACTTTATTCTCTTCCATCACGACCAGATCTCCATCATATGCGGTGAAAGTATCCGCTGCAGGCAGCAGCTCAGCTCTTGCCGCATTGGCCGTCGCAATGGCGTTTTCTTCAATAATCGGTGCAGTAATGGAGTTGACAAATGCCAGCGCAAATGTGATCACCAGGCAGATGCCCACCAGAACTACAACAGGTGCAATATATTCTTTGTATGTATTACTTTTCATTTTTTGCACCTCCATACATTCTCTTCTGACAGAAATCTTCGATCAGCGGAGTCAGGCAGTTCATGATCAGAATGGAGAAGGATACACCTTCCGGATACTGCCCGAACAGACGGATGATCATGGTCAGCAGACCGCAGCCTACGCCGAAGATCACTTTACCCAGCGGCAGGAGCGGAGTAGTAACGTAATCGGTTGCCATAAAGAAAGCACCCAGCATCACGCCGCCGGCCAGCACATGGAAGATCGCCATCTGCAGTGCGTCGCCGCCGGTTACGCCGTAATAGATGCCGGCGAATACAAATACGGTACCGATAAAGCATGCCGGAATGATCGGGCTGATGATCTTCTTCCAGATCAGGAACAGACCGCCGATGAGCAGTGCGATGGCACTGACTTCACCCATGGATCCGCCGATCACACCCAGGAACATCATCATGTTGCTCGGCAGTTCACCACCGCCTTCTGCAAGGATTCCCAGCGGCGTTGCACCGGTGGCGGCATCTGCATGCAGAGGGTTTGGTACAGGCCAGGTGGTCATTTCCGTAGCAAAGGAAATGAACAGCACGATTCTGGCTGTGATTGCCGGGTTTACGATGTTCTTGCCGATGCCGCCAAACAGCTGTTTTACCACGATGATGGCTACGAAGCAGCCTACGATGGCAATCCAGTACGGCAGACCGGATGGTACGTTGAATGCAATCAGCATACCGGTCAGAGCAGCAGAAAGATCTCCCACTGTCTGTGTTTTTTTCATCAGTTTATTATATGCCCATTCGAAGAACATGCTGGCTGCGATGCAGACCACTGTAAGAATGAGCGCTCTGAATCCAAACACCCAAATGCTGACCAGCAGAGACGGAACCAGAGCCAGGATAACCATGGCCATGGTTCTGGAAGTGTCCAGGTTGGTCACAATATGTGGTGCGGATGACACAACTAAGTTGCTGTAAGTCTTCTTTTCCATTACTTAATTCCAGCCTCCTTTACTACCGCCTTTCCAAGCTTGTTCATGAAGCTCAGAGGTCTTCTTGCCGGACAGATGTAGGAGCAGCTGCCGCATTCCATACACTGCATAACCTTCAGATCGCTCAGCGCCTGTGCATCTCTTTTTTCGTATGCAGCAGCCAGCGCGGTCGGCAGCAGCTTGAACGGACATGCGCTGTGGCATCTGCCGCAGTTGATGCATGCTGTTTCCTCCTTGACCATAGACTGTGCCTTGGAGAATGCCAGAATGGCGTTGTTATTCTTTACGATCGGCATTTCATCGGAGAAGATGGCTCTTCCCATCATTGGTCCGCCCATCAGAATCTTTCTCGGCTCCTGCTTGTAGCCGCCGCAGAATTCGATCACATCGCAGATCTGCGTACCGATCGGTGCGATGACATTTTTCGGCGTAGCAACCGCATCGCCGTCTACGGTCATTCTCTTCTGAATCAGAGGCATGCCGGTTCTGAAGTACTGACCTACAAATGCAATGGTGGTTACATTGGACAGGATAATGCCCAGGTCAGCCGGCAACACACCGGCGTTCATGGTCTTTCCGGTGATCTCATATACCAGAACTCTTTCTGCGCCCTTCGGATATCTGGCCTGCAGCTTGAAGGTCTTAATGTTGGTGATTCCTTTCTCAGCCAGCAGTTTATCCAGATGTTCGATGGCATCCATCTTGTTTTCTTCGATGCCGATAAAGCCTTCGTCCAGGCCAATGTACTTCATGACCAGCTGGCATCCTGCGATCAGATCTTCGGCATCTTCCAGCATCAGACGATGGTCAGAGGTGATGAACGGTTCACACTCCGCTGCGTTGACGATCAGGGTGTGCACATCATCGATGTTCTTCGGGTTGAATTTGATGTGTGTTGGGAAGGATGCACCGCCCAGACCTACCAGTCCGCTTGCCCGGATCGCCTTGACGAATTCCGGCAGATCATTTGCAGTCGGCACTTCAATTCCTTCATAGATTTCCTGTTTCTTATCCGTCTCAATCACGACCAGCGTATCGTTTCCACCGGATGCGGAACGCTGCTCTTCGATTCCGGTCACAGTACCGGAAACGCTGGAGTGGATCGGTGCACTGACGAACGCATCGGTATCGCCAAGAAGCTGTCCTACTTTGACATAGTCTCCTTTTTGAACTAAAGGTTTGCAAGGTGCTCCAATATGCTGAGACATGGAAATTTTTACGACATCAGGTATAGGCATTACTTCGGTCGCACAACCAGCAGTGTGCTTGTAATGACTTACATGAATGCTCTGTAAATGCTTTTGACTCATTTTGCTGAGACCTTCCTTTCTAAATTTTATACAAAATCATACGCAGTATATTATACTACAATCCCTCACAAAAATCATTAAAAAAATACTTTCTTAACACGTTTTTTGGTGGAAAATGAAGAAAAATCAAGGCTTTTCATATACGATTCTGCCGCCCACCATGGTCATGACCGGCAGAATCCCGCGAATCTCCATGGGATCCACCGTGAAAATATCCCGATCCAGCACCACCAGATCGGCGTAGTATCCCGGTTTCAGCCGGCCTTTCCGATCTTCCTGAAATTCATTCCGTGCGCTTTCCAGTGTATATGCATCGATGGCAGTTTCCACGTCAACACATTCCGAAGGGAAAAATCCGCCATCCGGATTCCCGCTTCTGTCTTTTCGGGTCACGGCCATATACAGGTTGTCAAACGGGTTGCAGTCTTCCACCGGACAGTCCGTGCCGTAGGAAAGGTGTGCCCCTTCCCGAAGCAGTGTGCCGAAGTTGTAGGAGGTGGAGGCCAGTTCCGTTCCGCAGAGCTTTTCCAGGATGGTCATGTCATAGTCGATGAAAACCGGCTGAGCCATGACGTAAATATCCTCTTCCACGATCCGGTCCAGAATTCCCCGGTCCGTAATCTGACAATGAACCAGCGCATGGCGCAGCTTGTTTTCTCCCTCCACAAAGGCCTTTTCATAGCAGTCTATGGTCTCTTCACATGCCGCATCGCCGATGGCATGGGTCGCCACCTGCATGCCGTGCTCCCTGGCCAGCAGGCAGAACTCCGTCATTTCCTCTTTCGAGATACAGTCCACACCGCGATTGTCCGGTTCTCCTATATAGCCGTTTTTCATATATGCCGTTCTGGCGCCCAGGCTTCCGTCCTTAAACAGCTTCAGCGGTCCCATGGTAAGCCAGGAATCTCCGCCATAGCGAGGATCCAGATATTCTCCCTCCAGAAACGCCTTGTACGTGTCCGTATCCTGGAAAGACAACTGATGCCGGTACCGGACTTTCGCCTGATTCCGGTCATAGATTTCATGCATCATGGAAAAGAAGTTCTCATATCCGCCGAAAGAAGTTCCTGCATCATTGCTCTGTACACTGGTCAGGCCGTGGCTGACGGCGTAGTCCATGGCAGATTCCATCGCTTCCTGCATTTCCTCCTTCGTTGCCGGCGGAAAGAGACGTAAGGCTTCGTTTCCGGCATTTTCGGTGAAAATACCGTTGAGCTTTCCGTCTTCCCCTTTCAGGAACTGACCGCCCGGCACCTGCGGCGAATCTTCCGTCAGTCCCAGCAGCTCGATTACTTTGCTGTTGACAGAAATGGCATGACCGCAGACCCGCTCCAGCACCACAGGAATTTCCGTGCTGATCCGGTCCAGGTCATAGCGGTCCGGCATCCGCTTTTCGCCTTCCGTAAACAGATCCTGATTCCAGCCGTTGGCATGGAGTCCGTTCTTTACCCGCTGCGGATGTTCTTCGATAAATTTCCTGCAGCGCTGCACCACCTCTTCCACCGACCGGCTTCCCACAATGGGCGCACGATTCAGTTCCATGCCGAACTTCAGGAAATGCAGATGAGTATCATTCAAGCCAGGAATCACAGTACGGCCCTGACAGTCATAGATTTCGCAGTCTTCTCCCGCGCTGCGGCGCACTTCTTTCTCCGTTCCGACGCAAGTAATCACCCCGTCCTCCACCAGCAGTGCCTGCGCATAGATTCCTTTTTCCACATAGATTTTTCCGTTAATTACTGCCTGCTTCATTTCCAATCCTTTCTTTTTCTCCTATTTTTCTATTCCCACGGTCACACGGCCCAGTCCGTCCAGACCGATGACCTTTTCTTCTGCCCTGCGGCGTTCTTCAATATATGTAATGACTTCCGGATCAAACACCTCGCCCGGGCACACAATGGGAATGCCCGGTGGATATGGGATGACCGAGGACCCGCAGACTCTGCCTGCTGCCTCCCGCAGCGGGATCCGTTCTTTTTTTACCGGCACCGGTTTCATGGCAAGGCTTCTGGTTACAGCCTTCGGCTGCTTTTTCGTCTCACTTCCCAAAATCCGCTCACCTGCGATTTCTCTCAATGCCTCCACAAGTCTTTCATAGTCAGATCGCTGATTGCCGATTCCGGTCATGCACATCAGAATGTTTCCTGTCACCAGCTCGATGAAGATTCCTCTCTTCATCAACTGTTCTTCCAGCTCATTTCCATTGAGACCGTATGCAGACATGTCCAGATTCAGCTTGGTCGGATCCAGCATAGGATGCTCCATCAGCCGAAGGCCCGGCACCTGCTTCGGCGCCTCTTCATAAAACCACGCCAGGTCCTCTGCCCAGCTGCGGATCCGTGTCCCGCCGCAGTGCTCCAGCAGGTCCGCATTGATATCCAGCGATGCCATCAGCGGGTAGGATGGACTGGAACTCTCGATGGCCTGCAGCCGGTCTTCCAGATCATACAGGTCGACCCGATCCGTGCACACGTTCAAAAGGGCAGTCTGGGTGAAGGACGCCAGGGTCTTATGGATGCTGTTGATCACCAGATCTGCACCCTGATCCTCCGCCGCCTCCGGAAACCGCAGTCCCTTATCCCCGCCGGAAAAAGCCGGGAGGATATGTTTTGCGAAGAACGGAAGATGTGCACCATGGGCCTGATCCACGATCAGGACCTTTCCACGCTTGTGGACCTCTTCTGCGATGGCCTTTACATCACTGCAGATGCCGTAATAATTCGGCGACGGCAGAATCACTGCCTCGGCATCCGGATGCTCTTCCATGCATCGGACCACCTCCTCCGCGGAAATGCTCCCCAGGATACCGTATTCCTCGATGGTGTCGGGATATGCGTACACCGGCGATATATCGCCGAAGGACAATGCGTTAAAAATGGACTTATGACAGTTTCGCGCCAGGATCAGCTTCCCTCCCCGAGATACAGATGCCAGAATGGCCGCAATCAAGCCGCCGGAACTGCCGTTTACCAGCAGATAGGACGCCTTTGCACGATACATCGCCTGATAACGATGCATGATTTCCAGCAGCGGGCCTTCCGTCTGAAACAGGTTGTCCGCGCCGGGGATTTCTGTAATATCGCAATCCATCAGCGTATCGAGAAAGTCTCCGTAGCCGCACTCCCGGTAGATGGCAGAACCTTTATGTCCGGGCATATGGAAAGAAATCGGATGAAGCGCCGCATGCTGCAGCAGAAATGGTGTGATGGTGTGTTTCAACGATCCGGCCTCCTTGTGGTTCATACTGTGTTTCAGCTTCTTATAGTTTACAGTCTCTGCCATGGAAATGCAATAAAAAAGTGGCTTCGCCACATCAGTGTAGTCAAAGTATTTCACTCTGGCTAC
>JBJFHL010000016.1:0-69096 GCA_051893555.1 Anaerovoracaceae bacterium
GGAAAGAGGGCCGCCGCTCTAACGGTTATTTTCCGTTAATGCGACAGCCCCTTTTTCGTAAAGAACAGCGGATGAAACAGAAAGAAGTTCCCCACGCTTGATACATCGATAATGTTTTCTAATGTTGACATTAATACAATAATTGTATATAATAGTAAACATTAAAAGGGGGCGATTTGAAATGAAGAAAGCGTCGTATAATATATTACCGGGAACAGAAGAAATATTGGCAACGATGGGTGAGCAGATTAAACTGGCCAGACTCAGAAGAAGCCTGTCGGCAGAATTGGTCGCAGAACGCGCCGGAATCAGTCGCGCTTCTCTGTGGAAAGTGGAAAAAGGCGAGCCATCTGTTGCAATAGGCATTTATGCCGCAGTGCTGCACGCCTTAAATCGTCTTGATAGAGATCTTCTACTTGTTGCGAAGGACGACGAAATGGGACGCCAACTGCAGGACCTTCATCTGATTACGAAAAAGCGTGCACCAAGGAGGAGTGAATGATGGCGGGAATTCAGAAAACCATCTTTGTATATGATGATTTCAGTACAGACGAGCCGATTTTGATGGGAACACTGTATGTCAGCGTAATCAAGGGAGGAGAATCGTATTCTTTTGAGTATGATAACCAATGGTTGAAAAAAACAGGATTAATGCTGACTATGGACCCCGAACTGTTGCCTTATTCCGGAAGGCAGTACCCTTCCGGGAAGAATATCTTTGGGATATTTGCAGATGCTTCGCCAGATCGGTGGGGGAGAGTGCTTATGAATAAGCGTGAAAGAATACTGGCGGAAAAAGAAGGTCGAAAGCCTTCGAAACTTCATGACAGTGACTATTTGTTGGGCGTTTATGATGAGACCAGAATGGGTGGAATTCGCTTTAAGTTGGATCCAGCCGGACCTTTTTTATCGGATGACATGGAAACTGCAGTTCCGCCTTGGGCTGCACTGCGGACATTAGAAGAAGCCTCCAGACATTTCGAGAGTGATGAGACCGGTTTGGCGGAGAAATGGCTGAACCAGCTGATAAAACCTGGTTCGTCACTTGGCGGTGCCAGACCCAAGGCAACGGTTGTGGATACAAAGGATCAGCTTTGGATTGCGAAGTTCCCATCGAAGAATGATGAGAATGATGCAGGAGCCTGGGAAATGGTTGCACACGATCTTGCGGCTCTGTGCGGATTAAATGTTCCGGAGGCAAAGCTTGAAAAGTTCTCTCCTCTTGGAAGTACCTTTCTGGTAAAGCGATTTGATCGAATTGGTAATAAGAGAGTACACTTTGCATCTGCAATGACACTTTTGGGCAAAACAGATGGTGCTTCTGCAGCAGATGGCAGCAGTTATCTGGATATCGTGGGTTTTATTAAGTCATATGGTGCACAGCCCAGGAAGGATCTTCTGGAACTTTGGAAGAGAATCGTTTTTAATATGGCGATCACAAACACAGATGACCATCTGCGGAATCATGCTTTTATTTTAACCAGGAATGGATGGACCCTTTCCCCTCTTTACGATGTAAACCCTGTTCCATATGGAGATGAACTATCACTGAATGTGGATGAAGAAGATAACAGGATTGACATCGACCTGGCAATTCAGACTGCAATGCGATTTGGAATCCAAAAATCCGATGCGGAATCCTGTGCCAAAGACATCCTTGCGATTGTAAGAGAACACTGGATGCGTCTTGCATCAGGGTACGGGCTTACGCGCAGACAGATAGAAGAAATGAAGCCTGCATTCCATGCATGCAGCGAATAAAAACATATATAAGAGGACGGCTTTCATGCCGTCCTCTCTGCATTGACCGAACTCTGTCATTGCCCCGGCGTTTCCAGGAAAAATCACTTTCAAAGCCTGAAAAATCGTGATATAATGGCGAAGGATCATGTATATATCGTGACAGAAGACAGAGCAAGAGGAGGTATTTATTTTGGAACCGTACGAAAACAGCAATCTCTCCGGCCAGCCGGAGAATCCGCAACAGCCGGAACAGCCGAGCCAGCCGGAGAATCCGCAGCAGCCGGAACAGCCGCAGAAACCGAAACAGACTGTCGTTCTGAATCAGGCGGCGAAAAAGAAAAGCATGCCGGGATGGGTCAAGGGCCTGATCATCTTTGGTGTGATCGTGGTATGCGTGGTGCTTCTGACCGTGGGCTGCAACAAAACCGTCAACAAAGTGACGGGAAGCCTGACATCTCAGCCGACCGATGAGGTGGTTACCGATTTTGGCCATGATTACATCGGAACCCTCTATATCGATGGTACCATTGACGAATACGGTACCGGTACATATAACCACCAGTATCTTCTGAACGCCATTGACGCCATGATGACAGACAGCAATAACAAGGGGATGATCCTTTCTGTGAACACACCGGGCGGCAGCGTATATGCCTCCGACGAGCTGTATCTGAAGATCAGGGAATACCAGGATACGACAGGACGGCCGGTGTACTCCGCCATGCAGTCCCAGGCCACATCGGGCGGTTACTATATTTCCGCCTCCTGCGATAAAATCATTGCCAACCGCAACTGCTGGACCGGATCCATCGGCGTGACCATGGGAACACTGATGGACATCAGCGAACTGCTGGAAAATCTGGGGATTAAGACCAACACCATCACTTCCGGTGCCAACAAAGCCATGGGAAGCAGCTATGAAGCAATGACAGAGGAACAGCGGGAAATCTTCCAGAGCCTGATCGATGAAGCCTATGATCAGTTCGTGGGCATCGTGGCGGATGGCAGAGAGATGAGCGAAAAGGAAGTCAGAAAAATCGCAGACGGCAGAATCTACACGGCGAAGCAGGCACTGGACAACGGCCTGATCGACGCGATCGGCACCATGGAAGACGCGGTGCAGGATATGCAGAGCCAATACGGATTGCAGGACTGTGCGGTGGAAGACTTCATTCCGGAAGCGAAAACAGATCTTTCCGATCTGCTGGGCATTGTCTCTTCCCAAAATCCGCTCTCCGGACGGAGCGATGCGGCGCTGATTGAAGAACTCGTCGCACTGAACGGCACCTTCCGCGTCAGCTATATCGCCAGCGTGAAAAAATAGAAAGCAGAAATACCGCATCAAATTAAATGGTGCGGTGTTTTTTTATCTTTTTGCTAAAATTTTGAACATAATTTTGCAAGATGTAACCAATACTGTAACCAGAGAATGGTATACTCTAAAAAACAGCGAAAAGGAGAAACATTTATGCAGAGTCAAATACATACCAATGAAAGACGGGCAATGCTGGTATGTGTGGATTCCTCCGAAAAAGGAGTCTGGGAAGGAAGATACTACAATTCCAGCCTGAAAACGGGAGAATCCTTCAGCAGCCTTGTCGATTTCCTGATGAAGATGGAAAAGACACTTGACCAGGTATATTTCCCGCAATCCTTTTCTGCCGTACGCCGTTTCACCCAGGAGGAAACGGAACTGATCGGTGCTTCCAATGATGAGTGCCAGACGGTAAACGCTGCAACCTTTCTGATCCGCATTCTGTTCCGGCAGAATGCCAGCTGGCAGGGCTCCATCCTGTGGCTGGAAGGGAAAAAGGAGGAAAGCTTCCGCAGCGTACTGGAACTGATCTTTCTGATGAACGATGCACTGAACGCGCAGAACAGCGCGGAAAAGAAATAATCAAGGAGGAGAAAACATGAAAAAGAAAGTTTTTGCCGTATTCATGATCGTGGCCATGCTTCTCTGCTTCATGCCATCCATGGCGTTTGCACATACCGGCGGTCAGGGTGGTTTCCCAGGCGGCGGAGGGCAAGGCCCGCATGGCGGACAAGGAGACGGTGATAAGTACGATCATATTGATGTACGCGTTGATGGCACACTGACCATCACCTCAAAGGTGAATGGCAACGTGATTGCGACAGAGTCCGTGGATGTAAAAGTATCAAATGTTACGGGTAAACTGAATGGCAGTGATGTAACTTTTAATCGGAAAACCGGACAGGGAGAAGAAAACGAGTGGCGTGCAGATGGTCTCAGTTTAACACCTGCAACAGATGCGGTAGTTCTGACCTGTACACTCAGCGGAGAAAAGAGCGACGGAACTGCGATTAACATGACGGTTAGCAATACCTATAGTGGTGAAAGCACGCTCAAAGCTTTCATTCAGAAGTGTCCTGGAAAAAGCGGGTATGATATCGATATTTCGGCTGAAGACTTGACGGAATCCTTTACCGTAGATGCTACCGTTACGAAAGTCTGGGATGATGAGGGATATGAAGAAAATCGTCCGGAAAGCATTCAGGTTCAAATGTACGCTGATGAGGAAAAATACGGTAATCCAGTGACTTTGAGTGATGACAATGACTGGAGTATAAAGTATTCTGATATGCCGAAATATTCATCTGGAACTACAGAAGTTGTATATACAGTAGATGAAGAGAGTGTGCCAGATGGATATGAGAAAACGGTTAATGGATTTACCATTACAAATACGTGGATTACCGAATCGGAGCCGATAGAAGAAGAGAAAACAATCACCATTCCGGTAACGAAAACATGGGATGACGAAG
Organism: Anaerovoracaceae bacterium; assembly: GCA_051893555.1. Lineage (GTDB taxonomy): Bacteria > Bacillota > Clostridia > Peptostreptococcales > Anaerovoracaceae > RGIG7179. Next base: position 4,531 of record JBJFHL010000016.1, read on the forward strand.
GGTTTGAAGGTGCACGTCCGAAACAGGTAGTAATGCACCTGATGAATGATGATCAGGTTGTGGATACGGTGACCCTGACAGCGGAAAACGGTTGGAAGGGAACCTTCACAGTACCGGCTTCAAATGCAAAAGTAGATTATAAAGTTGCCGAAGAGCCTGTAGATGATTACACCAGTACCGTTGTGAAGCAGCCAGTCGCTGAATATTTTGGAGTTTCTTCGTTTGGAAAAAAAGTAACACCGGCAAGCGAGCCCAAATATTCTTTCGAAGGTGATTTAATCGTTGCCAACAAGGGCGGAGACTATTATATCTGGACAGAAAATGACCTGAACGATAAACAGAAAGCCCGTCTCATTGATATAATAAATGATGCAGAAGAACTTAAAGAAGGGCTTGGAAAGGACTTAACTTTGAGAAATACTTCTTTTAAGTCCGGCTTCCATGCTGAGTTTGAGATTGGAAAAGAAGAAAAGGTTTCCGTTACAAAGGAAGATGAAACGCAGTATATTCAGTTCTCTAAAACAAATACCTGGAGTTTATATTATACAGGTGTGCTTGACATTGTTGCTGGATCCGGTGCTGAAGTAAAGAACACATATGTTCCGGAAGAGCAGACAGAAGACGTCAATGTAACCTTCACGAAAGCAGTACTTTCAACCAACGAAGCCGAAATCCCATTCGGAGAAAGTGGACTGAAATTCGACTTCCAGCTGCTGGATCAAGAAGGAAAACCACTTTACAATGCCGCTGTAGAAGTAACGAAAGACAGCAAGACCCCGTCCGTGACCTTCGAAAACGTTCCGGATGGAACCTACACCCTGACGGAAACTGCAGTCATTGGATGGGAATCCAGCATTCCAGAAAAGGGTATCACCGTTGTTGTAAAAGATGGAAAGGTAACCTTTGGCGATAAGAATGACCTCATTGTTATCAACACATATAAAGGAACTCCGATAGAGGAAAAGAAAACAAATGTAACCTTTACAAAAGAAGTTACAACTATCGGAAATCTGGAAATCCCATATGGTGATGACGGGATGAAATTCGACTTCCAGCTGCTGAACGATGATGGATCGACTTTGGGCAATGAGTCTGCAGTTATTACGGCAGCCAGCAACAGCGCCGAAGTAACTTTTGAAAATGTTCCGGACGGAACCTACACCCTGACAGAAACAGCAGTAGAAGGATGGGAATCCAGCATTCCAAAAGAGGGCGTAACGGTTGTCGTAGAGGATGGAATGGTAACCTTTGACAGTGCGAAAACTCTTACCGTAATCAATACCTGGGAGGGAACGCCTATAGAGGAAAATGATACTGATGTAACTTTCACGAAGACAGTACTTTCAACCAACGGAGTCGAAATCCCTTACGGAGAAAACGGGCTGAAATTTAACTTCCAGCTTTTGAAAGAAAATGGATTCACTTGGGGCAATGAGTCTGCAGTTATTACGGCAGCCAGCAACAGCGCCGAAGTAACTTTTAAGAATGTTCCGGACGGAACCTACACCCTGACAGAAACTGCAGTAGAAGGATGGGAATCCAGCATTCCTGAAAAAGGTATCACCGTTGTTGTAAAAGAAAAAACTGTAACCTTTAGAAGTGGCGAGCAAGTCCTTGAAGTCCTTGCTGTAACCAACACATACAAGGGTACTGATCCGACGGATCCGATTATTCCAATCATCCCGATCCCGACACCAGATCCAGAAGGCCCTGGCGAAGTCATCGTTCCGGATCCGGATGTACCTCTGGGACCGGGAGAAGTTGACGAACCGGAAGATCCAGTCGTTATCGTGGATGAACCGGAAGTTCCTCTGGATGATGCACCGGAAACCGACGTACCGAAGACCGGCGACAACGGATTCGGCACAGCAGGCATTCTGTTCTTCCTGTCCGCAGCAGGCCTCGCAGCACTGGCTGTAACCGGAAGAAAGAAAGAAGAAGCCGAAAAGTAATATTTTGTGAAGAAAAGCAAATAACAGAAACGAAAAAAGAAGTCTGACTTGTACGGTCAGGCTTCTTTTTTAGAAACATATCAAATTATCATCCCGATTTACGCGCCTTCGACGCTGCCCCGGGGCGCAGGTTCTGCATTTGGCTCCAGTGCCTGCACAATGTAGGAAATTTCTGCCGGCGAATGCGGATGCTTCCGGAAGAACGCTCGAATAATTCGTGCGCAGACCATGCAGCTGTTTTCGTAATTGGCCCTTGGAAGCAGGACAATAAACTGGGTGTTGCTGCATTTCGTGGCCACGTCTCCGCTTCGGATACTGGAAATCAGATGATTCTGCAGATTTTTCATGGCCAGATCACGGCTTCGGTTGGAGAGACTTTTGCCTGCAGCTCCTTTTACCGTCAGAATTGCGATATGTACCGAATCGCCGGTACGGGCGATGGTTCTGGCCATGATATGGTAGATGACGCGGAATGCGTCGTACTCGCAAAACAGTGCGCCTGGTTCCGGATGTTCTTCCCGTAGTTGATCACGGATGGCATCGATCGGAACCATCTGACTGGTATCCTTTTGCATGATTTCACGATATATTTTCCGGGTCTCCTCGGACGGTATCACGCCGAAGTTTTCCAGCAGCAAGTGACTCAGCTCTTCATAAGCGGCAGCCGCCGCTTCACTCTGATCGGTTGCCACATAACCGCGCATCAGGTGGCAGTACAGGGATTCACTGTATGGTTCCAGCAAAAGTGCGCGTCGGCAGATATCCACGACCTCGTCGAAACGGCCGCGCTCTTCCAGAAGGATCAGAGCCGTTTCCGCGGTCTCAAGATACTGATTATGAAAATAGGCGGAAACCGGCACCACCCAGGATTCCATGGAAAGCCGAGGGAGAAAATCTCCCTGATACAGCTCCAGTGCCTGCAGACAGAAAGCAAGCTTTTCTTCGGGATCCGCAGCGGCCTGAGATTCTTTGCAAAATCGTTCGAACTGATCCATATCGCAATCCAGGGGGATGTCGTTATTCCAGGCGTAGGTGCCGTCTTTTCGAAGCACCGGCTCCTGCGGCATTCCCAGTGCACTCAGCTGGGTACGAAGACGGTGCAGCGTGGTTTTCAGTGCACCATACGGATTTACGAGGTCCGGCTCGTCCTCCCATAGGAGTTTGAACAGTTCTTCCTGCGAAATATACCGGTTGCGGCAGTAGATCAGGCGCGCCAAAAGAAGCCACATTTTTCGGGAGCGGCTGTCTTCCTCCCGGACAGTGTTTCCCTCCCAGGTCAGAGAGAAGCTGCCCAGCATACGGATGCTCAGTTTGTTTTCCTGCTTCATCCTTTTCAACCTCCGAATCGATTATTTTCTATATCCTGTCTAACTGTAAACAGATTAACATAAACGAAATTATTTTGCAATGTTGAAATTTTATTAATTATATATTATAATATTAAAAAGTTACACTTTTTTGGTTAGAATGAAAAAAGATTGAAGGGAGAAAGCATGAAACGTACCATGAAAGGGCACGGAAAAATATGGGCCGCAGCCGCTGCCATACTGGTTCTGCTGGTGATTTGCGCAGTGAAATCTGACCTGCTTGCAGTACGCACCGAAAACAGTAATCCGCAGGCGGAGATCGTTTTTGAAGAAAACGAAATGGTTCCGCTGGCCGGGGCACCGGATACCAGCACGGAGGCAAAGGCACTTTCCTCCTCACCGGCAGCGGTGACGGCAGCCGGGACGGTGGAAGCAAGCGGAATCCATACTGCGGAAGCAGGCGGAGCCGTGATCGACTATTCCAATGTGGCTGACGGCTATGTGATGGTGAAATACAAGGAGAGCACGGAAAAGAAACTGAAGGTACAGGTCAAGGGTCCGGAAACGGTGTATACATACAATCTGAAACCGAAGAAATGGGAAACCTTTCCGCTGAGTGATGGGAACGGGACCTATCAGATTCTGGTACTGAAAAATATCGCCGACTCCAGATATTCGATCCAGGCTACGGTATCGTGTGACGTGAAGCTGAAGGATGCCTTCGGACCGTATATCCGATCCAATCAATATGTGAATTTTGCCGATGCACCGAAAGCGACGGCGAAAGCAGCCAGCCTGACGAAAAAGAAAAAAGATGCGTTGAGCAAGGTGGAAGCTGTCTATAATTATGTCGTCAATAATATTACCTATGATAAAAAGAAGGCAGAGACCGTGAAAAGCGGATATCTGCCGGATCTGGACAGCGTACTGAAAAAAAAGAAGGGAATCTGTTTCGACTATGCCTCTCTTATGACCGGCATGCTTCGCAGCCAGGGTGTACCATGCAAGCTGGTAGTCGGCTATGCCGGTACAACGTATCATGCCTGGATCAGTGTTTGGGTGGAAGGAAAAGGCTGGATTGACGATGTGATCTATTTCAACGGGACTAAGTGGAAACGGATGGATCCGACGTTTGCCTCTACCAGCAACAAGAGTAAATCCGTGATGAAGTATATCGGAAACGGAAAAAATTACACGGCGAAGTATTTTTACTGATATTTATTTTCAGATCGAAAAGGAATGCAATGAAAGAACAATTCACAAACGAAGAAATACGGGATTTCTGCCTGCGCATGTCCATGTTTCTCCATGGAGGAATCGGTTTCGGAGAGGGACTTGCACTGCTGGCAGAAGAGGAAAAGGAAACCGGTCCGGGAAATATTTTTCGTGATATGATGAAAGAAGCGGACTGCGGAAAACCGCTTTCTGTCTGTGTCAGAGAGAGCGGCTGCTTTCCGGTTTATGTGTCCGGCATGCTGGAAGCCGGGGAAAAAACCGGACGGCTGGAAGAAGCACTGGATGCAGTCGCAGGCTACTTTGACAACCGGCTTTCCATGGAGCGGAGACTGCGGACTGCACTGCTGCACCCTGCGGTGCTTCTGCTGATCATGATGGCAGTGGTGATACTTCTTCTTACGAAGGTACTTCCGGTATTCGATCAGGTATACCGGCAGCTGGGCAGTCAGCTGGGCGGTGCTGCGGGCGGCCTTCTGCTCCTGGGACGGATCCTGGAAAAGTGTCTGCCCCTGCTTTGTGCTGCAGCGGGTCTGGCCGCGATTTTTCTGTTTTTCTTTTCATCCGGTGCCAAATTCCGTGCGGCAGTGGAAAAGACATGGAAGAACCGCTTCGGCGGCCGCGGTGTCTGCGGTGCAGTGAACCGCGCCGCAGCAGCACAGGTTCTGTCTATGGCCATGGGGAGCGGCTTTCCGGCGGAGGAAGCGCTGATTCTGGCAGAAAATCTGCTGGAAGATGTTCCGGCAGTGAGCCGGAGTTGCCGGGCCTGTGCAGAAGCGCTGGAGAAGGGAACACCGCTGGCGGAGGCGGCCTGGCAGTGCGGTCTGCTGAGCCGTACGGATTCACGTATGCTGGCAGCGGGGATTCGCAGTGGAAGCGGGGAAGTGGCAATGTCTGAAATTGCAGAGCGGATGCGGGAAGAAAGCAGCGCTGCACTGGAGGAACTGTCCGGCCGGGTGGAACCGGCGCTGGTTCTGACCCTTTCCGTACTGACCGGTCTGATTCTTCTGACGGTAATGCTGCCTCTGGTTCAGCTCCTGCCGGTGCTTGCATGAGGCCGGGAAACGGGAGGAGGACACCCATGAGAAAAAGAAGGAAGAATGCTGTGCGGTTTTTCATGCCGCTGATGCTGCTGGCGGTGCTTCTGATTTCGGTCACGGTTCTGTCCGGGATTGAACGGGGACAAAGCGGCCTGGCACGGATTCAGCTGGAAGAAACGGTACGGAAGACTGCACTGACCTGTTATGCGGCAGAGGGGATTTATCCCCCGGACCTGGAATATATGAAAGAACGGTATGGCCTGCACTTTGATGAAGAAATGTATCAGGTATATTACGACGTGTTCGGTGCGAACCTTATGCCGGATATCACCGTTCTGGAAAAAGAAGGAGGAACGGGAAGACGGTGAAGGAAATGGAACGTGACAAGGCGAAAAAACAGGGCGAGCGTTATATGGCGTCCGCGGGCGTCATGTTGGCCTTTCTTATTTTTGCCTTCTGTGCAGTAGCCATGCTTCTGTATTCCGCAGCATTTTGTCAGAAAATCTCGCAGCGGGGTGAACAGACCTGGGAACGGAGAACCTGCGGTCAGTATCTGGAGTGGAAAGTAAAGCAGATGGACGAAGCAGGCGGTATCTCGGCCGGAACACTGGGAGGGGAAGATGCGTTGGTGCTGACGGAATCCATAGAGGGGGAAGCCTATTCCACATGGATCTACTGCAGCGGCGGCTGGATGCGTGAATATTTCGCGGAATCATCCAGTGATCCGGATCCGGATGCCGGTACGGAAATACTGGAGGCAAAGCAGATGCATATCTCTCAGGATGGAAACTTTTTTTCGATCAAAACGGAGCTTTCGGACGGAACGCAGGTCTGCACAGAGATCTGTATTCACAGCGGAGAGGAGGAAGGAGAATGAAAAACGGAACATCTCTGATCCTGACAGAACTCCTGGTGATGCTCCTGGTGTTTTCGGCGGCGTCTGCGTGCTGTCTGCAGATTTTTTCGTGGGCCGACCGGCAGACGACCGCTGTGGAGAGAAAAGATGAGGCGGTGGTGCAGGCACAGAACTTTGCGGAGAGAATCAGAAACATGAAAGGGAACTGGCCGGAAGACGGCGCACAGAATGGAACGCAGGGAGAGATCCGCACGGAGCTTGCGAATGGTATGACATTGTCCGCGATCCGTTTGGACAGCCAAATCCCGGGGCTGGGAAAGGCGGAGATCCAGGTTCGTGAAGCAGATGGCAGTCTGCAGATTTCTCTTCCCGTTTGCTGGCAGGAGGCATTGCCATGAAGCGGAACGATCGGGAAAGAAAAGGGTTTTCCGCCATCGGTGTGTGTTCGCTGATCACGGTATTCGCTGTGTTGTGCATGAGTATCTTTGCAGTATTGTCGATTTCCTCCGTGCAGGCAGATCGCCGTCTGGCAGAGCAGTCTTATGCGGCGGTGCAGGCACGGTATGCGGCAGACTGCAGGGCAGAGGAAATCCTGAACAGTCTGCGGCGCGGAACGATACCGGACGGCGTGGCGTGTATTTCCGAAACCAATGGGGAGCAGGAAGGGAACACGACATATATCTATTCCTGTCCGGTTTCCGACACACAGGAACTGGAAGTGAAAGTACGCATAAATCAGAAAGCGGGCGGATATGAAATTCTCCGGTGGAAAATCGTATCGACGGTCAGCTGGGAAAGTGAAGATACGCTGAATCTGTGGGATGGAGAGGCAGAACAGGAGGAGTAAAAATACATGGGAGTACTGATGGAATACCTGAAAAGAGCCGTTCATGACGGTGCGTCGGATCTGTTTTTTGTAGCCGGCGGGCCTGTCAGCGAGAAAATTGAAGGGCAGATCTGCCCGCTGCGTGAAGAAAAGCTCCTGCCGCCAGAAAGCAGCGCATTGATTCATGAAATATTTCAGATGGCAGATCGCTCGCAGGACACCTACCTGCGGGACGGGGATGATGATTTTTCTTTTGCAGTGCCGGGACTTGCACGCTTCCGCGTGAATACTTATCGACAGAGAGGATCCATGGCTGCAGTGATCCGTATTGTCGCATTTGAAATTCCGGACTGGCAGGCGTATCATATTCCGGAAGAAGTCATGAAGCTGGCGGAACTGCGAAGCGGGCTGATTCTGTTTGCCGGAACGGCAGGCAGCGGAAAATCCACGACCCAGGCATGTCTGATCGATCGGATCAACAGAACCAGAAGCTGCCATATCGTTACGCTGGAGGATCCGATCGAATTCCTGCACAGAAACCAGAAGAGCATTGTCAGCCAGCGTGAAATCGCGGTGGATACGAAAGATTTTCTGTCAGGACTCCGCGCCTGCCTGCGGCAGGCACCTGATGTGATTCAACTGGGGGAAATGCGGGACATCGATACGATACAGACTGCCATGACAGCAGCCGAAACCGGACATCTGGTCCTTGCCACCCTGCATACCCAGGGAGCCGTCCATTCCGTAAACCGGGTTGTTGACGTCTTTCCTGCCGGCCAGCAGGAGCAGATCCGGATGCAGCTTTCTACGGTGCTGAAAACTGTGGTTTCACAGCAGCTTTTACCGGATCAGGAGGGCGGACTGGTGCCGGCCTTTGAGATCATGCACCTCAACGATGCGATTCGAACGCAGATCCGGGAGAGAAAGGTGCATCAGATGGCCATGGCTCTGGCTGCCGGGGCTTCCGAAGGAATGATCACCATGGATCAGTCCATTCTCCAGCTGTACCAGGCAGGTACCATTGATGCAGAGACAGCACGGAAATACGCAGAAAACCGGGAACAGATGGTGCGCAGGATGGGAGAATAGGAATACAGCAGCGGTCAGACCTGCTGCGTCATATCCTCTGTTTTCGTTGACTGCAGCGTGCCGAAACCGGAAGCCAGCGCAAGCACGTTCTCGGGATCATTCGTATGGATATGTACTTTGCACAGCGGTCCCCGTGACACCAGAAGGAAGAATTCGCCGAGAGGCTGCAGCACCTGGCGGAGCTGCGCTTCCTCTGCTTCTTCACGGAGGGAAAGCACGAATTCCGTACAGTAGCGCTGCGTCAGCGGCATGTCGGAGGAAACCGGTGCTTCCGGCAGTTTCAGCGGCGGATAGGACAGCGGCGGATATTCCGGTGCGAAGGCTTCCAGAAGGCCGTCCAGAATCAGGCAGAAGCCCAGAGCGCCGGCATCCGCAGTCCGGCAGGCGCGCAGAACAGGATTCTGCAGCGGGGTCAGAAGCAGGGCTGCATGGGCTTCATCGGTGATTCGCTTCATGATCTGTCCGGCGTCATCGGTGATTTCGGTCATGGAGAGACCGGCTTCTGCGCTTTGGGAAGCGACAGAAAGTATCGTGCCTGCAACAGGATGTGCCACGCCGGACCAGGCCAGATCAGCGCCTTGCTGAAATGCGCGGGCCAGCTGATGACCGTTCACCGCCGTTTCTTGCGGAAGCGCTGCGGTGAAGCCTTCAAAAAAAAGAGCAAGAATGGTTCCGGAATTTCCATGGGAATATTCCAGAAGGGAAAGACATGCCTCCTCCATGATCTGCGCCGGTGTTCCGGTTGCAGGAAGCTGGTCGGCTGTTTTTTTTATGGTGAGCGCCATATTGATGCCGGTATCTCTGTCTGCAACAGGAAAGACATTCAGCTGGTTCAGCGTTTCTTTTTGCTGCTGCAGATTTCTTGCCGCCGCCAGAAAGCCGCTGCGAAACTGCAGACCGTCAAGGGTTTGTGACATAGTTTACCTCTTAAAAAATATCATTTTCTGATTTTGTCAAAACATATAATGCTATTATATGCTTTTTTTTCATCGGAAACAAGGGTCGAAAAAGGAATATATTTGTTGTTAATTTTTTCTAAATACGGCATGCAGAGAAAATATACATTGATTTGTTTGAAAATTTATATTATTATGATTATGTACAGTTTTTTTTTATGGTGGTTCAGCATGACCGAAACCGGAAACGGTGCCGGCGGCAAGAGGCATGATTATGACACAGAAGAAGAACGTAAAACTGGTGACCCACACAGGATGTGACATGTCCCTGGCAGAAGCGGCAGAACGGGGGATCGAGATGATCCCGGACAAGGTAATCTTCGAGGAGCAGGAATACCGCAACATGGTCGATATCACCGCAGAAGCGTTTTACGAAAAGTTGCAGGCTGCGGATACGCTGCCTACCAGCTCTCAGCCCTCCATGGCAGATTATGTGAGGGCTTTTCGACGTGCAGCGGAGGAAGGAGAAGAAGTTCTCTGTCTGATGATCACATCACAGATGTCCGGATGTTTCGCTGCGGCCAGGGCTACTGCAGACCTGGTGAAACGGCAGGGACTGGAGGTTCCGCTGTATGTTTATGATACGCAGCAATGCTCTCACGGCATGGCGGAGATGGTTCGGGCAGCCCATGAAATGGCGGAATCCGGAATGCGCGCTGCAGAGATCATGGACAAGCTGACGGATCTGCAGCATCGAATCGGTGTATATTTCGTGCTGGAATCACTGGAAAACGCCAGAAAAGGCGGGAGAGTCGGAGCTATCACCGCACGCACGGTGAGCATGCTGGGAATCCGTCCGCTGCTGCGATTTTCAGATGGTCTGGTCAGAGAATTCGGCATTTCCCGAAATTTCCCGGCGGGTATGAAGAAGATTACCGAGCAGTTTATCCGAAACGGTGATTATGACAAACCGGTGACGGTCTTTCATGCAGCAGCTCCCCGGCGGGCACAGGAACTGAAGGAACAGATTCTGGAAAGCGTCCCGCAGGCAGAGATACGGATCGAACCGGTGGGACCGGTCATCGGCATCTATACCGGGACGGGCTGCGCCGGCATTTCCTTTACGAAGAAGGAAGCAGTATGATCTGGACAGCGCTTGGGACTTTTGCATTTGGTCTGCTGGTTCTGTTTGAACTTCAAAAATGCCGCAGTGCAGAGAAGAGAACGAAGAGAAAGAATCCCTGGTTCCTGCTGGGAACCGGCCTGCTGCTGATCGATTTTGCCGGCATGGCCTGCACGCTGCCTGCAGCCTCCGGACTGCAGATGATATCCGGCGCAGTGATTCTGGGAATTGGTCTGATCCTGTATATCCTGGTATTGACAGGCGGACCGAAAAAAGAGGGATATGTGCAGGATAACGCAGCGGCAGGGATAGTCAGCCGGAACGGCATATACGGAATGATCCGGCACCCCGGTGTCTGGTGCTTTCTGCTCTGCAGTCTGGGGTTCGGTATGATGTACCCCGATGGCATGGGCAGTGCAGTATGGCTTGCACTGATGAACCTGTTTTATACTTTTCTGCAGGACAAATGGTTCTTCCCGGTGTACCTGCAGGGATATGAGAAATATAAAGAAGAAGTACCTTACCTGTTTCCGAAGAGGAAGACAGAACGATAACGAAGGAAAGGAGGCGGACGCAGTGCGTTTTAAAGAAAAGCTGAAAAAATGCCAGCCCGGAGAGATCTGGGATGAATACTGCGGATTTCTGGATCTGTCCATCGATGAATATATGCAGATACAGTACCGCCTTCTGAATGAGCAGCTTGCCCTGTATTCCCGGTGCGGCCTGGGAAAGAAGATCATGGGTGGTACATGTCCTGCTTCTGTGGAGGAATTCCGCAGGACGGTTCCGCTGACGACATATGAAGATTATGCGGAAGTACTTCTGAATCAGAAAAAAGATATGCTTCCTGCAGAGCCGGTGGTCTGGCTGGAAACCACCTGGGAGAGCGGAAGCCGGCCGAAGAAGCTGGCACCGTATACCCGGGAAATGCTGGACGTATATACCTCCAATATCCTTGCAGCCATGATTCTTTCCACCAGTGACGGGAAGGGGAAATTCCGGGTGCATGCGAGGGAAAAGGTACTTTACGGACTGGCACCGCTGCCGTATGCCACCGGTCTCTTTCCGCTTCTGATCGCACCGGAAATGGAGATACGGTTTATGCCTTCCCTGGAGGAGGCAAAGGAGCTTTCCTTCAGCCAGCAGAATAAAAAAGGCTTTTCGGATGCCATGAAATGCGGTATCGACCAGTTCTTCGGCATGAGCAGCGTCGTATATACGATCACGCAAAATTTCCAGCAGCTTGCATCTGCAGGAACTTTCTCCCTGAAGAAGCTGGCAGGGATCCGGCCGCACATGTTGTATCGTATTCTGAAAGCGAAATACATGTGCAGCAGAGACGGTCGACCGATGCAGCCAAAGGATCTGTTCGATCTGGAGGGGTTTGTCTGTGTGGGAACGGATACCGCACTGTTCAAAGATGAACTGGAAGCTGCCTGGGGCAGACGTCCGCTGGAAATCCACGGGGGAACCGAACCGTCTTGCCTGGGAACGGAAACCTGGAACCGAAACGGACTTGTCTTTTTCCCGGACAATGCCTTTTATGAGTTTATCCCGAAGGAGGACATGCTGAGAAACGAAACAGATCCGTCCTTCGTGCCGCGTACCTATCTGATGAATGAGGTACAGGCGAATCAGGAGTATGAAATCGTTCTGACACTGTTTAAGGGCGGTGCGTTTATGCGCTACCGGCCGGGTGACATGTATCGCTGCCTGCGGACCGTCAGCGAAAAGGAAGGCGTTATGCTCCCGCAGTTTGAATATATGGATCGGGTGCCGTCCGTCATCGACATTGCCGGGTTTACCCGCATCACGGAAGACAGCATCCGGCAGGTGCTGAAGCTGTCCAGACTCCCGGTGGGAGACTGGTTCGCACTGAAGGAATACAACGGGGATAAGCGGTCGTATATGCACTTCTATGTGGAAATCGACGAGGAGACACCGGAAGCGGCATATCTGGATGAGCAGCTGATCCGGGAGCATTTTGGCGCGTATTTCCGTCACTATGACCACGATTACAGTGATCTGAAAAAGCTGCTGGGGGTGGAACCGCTGGTGGTTACCATTCTTCCGGTGGGTACCCTGAAAAAATATGAAGATCGGTACGGCAGAACCATCCGCAGGATCAATCCGTCCATGCAGGATGTGGTGGATCTGAAGTATCTTCTGGACGAAGATGCCCGGCAGGGAGGTGGAAGATGGTGACATTCCTGAATGACCTTCTGTTCACTCGGATCCCGATGGTTGCGCTGTTTGCCAATGTATTCCTGCTGTTTACCCTGCTGTCGGCGAAAAAGGATGCCTCCATCCGGGCCTTTATGGGGCTTTTGGCGGCATTCCTGCTCTGGGCGGGCGGTGCGTTTTGCATGCGGTGCCAGTTCTATCCCGGAACCGGCTTCTGGTGGAAGATTTCTCTGACCGGTATTTTCCTGGTTCCGTATCTGTACTTCCTGCTGTTTTCTGCATATACGGAGCAGCGGGGCAGTTTCCTGAAACTGTCACTGGGCGCCGGAACCCTTCTCATGGCAGTCCTGAATTTTTTCGATGTTTTCATGACGGAGCCGGTGCTTACGGTGACGGAGGGGCAGACCGTATCCGCGTATGATATAAAGTGGCCGGCAGTTTTCCCGGTGGTATTTACCCTGCTGGTCTTTTTCTGTATTGGAAAAATGCTTTCCCAAACCCTGAAGAAACAGGATATGCCGATCGGTTATCTGCTTCCGCTGTTTGTGGGAATTCTGATTATGCTGGTGGGTATCGCCGTCAACACGGTATTTCCTACGCTGCCGACCGATACACTGGGCTGTGCCCTCAACGCAATCTGTATTTACTACGCATTTTATAAAAAAAGGTTCTATGCCCTCAGCCAGATCACATCCCGCGGCTCCATGTATGTGGTATCGATTCTGCTGACAGGAATTGCAATTTCTGCACTTTACCGATCCTGGGACAACGCCGTGCAGAAGCATGCGGGTGCAATCTGGGAAAACAGCACGCTGCCGGTTATGGTCATCTGTTCGGCCATTGCGATTCTGCTGTTCATGGGACTGAACAAGCTTCATGATGGGCTGTTTGTAAGGGAACAGATCCGAAGGGATGACCAGGTGCATGCGTTCTCCGCTTCGGTAAATTCCACGCTGCGAACCGGGGAGATTTTGCAGAAATTTGCCAATCTGGTGCAGTCGGAGATTCCGGTGGATCATATGTATCTGTGTATGTTTGACGAAAGTCGTCAGGCATATACTTCGGATATCAATATCCGTTCCCTGGAAATGCCGCTTGTCTTCCGTCAGGATCATCCGGCAGTGGTTTGGATGAAGAAGAAGCAGGGAGGCCTGCTTTATGGAGATTTTCAGAAGACCACAGCGTATAAAAGCATGTGGGAACAGGAAAAACAGCAGCTGCAGGCAATTCAGGCTGCGTACTTCCTGCCGTTCCGCGGGGAGGACGGCATACTGGGATTTGCCGTGTTCTCAGAAAAGACCACCCGAAAACCGTACAGCTATTCAGAAATTAACTTTCTGGAGTCCCTGGCTTCCGTGGCCTCCATTGCACTGAAAAACGCCATGCTTTACCAGGTTCTGGAGAAAGAAGCGCTTCTGGATCCGCTGACCGGGCTTCTGAATCGCAGAACACTGAATAAGAGGATTGAAGAACAGTTCGCTGCAAAAACTTCGCCGCTTACACTGATCCTCCTGAACCTGGATGATTTCAGCCTGTACAACGAACTGTACGGCAGTGAAGAGGGAGACCGGATGCTTCTGGACTTTTCCGGAATGCTCCAGCAGGTCTTCGGCAAGGACGCGATTCTGTCCAGATATGCCGGAAAGGAATTTGCAGTTCTGCTGCCGATGACGGACGCGCTGACTGCGAAGAAACAGACGGAACAGGTGAAACAGCTTCTGATGGAGCATATTGCCGACAGCCGGGAGAGAATTAAGAAGTTCCTCACCTTTTCAGCGGGAATCAGCAGTTATCCAAGCTCCTGCGCCAATGGAAATCAGCTGCTTTCCTATGCAAATATGGCAGTGTTCCAGGTCAAGCAGAACGGAAAGAACAACATTAAGATCTATGATGGAAGAGTACCTGAGCCGGAAGCCAAAAAGGCAGAAGATGGGATTCAGCAGCTCACTTCCACCATTTTCGCCCTGACGGCTGCCATCGACGCCAAAGACCACTATACGTTCAATCACTCTCAGTGTGTCTCTTCCTATGCCACGGCGCTGGCGGCCCATGCCGGACTGGAAAACGACCTGGTGGAAATCATCCGGCAGGCGGGACTTCTGCATGACATCGGAAAAATCGGCATTCCGGACAGTATCCTCACGAAGCAGGGCAGACTCACACCGGAGGAGTTTTCCATCATGCGGGAGCATGTGGAACGATCCATTGAGATGATCCGTCATCTTCCATCGCTGGATTATGTGATCCCGGCAGTGCTGGGACATCATGAACGTTTCGACGGAAAGGGCTATCCGCGGGGAATCTCCGGGGAAGACATTCCGATCAGTGCCCGTTGCCTTACGGTTGCAGACTCGTTCGATGCCATGGTATCCAAACGATCCTATAAAAACAAAATGCCTGTGGAACAGGCACTGAATGAGATTGAACGGAATCTGGGTACCCAGTTCGATCCGCAGCTGGGAAGGCTGTTTATCCGGCTGGTAAAGGATGGGACCATTCCGGTCATCGAGTATTAAAAAACAGACAGAAAAGGAATTCTGCCTGTTTTTTTCTTTGAAAAATATATCCGCCCGGCTATACGATCACGTCGAAAGCCGCATAGGCCGGTGTCCAGTGGGTTTCTGAAAGATAGGTGAAAAGCCCCTGGGCATCCTTTGCTTCAAATAGACGGAGAATTTCCCGGTGTTCTCCATTGGTGTCGTAAAGAACCTGCCGTGTCTTTCCTTCGGCATCATCGGTGTAGGTTCTGCTGAACAGTTTGCTTTTTGTCTGTCGGATCGTATCGATGAGAATCCGGTTGCCGCATTTGTTAATGTATAAATTATGGAATGTTTCCTGCTGTTTGTGATACATTTCGAAATTTCCGGATTTTATGGCCAGATCAATCGTGTCAATGTAGAAGGACATATCCGCCAGATCCTGTTTCGTCAGACTGCTGCAGGCTTCTCTGGCTGCGTAGCCATCCAGAAGACCGATGACCTTGTAAATCTCTTTGACATCCTCTTCCCGCATGGGACGGATTACAAACCCCTTCCGGGCCTTATTCTCCAGTACGCCTTCTGCAGCCAGCTGGATCAGGGCTTCCCGGACAGGGGTTCTGCTGATGTTCAACTCTTCACAGATAATATTTTCGTTGATTCTTTCACCGGGTGTCAGATTGCCGGCACGGATCTGCGCAGCAATGTACTCATAAACGTGATCTTTCAATGTCTTAAATCGCTCCATACTACTATTTCCCCATTTCTTCTTTTTGCAGAATAATGCACAAAACGCTCAAAATGCACTTTTGCGCAATTTGCACCTTATATACAATATATAACCTTTCCTGTTTTTTTGTCAATAGGTCAGGTTCATATTGTATACTTCTGTTTTTTGAAGAAAAAGTGTTGAAAAACAGAAGTATATCGTATATAATGCCTTTGTAAGATATACAATATATTATATATTTTATATTTTGATGGAGGAGCGATATCATGAAAAAGTTTAACCATGTAATTGTAAGAAGACCGTGCAGAGCCATGGTGGAAGGCATCACCAGCGGACTGTATCCGGGAAAGCCTGACTATGAACTGGCATTAAAGGAACATGATGATTATATCGAAGCACTGAAGCAGTGTGGCGTCGATGTAACGGTTCTGGAAGCCGATGAAAGATATCCGGATTCCTGCTTCGTGGAAGATCCGGCACTGGTAACAAGAAAGTGTGCCATCGTCACCAATCCGGGCGCAGCTTCCAGAAACGGAGAAAAGGAAGAAATTATCGGCGCACTGAAGAAATTCTTCCCGGATGATAAGATCGAACATATTCAGGATCCGGGCACGCTGGACGGCGGTGATGTCATGATGGTGGAAGATCACTTTTATGTTGGCCGTTCTGCCAGAACCAACGAAGAAGGCATCCGTCAGCTGACGGAAATCCTGGCGAAATACGGATTCACCTGCTCTGAAGTACCGCTGGAGAAGGTACTGCACCTGAAGACCGGTGTAAATTATCTGGAAAACAACAACATGCTGGTTTCCGGCGAATTCGTGGAGAAACCGGATTTTGCCAAGTACAACAAGGTTGTGATTCCGGAAGAAGAAGCCTATGCTGCAAACTGCATCTGGGTCAATGATACGGTCATCGTACCTTCCGGCTATCCGGCAGTACTGGCAGCCGTCGAGGGTCTGGGATATAAGACACTGCTGGTGGATACATCCGAATACAGAAAGCTGGACGGCGGACTTTCCTGCCTGTCTCTGCGTTTCTAGTATAAATTCATGAATTCCAGGATGAGCCTCCGGCATCGAGGGGTCGGTCCGGGGTCTCCTCCTGAAATGAAATGTCATACGTTATTACTCTCGTGAAAGCGAACGGGGAAGTTCGGATTAAGTATTTTCAGAAAGAGAGGAAAAACAAATGCCAAGTTTAAACGACAAGAAAAAGAAATTTCAGTTCCCAAGCAGCGTTGTCATGCTGTTCTGGATTCTGGTCATCGTTACGGTACTCACCTACATCGTACCGGCCGGTCAGTATTCCTACGTAACCGATGAAGCCACCGGTTATACCGTAGTAGACGGTGAAAGCTTTGCCAACGTGGACCAGAGCCCGGTAAGTCCGTTCCGGATGTTTGTAGCCATCCAGCAGGGATTTATCAACGGCGCCCAGATCATCTTCCTGATCCTGTTCGGATATTTCTGGGTTTACTCCGTACTGCAGACCGGCGCATTTACCGCAATGATCAACAAGCTGCTCAACGGCAAGGCCAAAGACAGCAAATTATTCATTCCAATCGTAATGCTGATTTTCGCGCTGGCAGGTTCCACCTATGGTGAGTTTGAAACGGTATACGGCCTGATCCCTATTTTCGTGGCACTGTCCATCGCCCTGGGCTATGACGCACTGGTTGGCGTGGCCATGTGCGGTCTGGCGGTAGCTGTAGGTTTCGCATCGGCTACGACCAATCCGTTTACCATCGGTATCGCCCAGACCATCGCAGAACTTCCGATGTTCTCCGGACTGGCTTACAGATGGATTATCTTCGTGGTATTTACCGGTGCATCCATCGCCATGGTAATGCTCTATGCCAATCGAGTAAAGAAGGATCCGACCAAGAGCCTGGTTTACGGTATGGATTTCTCCGCGTTCCAGATCGAGCGGGATGAAAAGATGGAATTCACCACCAAGCACAAGATCCTGATGTGCGGTATGGTAGTCACCGTAGCGACCATCGTATATGGCTCCCTGAAGCTGGGATGGTATATCAACGAAATGAGCGGTGTGTTCATCATCTCCGGTATCATTTCTTCCCTGATCGCAGGAAAGGGACCGGAAGGCATCGGCAAGGATCTGATCAAATCCCTGTCTGAGATGACGGTAGCCATGGTTGTTGTCGGTCTTTCCAGAGCCATCCTGGTGATCATGCAGAGCGGCGTGATCATCGATACGGTCATTCACGGTATGAGTACGCTGATGGACGGACTGCCTGCAGCAGCAACCGGCGTAGTTATGCTGATCATCCAGAACATCATCAACTTCTTCATCCCATCCGGCAGCGGACAGGCGACGGCCATCATGCCAATCATGGTACCTCTGGCTGACCTGCAGGGTCTGGGCCGTCAGATCGCAGTACTGGCTTACCAGTTCGGCGACGGATTCTCCAACCTGCTGTGGCCGACGGCTTCCTGCACCATCATGTGCGGTATTGCCAAGATTCCTCTTGGCAAATGGTATAAATTCTTCCTGCCGATGTTTGCAGTGATGTTTGTTCTGCAGGTTGCATTTATCGTCGTTGCTGTTATGATGAACTATGCATAGTTCATAGTTACTGACACAAGGTGAAAAAGATGTTATCGGAAAAAGATCTGCGGGATCTGCTCATCGGCAAGCTGGACAGGTACGCAGAGGAAATATACAGAATCAACGACTTTATGGCAGTTAATCCGGAGATCGGATCGCAGGAATATAAAAGTTCCGCTGCCATGGTCGAGCTGCTCAGAAAATACGGAATCTCTGTAGAATACCCATTCGCCGGTCTTGATACAGCCTTTCGGGGCTGTATCAACCCGGGGAAAAAACACCGGATGGCCCTTCTGGCAGAGTACGATGCCCTCCGCGGCCTGGGGCACGCCTGCGGCCACTGCGCCAGCGGCAGTGCCAGTGTGCTGGCAGCTCTGGCTTTCCATGAAGTCCGTGATCAGCTGGATTTCGGTGTGGATATCATCGGCACGCCGGATGAAGAATGGACCGGATGTAAGGAAGTCATCGCGTCACAGGGATACTTCGACGGATATGACTTCGCGGTCATGGTGCATATGGCGCCTTTCAGCACGGTGAATACCAGTTTTATCGCACTGGATGGCCTGGGGTTCAAATGGCATGGTCAGCCGGCCCATGCAGCGGCAGCACCGGAGAAGGGCAGAAATGCCCTGAATGCAGCGCGCCTGTTCATGGATGCCACGGACATGATGCGTCAGCATATCATTCCGGAAGCCAGAATGCATGGTTTTATCAAGAATGGTGGGGCAGCTTCCAACATCGTGCCGGATGAAACGGAAATCGAGTTTCTGACCCGGGCGCCGCGGCGGGAAGACCTGAACGATATCACAGCCTGGGTAAAGGACTGTGCGAAGGCAGCCGCCCTGGCGACACGGACGGAAGTAGAGATGTTTCCGGTAGGTCTTCCGTTCCATGAGCTGCATATCAGTGCACTGGGAAAATCCATCATGGAAGACTGCTATGATGCGCTGGGTCTGCCGCTGGATAGGGAAAAGCAGGGCATGTCCGGTTCCTCGGATATCGGCAATGTGGACTATCACTGTCCGGCCTTCCATCCGATGATGGGCATCGGCATTGAAGAAGAATGCCATACCAGAGAGTTTGCGGATGCTATGACGCAGCCGAAAACCCATGAAGCAATTTCCAATGCAGCCGCTTTGATGGCAACCATGGCAGCAAAGCTCTACTGCGATCCGCAGCTGCTGGAAAAAGTCAGGACAGAGCACAGAGCCTACCGGGGATATTAGCCGGGAGAACAGATTTTGAAAGAAATCTGCGAAAAAGCTTGATAAAAGAACATGTAATATGTGATAATGAGGGAATGTAGTGATACGTTCCCTTTTTTGCAAATAACAAAACAAGGAGGAAAAAACAATGAATTACGGATGTCAGAGTATGGTGAAAAAAATCGATACGATCCTGATGAAGCGGCCGGAGGCGGCGTTTGTGAGCCAGGAGCATCTCAATGAAAACTGGGAGAAATTCGCCTATTTCGGCTGCCCGGACTATGAAAAGGTGCTGCAGGAGTATGATGCCTTCGAAAAAATCGTGAAGGAGCATGTGGAGAATGTGTATTTCCTGCCGTACGACGAGAGGACCGGCCTGGATTCCATCTATGCCCACGATTCCCTGAAGGTCACCAGCCGGGGCGCCATCTATTTTCCGATGGGAAAAGCCCTTCGCAGCCAGGAACGCCTCGCTACCGAAGAATTCCTGAAAAGTCACGGCGTGCCGACACTGGGATATATCACGCCGCCGGGAAAAATGGAAGGCGGCGATGTACTCTGGATCGATGAAAAGACCGTGGCCATCGGAAGAGGATACAGGACCAATGATGAGGGAATCCGCCAGTTTAAGGAGCTGACCAAGGACTTCATTGACGAATATATCATCGTGCCGATGCCGCACGGTGACGGGGAGGATGCCTGCCTGCACCTGATGAGCATCATCAGCTTCGTGGATACCGACAAGGCAGTGGTTTATTCCAAGTATATGCCGGTGTTCTTCCGGGAATACCTGCTGGAACGGGGCATTCAGCTCATCGAGTGCGGCGACGCGGAATACGATTACCTGGGCACCAACCTGCTTGCACTGGAGCCGGGCGTCTGCATTCTGATCGACGGCTGTCCGGAAATTCAGAAAAAGATTGAAGACGCCGGTGTGAAGGTATACACCTACGAAGGAAAGGAACTGTCCTACCGGGGAACCGGCGGTCCGACTTGTCTGACCTGTCCGGTGTGCAGAAAATAGAAGGATGGTGCGTGCAATGCGAAGCCACGAGATCGATTTCGACGCGCTGGCAGGCCGGATCCGGGAAATACTGTATGACTATGTGGCCTGCCGGAGCTTTACCAATACCGAAGCAGAGCGGTCTGTGGAGAATTTCTTCACCGGATTTCTTCACAAAATCCCATATTTCGACGCCCATCCGGAGAACCGGGGTTTTTTCGATGTGCCGGGGGACCGGCTGGGGCGGAAGGTCTGCTGGGCTATGGTATGCGGCAGCGGCCCCCAGACCGTGGTGCTGGTACACCACTACGATGTGGTGGATGTGGAGGACTATAAGACGCTGAAGGATCTGGCATTCTCGCCGGATGCTTTGCGGGAGGCGCTGCTTGCCCATAAAGCCATGCTGCCGGAAGAAGCGCAGCAGGATCTGGAGTCCGGTGAATTTCTGTTCGGACGGGGTGTCTGTGATATGAAGGGCGGCGGTGCAATCCAGTATGCACTGCTGGAGCAGTATGCAGCACTGGCAGAAAAAGGACAGCTGGAAGGCAATGTGATCGTCATCGGCGTTCCGGACGAAGAAAATCTTTCTGCCGGCATGCGGGCGGCGGTGCGGCTGCTGGCGCAGCTGAAACGGCAGCGCGGTCTGCAGTACCGGATGATGCTCAACTCGGAGCCCCACCAGCGGAAGGATTTTTCACAGGGTATTTTTTCGGAAGGCTCTGTGGGAAAGATGATGCCGTTCATCTATGTGCGGGGCTTCCTTTCCCATGCGGGGAAGGTGTTCGAAGGGCTGAATCCGGTTTCCGTTCTTTCGGAAATCGTATGCCGGACGGAAGTGAACATGGCATATGCGGATGTGGCCTGCCCGCAGAACGGAGAAGCCGGTCCCGGCATAGATGGAGAGGCGGCGCCGCCGCCGACCTGGCTGTACATGAAGGACAGCAAGGATCGGTACGATGTTTCCATGCCCCTTTCCGCTTACGGCTGCTTCAGTGTGCTGACGCTGCGGCAGACGCCGCAGCAGCTGCTTCCGAAGGTGGAGAAAAGCTGCAGGGAAGGGTTTACTGCAGTTATCCGCCGGATGAATGAGAATTATGCAGCCTTCTGCCGGGCAACCGGACGGGATGTCCGGCAGCTTCCGTGGCAGGCGAAGGTGGTCACGTTCCGCCAGCTGTATGACGAAGCGCTGGCCGCCCACGGGACGGATTTTGAGGAGGCCTGGCAGGATTCGAAAAAGGCAGTGTTGGCGGATATGGAAGCCGGCCGCTGCAATATGCTGGACGGGAATCTCCGGCTGGTGGAGACGGTCTATGACTATATCGAGGATATTTCTCCAAGAGTGGTCTACGGCCTGCTGCCGCCGTATTATCCAAACGTGTCCAACTTGTATTTCCGGGACGCAGCGCCGCAGGCTGCCGGTCTGTGCCGCAAGCTGAAGGAATACACCATGGAGACCTTCGGACAGGTCTATACCAGCGAGTATTTCTATACCGGCATCTGCGATCTGAGCTACATCAATATCGACGACCCTGCAGCGCAGCGGGAATCCGTGGCAGGTGCCATGCCGCTGCTGGGCGAATACTATGATATTCCGTTTGAGGAGATTCAGGAGATTTCCATGGCAGGGATGAACATCGGCCCATGGGGAAAGGATTTTCACAAGCTGACGGAACGGGTTTACAAAGAAGACCTGTATGTACGGACGCCGCGGATTCTGGATACGGCCATCGCAGAGCTGCTGAGAAATGAATAAAAAACTTGCGCTGTCAAATAAAAAACCTTGACAGCGCTTTTCTTTTATGTTACACTCTTTAAGGTGTCAAGTTATGCGGCTTAACACCGGGGAGGGAAGTACATGGATAAAATCGCAGAAACCAGTCTGCTGTATGATTTTTACGGGCAGCTGCTGACGGAGAAACAGCGGCAGGTCATGTCCCTCTACCATGAAGAGAATCTGACCCTTTCGGAGATTGCGGCGGAATTCGGGATCTCCCGGCAGGCGGTCCACGATACGCTGAAAAAAGCAGAGCAGTCTCTCACGGAATATGAAAAGAAACTGGGGCTGGTGCGGAAGTTTGTGAAATCCAGCCAGGCACTGGAAGAAATCGAAAAACGAATCGATGAAATCACAGCGGTCGCTGCCGCATCGGGAGATGCAGCCGTTGTGTCCGGACTGAAGGACATGAAGGTTATCATCGAGGGCCTGGAAGAAGAATAAGGCGAACCGCCGGAGGAAGCTATGGCATTTGAGAATTTATCCGACAAATTACAGAATACATTCAAAAAGCTGCGGGGAAAAGGCGTACTGCAGGAGGCTGATATCAATGAGGCCATGCGGGAAGTCAAGCTGGCGCTGCTGGAGGCCGATGTAAATTTCAAGGTGGTGAAGGAATTCGTCGCTGCCGTGAAAGAGAAGTGCCTGGGTGCAGAGGTGCTGGAAAGTCTGACGCCGGGACAGCAGGTCATCAAGATTGTAAATGATGAACTGGTCAGCCTCATGGGCGGCACCGGCAGCAAGCTGACCTATTCACCCAGCGGATTTACCGTCCTGCTGATGGTGGGTCTGCAGGGTACCGGTAAGACCACCACCTGCGGCAAGCTGGCAGCCTGGCTGAAAAAGAACGGCAAGAAGCCGATGCTCTGCGCCTGCGACATCTACCGTCCGGCGGCCATTGACCAGCTGGAAGTGGTAGGAAAGAGCGTGGATGTGCCGGTCTACACCGACCGGGAGAGCCGGGTCGCAGAGGACATCGCCCTGGCAGCTGTGAAAGAAGCCCAGAGAAAAGGCTTCGACGTGCTGATCGTCGATACGGCAGGTCGTCTGCAGATTGATGATGCACTGATGGAAGAACTGGTGCGTGTGAAGAAGGCCGTCAAACCCCATGAAATACTCCTGGTGGTGGACGCCCTGACCGGTCAGGACGCGGTCAACGCAGCGGAAGGCTTCAATGAACGTCTGGGCATCGACGGCATCATCATGACCAAGATGGACGGTGACTCCAGAGGCGGTGCTGCACTGTCTGCGAAGAAGGTAACGGGACGACCCATCAAGTTCATGGGTATGGGCGAAAAAATGGACGCCCTGGAACCGTTCCATCCGGAACGAATGGCAAGCAGAATCCTTGGAATGGGAGACATGCTTTCATTAATAGAAAAAGCCCAGGAAAGTTTTGACGAGGCGAAAGCCGCCAAGCTGGAAAAGAAGCTGAAAAAGAACGAGTTTACCCTCGAGGATTTTCTGGACCAGATGGGCGAAGTCAGAAATATGGGCGGCATCGGCAAGATGCTGGAAATGCTTCCGGGCATGAACAGCAGAGCCGTCAGCGATGCAGACATCGAGAAGAGTGAGAAGGAATTCCGTCAGATGGAAGCCATCATCCAGTCCATGACACTGGAAGAACGGAGAAATCCATCCATTCTTAATGCCAGCCGAAGAAAGCGGATCTCCGCAGGCTGCGGTCAGCCGGTGAGCAAAATCAACAGTTTAATCAAAAAATATGAAGACGCGAAAAAACTGATGAAGCAGTTTAACAATCCGAACTTCATGAAGAAAAATAAGAAATTTAAAGGTCTATTTTAAGGAGGAAATTAAAAATGGTAAAGATCAGATTAAGAAGAATGGGCGCACACAAGAAACCTTTCTACAGAGTAGTAGTGGCAGATTCCAGAGCACCGAGAGACGGTAAGTTCATCGAAGAAATCGGTTACTATGATCCGATGAAGGAACCAAAGGTGATCAAGATCGACGAAGAAAAGGCCAAGAAGTGGCTGGAAGACGGTGCGCAGCCGACTGATACTGTAAAGGTACTGTTCAAGAAATCCGGCATCATTGAATAATCCGGAAGCAGAAGAACCAAGTATCAAGTATAAGGAAGCGGTGAAAACGAATGACTAAATTGGTTGAAGCAATTGCGAAGTCACTGGTGGACAAACCCGAAAACGTGGTGGTGACAGAGACCGCCAGCCGCCAGGGAACCGTGATCGAACTGAAGGTTGACCCTGATGATATGGGTAAGGTAATCGGCAAACAGGGCAGAATTGCGAAGGCGCTTCGTGTCGTTGTTAAGGCTGCCGCAACCAGAGAGAATAAAAAAGTGACAGTAGAGATCGTGAAGGAGCAGGAAGCTGCCGAAGCCGAAGAGGAATAAGGAGCAGCGGCTGCACCGGTCTCAGATTGCAGGAAAAAATCAGGCACATAGCTTTACGGAAGTTGGAACGGAAGTAAGATATGTGCCTGCTTTGCTATTTTGAAGGAGCAGAACGAAACAGTATGGAAAAAATCAAAATCGGAAAAATCGTCAACGCGGTGGCCCTTCGCGGCGAGGTGAAGGTGTATCACTATTCCGACCGCAAGGAGCGGTTCGAAGAACTGGAGCAGATCATCGTGGAGCGAAAGGGAAAAGGCCAGGTCTACAAGATCGAAAAAGTCCGCTATCAGAAGGACATGGTTATCCTAAAGCTGAAAGGTGTGGACGACAGGAATGCTGCCGAGGCGCTGAAAGAAAGTGACGTGTTGATCACAGAAGCAGACCTGAAGGAACTGCCGGAAGATACATTTTATGTGCGGGACCTGATCGGGTGCACGGTATATGATGCGGAAAGCGGTGAAGGCGAAGCTGCGCAGGAAATCGGCGTGGTGACCGATGTGCTGCAGAATACGGCTCAGGATATCTACCAGGTGAAGACCCCGGACGGGCGGGAAGTGCTGATTCCTGCCGTGGCTGATTTTGTGAAGGATGTCAATATCGGCGAGAAATCCATCCGCGTGGCGCTGATTCCGGGCATGATGGAATAGGCAGGCAAAGGTATGAAAATCCATATTCTCACACTTTTCCCCGAGATGTTTACGCCGGTGACGGAAGCCAGCATTCTGGGCCGGGCCGGGGAAAAAGGAATTTTAGATATCAATCTGATTCAGATCCGGGACTTCAGCAATGACAAGCATAACAAGGCAGACGATACGCCCTTTGGCGGCGGTGTAGGCATGGTCATGCTGGCAGATCCCATTTTCGGCGCGCTTCGGTCCATCGGTCCGGAGGAAGAAGTGAAGAAGAAAAAGATCCTGTATATGTCGCCGCGGGGCAAGATGCTGGATCAGAAGACCATAGAAAGTCTGGCAGCGGAGGAGGAAATGGTCATTCTCTGCGGCCACTATGAAGGCGTGGACCAGAGAGTCCTGGATTACTGGGACATGGAGGAGGTTTCCATCGGCGACTATATCCTCACCGGCGGAGAACTGCCTGCCATGGTGCTGATCGATGCGGTGAGCCGGTTTATCCCCGGCGTGCTGGGAACACAGGAGTCTGCCACCGACGAATCCATCTATTCCGGGCTGCTGGAATGCGACCAGTATACCAAGCCCCGGGAGTATGCCGGCATGAGCGTGCCGGAGGTGCTGTTTAATGGAAATCACAAGCTGATCCACCTGTGGCAGTACGAAAATGCACTGACCCTGACCCGGGACCGGCGGCCGGATCTGCTGGAAAAATGGCTGCAGGAAGAGAAGAAGCTGACCAAGGACGAAAAGAAAATACTGGATAAAATTATGTCCGGAGAACAGTTGCCATAATTGGGTATTTCGTGGTAAAATATTTATTATGGAAAAGAAGCGAACAACCAAAGGAACCAAACGTACCATATTCCTGTTTCTGCTGATCCTGGCAGTACTCTATGTGGTGATTTATGTGGTTCCGCAGGTTTCCGACATTTTTGTGGAGACCTACAGTGCGGAATACGGCACGCTGCAGATCAAAGAAGAGACCGACTGCCTTTTTGTCCGGACGGAGAAGACATATACCGCGCCTTTCGGCGGCGCCGTGAACCGGGTCATCCGCCGGGGAAAGCTGATGCGGACCAGCGCCCGCATTGTGGATGTGGGACAGACCGCCTGCTATTCCGATATGCGGGGTATCGTCAGTTACTATTATGACGGACTGGAAAGCATGTATACGCCGGAGAACATGGACAGTCTGAAGGTGAGCGTACTGGAACAGATCCGCGGAAGCGAGGAAAACAAGGTGCAGAAAGCAGCGGAGAATGACGCTGCTGCAGGCGATGTGATCTTCAAAATCGTGGACAACCAGCAGTGGTATCTGGTGTGCTGGATCAGTCCGCAGACCGCAGAACGATGCAGCGAAGGCAGTACCGTGACGGTGGATTTTGAGGATGGAAGTGACAGCGAAGAAAGCACCTGCATTGAAATGCAGGTACAGGAGATAAAAAAACAGGGCGATGTGACCAGAGTGATCCTGTCCTGCAACCGGTACTACCAGGATTTTGACCGGTACCGGATCCGGAAATGCGGTCTGATCACAGCCAATACCAGCGGGATTCTGCTGGAAACGGACAGCATCGTGGAAGAAGACGGGCAGAAGGGTGTCTATGTGGTGGACAAGCTGGGAAACTACAACTTCACACCGGTTCAGATTCTGGATCAAAATGGAAACATCACTGTGGTGGAGAAAAACTATTTCTACGATGCAGAGGGAAAAACGACAGAAACCGTAAGCAATTACGATGAAATATTACGGCCTCAGGCGGAAAAGAAAGCGGAAAAGGCAGAGAAGGACGCGGAGGCTGAAAAAGAGGAGTGATCTTATAATGTCTATCAGAGAGAACATAGAACATATCAGAAGTCTGAAGGACGCGGCAGCGGTCCGCAGCGGACGCAGCGGAGACGATGTACTTCTGGTGGCTGTGACCAAGCTGCATACCGTGGAAGAAATCAACGAGGCCATCGACTGCGGCATCACCGATATCGGCGAGAACAAGGTGCAGGAGATCATGGACAAATATGACCATGTGAAGCCAGTGCGCTGGCACCTGATCGGTCATCTGCAGACCAATAAGGTGAAGTACATCATCGATAAGGTTTCCATGATTCATTCGGTGGATTCCCTTCATCTGGCCCAGGAGATCGACAAGCGGGCGGCGCAGCACGGTCTGACCATGGATATTCTGATACAGGTCAACTCCGCCAGAGAAGAGAGCAAGTTCGGTATTACGACGGAGGAGACAGAGCAGCTGCTTCACGATATTCTGGACACCTGTCCGCATGTGCGGATCCGGGGACTCATGTGCATCGCACCATTTGAAGAAAATCCGGAAGATGCAAGGATATACTTTGCAGCGGTAAAGAAGCAGTATGATCAGTTCGGGAAGATATCACACCCGAATCTGGATTTCAGATATCTGTCCATGGGCATGTCCGGCGATTTTGAGGTCGCCATTGAGGAAGGCTCCAATCTGATCCGGGTAGGTACTTCCATTTTCGGTGCAAGAGATTATTCAAAAAAATAACACAGGTGTGTGAGGAGGATTGTATGAGTGCATTTGATTCATTAAAGAAATTTATCGGCATTGAAGAGGTGGAGGAAGACGGCTTCACGGAAGATGAAGTGCAGGCTGCCAAGGAGAAAATGATGCGGGAAGGATCCCGTGACAGCAGCTTCGCAGGGGCGGCGGCAAGAAAGGCACCGGCTGAATTCAGCAAGCCATCGGACGCAGCCAAGGCGGTTCCCATTGAAAGGCGCATCTCTGTGGCAAGCACCAACGCCTTTAAACTGGTTCTCATCGAACCGAAGAGCTTCGATGAATGTCCGAAGCTGGTAGACGGTCTGAAAGGCCGTCGGCCGATCATCATCAATCTGGAAAAGATTGAGACAGAAACGGCAAAGAAAATCTTTGACTTTCTCAGCGGTGCGACCTATGCCCTGAACGGCAGCGTGCAGAAGATTGCCAATAACATTTTCATCTTTGCACCGGAAAGCGTGGACATCGCAGCCAGTCAGGAGGACCGGGGCGGCTTTGATTTCGGAGCCAATAAGAGCCCATGGAGATAACGGAGGATACGAAACTATGAAATATGTACTTGCGCAGGCCATATACTGGTTTGCGGAACTGCTTACGTTTCTTATGCTTCTGCGTGTGATTTTCAGCTGGATCCAGCCGAATCCATACGGGATGCTGGGAAAGATCAATTTATTCTGCATCCGGCTGACGGAACCGGTGGTGGCACCGTGCCGGCAGCTTTTGAGCCGATTCAATACGGGCATGTTCGACTTTTCCGTGATGCTGGCTTTCTTTCTGGTGCAGATCGCTGCGAATCTGATGATTCGAATCATTCTTTAGGGGGGACGATGCCGAGATGATTACACCAACCGATATTGAAAACAAAGTTTTTTCCAGAGGTGTCAGAGGATATAAGGAAGAGGAAGTCGATGACTTTCTGGATTTGATCATTCTGGATATGGAAAAACTGCTGAAGGAAAACCGGCAGCTGAAACTGGAACTGGAAAAAGCCCAGGGACAGGTGGACCGGCACGTTTCTACCGAAGGTTCGGTTCTGGAAACGCTGGAAGCAGCCAAGGCTCTGATGAATGATATTGCGGCCAGTGCGGAACGGCGGGCGCAGGTGATCCTGAAAGATGCCGAACTGGAGGCTGCCATGATCACCAGAGAGGCCAGAGAATCCATCGGCCGGCTGACGGAAGAAGAGAGCCGCCTGCGCAGAAGTGTGGAGCGGGTGCGTGAAAAATATCGTCATATTCTGGAAATGGAACTGGAGCGGGTTGATTCCGTGGGTGCGGATCTGTTTGAAGAATTAGAGGGGGATTTTCTTCCGGCATCCATCGCCGGACTGCAGCAGATGAACGAAGAAGGTCCGTCTGTCACGGAGGAACGACCGGTCAGCGATACCCGGGTCGTGACGGAAAAGAAACCGCAGCCGGAAGTACAGGATCTGACGAAGACCATTGTGAATATCAAATAAAGGGGAAATTTCGGAGTAAATGAAAAAAGCAAGATATGTACTCATTGTGGGCATTCTGCTGGTGGATCAGCTTGTGAAGTATGTGGTCAGAAGCCATATGTATGTGGGAGAATCCATCCCCGTCATTGAGGATGTGTTTCATCTGACCTATGTACGAAATACCGGCGCAGCCTTCAATCTCTTTGAAGGCATGTCCCTGTTTCTGCAGATCGTGACCTTTTTTGCACTGCTTTTCGCCGTATGGTTTATGGAGAAGCACCTGCAGCGTCACTGGACGCTGCTGCTGTCCATGATCCTGATCATTTCCGGCGGTGCAGGCAACCTGATTGACCGGGTGCTGCTGGGATATGTAACAGACCTGTTTGATTTCCGGTTCTTTCCGGTATTCAATGTGGCGGATATTGCCATCTGCGTCGGCTGTTTCATTCTGGTGCTGTACACCTTTCTTTTCGACCGGCCTGCAGAGGAAAAGGAAAACCCATGAATTCAGAAAAATACACATTTTTTATTGAGGAAGAAAGCAACGGCACCAGGATTGACCGGGTGCTTTCTTTGCTATTGGCGGAAAGTTCCCGCAGCTATATCCAGAAGCTGATCGAAAAGGGAAATGTGACCGTAGACGGTCAGGTCTGCACTTCGAAGAAATATAAGGTTTCTTCCGGTCAGCAGGTGGATCTTCTCATGCCGCCGCCGGAGAATCTCTCGGTGGAGCCGGAGAATATTCCCCTGGATATCGTCTATGAAGATGAGGATGTACTGGTGGTCAACAAACCCCGGGGCATGGTGGTCCACCCTGCCGCCGGAAACTACACCGGCACTCTGGTCAACGCTGTCCTGTATCACTGCGGTGACCGGCTGTCCTCCATCAACGGGATCATCCGGCCCGGCATCGTCCACCGTATCGATAAGGATACCAGCGGACTGCTGATGATCGCAAAGAACAACATGGCCCACGAGTCCCTGTCCGCTCAGCTGGCGGAGCATTCCATCACCCGCCGCTACACGGCACTGGTGTATCACAATCTGACGGAGGATGCGGGTATGGTGGACGCGCCCATCGGCAGGGATCCGAAGAATCGACTGCGGATGGCGGTCACCAGTCAGAATTCCAAACGGGCGGTGACCCACTGGAAGGTGCTGGAGCGGTTCGGTCGGTATACCCTCATTGAGGCCCGGCTGGAAACGGGAAGGACGCATCAGATCCGGGTGCACATGGCATACATCCATCATCCTCTGGTGGGGGATATGGTCTACGGACCGAAAAAACAGCCGCTGACCGAAGACGGACAGCTGCTCCATGCCCGGGTGCTGGGCTTCGTCCATCCCCGCACCGGAGAATATATGGAATTTGAACGGCCGCTGCCTCCGGAATTCGAGGCAGTGCTGCAGAAGCTGCGATAGCCCGTGCCGCATGGAGGGCAGCCTGCGGATGAAACATGCCGCGAGGCGGCCACATTCCGCACAAAGGGCAGAAAGTGAGAAAAGAAAATGGCAAAGAAAACCCTGAAACCGGGCACCCTTCTGTGCCCCGTACCGGCTGTCATGGTAAGCTGCGGCAGCGGGGAAGAGAAAAATATCATTACCATCGCGTGGACCGGAATCATCAATTCCGATCCGCCGCTGACCTATGTGTCCGTCCGGAAGTCCCGCCATTCCCATCATCTGATTGAGGAAAGCGGTGAGTACGTCATCAATCTGACCACGGAAGATCTGGCCTTTGCCACGGACTACTGCGGGGTGAAATCCGGCCGTGATGTGGATAAATTTCAGGAGCTGCACCTGACGCCGGAGCCTGCAGAGCAGGTCTCCTGCCCTATGATCGGGGAATCTCCCGTCAATCTGGAGTGTAAGGTAACAGAGGTGCATTCCTACCCGACCCACGATATGTTCGTGGCAGAGATCGTGGCGGTGCATGTGGATGAAGCCGCATTTGACGAGAAGGGCAGAATGCCCCTGGAAAAGCTGGGTATGCTGACCTATGTCCACGGCCAGTATCTGGGCGTGAAAAAACACAGTCTGGGTCGGTTCGGCTTCTCGGTCATGAAGCCGAAAACCCGGAAACGCCTCAACCGGGAGCAGCATCAGGAGCGGGTGGAAAAGAACCGCGCCGCCCGAAATGCCGCGGCTTCCCGCAGCACCACGGCTTCCCGCAGCACCGGCGGATCGAAGGCGTCTAAAGCCGCACCAAAGGCCGGAGACAGGTCGGCGGCGAAAACCGCATCGAAGAAAAAAACAGAAAGAAAGAGGCCAAAGGGCTGAATTCCAGGGCAGTCCCACGGGTATTATGTGAAGAATGTGGATATGCATACGCACCCGCTGTTAACCTCTGATCGGTGAAATGATCCGGCCGGACAAGGCCGGGATGAAAATAGTCATTACGCGCACAAGGGTGGACCAACCGGCACCTGTGCAGGCTGCCCTGTCCTTTTCCGTGCGGAACTCTTCTTTCTGTTTTTTCATGCGCGGGCAGAGGCGGGCGGCCAGCCGGCCTCTGCCCGCGCATAGACCGGTTTTAAATTCTTTGGTGCCGGTTTTCCTGTGCAGCACCATCATAAAACAGAATCCAGGCAAAAGAAAGAATAATTTTCAAAAATGTAATATTTTAGGGAGTTTCTGTCGTCGTTTAGGGAGTTTTTGTAAATGGAAAATTCTAGGTATGAACTTTTTGAGCTGAAGGATCGGGGCGGCGCTGTCACGGGATATCATTTTCCATGCGAAAATCCGACCCATGTGGTCTGTTTGATCCACGGTATCGGAGAATATGCGGGACGGTTCCGGCGGATGGCGGAGGCCTTGGGCCGGGCCGGTATCGCTGTGGTTTCCATGGACCTGCGGGGCCATGGCCGGTCGGTGGGGGCGCGCGGGCACTGCGCGCCCCGGCAGGAAGTGCAGAAGGATATGGATGCGCTGATGGAAACGGCGCAGGCATTCTATCCCGGCTTGCCGCTGATCCTCTACGGTCACAGCATGGGCGGAAATCTGGTGCTGGATTATCGGTGCCGCGGTACATATAACGATCTTCCGTCGGCCTATGTCATCACTTCGCCCTGGCTGCGGCTGGTTCATCCCATCCCAAAGCCTGTCTATCATACGGTGAAAGCCCTGGCCCGGGTGGCACCGACGCTGACTTTCCGGGCGGCAGCCAGACCGGAGGAACTGGGAAATCCGGCGTACGTACTGCCTTATCTGCAGGATCCTCTGATCCATCCCCGTGTTTCCATGCTCTGCGCCTGCGACGGCTATCTGATCGGTCAGGCCCTGGAAAACGGTACCCTGGAAGACAACGGCCGTGCCCAGCAGATCCCGTGTTTGCTTCTTCACGGTACCCTGGACAAAATCTGTGCGATCGAGGGAAGCCGCCGTTTCGCGGCCCGTCAGAATCCGGATTTCTTCACCTTCGAGGAAATTCCCGGCGGGTACCACGAGCTGCATAACGGCACGCCTGAGGGGAAAACCGGCGATGAAATCATGCAGCGTATCATAGAATATATCAAAACCATGCCGGACGAAAGGGGGATGAAAGTATGAATACGTTTTTATACAGGGGATATCAGATCAGCTACGGCGAGTACGGAAATGAGAAGGGCCGCCGGGTGATCCTGGTGCCCGATGACGGACAGGCCAGCACGTCGGTCCAGTCTGCGATTTCCTGCATGACGGCCTCTTATCGGACCGTTCTCATTGACTTTCTGGGATGCGGCCAGTCGGACAAGCCGCCGGGCTTCGTTTCCGATCTGTGGCATGACCAGGCGCTGCAGCTGAAGGAACTGTTTTATGCGGCAGGATATGAAACTGCGATCCTGATCGGTTTCGGCGAGGGCGGCTGCCGTACCTGTGAAGAATTTCTCCGGGAATGCCCGGAGCTGGCGGAGTTGGTGGTTTTCTCCGCAAAATCCTTTCGCCCGGGGTCTCTGCCGCCGGAGGCGGAGGGGAAGGTTTTCGTCATTCCGGATTCCATGCGGCCGGCCAGTGGCATAAGCTGGAATCTGCTTGACCTGATGCTGCAGCAGATTCTGGAGGAAGACCTGAACCCATGTCCATGGTGCGGGCAGCCCATGGTACGGGGGTTGATTGTCGGCGGCCGTGACATGGTCAGGTGGAATCCCGGCATGGATACCGACTTATGGCCGCTGGAAGAGGATGGTTTCATCCTGCGGAATCGGAGGCCGAAGGGATTCCTGGAGAATCTGAAGACCATGTTTGATGCGGACTGTGCCCAGCTGACCGCCTGTGTCTGCTTTTCCTGCGGCAAGCTGACCGCAGACGTGGACCACCTGATTGAAACGGAGAGAAAAAATGAAGACGACAGATTTTGAGAAGAACGAAAAGATGTTTACACATTTTGATGAGAAAGGAAATGCCCGCATGGTGGACGTGAGCGAGAAGGACATCACTGCGCGGCAGGCGATTGCCAGAGGGAAGATGCGGCTTTCGGAAGTCGTATACCGTGCCATCGAGGAAGGCCGGGTGGCCAAGGGCGATGTGCTGACGGTGGCCACCACGGCAGGGGTCATGGGAGCGAAAAAAACCTGGGAGTTGATCCCCATGTGCCATATCCTGCAGCTGACCGGATGCAGCATTCAGTGGGAGATGAACCCGGAGCGTCTGGAGATTCATTGCACCTGCACTGTGCGGTGCAACGGGAAGACCGGTGTGGAAATGGAGGCGCTGACCGGTGTAAGCACGGCGCTTTTGACGGTTTATGACATGTGTAAGGCGCTGGATAAGAACATGGAAATCGGACAGATTTACCTGGCAGAAAAGGAAGGCGGAAAGAGCGGACATATCGTGAATCCGTCCAGGGAGGCAGAGCTATGAAGACAGGCAGATATGACAGATATAAAGTGGGTATCATCACCCTGAGCGACAAGGGCTCTCAGGGGCTGCGGGAGGATCAAAGCGGTCCGGCCATCCGTCAGATGCTGGAAGCGGGCAGTGGTGATTCCAGTGAAAGCCGGTATCAGGTGGTGGAGGAACTGCTGCTGCCGGACGAGCCGGACCAGCTGAAGGAAGCTCTGATCCGCATGAGCGATGAAGATGGCCTTGATCTGATCCTGACCACCGGAGGCACCGGATTTTCTCCACGGGACCGGACACCGGAGGCCACCATGGAAGTGGCGACGCGGAATGCGCCGGGCATTGCCGAGTACATGCGGGCGAAATCCTTTGAAATTACACCGAAAGCCATGCTGTCCCGCGGCGTTTCGGTAATTCGAAATGCCACGCTGATCATCAATCTGCCCGGCAGTCCGAAGGCTGTCCGCGAAAACCTGGGCTTCATTTTGCCGGCCCTGGATCACGGACTGGATATTCTGCTGGGCCGGGACGGGGAGTGCGGCAGCGAGGCGGCCGAAGGTTCTCATGCATCCGGGAGTGCACATGCGGCGGGGAAGCCGGAGCGGTCGCTGCGGGAGGTCTCTTTTATTGATTCTGAAACCGCCCGGTGGCTGCGGGAAGAGGCACCGGAGGACGGCCTGTGCCTGAAGCGGTTCCATGCGGATTATGAACTGAAAGGGGTCTGCGGCTGGAAGATCGGCGACCGGGTGGAAATCACCGGACCGGATGGAGAAAAACTGCAGTTTGAAGTGACCATCACCGGGAAAAAGTGCTTCCCGGAGTGCAGTCTGCTGCAGCGGACGGGGGAAACGTGCCCGCTGGCCGCCGGGGTGGCCTTCGGCAGGCGTGTTTCTGTCGAGAAATAGACAAACCAGCGAATAAAATAGACAATAGGTCTATTTTATTTCGTATTTTGTCTATAACAAGAAATTATACGAAATTCCGGATCGATTTGACCAGATTTTACTTTACATTATTTTTCATTTCTGTTATTTTCAAAATATGGAGGTGTAAAATAATGGAGTTTATGGGATATATATCAAGAGAAAAGAAAAAGCTAAACCGACTTCTCCGGCAATACGAAGAGAAGAAAAGAAACTTTGAACAATACAGGCTCTATGAAAAAACAACGGAAGGCAAAAAACGATATTATTACAGTCTGAAAGGCGACAGCAGTCAGCATTACATCGGCTGGCGGAAACATCCTGATTTGCTCCGAAATCTTCTGGAAGCGGATCATGCGAAGAAAAAGATTCCTCTGATTGAAGAAAATCTCAAGATGTTGGAAAAGCTGGAAACACGATACCACACGGCAGAGGAGATTTTGCAGGGTGGAGTGCCGGGAATGACGACGGATAGAAAACCGGAAGAAACAACGATCCCTGCTTCCCAAAATCCGAAACGGAGAGAAGAACTGCAGCACGATACCGGCCTGGGATTTTTTACACGGTCAAAGTCAGAGGCCATCATTGCCCTGCGGCTTCATGCGTGGGGGATTCGATTTGGGTATGAGGAGCCGCTTCGGATCAAAGGCGCAGATGGGCGTTGGAAAACGATTTACCCGGATTTTACGATTTATCTTGCAGACAGCCGGGTGGTGTACCTGGAGCATTTGGGGATGTTCAGCATGTCATCGTACCGGGAAGGAGCAGTTGAAAGACTGGGAGATTATCATGCTGCCGGGATTCTGGCAGGTCGTGATCTGTTTTTGACGATGGACGGACCGGACGGGGAACTGGATACCGCCGCCATCGACCGGCTGATTGAAGATAATTTTATTTAGGAAAATGCTATGAAAGACCAGTTTGAACGAAACATTGATTATATCCGAATCTCGGTGACAGACCGCTGCAATCTGCGGTGCCGCTACTGCATGCCGTCCTGCGGCGTGCCGTCCTGCGGCCATGATGCGGTGCTGCGGTTTGATGAAATTGTCAGACTGGCCGGATTATTCTGTTCAAACGGCATAAAACATGTTAAAATAACAGGAGGAGAACCCCTGGTCCGAAAGGGGCTGCCGTCTCTTATCCGGGAACTGAAAAGACTTCCGGGGCTGGAAACGGTCAGCCTGACCACCAACGGGCTGCTGCTGTCGGCCCTGCTGCCGGAACTGCTGGATGCAGGGCTGGACGCGGTGAACATCAGCCTGGATACCCTGCGGGAGGATCGGTATGCGGAAATCACCGGACAGGCTGCACTGCCCCAGGTTCTGCAGGCCCTGGACGACTGCTGCCGGCAGCCGGGACTGCGGGTGAAGCTTAATGCGGTGACACTGGCAGACTATAACGAAGATGAGGTGGAGGCGCTGGCCGCCCTGGCGCGGGACCGGCGGATCGATGTGCGATTCATTGAGATGATGCCTTTGGGTCTGGGACGGAACTTTTCGGGGTACAGCCAGGATCAGATTTTGGCTCGTCTGGAGGCGGTTTACGGACCCGGCGTGAAATCTTCTGAAAAGCGGGGCAACGGTCCGGCGGTCTATTACGATTTTCAGGGGTTTGCCGGGAAGGTGGGCTTTATCAGTGCCCTTTCCCATCGGTTCTGCGAAAGCTGCAACCGGGTGCGTCTCACGTCGGAGGGATTGCTGAAGCCTTGTCTGCAGTATGCGGAGGGCGTGGATCTGCGAAGCCTTTTGCGGAGCGGGGCAGATGACGAAACCCTGACAAAATCCATTCGCACGGGAATTTTCCAAAAGCCGCGGCAGCATGGATTTTGCGGGGAGACAGCGGAGTGCGAAGACCCGGGAACAGGCGGGGAGCCGGCGGAGTTGCTGCAGAAGGAAGAACGCCTCATGTCAGGCATCGGAGGTTAAAAGCATGGAAGGAATCATCAAGGCGGTCTGCACCAGTCCGGCCAAAGGCACGGCCAAAGCCAATGTAGGCCAGGCAGTCTGCGTAGAGGACTGGGGACTGGAGGGCGATGCCCATGCCGGGAAATGGCACCGGCAGGTGTCGTTGCTGTCCTATGAAAAAATAGAGGAATTCAAGGCACTGGGCGTCAGTGTGAAGGATGGAGACTTCGGCGAAAATCTGGTGGTCAGCGGTGTGGATTTCCGCCGGTTGCCTTTGGGAACCCGGTTTCAGATCGGGGACGTGGAGCTGGAGCTGACCCAGATCGGCAAAGAATGCCATCACGGTTGTGCCATCGCCCAGGCGGTTGGAAAATGCATCATGCCCACAGAGGGTGTGTTTGCGAGAGTTCTGAAGGGAGGTCCTGTCCGGGTCGGTGACCGGCTCGTGGTAGTCTCTGATAAATAATTACATATTTCTAAGGATTTCGAGTCTGACCGTCTAAGGCAAAGGTCCGTGTAGTGCGTTCGGATTGTGCTATGACGGCAGACCGATGGGTGTTTTTTGAAAAGAGAATGCCTTCCGTGTTTGAAAAGATATCCTACAGAATATAAGCAGTTTAGCTATTCCGCTTATTTTTTGCAGGCTCTTTCGGGAGCTTTTTTCATTGCACCCTTTTTCGAAAAGGAGGACGAAAGATGAAGAAGTTTTTATCTGCATTACTGATCGTCATGATGTGCTTCTGCCTGTTTGCCTGCGGCGGAAATGAAGAGCCGGCAGAGGACCAGGGCGCAGCAGCGGACAAGGGTACCCTGACCATGGCAACCACCACCAGTACGGCGGACACCGGGCTGCTGGATTATCTGGCGCCGCTGTTCAAGGAAGATACCGGCTGGACCCTGGAGTGGACTGCAGTGGGTACCGGTGAAGCCCTGAAAATGGGTGAAAACGGGGACGTGGATATCGTGCTGGTTCACGCAAAAGCCAGTGAAGAGGAATTCGTTGAAAATGGCTTCGGCGTGGAGCGTTTCCCGGTGATGTACAACGATTTCGTCGTAGTGGGCCCGGAAGCAGAAGGTGCTTACGGGGATGATCTGGGATCCTGTCTGTCTACGATTTCTGCAAGCCAGATGCCGTTCGTGTCCAGAGGCGATGATTCCGGTACAGATAAGAAGGAAAAGAAGCTGTGGCCGGCATTTAACCTGGACCCGACAACCAATCCGAACTACATTGAATCCGGACAGGGCATGGGTGCTACCATTACCATGGCCGATGAAGAAAAGGCTTACTGCCTCACCGACAGAGGTACCTGGCTCAAGTTCAAGAACGACGCAGATCTGGGTATCGAGCTGAACATCGTCTGCGAAGGTGCGAAGGACCTGCTGAACCAGTATGGTGTCATCGCAGTGAACCCGGAAAAGTATCCGGAAGTCAACAACGAAGCAGCCAATGCATTCATCGAGTGGATCTGCTCCGATGAAGTGCAGCAGCTGATCGGCGAATACGGCGTGGAAGAGTACGGACAGGCTCTGTTCACACCGAATGCGGGAACAGACGCATAAACTTTAAGATGAGAATGTGAAGTCATCCAAATCAAACCGTTTTTTGCAAAAAAGGTTGAGAGCATGTGAGCGCGTGTAAGAAAAAACAGTAAGAAAATACAATAAATATAACATTTAGTACAAATAATGGATGAAAAACAGGGGGTTACGACGGAAATTCCTGCTTTGAAGGGAAAGGAAGGAGAGAAGAGTTCAACCTTTTTTGAAATTTTCCTTTCGATTTGGATGAGTCGACACCCGTTGGACAGAAACTGCCGGGGAGAAATCTTCGGCAGCTGCTGAAACGAAAAAAGCCAGCGCTTTGCATCAGCCCGTTTTCCTGGATGCTGTATGAAGTGGGAAGGAGGAACGAAGATGAACGGAATACTGCAGTGGTTTCATGACTGTTTCACAGATCCTGCCATTTTGAGCGCCATCAAGGTGACCTTTCAGATGGCGGTCTGTTCCTGTCTGATTTCTTCCCTGCTGGGCATCGTCTTCGGCCTTCTGCTGGAACGATTTACTTTCCCGGGGAAACGGCTTCTGATCCGCATTAACCGGACCTTGATGGGGATGCCGCCGGTGGTGGCGGGCCTTCTGGTCTATATGCTGCTCATGCGGCGGGGACCGCTGGGATCTCTGGGCTGGCTGTTCACCATCAAAGGCATGGTGGTGGCGCAGGCTCTGATCATCACGCCCATCATGACCGGCATGGTCCATCAGCACGCAGTGAGCAAAGCACCGGAGATCCGGGAGTTCTGCCTGACTATGGGAGCCGGCAGATGGCAGACCATCTGGACCATTCTGAAAGAAATGCGCCATGACATCTATTTCTGCATTGTGACGGCCTTCGGACGTTCCATCAGCGAGGTGGGCAGCGTCATGCTGGTGGGCGGAAATATCAAAGGACGAACCCGGACCATGACCACGGCCATTTCCCTGCTGAAGAGCCAGGGCATCTTTACGGAGGGCATTGCCCTGGGTATGATTCTGCTGGTGATGGCTTTTCTCATTCAATGGCTCTGTGATCTGCTGCAGAAAGAAGAGGTGGAACGTGATAATAACTGATCTCTCCAAAACAGAGGGTGATTTCACCCTGCAGATCGACCGGATGGAACTGGCACCGGGCAAAATACACGGTCTCGTGGGACACAACGGGTCCGGCAAAACCATTTTGCTGAAGTGTATCATGGGCATTTTGACGCCGGACCGGGGCACCATTGATTATGAAGGCCTGACGCCTCAGGATATCACCCTCAT
Source organism: Anaerovoracaceae bacterium (assembly GCA_051893555.1). Classification (GTDB taxonomy): domain Bacteria; phylum Bacillota; class Clostridia; order Peptostreptococcales; family Anaerovoracaceae; genus RGIG7179. Next base: position 44,219 of record JBJFHL010000016.1, read on the forward strand.
GAGCCAGCGGCCCTATCTGCTCCATGCCAGCGTCTATGACAACCTGGTGTATCCGCTGAAAGTGCGGGGGCAGCGGCCGGATGAAAAGGAAATGGACCAGCTGCTGGAACGGGTGGGCCTGCTGGCACAGAAGAAGCAGTATGCCAGAAGTCTGTCCAGCGGCGAGCGGCAGAAGCTGTCATTTCTGCGTGCCATGGTCTTCGGACCGAAGTTCGTCATGATGGATGAGACTCTCTCAAACATGGATCCCGACAGCGAAGCGGTGATTTTGGATCTGATCCGCCAGATCCAGGCCCGGCGGCCCATTACCTGGCTGATTGTCAATCACCAGCTGGAACAGAAAAAAGAACTTTGTGATGTGATGCACCGCATGGAGAAAGGAAGATACTGTGGAATTACGGAAGGTTGATACATTGGAAGAAGCCATGGAAAAGCTGCTGCGGTATGCGGCAGGCTGCGGGCCGGAAACCGCAGCACGGACGGTCGAAATCGGAGAGCCTGCGGCACAGGAGGTCGGGGAGACCGCGGCACGGAAGGTCGGAGAGACCGCAGACCAGACGGTCGGCCTGCCCATGGAAACAGAGCGGGTGCCTCTGACGTCACTGCCGGGCCGGATCCTGGCAGAAGACGTCTTCTGCCAGGATCCGGTGCCGGGGTTCCACCGTTCCACGGTGGACGGATATGCGGTACGGAGCAGTGATACCGGCGGAGCATCAGAAAGCCTTCCGGTTTTTTTGAAAGTCATCGGCGAAGTGGAAATGGGCAAGGCGGCAGAAATGACCGTTGGACCCGGTGAATGCGTCTATGTGCCCACCGGCGGCATGGTGCCAGCGGGGGCAGATGCCATGGTCATGGTGGAATACTGCGAAGGATTCGGGACCCCGCTTCATGGAAGCGGTCTGAACGGCGGCGAGCTGAACGGAACCCCGCTTCATGGAAGCGGGCTGAATGAAAGCGGACATGACGGAGGGCAGGCGGGCGCCGCCGCGGCGTGCGGCGGTGCGGGAGCCGGGGCGGTGCCGGCCTGCCTGCAGATGGCGGTCAGCTGCAGTGTTTCCGCAGGTGCGAACATGGTGATGGCCGGAGATGACATGGCCGAAGGACAGCAGGTGCTGCAGCGTGGCCGGCGGATCCGGCCGGCGGATCTGGGTGTTCTGTCGGCCATAGGCAGGACAGATGCGCTGGTTTACCGCCCATGGAAACTCTCGATTCTTTCCACCGGGGATGAGATTGTGGCCCCGGACCGGGTACCGGGGCCGGGGCAGGTCCGGGATGTGAATACCTACGGTCTGTACGGCCAGGCACTGGAGTATGGCTTTCAGGTGGTCCGCATGGAGGTTGTCTGTGATGACGCCGCCGAGCTGGAGGCGAAGGCGGCTTCTGCCATGGCGGACTCTGACCTGGTGGTGCTGTCGGGAGGCAGCAGCCAGGGGAAGAAGGACGCCACGGCAGAGATCATAAAAAATCTGGCTTCCTCCGGCGTGCTGACTCACGGGCTGGCGGTGAAGCCGGGGAAGCCGACCATACTGGGCTTCGACGAAGTGCAGAAAACCGCACTCATCGGCCTGCCCGGACATCCGGTGGCTGCTTTGATTTTGTTCCGTGAAATCGTGGGCGGACTGTGGGAGCGCCTGACGGGAATGTCCGAGGCAGAAAAAAAGCCCGCAATGGCAGGCATCATGACGGTCAATCTGGCTGCGTCGCCGGGGCGCAAAACCCTGCAGCTGGTGACGGTGGATGATCGGAAGCGGGATCCGATGACGGGTCTTCCGCTGGTGAGCCCGGTCTGGGGAAAGTCGGGGCTGATCCGCACCATGAGCCAGGCCGACGGCTACATCGTCATGGAAGTCAACGACGAGGGCATACAGAAAGGCACGCAGGTGGATGTGCATCTGCTGTAGATGCTCCACGCGGTGTGGACTCAGCGGCCTTTTCTACTGAAAACCACCAGGCTGGCGATGATGACCAGACCGCCGGCGAAGGTGGACAGGGACGGAACCTCGCCCAGCATGGCAAAACCCATGGCAGTGGAAAGGAGCGGTGTGAGGAACTGGTAGTTGGTCACGTCGCTGGTCTTTTCCGCCAAAGAAAAGGCGCGGCTCCACAGCAGGTAAGCAGTGGCGCTTGGCATGGCACCCAGATAGACGGCAGCCGCCAAAGCCGGAAGACAGGATGCTGCGGCCTGTCCGATCTGCGGCAGGGTCTGGGGCAGGAAAAACATGAGAAGCAGCGCTCCGCAGACCATGCTCCATGTGACGGTTTCCACCGCCGTGTAGCCCATGGAAAGGAGCTTCCGGTTCAGCAGGTTATACCCGCAGAACACGATGGCCGCACCGATCATGAACAGCAGGCCGCTGCCCATGGTGATCTCATTTCCTGTGATTCCGCTTCCGCTGCCGGCACTGCCGGATGTGCCGCTTCCGCTGACTGCAATGTCCGACAAAAGCAGGATTGCCACGCCGCCGAATGCTGCCGCGATGGCGCACCAGCCCGCCGGACGGATTTTTTCATGGTAAAGAACGGAGGCACCCACTGCCGTCAGCACCGGTGTGGTGGCGATGATCAGGCTGGCCACAGCAGAATTCAGTGTCAGCATGCCCGTATTGAAAAACAGCATATACAGCGTAAATCCAAGACCGCCCGACAGCAGAAATAGGAGAATGTGGGCGGGCTTTTTTGGTTTGCTGAGGTGATTTTTGCAGCCGATTCCCAGCAAAATCACTGCAGCCAGGGTGCAGCGGAACAGCCTCAGGGCGTTGGGTGTGAAGGCCTGGGCGGCGATTTTGGTGATGGGGAATGCCGAGGACCAGAGAAAAACGGTGGTCATGGCGAACAGTGCGGATTTTGTGGATGATTTCAAGGTGCGATGCCTCCTTATGATTGTACTGGAAAATAGTGTATCACAATTCGGCGGATTTTGGAAGAGGCAGCGCGGTTTTCGACGTTGCGGGCGAACGCGGTTTTCCAAAAAGGCTGAAAAGTTTTCTTTTTGAAAACTTTTCGAGGAAAAAAGAAAACATTACATTTTATGCAAGGAATATAATTGAATATTATGTAAATATATATAATAATGATATAATAAAAACCAGAATAAAACGTGGGTTTTCTGAAGTTTTGTGTCCCATAGACTGAATCAGGCGTGAAAGTTTTCCTAAAAGGCCGAAAAGTTTTCTTTTTGAAAACAAAACGCGGTTTTTGGAAAACAGCGGGAAAGAAAACAGCGGGAAAGAAAACCGCAGGGCAGAAAACTGCGGGAAAAATTTTGGAAGAAAATCCCCCGTTGCACTATATAACATGATAGAATAGAAGCAGAGCCGAACGGAAAAAGCGAGAGCTCGGGCAATTCAGCAGAAAAATTCAGGAGAATTCAGGAGGAAGTGTATGAAGCGGAACCTGTACTTGAAAACCACACCGGTGGAGGAAGCACTGGCGAAATATATGGAGGCGATGCAGCAGGAGGGAATGCTGCAGCCGCAGACGGAGGTCATCGACGCCTGCGACAGCCTGGGGCGGCGGACGGCAGGCCCGGTATTCGCCAGATGCTGCTCACCACTGTTTAATGCGTCGGCCATGGACGGGATTGCGGTTCGGGCGGCGGATACGAAGGGGGCGGACGAGAGCCGGCCGAAACGGCTGAAGCTGGGCCTGGACTATAAAATCGTCGATACGGGGGATCCCATCAAAGCGCCTTTTGACGCAGTGATCATGGCGGAAGACGTGGTGGAACTCGATGAGGAGACGGTGGAAATCCGGGCTTCGGTGCCGGGATGGAATCACGTGCGGCCCATCGGAGAAGATATTGCGGTGGGCGAAATGATACTGCAGACCGGCCATGTGATCCGGCCGGTGGATATCGGCGTGCTGCTGGCCAGCGGCAATCTGCAGGTGGAAGTGTACCGGAAACCGAGGGTGGGGATTTTGCCGACGGGGACTGAGATCATCAAACCCAGTGCCGTGCCGAAGGAAGGAGACATCATCGATTCCAATTCCGGCATGTTTGCCGCCATGGTGGAGGAAGCCGGTGGTGTGCCGGAGCGGCTGGACATCGTAGAAGACGATTATGAAAAAATAAAGGAAACGGTACTTCGCCAGCTGGAAATCCAGGACATGGTGCTGATCAATGCCGGGTCCAGTGCAGGAACGGAAGACTATACGGTACATGTTTTGAGGGAAATCGGACAGGTGGTCATTCACGGGGTGGCCATGAAGCCGGGAAAGCCGGTAATTCTGGCCATAGCAGACGGCAAGCCGGTCATCGGGCTGCCGGGGTATCCGGTCAGCGCGTGGCTGGCCTTTGAGAACTTCGTGACGCCGGTGCTGCGGGCACTGGGCGGTGATACGGCCGTCGCTGCTGCTGCGGCGGGAGCCGGTGCAGCGGGCAACGGCGCAGCCTCCGGCTCAGGCACCGTCGCCGCCACCAGCTCAGGCGTCGGATCCCGAACTGTCCAGGCAGTAATCTCCCGCCGGATCGTGTCCTCCCTGAAACATCGGGAATATGTCCGGGTGAAGATCGGAAAAGTTGGAGATAAACTGGTGGCGGCGCCGCTGGCCAGAGGGGCCGGCGCCGCCATGAGCCTGGTGCGGGCTGACGGGTTTTGCGTGATCCCGCAGAACAGTGAGGGCTTCGAAGCCGGCGAGACGGTGGAAGTCTGCCTGTACAAGGATCTGGAGGAAATCAAAAACACCCTGGTGTCCATCGGCAGCCACGATCTGATTCTGGATCTGATCGGCGACCGGATGGCCGCCGGAAACGGCGGATTCCACATGTCCAGCACCCATGTGGGCAGCATGGGCGGGCTCATGGCCCTGCAGCGGAGAGAGACCACCATCGCGCCGACACACCTGCTGAACGAAGCAGACGGCGTGTACAACATCGCCATCCTGAAGCAGATCTTTCCGGAAGGTACCATGGCTCTCATCAAGGGCGTGGATCGGATGCAGGGCATCATGGTGAAAAAGGGAAATCCGTTGGGTATCAAAGGTATCGAAGATCTGACCAGAGTCAGGTATGTGAACCGGCAGCGGGGTGCAGGCACTCGGGTTTTGCTGGACTATATGCTGAAACAGGCCGGGATCCGGCCGGAGGACATCGACGGCTATGAGAAAGAAGCGGCCACCCATATGGCGGTGGCGGCCCTTGTTGCCTCCGATGAGATCGATGCCGGCATGGGGGTCCAGTCGGCAGCCAGCGCCATGGGCCTGGACTTCATCGAAGTGGGACCGGAGGAATACGACTTTGCCATTTACCGGGAGGATCTGGAACTGCCGCAGGTGCAGGCGTTTCTGGAAATTCTGAAAAGCCGGGAATTCCATGAGAAACTGAAGGAGATGGGAGGCTACGGCTGGCGGCAGGCCGGGCGCATTGAATTGATTTAGAACAGAGGCGGCCGGCGGTGTAGATACCGGGCGGCTGCGTCAAATGAAAAGAACGAAAGGGGTAAAACATGCAGAAAATACTGATTGCAGAGGATGACGCAGCCATCCGGGATTTACTGAAGCTGTACCTGGAAAGCGAGGGTTACCAGATCCTCAGTGCGGAAAACGGAAGACAAGCGCTGGAAATCGTGCAGACACAGCGGCCGGCACTGGCCATCCTGGACATCATGATGCCGGAAATGAACGGGCTGGATCTGACCCGGCATCTGCGGGAGCAGACCATGATGCCCATCCTGATTCTGTCGGCCAGAGATCAGGACCACGATAAAATCCTGGGACTGAACATCGGCGCCGACGACTATATGACGAAACCCTTCAACCCACTGGAAGTGGTGGCTCGGGTCAAAGCCCTGCTGCGGCGGTCCGGAAGCGCCGCCGAAGTGGTGAAAGCCGGCGATTTCTGTCTGGATCTTTCCGCCCACACCCTGACCAAAAGAGAGAACCCGATTCCTCTGACACCGATGGAATACAAGATTTTGTCGGTGATGATGCGAAACCCCGGCCGGATCTACACCAAAGTCCAGCTGTATGAAACCGTCAGCGGTGAGTATTTTGAGAGTGACGAAAACACCATCATGGTGCACATCTCCAGGATCCGGGAAAAACTGGAGGACGACCCGAAGCGGCCGGTACATATCATCACGGTAAGAGGGGTGGGATATAAATTTGAAGAATAACGAAAAAAAGGGCAGGCTGGTGGTGCTGCTGGCCCGCGGATTTCTGCTGTTTACGGCCACACTGCTGGTGCTGACCGTTTGCGTGTTCCAGATCAGCCAGGCCTATTACGACCACCTGAGCCGGATCCCGGACTACGACAATCTGCGGCAGAACGACGACCTGAATGGGGGAAATTATGAGGAAGTATCCGTGGAAAAATACCTGGGCAAAGGCGGAGCGTTTGCCGTGCTGAACGGCGACGGGACGCTGGCATACGGCTCTTCGGAAGTCATGGAGAAGGGATTTACCGCCGGAGAACTGGAATGCATGCAGGATTACGATGCCTATTCCTATGTGGTTTGCACCCCGTTCCTGACGCCGGATGGAGACAAAGAGTACATCTTCACCAAATATCTTTATGAAGAGGATGAAGAACTGGTCATGATTCTCAATGAAGATCTGGAGGTAGTGGACGGCGGTTTCGGGGATGGGCGCAAAATCTACACACCCGGCGAGGTTTCTTTTCTCCGGGGGGACACGGTGCCTGGGTTCGAATTTTATCACTGCAGTCTGGAGAACGGACGTACCCTGGTGGGAATGTCGAGGGTAAAGGAGTATCAGGATTATTACAATATGAGCGCCAAGGCCAACCGGCTGTTTCTGGTGCTGCTGCCCATGTACGCGCTGGTGCTGGGATTTTTCCTGCTGTGGATCAACCGGCAGATCAAGACCCCGCTGGTGCGGCTCAACCGTGCCATCGAAAGTCTGGCCGCCGGCAGTGATGCCAGGACCGGGGATCTGAAAGGACCGTGGGAGATCCGGCAGATCGGAAAGAATTTCGATCGGATGGCAGACCGGCTGGCAGAAAGTGAAGCCCAGCGGCAGAAGATGGACGGCGAGCGGCAGAAGCTGCTGGCGGATATTTCCCATGATCTGAAAACGCCGATCACGGTAATTTCCGGCTATACCCGGGCCATCCGGGACGGCAAGGTGCCGGAAGACAAGATGGATACCTATCTCCAGCTGATCGACACCAAGGCAGCGGAACTGACCGATCTGGTCAATTCCTTCCACGAATTCAGCAAGGTGGAGCATCCGGCCTTTACGCTGCAGACCCGCAGAACGGATGTCTGTGAATTCATGCGGGGGTATCTGGCAGACCGATATAATGAAATTGAATTATCCGGCTTTTCCCTGCGGGCCTTTATTCCGGAGGAGAAAGCCATCTACTGCATGATCGACAGCGGACAGATGCGCAGGGCGCTGGATAATATTCTGTATAATACCCTGCGCCACAACAGCCTCGGAACGGTGCTGGTGGCTTCCGTCAGCGAGGTGGAACGGGGAAGCGGGGATCTTCCGTGCGCCAGAATCGTGCTGGCGGACAACGGAAGCGGCATTCCGCCTGCCATGCGGGAAACGCTGTTTGAACCGTTTATCAAGGGAGATGAAGCCCGGGGCGGCAGCGGAGGCAGCGGTCTGGGTCTGGCCATCACCCGCAGGATCATCCAGGCCCACGGAGGCAGCGTCCGGCTGCTGGAACCGTCGGCGGGAGGATACAGCACGGAATTTGAGATTTTGCTCCGAAAAACAGAACCTTAAGAAATCTTAAGATTTCGGAAAGAATGGGGAAAGAAAGATTTGCTATACTGAAGTTGCAGAAGGGAGAACGGACCATGGAACAAGCATGTCATCGTGACCGGCCTGTGATTCAGGTCAGGCGGCTGAGAAAAGAATACATCATGGGTGAAGAGCGTGTCGTGGCACTGAAAGACATCAATCTGTCCATCATGCGAGGGGAAATCTGCTGTATTTTCGGTACGTCGGGTTCCGGAAAGAGTACGCTGCTGAATCAGCTGGCGGGTCTGGAGAAACCGACGCGGGGGCAGGTGCTGATCGGGGGCGTACCTGTATCCCGACTGGACGAAAACGGCCTTGCGGCCTTCCGGCAGAAGCATGTGGGCTTCGTGTTTCAGTCCTATAATCTGCTTCCGGAACTGACAGCGGTGGAGAATGTGGCGATGCCGCTGATGTTCCGCGGCGTACCGAAGGAGGTGCGGGAACTGGAAGCGAAAAAAATGCTGTGCCGCGTGGGGCTGGCCAACCGGATGGACCATTATCCGGGGCAAATGTCCGGCGGTCAGCAGCAGAGAGCAGGCATCGCCCGGGCGTTTATCACGCGTCCGGACATCGTGTTTGCCGATGAACCGACCGGCAACCTGGATTCCAGGACCACCAAAGAGGTCATGGAAATGATCCACCGGTTTGCAAGGACCTTTCATCAGACCATTGTACTGGTGTCCCACGACCCGGAAATGACGGAATACGCAGACCGGATCGTGACCTTAGTAGACGGCGAAATCGTCAGCGATAAAAGAACCCGAGGGGAGAATGCAATATGAAAGAGTGCTTAAGAAAGTGTTTTGCAATATATCTGATACTGATAGTGCTGATGACCATGATTATGGCTGGTACCGGTGCGGCCTGGGCACAGAATGCAGGCGGCGGGCAGCTGGTGGCTGTGGGATATACGGCAGACAGATCCTATATCACAAAGGATATGATCGTAAACCTGAGTATCAAGCTGAAGCATACCGGAAAGCAGACCGTGGATGACGGCCTGGTGGATGTGACGCGGCTGGTGGACAGCTTCAGCGGCGGTAAAATAGACAAAGCGGTGACTTCCGGGGAAGGACAGACTTTCACCATGGATGTTTCGGTCAGCGGACTGAAATATACCGGCAGCGGAAGGAGCCTGAAGCTGATGGTAGGCATTGACGGGGATTATGAAGAGATCGAGATTCCGATCACGGAATGCAAAGAATATGAAGAACCGACCTACGAGCCGGTACAGCCGTCGGATCCGGATCCGATCCCGGCGCCGAAAGCCATCCTGAGCCGGAACGAGATGCCAAGCTCCATGAAGGCAAAGGAAGAGCGAACCATCACGGTATATGTGAAAAATGTGGGGACCACCACCATGAACAATCCGGTCATCAGCTTTACGGCGTCAGACTGCCTGATGCTTCCGGGAGCCAGTTCCACCCTGCAGATGAAGAGCATCGCACCGGGAAAGACGGAGAGCGTAGACATTCTGGTCCGGGCGATGGAGCAGGTGACCAGCTCCAGTCAGTATCTGGATGCGGAACTTCGGTTCGAATATTTTAATCGGGTTGCGACTGTCGATGGCAGCAGCAGCGGTAAGATCAGCATTCCTGCCAAAGTAACGGAAGAGAAAAAACCGGAGGAGGAAGAAACGGTGACTGACAGTCCGGTACCGAATCTGATCATCACCCATTTCAATTACGGCGGCGGTTCCGTGGCGGCAGGTTCCGCCTTTGATCTGAGCTTTGATTTTGTCAATACCAGCAGCAGCCTGGCTGCGGAGAATGTGGTAGTGACCGTGGAAGGCGGAGAGGGCTTTACCATCAACGGATCCACCAACACCTTCTATTTCGAAAAAGTGAAAGCAGGCGGCAAGAAGACGGTTACCGTGCCAATGAAGGTAATGCAGACCGTAGCCAACGGTGCGCAGCCGGTTTCCGTCAGCTTTAAATATGAATATGTGGATCATAAAAAGCGGAATGCTTCTTCGGCGGATCTGAAGATCACCGTGCCGGTCTACCAGAAAGACCGGTTTGAGATCGCAAGACCGGTGGTGCCTGTCATGGTTTATGCAGGGGAAGAAAACAGCATTACCATGTCCTATGTGAATAAGGGCAAATCGGACATTCTCAATGTGGAAGCCGCACTGGAAGGAAATGTGGACACCTATACGCCGGTACAGAATATCGGCAATCTGGAGCCGGGAAAGAGCGGAACCATCGCCTTTTCTGTCACGGCACTGGAAGCAGGCGAAGCTGAATTCACCATTAAAGTTACATATGAAGATGCCAACGGGGATACCAAAACCAGAGAATTTCCGGTGACCATGGCTGTGGAGGAAATGGTGTATGATGATCCGGGTATGGAGGAGCCGATGGATCCGGGCATGGAGGAGCCGGAGAAGTCAGGCCCTAGTCTGCCTGTAATCCTGGGGATTGCGGCAGCTATCATTCTTGCAGCAATTTTCATCATCCGCAAGCGGAAAAAAGCCGCCGCACTGAAAAAGGAAGCGGCCATGTGGGATAGCTGGGACGATGACATGACCGGCGGTTCGTCCGGCGCATCCGGCGGCACGGCCACCGGAACAGACGGTGCTTCGTCCGGTACCGGCAGCACGGAGGGAAAGAAATGAGACTGGCGGACATAGGCAGAATGTGCATCGATAACCTGAAGCGCCGAAAAGGTCGGACGATCCTTACGGTGCTGGGGGTTTTCATCGGCTGTACATCCATCGTGGTGATGGTTTCCATCGGTATCGGCATGAAGGAATCCCAGGATCAGATGCTGGCCAGTATGGGCGATCTGTCTATCATTGAAGTGAATCAGGGATACGGCGACATGGGAAACGGAGAAGAGGTCAAGCTGGATGATGCGGCAGTGGAAAGCTTCCGGGCTATGGACGGCGTGGAGGCCGTCATGCCGAAGGTTTCTCTCAATCTGGAATATCCCATTCGCATGACGGCAGGCATCAATGACCGGTATTATTGCGACTGGGTGGAGATCGTCGGCATGGATACGGAAGCCATGGAAGCCATGGGCTATGCGCTGCTGGACGGCAAGGTACCGGGAAAGACCGCAGGAGAAGTACTTGCCGGTCAGTACCTGGCGTACAACTTTTATGACAGTCTGCTGCCGGAGGGCAGGAATTATGTGGACCGATGGGTCGGTTATGACGAGCAGGGAAATGAGCTGCCGCCGGATGATCCGTTCTTCGACCCTATGAAGACCCCGATCACCCTGGAAGTGGATATGAGCGACGGTACCACGGAAAAGAAATATCGTACGGAACTGAAGGTGACGGGCATCACCAAAGAGGACTACGGCAAAGGCTGGGAAACCTCCGAGGGACTGATGATGAGCGTGGATTCCATGAAAGCCCTGATGGCGAAAATCAAAGAGACCAGCGGTGCAGTTCCATCTGCGAAAGATAATAAGATTACATACTCCACCATTCTGGTGAAGGCATCCGACATCAGTCTGGTGTCAGAAGTGGAGAGCAGTATAAAAGGACTGGGCTACAGTACCTATTCCATGGAGAGCATGCGGGAGAGCATGGAGGAAAGTGCCCGTCAGGTGCAGCTTATGCTGGGCGGTCTGGGTGCCATTTCTCTGTTCGTCGCTGCCATCGGTATTACCAACACCATGATCATGTCCATCTCTGAGCGAACCCGAGAGATCGGCATCATGAAAGCACTGGGCTGCTATGTGCGAGATATCCGCCTGCTGTTTCTTATGGAAGCAGGCGCCATCGGGCTCATGGGCGGCGTCATCGGCTGCGTGATCAGCCTGCTGCTATCGGTGGTAATCAATCTGTTTGCCATGGGGGCCATGGGAAACATGGACGGCGGTATCAGCGGTGAACTGATCCTGCAGGCACTACTGGGCGGAGAAGGCATCAACCGGGTATCCGTCATTCCGCTGCAGCTGATGGCCTTCGCCATCGTGTTTTCTGTATTCGTTGGTCTGGTGTCCGGCTACTATCCGGCCAATAAGGCAGTGAAAATTCCGGCACTGGAAGCCATCAAGCATGAATAAAGAAATGAACCTCATACTTTTCCATATAGCGAAGAAATAAGAGAAGGTGCAGAATCTGCCGGGGGCAGATGCTGCACCTTCTCGATTTTTACGGTCTGTGAACCTTGCTCTTTCGGCGAATTTGAGGTAAAATATTGATATTTCACGGACTATCATCCAGAAAGCAGGGATTGAATATATGAGTAAATTTGAACGATACCGGCAATCGGGCAGCGTACTGGTCTGCCCGGTCTGCGAAGGGCAGCTGGATCTGACCGCAGAGGGCCGATCCTTGGCCTGCGCCAATCGGCACAGTTTTGATATTGCCCGGCAGGGATATGTGAACCTCTACCGCGGAAAACCAGTGAACGAATATTCGAAAGAATCCTTCCGGCAGCGGCAGCAGATCCTGGAAAAAGGCATGTATGCCCATATTCTGGAGGAGATCTGCGGCTTCCTGCAGGAAACATGCGGCAGTGTTGGCACCGACTGGCATACCGACCGGAACACCAACCGACAGTCGTTTGAGGGAGGCGGACCGGTGCTTACCCTTCTGGATGCCGGCTGCGGCGAAGGGTATTACACCCGGGAGATTGCGGCACGATTTGGCGGCGGCTGCAGCCTGGAAGCGGCCGGAAAGCCGGAAGGCGGCTGCAGACTGAATCTGTATGGGGTGGATCTGTCGCGGGACTCGGTGCAGCTGGCAGCAGCAACGGCCAATCAGGCCGGCGGCGCTGCCTCGGAAATCAAGTGGCTGGTGGCTGATATTGGACATTTGCCTGTGAGAGACGGCAGTGTGGATTTTTTGCTGGATATCTTCACGTCAGCAAACTACGAAGAATTCCGGCGTGTTCTGTCCTCTAACGGGTATCTGATCAAAGTCATCCCTGGCGAGAACCATGTGAAAGAACTTCGGGAGGCAGCCAGCGGCCAGCTCCACCACAAAGCGTATAAAGAACGGAAGGGTGCAGCAGTTTTTTCGAAGCATTTTGAAACTGTTCTGAATAAGACGGTTTCCCGGACCTTTTCCGTAACGCCGGAAGAACGGGATATTTTCATTCACATGACGCCGCTGCTCTTCCAGGTGGATAAATCGAAGGTAGACTGGACTGCAGTGCAGTCCATCACCGTGGAAGGCCAGCTGCTGATCGGACGGAAAAAATAAAAAAAAAGAAGAGCCAATGCTGCGCAACACGAAAAGGACGCCAAAGGTTGATTTTTAGGCCCTGTGGCGTGTATAGATCATCTAGGTATGCAGCAAAATAGGAATCTATTACAGTAATAAAATTGCAAATAGAGTATAAAATAGAATATATTTCCATATAATAACAGATACGTGTGCAAATCAAATACGAATAAATGTAATAAACAGGAATTTAAGAAAAATTATACAAATTATAAAAGGCCAATCACATAATACGGGACGCCAACTGGATCAAAACGACTCATTTGGCGTCCCTTTTTGCGTGCAAACTTTTTTTGGTACCCTTTTCATGTGCAAACTTATTTACAGTACCCGTTTTCCGCAAGCCACTGCCGGGTGCACTGCAGAAAGGCAGCGGCGGCGCCGGACAGGCTCTTTCGGTCGCGGAAGCCGACGCCCAGATCCCGCCAGGCCGGCGGATCCAGAGGAACTGCAGCAATTCGACGAGAGAATCCCTGAATCATCATCATGGACATGAGGCTGGTTCCAAGCCCCTGTTCCACCATGGCCACCACAGCGTGGTCGTCGCTTTCGATGAAGCGGGTATCCGGCTGGATCCCATTGGCCTCCAGCACGGCGGTGATCTCATCATCGACCCCTTCATTGAGGGCGATGTAAGGAAGTTCGGGCAACTGGCACAGCGAAAAGCTGGACAGGCTTGCGTGGGGATCCTCGGCGGCAAAGATGCTGACGATGGGATCCCGGTACAGAAAGTCCGAATCCATTTCCGTGTCCGGCGGATATTTGATAAATCCGATATCCACGCGACCGCTGCGGATCCATTCCTCAATCTGTTCGTTGGTTCCGTGGAGCAGTTCAAACCGGATCTCCGGATAGTCTGCATGAAAGGACCGGATGATGCCGGGCAGCCACTGCGCCGACACGCTGTTGAAGGTGCCGATGCGAATGAGGCCGGCCCGCAGCCCGTTGATTTCATTCACACACTCCTCCAGACGGTACTGGTCGTATAGGACAGTGCGGATGTGGGGCAGCAGCAGCTGACCTTCTGCGGTGAGCTGCACGCCGCTTCGATCTCTTTTCAAAATCCGAAAGCCGAACTGTTCTTCCAGCGCGTTGAGTGCACGGGTCAGACCGGACTGGCTGTAACCCAGTTCTTCTGCAGCCTGCGACAGGGTGCCGGTTTCCAGGGCTTTCAGCAACGCTTCGTATTGGGACACGTTCATGGCTTACCTCCTGGCAGGGCCGGATTGACCCAGACCGTCCGGTTGCCGGTGAAAATCACCATGCCCGGTTTGGCACCGGCCGGCTTCTTTACGTTCCGTACCGGCACATAGTCCACCGGCACGTTTTCCGAGGTCCTGGCTTTGCTGTGGTAGGCAGCGATGGCAGCGGCTTCGAAGATATCCTGTTCCGACAGCTCCGCGCCGCCGCACTGGACGATGACGTGGGAACCGGGGATGTCCTTGGTATGCAGCCACATGTCCTTATTGCCTGCCAGCTTCAGGGTCAGGTAGTCGTTTTCTTTATTGTTTCGGCCCACCAGCACGGTGTACCCGCTGGTGAGGGTGTATTTGTACGGCGCCGGCTTGTATTTTTTTTCCCGGAAGCCGCCGGCCTGCTTGCGGCGGCGGACGTAGCCCGTCTCCACCAGTTCGGAACGGAGCGATTCGATTTCGTTCACATCATCGGTGTTTTCCAGATAGGAAAGGACCGATTCCAGATAATCGATTTCCTCCTGGTTTTCCGTCAGCTGAATCTGCTTTTCCTTCACGGCGGTTTTCGCCTTCCCATATTTCTTGAAATAGTGCTGGGCGTTTCTGGCCGCCGTCTGCTTCACATCCAGCGGAATGGTCACGGTGCTGCCGTCATAGTAGTTGATCACGTCCACCGACTTCATGCCCGGCTTCACCAGATGGAGGTTGGCCGTCAGCAGCTCGCCGAAAAGCCGCAGGTCTTCCGAGTTTTCGGCCTTCAGGATATCTTCCGAAAGGCGCTGCTTTTTCAGGTACATCTTGTCCAGAGCCGCGGTGACGGATTTTGTCAGGTCGTGGGCCTTCTGGCGCCCCCGGTTGGAGCTGGTTTTCTTATCAAAATAGAACTCCAGGGCACTGCTCAGATCGTCGAAGGTATGCACCTGGCAGCTGTCTTCGTACTCCGTCAGGGGCAGGATGTAGAACTCCTGCGGTGTGCTTGCGTCATCCAGATACACCCGGGGCGAGAGAGAAAGGGCCTGGACTGCGGATTTTGCGCCGTGGAAATAGGAAACACGGTCCTCCCGGAGGGCCAGCTCCTCGGCAAATGCCGGAGAAATCCCGCCCACTGCCCGGAGAATCGGCTTCCCGTCCGCCGGCAGCGCCGAAAGGGCTTCATCGGTGATGTCTTTGAACGGGGTTTTGTCCTGAGCCGGCGGATACTGGTAGATCAGGCCCGGCAAAATCTGCCGTACCCGGCTTGCATCGATGGAAACCCGTTTGATGGCGTCGATGATTTTGCCGGTGGAAATGTCGGTGAGGATGATGTTGCTGTGTTTGCCCATGATTTCGAAGATCAGCTTTTTGGACACGGAAAAGCCCAGCTCGTTGAGGGTCTCGATGCTGATCTCGATGACGCGCTCGGAGCCGTGCTGCTGAATGTCGATGATGCGGCCCCCCTGCAGGTGCTTTCGGAGCAGCATGCAGAAGGCCAGCGGGGCAGGGGGATTGACCGGGTTTTCGGTGATGAAGTGGACCCGGGCGTGGGCGGAGCCGCAGGAGGCGTAGAGCTTGCGGTTTCCTTTTTTGGTGTGAATGTGGATGACCAGCTCATCGGCCTCCGGCTGGTAGACTTTTTCGATTTTTCCCAGCAGGATGGTTTCCTGCAGTTCCCGGACCATGGCCCAGGTGACGAGTCCGTCGTATGCCATAAATGGTAACTCCTTTTATGTGATGTTCTGATTTATTTCATGTCTTTCAGGAAGGCTTTGTAGCCTTTCACTGCTTCGTAGACGTCGGCTTTGCTGGCCACTTCCATCGGGGCGTGCATGCAGAGCAGGGCTACGCCGCTGTCGATGACTTCCATACCGTAGACCGCTGCGATCCAGGCGATGGTGCCGCCGCCGCCCACGTCCACCCGGCCCAGTTCTGCGGTCTGGTATGCTGCCTGGTTGTCGTCGAAAACCTTTCGCAGCTGGGCCATGTACTCGGCGTTGGCATCGTTGGAACCGCTCTTTCCGCGGGAACCGGTGTATTTGCTGAAGACCAGGCCTTTGCCGAAGAAGGCGGCGTTTTTCTTTTCGTAGACTTCTGCGTACAGCGGGTCAAAGGCTGCATTGACGTCGGAGGACAGCATTTTGGAATTCTGCAGGCAGCGGCGTACGGACAGGGAGGAGGTCAGGCCGCAGAGTGCCAGCACTTCTGCCGTCATGTTTTCGAAATACCGGCTCTGCATGCCGCTGGCACCGCAGCTTCCGATTTCTTCCTTGTCCACCAGAATGCAGCAGGCGGTTCTGGCCGGGACATTTTCCATTTCCAGCATGGCTTTCAGGGAGGTGAAGGCGCAGATGCGGTCGTCATGACCATAGGCCAGGATCATGCTGCGGTCCAGGCCCAGTTCCCTTGCTCTTCCGGCCGGTACGATTTCCAGCTCGGCGGAGAGGAAGTCGTCTTCTTCCATGTCGTATTTTTCTTTCAGCAGCTGCAGGATGGCGGCTTTCACGCCTTCCTTCTGCTTTGCGGCGTCGTCGGCCTCAGCGGTTTCCTCTGCCTTGACGGCATCGGCCGCATCACTGGCCTTGACGGTTTCCTCTGCCTTGACGGCCGGCCGGCTGCCGATGAGAAGATCCAGCTTTTCTCCTTCGATGACCACGCTGGCCTTCTTTTCCATTTGCGCACCGCCCAGGTGAGGCAGCACGTCGGTGATGGTGAAGACCGGATCGGTGTCTGCTTCTCCGATATTTACTTCAATGATTCTTCCATCTTTCCGGGCTACTACGCCGTGGATGGCCAGAGGAATGGTGACCCACTGGTACTTCTTGATTCCGCCGTAGTAGTGGGTATCCAGATAGGCGAAGCCGTCGGCTTCATAGAGAGGATTTTGCTTCACATCCAGACGCGGTGAGTCGATGTGTGCCCCCAGAATGTTCATGCCTGCTTCCAGGTTTTCGGTGCCGATGTGATACAGGATCACGGTTTTTTCATTATATACGGCGTAGACCTTGTCGCCGGCCTGCAGCTGCCTGCCGTCCTTTACGGCCTCTGCCAGGTCGGTGTATCCGGCTTCCCGGGCCAGCTTCACCGAAAGGCGGGCAGCTTCCCGCTCGGTCTTAGCCTGATCCAGGCAGTCCATGTACCACCGGCAGGTCTGTTCCATTTCCTGTTTCTGTGTTTCGTCATAGATTTCCCAAACTGTTTTTTCGTTCATTGTTCTGTATCCTTTCTATACGCATAGTATGTTTTCCATTCGTGAACTACAAACTATTGTAACATATTTTCTGTACTCCGCAAAATTTTTTATCCGATGCCGGTGGATTTTTTCACGAAAAGAAATAAGAACAGATTCATCCAAATCGAAGTGTTTTTCGCAAAAAAGGTTGAGTGAACCGGAGAAGAAACAGCATAACAAAATAGAATTCGTTACATAAATGGCATAAAATGTATAAAAAATGAGGATTTTTGTTGGAAATCCTCATTTTGATGGAGATGAAGAGGAGACGGACTCACCCTTTTTTGCGTTTTTCCTTTCAATTTGGATGAATCAAATAATTTGGATGAATCACATAATTTGGATGAATCACATATGGAATATGGGTGGGTCGACTTATTTCACGAAACAAAAACCGGGCCAACGCGTTGCGTCAGCCCGGTTGAACCGATGGGCATCCCGGGAGTTGGAAACACCCCGGCTTTTTTTCAATGTTATTTCCGATAGCTGTCGATCATGGCCTGGAAGGCAGGCAGGCTGCGGCGGATCATGGCGTTGGACACGCAGTAGGACAGGCGCATGTAGCCGTCGCACTCGAATTCTTCCCCCGGAACCACCAGCAGATTGTGTTCCAACTTGGCTTTCTGGGAGAAGGCGCGGCCGTCGCCATTGGGAGCTTCCACGAAGAGGTAGAAGGCGCCGTCCGGTTTCGCGCAGCGGTATCCCATGGCGGTAAGGGAATCGTACAGCAGCGTCCGGTTTTCGTCATAGGCCGCCAGATCCGGCATTTCGTTTACGCACCGTTCGATGACCTTCTGCAGGAGGGTCGGTGCACAGACATGTCCGTTGGCTCGAGATGCACCGGCCACAGCGTTCAGCACATCAGCCCCATCGGCACAGGTGTCCGGTACGCAGACATAGCCGATACGCTCGCCCGGCAGGGACAGACTCTTGGACCAGGAATAGCAGACGATGGTATTGTCATAGATGGTCGGAATGAACGGCACCTTTACGCCGCCGTAGACCAGTTCACGGTACGGCTCATCTGCAATGATGTAGATCGGATGGCCGAATTCCTGTCCCTTGGCAGTAAGAATCGCAGCCAGTTTCTGCAGCGTTTCTTCCGTATAGACGACGCCGGACGGGTTGTTCGGTGAGTTGATGATGATGGCCTGGGTGTTTGCCGTGATACGGGTCTCCACTTCTGCCAGGTTGATCTGGAACTGCTGGCGGTCCGCAGGGACGACCACGAATTTCGCACCGTTTTTCTCAACAAAAGGTTTATACTCCGGGAAGTACGGTGCCACTGCCATGATTTCGCTGTCCGGGTTTACTGCCAGTGCTTTGATGGCAGAGATCAGAGCAGGTGCCGCACCGCAGGTGATAAACAGATTGCGGGCCTGAATGGATGTACCGAAGCGGCGGTTCAGGTTGTCTGCGATAGCCTGACGGGTTGCGTCGAAACCGCCTGCCATGGAGTAGCCGTGGACGGCGATGGAGTCTGTATCCTGCAAAATCTCACAGATCGCCTGGTTGACGGCGGCCGGTGCGGGGATGCTGGGATTTCCCAGCGTATAGTCAAATACGTTTTCCGGGCCGATGACTTTCGCCTGCTGCAGACCGTAAGCGAAAAGCTCACGAATCACAGAAGGAGAACTGCCCAGCTGCTGCATTGTCTGATTTACCATTTTTGGTGACCTCCTGATGTATGTATTGGTAAGTTTTCTGAATATTATATTCAGTAGTATAGCACAATCTGGCGGGAAGGACAAGCGGCTGGGGAAAATGGCGGAATATCTTGCTATTTTCTGTGGTTTCATGTAAAATGTAGAAAGCAATCATACGCAAAAAACAGAAGAAAAGAAACGAGGAAAACGGTATGATCAAAAGTATGACAGGCTTCGGAAGAGGCGAATATTCGGACGGAAAGCGGAATATCATCGTGGAGATCAAATCGGTGAACCACCGCTATTCCGACATTACGGTAAAGATGCCGAGACGATATGCCTTTGCGGAGGACAAGGTGAAGAGCGCAGTAAAGGAAAAACTGCGCCGCGGAAAAGTGGATGTTTCCATTCTGGTGGAAAACATCACCGAAAACGATGTGAACATCAAGCTCAATGAAATGCTGGCCAAGCAGTATTTTGACAATCTGAAACAGCTCCAGGATCAGTTCGACGTATCCGGAGACATATCCCTGCAGTTTCTGGCGTCCCTGCCGGATGTGATGAAGGCGATCCCGGATGTGGAAGACGAAGAAGAGATTACGAAAGCCATTCTGATTCCGACCGCCCAGGCTGCAGCCAACCTGGAAGAAATGCGGGCAGTAGAAGGACAGAAGCTGGCAGAAGACCTGATCGCCAAGGGCGAAAACATCAAGGCGATTCTGGACAAAATCGCAGAGCGGGCACCGCTGGTTGCCGTGGCGTATACCGAGAAACTGCGTGCCCGGATCACAGAACTGATCGGCAGCAGCGTACAGGTGCCGGAAGACCGGATTTTGGTGGAAGCTGCAATTTTCGCAGACAAATGTGCCATCGACGAAGAAATCACCCGCCTGAACAGCCACCTGATCCAAATGAAGGATATCATCACCAAGAGCACCCAGCCGGATGGAAAGAAACTGGATTTCCTGGTGCAGGAGATGAACCGGGAAGCCAATACCATCGGCAGCAAGGCCAACGACATTACCATCACCGGCCATATGCTGGATATCAAGAGCGAGATCGAAAAGATCCGCGAGCAGGTGCAGAATATCGAATAAAAGAAATGACTCCCTCAGAATGCTTCGGTGCTCTGCGGGAGTTTTTTATACCCGGACTTTCGGCTGTTCCCTGACATTCTGAGAAAATGGGGAGAGTGGATTTTGCGCAGGGGCGGAGTGCAGGAGGGAATATTTCAGAGACCGGCGGCATAGAATGGCAAAAAAGAAATGAGGACAAGGGGGTGTCTTTATGGAAAAGAAGAGCCGGGTGCCGCTATTTTCTTTATTTTTCTGGTGGGCGGCGCCATGGCAGTGCTGCAGGAGACCCGGGCGATTGAGGCTGGCATGGGACGGCTGATTCGGGCGCTGAAGGACAAGTCCATCGTCATTATCCCGGTGGTGATGCTGTTTTTCTCTCTGTGCGGGTCAGTGTTCGGCATGGCAGAGGAGACGATTCCGTTCATTCCGATCTTTGTTTCGCTGTGTCTGGCCATGGGATTTCGGATCGCGCTGTATGCGGCCATGGTGAGTCTGACGATTTTGATGATTCTCCGGTATGCCATGCGGGTAAAAAAGGATCCGCACCGGTCGCTGATGTATGAGGAGGACCGTCACCGGGAGGATGTGATCGATCTCCGTGAGCTGCCGGCGTTCGGCGGACGGGAAAAGGCGATTCTGCTGGTGTTTCTGGTGACCATCGGTCTGCTGATCTGGGGCGTCATCGAGAAGGGCTGGTATATGAACGAGATCGGCGCGCTGTTCCTGGGCATGTCGTTCGTGGTGGCGTCCATCGGTCGGCTGGGTTTCAACGGGTATGCCAATGTGCTGGGTGCAGGCATGGCGGCCATTGCGTCGGGTGCGCTGGTGGTTGGTTTCGCCCGGGGCATTCTGGTGGTCATGTATGACGGAAATATTCTGGATACGATCCTTCACAGTGCGGCGATGGTTCTGGACCGGCTGCCGGGGATGGTGTCTGCACTGGGCATGTACATATTTCAGTGTATTCTCAGCTTTATTGTGCCGTCCGGATCGGGGCAGGCTGCTGTGTCGATTCCGATTCTGGCGCCGCTGGGCGATCTGGTGGGTGTGACAAGGCAGACTTCCATCATCGCGTATCAGCTGGGTGATGGTATTTCCAACATTCTGACGCCGACGTCGGGTTATTTCATGGCGGGTCTGGCGCTGGCCAGGATCCCGTGGTCCAAGTGGGTCCGCTGGTTCCTGCCGCTGGTGGGTCTGCAGTATCTGTTGGGGGCGATTTTCGTGGCGGCAGCGCAGATGATGCAGCTGCAGTAGCAGGATGGGGTGGACAATTTCATAAAAAGGACAGAGAAGAATGTAAAATGGGCAGGTCATGGTTATGACTTGCCTTTCTTTCATATTTATATCAGGTTTTTAGTTAATACGTGCATAGGAAATACTGTGCAGATTCAGTTCGTTTCCTTTGCGCGTTAAGCAAAAAAATGAGACATTCTGACACGAATGTGTCAAAACTGTGAAGAAAGTGTCATTTGTGTAAATGACACTTCTATTGTGTCACATATGAGAAAAGGTTGAAAATGCAGGAAAGTGACGAAAAAAAACCAAATTATGTTACTTGGCATGATGCTTGCTATTATAGTAGAATGTAATTGCTCTACAGAGTGCGTACGATGTAGGGACACTCAAAATCTAAGGAAAAGGAAAAAGGAGAGAGTCATGAAAAAATTTTTAGCGGTATTATTAACAATCGCAATGTTACTTAGTTTCTCCTTCGTTTTAACCGGTTGCGGCGGCTCCGACAATGGCGGAGATGCAGAACAGACTGGCGGAGACGGAGAAACTTACACCTTCAGAATTGCACATCTGCAGACGGAACAGTCCGCAGCAGGTCAGTCCTTCCAGCACTTAGCAGATACTCTGGAAGAAAAGTCCGGCGGAAGAATCGAAGTTGAAATCTTCCCGGGCGGAACAATGGCTTCCGGAGATACCGAACTGGCTGAACTGGTTCGTGCCGGCACAGTAGAAATGGTTCCGGTTCCGACCCACGCCCTTTCCGGTCTGACCCCGATTCCTGAATACAAAGTATTCGAAATGCCATATGTTTTCAGTGACTGGGATGAAATCTATACTGTTCTCGACAGTGAGCTGGCTCAGGATTGGACCAAGCCGCTGCAGGAAAAAGCTGGTGTAAAGGTATACGGCGGCTTAGTAAAGGGTTGGTTATCCATCGGTTTAACGGATGATCCTATCTCTTCCCCGAGCGACTTAAAGGGTAAGAAGATCAGAACCATGTCCACTGACATGCAGATGGGTCTGATCGAAGCTTTAGGCGGATCCCCGACAATGGTTGCATACGGTGAATTATACACCGCAATCCAGCAGAAGACTGTAGATGGTTCCCTGACTGCTACCAACTTATATGTAGCTGACAGATTCGGTGAAGTTGTAGACTCCCTGTCCATCATCAGAGCAACTGCACACTTCCACTTACCGACAGTAAATCTGGCATGGTACAACACTCTGCCTGAAGATTTACAGGCAATCTTTGATGAATGCATGGAAGATTATCTGGAATTCGCACGTGCTGCTGAAAAGCAGGCTGATACCGATGCAATCCAGCAGTTACAGTCTGAAATGAACGTAACCGTAAAGGAATTCACGGATGAAGAATTAGCTCCGTTCAAGGAAGCTGCTCACAAGCTGTTCAGCGACAACTATGATTCCTGCGGCGAAGGCACTATGGATGCTGTATTAGAATTATTAGGCAAGTCTGAAGAAAGCATTTTTGGCTAATCTGATTAGCGTTAAGGATTTGCTAAGAATTTAGCGAAAGCACTTTTTTAACACTGCGGAAGAGTCATTTTCAACGATGACTCTTCCATTTCTCATATGTAGGGCAGATTATCTCTACATGAATACAAAACCATATTATAAAAACCATAAAACAAACGAATCAATACATCAATGATAGAAAAGGAGGTTTTGGTCTTGCAGGAAGAAAAAAGATGGTATAACCGAATTGAACTGAATCTGGGAACCATCCTTATGGCAATCATGCTCGTCATGCTTACAGTGCAGGTTGTTGCCAGATATTGCTTCGGCACATCATGGGGCGAAATCGATGAATTCTCAAGATACGGACTTATCTGGCTGGCGTATCTGTCGGCAATCTGGGCAACCTTCAGGGATATACAGATCAAGGTTGATATTTTATTAAAAGTATGGCCAAAGGCCATCAGAAAAGGAATCAAATGGCTGAGTGTCATTATATTCTTTGCATATTGCGTAATCGTTGCATATTACAGCTTCTTCTGGGTAATGGATGTTTATTCAGCAGGTACCACTTCGCTGGCATCGCATCTGCCGATGGTTATTTTCCAGTGTATCGTTCCAATTGCACATGTTTTGATGGCAATTCGTCTGATTCAGGTTGCAGTTCGGTATGCAAAGCATCCGGAAATTCTTGAAGAAAAATCTGCAGAAGAAGAGTTTGAAGAATATATGAGTGTAGCGAAAGGAGGCGAAGAAGAATAATGGCAGGATTAGTTTTAATTTTACTATTCATCGTAATGCTGTTCCTGAACGTGCCAATTATGATTTCCCTTGGTGCAGCCAGCGTGGTGTATTGTCTGTTCTTGAGCAACGCACCAATGTCGATGATTACCAACGTTTATTTCACTTCACTGGACTCCTTCCCACTGATTGCAATCCCGTTCTTCGTACTTGCCGGAGACCTGATGATGCAGGGCGGTATTTCCAAACGTCTCATCAATCTGTGCCGTGCATTGATCGGAGGACTGACCGGTGCTCTCGGCGCGGTAACTGTTGTTGCAAGTATGGTATTCGCTGCAGTAGCCGGTTCCGGTACTGCTACCGTTGCCTGCATTGGCGGCATCACGATTCCTGAAATGATCAAGGAAAAATATGACAAGAACTATGCATGTGCAATGGCAGCCACTGCCGGCGCACTGGGTCCGATCATTCCGCCGAGTGTTGCAATGATCCTGTATGGTGTAGCAGCGCAGGTTTCCATCACAGGCCTGTTCCTGGGCGGTATCATTCCTGGCATTCTGATTGCTGGCGGACTGGTTGGTCTGAATACTTTCCTGGCAAAGAAGAATCACTGGGGTCTGGATAAGAACAGTACGGAAATCGAAATTCCTCCAGTAGGAAAGGCATTCAAAGAAGGTATCTGGTCTCTGATGGTTCCTGTCATCATTCTGGGAGGAATCTACGGTGGTATCGTAACACCGACAGAAGCCGCCGTAATTGCCTGTGTATATGCTATTTTTATCAGCCTGTTTGTGTATAAGGAATATACCGTGAAGGATCTGCCGAATATTTTCAGACATTCTGTGGAAACAGTAGGTACAATCATGCTTCTGGTATCCTGTGCTTCTGCACTGGGTAAACTGCTGACCATTGAAAGCATTCCGCAGCAGCTGGCTTCTGCACTGTCCAGCATTTCTGACAGTCCGGTAATCATTCTGCTGATTATCAATATTTTCCTTCTGTTTGTCGGAATGTTCATGGAAACCTATGCGGCAATCATCCTGCTTACACCGGTGCTGCTTCCGACTGTGACTGCACTGGGCGTAGATCCTATGCACTTCGGTCTGATCATGGTAGTGAACCTGACTATCGGTTTATGTACTCCTCCGGTAGGTGTAAACCTGTTTATCGCTTCCAGAATCGGTGATGCGCCGATCGAAAAGATGGTAAAATATCTACTTCCATGTCTGGGCGTCATGATTATAGTATTACTGCTCATTACGTATATTCCAAATCTGACCCTGTTCCTGCCGAAGCTGGTACTGGGCTATGGAGCTTAACAGACTATATTATACTTCTTCATTTATTCTAAAAGGGGCTGTCGCATTAACGGAAAATAACCGTTAGAGCGGCGGCCCTCTTTCC
>JBJFHL010000017.1:0-19341 GCA_051893555.1 Anaerovoracaceae bacterium
CTAAAAATACATTGGAGCTGTCAACAAAAAACTCCACAACAACTTGACACGACCCATAATAATAATGCGTTTGACGAATCTCCAAATTTATAATATGCTAACGATATCAAAAGACAATCTGAAAACCATGTAAGGATAAATCAGTGAAATGACAAAGGAGGCAACACTAATGTTTACAAAAGCAATCACACGCAAACCATGCCGTGCGCTGATCGACGGCATTTCCACCGGACAGTTCTGTGAAGGCACACCGGATTACGAAAACGCGGTCAGACAGCACGATAAATATGTGGAAACCCTGCGGGGTCTGGGCCTGGACGTGACCGACCTGGAAGCAGACGAAAGATTCCCGGATTCCTGCTTCGTGGAAGACCCTGCCGTCGTTATGGAGCGCTGCGCCATCATCACCAACCCGGCCAGAGAATCCAGAAACGGTGAGAAGCATGAAATCATCAGCACCATCCGCAAATTCTACACGGAAGACCAGATTTTCCACATCGAAGCGCCGGGCACCATGGAAGGCGGCGATGTGATGCGCGTCGGCGACCATTTCTACATCGGTCTCTCCGACCGTACCAACGAGGAAGCCGCCCGCCAATTCAACGAAATCGTTACAAAGTTCGGCTACACGTCCTCCACCGTTCCTGTCACCGAAGGTCTGCACCTGAAGGACTTCGTCATCTATCTGGAAAACAACAACATGCTGGTGACCGCAGTGATGAACGATATGCCGGCATTCAAGGATTTCAACCGTTTCGTGATCGAACCGGAAGAACTGTACGCCATCAACAGCCTGAACATCAACGGCACCGTGCTGGTACCGGAAGGCTATCCGAAGACCCAGAAGATCATTGAAGATCTGGGCTATCCGGTGATCCTGGTGGATACCGGTGAATTCCGCAAAATCGACGGCAGCCTGACCTGCCTGTCTCTGCGGTTCTAAATTCCGGCGGTTCTAGAT
The DNA here is from genome assembly GCA_051893555.1 of Anaerovoracaceae bacterium. Lineage (GTDB taxonomy): Bacteria > Bacillota > Clostridia > Peptostreptococcales > Anaerovoracaceae > RGIG7179. The sequence continues at coordinate 962 of JBJFHL010000017.1, forward strand.
TCCGGCGGTTCAACGCTTTGCAAAATCCACACTCCCGGCGCGTTCAAAACGTCGGGAGATTTTATTTTTCTGACAACCGCAGAGTGTAAAATCCGACGCACATCGACCACCGGGTGACAACTGCAGGGTGTATCTGCACCGGCAGACCCCGTCGTGTCATATCCGAGTCCGCAGGGCATGGGCTGCGGAGGCATGGGGCCGTTGACCGCCGGGGCTGCGGAGGCATGGGGCCGTGCATTGCGGGCGATTCCCCCGTTCGGAGAGGGCATTCCCGTTCGGAGAGGGCATTCCCCCTTTTTTTGGCCCAAAAAAATTCAAAAGAAGGGGGAGACGCTGCCTGAATTCGCAGTTTTTTTGAGATTTTCATCGGATTTTCATCCAAAATTTCCAGTTATTAGTCTATTTCTATAAAATATACGCTAATCTGCAAAGGGGGTTCCCCCTTCTTTGGCGATTTTTGGGGCCAATTTGAGGGGATTTGGCTAGGCTAACCGGCTGTGAGGTACAAATGCGCCGCTGTGTGGGCTGTTTTCCCCCCAACTGTGTGGGCTGTTTCTCCCCCGGAGGGATGCTGCACCCCGCAAAACAAAAACTCCCGGCGCGTTCGAAACGTCGGGAGTACAGATTTTGCGAAGGGATGATTCAACGTATGTCACCCGGCTGAAACCAGTCGGGGGTCGGCGGAAAATGGTTGTCCAGTTCTTCAAAAACAGATTTTTCGGCGGCAGCCAGCGTGTCGAAAAAGCCGGTCAGATTTTCGGTCAGATCATTCTTATCCGGGCATTCATAGGCCTGATAACAGATTTCATGATGAAAACCAATGCCCTGGAAGCCGACGTGAATCCCAATTCCTTCATGGGAAGGCCCGGTGTCCGCTTCCAGTACAATATAGTTTCCGCGTGGAGTTTTCTTCTGCATGAAATACATGTAATACTCATATCCGGCATAGGTGTAGCCATATTTTTTGCACAGCTTTTTCAGTATGGACGCTGTCTTGGCCGGATCTTTTTCTTTTGAAATTTTTTCAGGAGGCAGATTCCTTTCAAAATATGTCTCCGCATGCCTGATCAGCGGCTCGGCAGAGTCATTCAGTTCTGCATATCGTGTTTTCTCCTCTTGTGACAGGCAATAACTGAAATGCTCTGTACATTTGATTCCCGGCAAAAGCTTTTGCGGTTTTCTGCGGCAAACGCTTCAAAAATGTAGCGGAAGGTATCATAGTTCAGATTCTGTTCTTTCAGAAATGTGTTCACAATCGACGGCCATTCAGGAAGCGGAATCTTCGTTCCGATTTTAAACGAATAAGTTTTTACTGCACGCATTTTAGCTCACCTTTTGCTTCATAAATCAAACCCCCTGGATTTCCAAGGGGTTTCGTTTTTTGATTTTATTCAAACTCGATCGTTCCAGGCGGCTTGCCCGTGCAGTCGTAGAATACGCGGTTCACGTGGTCCACTTCGTTGACGATGCGGGTGGTGACCCGGTCGATCAGATCCCACGGCAGGTGGGCTGCTTCAGCGGTCATGAAATCGCTGGTGGTTACGGCGCGGAGGGCGATGGCATAGTCGTAGGTACGGAAGTCACCCATGACGCCGACGGATCGCATGTTGGTCAGCGCGGCGAAGTACTGGTTGATGGACTTATCCAGACCGGCCTTTGCGATTTCTTCCCGGTAGATGTAGTCCGCGTCCTGTACGATCTTTACCTTTTCTTCGGTAACCTCGCCGATGATCCGGATACCCAGACCAGGACCAGGGAACGGCTGACGGAATACCAGGTATTCCGGAATGCCCAGTTCCAGACCTGCACGGCGCACTTCATCTTTAAACAGCATCCGCAGCGGTTCGATGATTTCTTTGAAGTCCACATAGTCCGGCAGACCTCCCACGTTGTGGTGGGACTTGATGACAGCGGACTTGCCCAGACCGGACTCGATCACGTCCGGATAGATGGTGCCCTGCACCAGGAAGTCCACGGCGCCGATTTTCTTGGCTTCCTCTTCAAACACGCGGATGAATTCCTCGCCGATGATCTTCCGCTTGGCTTCCGGTTCGGTGACGCCAGCCAGCTTGTCATAGAAACGCTGCTGGGCATTGACCCGGATAAAGTTCATGTCATACGGGCCTTCCGGTCCGAATACGGCTTCCACTTCGTCGCCTTCATTCTTCCGGAGCAGGCCGTGATCCACGAACACGCAGGTCAGCTGCTTGCCTACTGCCTTGGACAGCAGTACGGCAGCCACCGACGAATCCACGCCGCCGGACAGGGCGCAAAGCACTTTGCCGTCGCCCACTTTTTCGCGGATTTCCCGGATGGTAGTCTCCACGAAGCTGTCCATTTTCCAGTCGCCGCTGCAGCCGCAGACCTTCAGCACGAAGTTCTGTAAAATCTTAAATCCCTCCACGGAGTGCATGACTTCCGGGTGGAACTGAACCGCATAGAGCCCTGCCGACGGATTTTCCATGGCGGCGACCGGGCAGACCGGTGTGTGGGCCGTCACATGAAAGCCTGCAGGTACTTCTTTGATATAATCGGTGTGGCTCATCCACATGATGGTGTTGCCCACGGTGCCGCAGCCGGTGGTTTCCGGACCGCCCAGGCCCAGACCGGCCAGCAGTCCGCTGCGGTCGTCGATGGTCACTTCGGTCCGGCCGTATTCGCTGACCGGTGCGGTGGCCACCACGCCGCCCATCTGGTGAGCCAGCAGCTGCGCGCCATAGCAGATGCCCAGCACGGGAATGCCCAGCTTGAAAATTTCAGGGTCTGCCTGCGGGGAGTCATCGCCGTACACGCTGTTGGGGCCGCCGGTGAAAATGATGCCGGACGGTGCCATCTCGCGGATTTTGTCCAGCGAAAGGGTGTATGGGTGCACCTCGCAGTACACATTGCATTCGCGGACCCGGCGGGCGATCAGCTGGTTATACTGGCCGCCGAAATCCAGAACGATAATATTCTCTCTCATTGTTTCGTCAGTTCTCCTTCGATGCTGTCAGAGTTATTTAATCACATTATTGGACGTGTCCTTCAGGATTACGTCGTGGGCGCCGCCTTCCACGATGGAGGTTGCGGAAACCAGGGTCAGCTTGGCTTTCTGCTGCAGTTCCTTGATGGACAGGGCGCCGCAGTTGCACATGGTGGATTTCACCTTGGTCAGGGACAGGTTCACGTTATCGTGGAGAGAACCTGCGTACGGCACGTAGGAGTCCACGCCTTCTTCGAACTTCATGCGCGGATCGCCGCCCAGGTCATACCGCTGCCAGTTGCGGGCGCGGTTGGAGCCTTCACCCCAGTATTCTTTCACATAGCTGCCGTTGATATTCAGCTTGTTGGTCGGGGATTCATCGAACCGTGCAAAGTAACGGCCCAGCATGATGAAGTCTGCACCCATGGCCAGGGCCAGAGTCATGTGGTGGTCGTATACGATACCGCCGTCGGAGCAGATTGGCACGTAAATACCAGTTTCTTCGAAATACTTGTCTCTTTCTCTTGCCACTTCGATGGTCGCGGTAGCCTGTCCCCGTCCGATACCCTTCTGTTCACGGGTGATACAGATGGAGCCGCCGCCGATACCGATCTTCACGAAGTCTGCGCCGGCATCTGCCAGGTAGCGGAAGCCTTCGCCGTCTACCACGTTTCCGGCACCGATCTTCACGGAATCGCCGTACTTTTCGCGGACGAACTTGATGGTGTCAGACTGCCATTCGCTGTAGCCCTCGGAGGAGTCGATGCAAAGAATGTCCACGCCGGCTTCTACCAGTGCAGGGATTCTTTCTTCGTAGTCACGGGTGTTGACACCGGCGCCTACGATGTAGCGCTTATGGCTGTCCAGCAGTTCGTTCGGGTTGGATTTATGGGTATCGTAGTCCTTACGGAACACGAAGTGGGTCAGTCTTTGATTGTCGTCAATGATCGGCAGTGCGTTCAGCTTGTTGTCCCAGAGGATGTCGTTGGCCTCGCTCAGAGTGATGCCGGACTTGCCGTAGATCAGCTTTTCAAACGGCGTCATGAAAGTGCTGATTTTGGTGGACGGATCCATTCTGCTGACACGGTAATCCCGGCTGGTCACCAAACCCAGGATCTTTCCTTCTGCCGTACCGTCATCGGTGATGGCGATGGTTCCGTGTCCCTTGCGCGCCTTCAGTTCCAGCACATCGGCCAGGGTCTGATCCGGCCGCAGGTTGGAATCACTGGTCACAAAACCTGCCTTGTGGGCTTTTACTCTGCGGATCATGGCAGCCTGATTCTCGATGGTCTGTGATCCGAAAATAAAAGAAATTCCACCTTCCTTCGCCAGAGCGACCGCCAGCTTGTCATCTGAAACGGCCTGCATGATGGCAGAAACCAATGGAATATTCATCGTAATCGCAGGTTCTTCACCCTTCTTGAATTTTGTCACCGGCGTCTTCAGAGAAACGTTTTCCACACGACACTCTTTGCTGGAGTAACCCGGTACCAGCAGGTATTCATTAAACGTTCTCGAAGGTTCTTCAAAAAAATATGCCATTTCTTCTGTCTCCTTTTCCACTGTATCTCAAAGAATTATCTAAACAAAATATTTTATCTATTATACAATTTTTCGCCTGCTCTTTCAAGGGGTCTGGGCTGGTTTTTCCGCATTTCAGAGAGAAATTCGAGGCGGGCGGGGCGGAGGGGCGGCCGTCTACAGCAGCACGTTCTTAATCAGAAGCGAAATGGTTCCGTCCGGGTTCTGAATAAACTCCATGGCCCGCTGATCCGCAAAAAGGTCAGCGGGTATTTTTACCTCGATGCCGTCCGGCGTCTTCACCGACTGCTTCTCAAACCGCTTCATGGTCTTCTCGCCCACCTGCACCGTGGCCTCCGGATCGATGTTTTCCGACGCCAGCTGCTCCTCCACCATGGCCGTCACCTGGGGATAATCCCGCAGCACCTCCCGGCACATCTCGCTGATCACCGGCGCCTCTTCCTCTGCCAGATATCCGTGCATCCGGCTCATCAGCTCCTGCTCCACCACCTTCCGGTCGCCCAGGACTTCTTTGTTGGCCTTCTGCATGGCCTTCTTCACCGCCATCAGCTTGCTCTTTTCCGAAATCTCCGGCGTGCACCCCAAAATCCGGGCCGACAGATACGCCTCCCGGCTCTCGTCCATCATCAGGTACTTTTTCTCCAAAATCCGCACGTCCAGGGTTTCCAGGTCCACCAGGAATGCCTCCTCCAGCTTCCGTCCCGTCCCCGGCAGCAGCACCCGCTGGCCCACAATCGTCAGGTTGCCATTGAGGTAATAATGGCTGAAGCCGTCGTGATAATTCATTTTCAGCCCCGCAAAATATGTCCGCCCGGCATTTGCGCCCGTCTCGCTTCCGGTGCGGCAGAGCATGCAGATCAGGTCCCCTGCCGGCACCTCCGGATTTCCGCTGAGGATCTGAAAGATCTGCTCCGCCAGATGTCGGCTTTCGTCCACGAAAGCCGCCGCCGGCACGCCGGCTCCCCCAAGGTCGCCGCCGAAAGCCTCCGTCATATCCCCGGCGTCCCCGGCCGCCGCCGGCAGCCCGGCGGCGCGGCCCAAAACCCGCATCCGCTGTCCGAAGCCGCTTTCTTCCCGCAGCCTTGCCGTCTGTACCTCGTCGCTCTCCAGGCACTTGAGGAAATGTGCCTCCAGAAATTCCCTCACTTCCTCATCCAATACCATCGGCTCCGCACTCAGTACCGGCGCACCCGACGCCGGATCCAGCGCATGTAAAATCGCTTTTTCTATGTTCAGTTTCATTTTTCCCTCCAATTCAAATCATCTCATCCGATCCGTTTCAGCCGTTTCCCCGCTGCCGTGCGGGGAAACGGCCGCCATCAAAACTCCGCACGCAGAAAAGGACGCCAATCGGCTGTTTTTTGGTCGTTTGGCGTGTATAGAACATCTAGGTATCAGCTTATTTGTCGGATTATTCCTTACTTTTCACATAAATATTAACATGTTTATTTCATTTTTAGTAATTATTTACTTGAATATTTTTCTATTTTTTGTCCTGCGCTGCCTAAGTTTATGTACCAACTTCTCCTGGTGCTGTGAAATCTGCTCCAGCGGGACGCCAATCGCCTCAAAACGGATCGATTGGCGTCCTTTTTTGTTTGCGCACACCAGAAATGACGCAAATCCATCATTTTCGCGTGTCCGGCGGCTTCGGTCCGAGGAAAGCGGCTTCAAACCGTGTCAGGCTGCTTCGGGCCGAGGAAAGCGGCTTCGGGCCGGGCAAAGCGGCAACGGCGACCATGCGAACCCGGTCATAACCGTGCTAACCCAGAATTTCCAGCAGCTCTTCCCGGCTAAAGCTGCCGGTGGAAATGCCTTCGCCGCTGAGAACCTGGTCTGCCAGCTGCGCTTTCCGTTCCTGCAGGCGCAGGATATTTTCCTCGATGGTGTCTTTGGCAATCAGCTTGTACACATTGACCACATTCCGCTGGCCGATGCGGTGGGCGCGGTCCGTGGCCTGGTTTTGGGCAGCCAGGTTCCACCACGGGTCGAAGTGCAGCACCATGTCGGCTGCGGTCAGGTTCAGCCCTGTGCCTCCCGCTTTCAGGGAGATCAGGAAAACCGGAACCTGGCTGCCTTCCCGGTTAAAGGCTTCCACCAGCCGGATCCGTTCTTCCTTCGGTGTGGCGCCGGTCAGCTTATAGTAGGCAATTCCTGCATTCTGCAGCCGCGTCTCCAGGATCTCCAGCATCGATGTGAACTGGGAAAACAGCAGCATCTTGTGGCCGCCCTCCATGCCGCTTTCCACCATCTCCATGCACAGATCCACCTTGGCTGCCGGCCCCCGGTAGCCCTCATAGACCAGTGAAGGGTCGCAGCAGATCTGCCGCAGGCGAGTCAGCTGGGACAGCACAGTGATTTTTGACTGGCGGAACTCCTCTTCGCTCTGGTTTTCCAAGGTCAGCTTCAGGGCCTGGGCCTGAGCTTCATACAGTTCCCGCTGCTCACCTTCCAGCCGGGTCATGGTGTTTTCTTCGATTTTGTCCGGCAGGTCGTGAAGCACGTCTTTTTTCAGACGGCGCAGCACGAATGGAGAAATCATCTTCTGGAGCATGGCCATGGCTGCCTCGTCTTGTCCGCTGATCACAGGTTTCTCGATCCGTTTGCGAAACTGCTCATAGGAATACAGGAAGCCCGGCATGAGATAATCGAAAATGCTCCACAGTTCGCTGAGACGGTTTTCAATGGGCGTTCCGGTCAGGGCGATCCGAAAACCGGCTTTCACTGCCTTCACCGCATGGGCTGCTTTGGTTCCATGGTTTTTGATATACTGGGCCTCGTCGATGACCTGGCAGCTGAAGTCGATGTTTTGATATCGTTCAATGTCACGCCGCAGCAGTTCGTAGGAGGTAATCAGGACCAGCGGCCGCCCCGTGCCGGAGGTTGTTCCGGCCAGGGGTTCAGCGGTTGCCTCGGAGGTTGTCCCGGCCAGGGGTTCCAGCAGCGCGGCCCGCTCGGCGGCGGTGCCGGCGATCACCTGCACCGGCAGCTGGGGTGCGAAACGGTGTATCTCGTTTTCCCAGTTGTAGACCAGGGAAGCCGGGCACACGATCAGGGCCGTCTTCGGCCTTCCAACAGCGTGTGCGGATTCCTGGCCAACCGCCTGTCCCTCGGCCTCCGACAGCAGAAACGCGATGACCTGCAGGGTTTTGCCCAGGCCCATATCATCAGCCAGGATGCCGCCGAAGCCGCCGGAGGCCAGGGTTTTCAGCCACAGGAAGCCCCGTTTCTGGTAGCCGCGGAGCACTCCCTTCAGGCTCTCCGGCACTTCGAAGTCATTATCTTCTATCGTCTTCATGTTTCGCACCAGCGCACGGAAATCCCGGCTCCGCTCCACCGGGAGCGCAGCCTTTTCCCGCATCTGGCTGTCCAGATACAGCGCCCGGAACCGCGGCAGCTCCACCACTTCCTTCGCCAGCTGCTTTTCCGTCAGGCCAAGGCCCTGCTCCATCTCCGCCAGAGCCTCCAGCTCTTCTCCGTCCATCTGCACAAACGCACCATTTTTCAGCCGGTGGTATTTTTTGCGGCGGTCATACCGGCTGAGAATCTCTGCCAGCTCCTGGCGCGAAAATCCATCTGCCTCCATGGAAAGCTGCAGAAGATCTCCGGACAGCGACACTCCCACGGAAACCTTCGGCGCCGGTCGAACCTCCAGCCGCCGCAAGGCGTCGGAAACAAATACGGCGCCCAGATTTTGGAGGGAAGGAATACCTTCGGTGAGAAACGCATACAGCCGATCCTCATCCCCGGCGACCATGCACTGCCCCTGGCCCCCATCCAGCGGCAGCAGGCCCTTCATCACCTGGGAAGCCGCAAGCTCCTCCATCAGGTCTCGCTGGCCCATGGCCTCTACACCGGCATTTTCACCGGTGTACAGCGGATAGGCGCTGTCATTGTAAACCGCTTCAGCGCGGCAGGTGACAATGTCTTTCTCCGGTGAATCCAGATAAAAGCGGAATTTTACGGCAGGTACGACATATTCTTCCGGCGCAAAATCCACACAGAGCACATCGAACACTTTTTTCAGCTGCGGCAGCAGTTCCCGGCAAAATGCAGGTACGTCAGAGCGCTCGATGAAAAACGTTCTTTTTTCTGCATCGGCATTTTTCCGGCTTTCGTTCCGGCCGCCGCGGACGTAGGTCGCATGGGCCCATGAACGGCGGCGAGGAGCCAGCTGAAGCAGCCAGTCCTCGATGGTGTGAATGCCGCGGAGAGGGGTTTTGTAAATTCGACCGTCCTGAAACGCGAAGAGGTATCTGCTGCCCCGGCGCACCACCAGCTGCCCGGTCTCGCCCCGGATCCCGGTCAGATCGTCCGAATCTTCCCCATTGCTGCCGTCCTCGTACTCGCCCTGCAGCGTCAGCAAAGGAGAAGGCCATCCTTCGGTCAGATAGAAGGCCTGCTGCACGCTCATGCCGGTTTCGTCCTCGATACATACCAGAAGCGGCCCGCTGCCGCAGGCGTCGATCAGTTCCTCCAGTTCCTGACCGGTCACAGGCACACTGCGCTGCGCAGGCATGTAACAGACCGCTTCCTGCCCGATTTCCATCATGTTCCGGCTCCGATAATCGGTCATGGTCTGAAAGTGATGGAGAATGAACTGCACCAACGCCAGGCTTTCCGGCGCGAAACTGTCCATGCTGTGGGTGAACGACAGGCTTTTGCCGTAGGAATGCTCCCGCTCTGCCATCACATCCATGGCGAACTGGGCCATGTCCTTCATTACATACATTTTTTCCGATCCCAGGCGGAAGGTGACCGTGTCCTGATGAAACCGCAGTTCCAGGGCTGGTTCCAGCGTGACCTTGCCATGAACCTTTGCCTCCGTCACCGGCGCTGTCCGCCGCCGGGTCTGCTTTTCCAGAAGCGCTTTCATGAAGGAGCTGGTTGCTTCTCTCGGCTTTACAGGTTCCCCCTGCCGGATCGGTCCGGCAGAGGTCACAGGGTTCCTCCGGAAATCCTCCGTGTCATCCTCCGCTTCCAGATCCATTTCATCCGACAGCCAACGCGGTGCGGACCCAGACAAAAGCACAGACGAAGCCGGTGGGTTCTCTTCTTCCCCGTACAGCTTCTGCTTCACCTGCCAGTCCGCATACATGAGCGCCACCGCCACACAGTGCTTGCAAAGCCCTTCGTAATTCTCGAAGGCCAGACAGTCACAGCTGCAGGACCGGAAAGAATCCTCCGCATCCGCATATTCCAGCTCCACATCATACACCTCGCCGTTGCTGCCCCGCACCCGTGCCGTCACCAGATCCCAGCTGCCAATGCCTCGCCGGCGGCTGTACTGCGTCTTCCGCTCCACCTGAAAATCCAAAATCCGTTTCTTCGAATACCGGATCTGCATGCCCTTCTGATATGCACTGCTGTTCGCCAGTTTTTTTATTTTCGTCGTTGTCAGCATGTCTCCCCCTACCGTTCACTTTCCTCCGCACAACTTATCTTTTTATTTTATCCCCGGCCGCGGCCCGATGTCAAGGCACACAAACGCCAAAAGAAAAAAAGAAGCACTCATCTGGCCCAGCAGTTGGTAATTCATCCAAATCAAAGGGAAAAATGCAAAAAAGGTTGACTCCATCTCTGCTGCCTCCATAAAAAACACTTCGATTTGGATGAGTTCGCATGTATTCACAACTCCAAAAACCGCACCCCTTCCTTCTCTTCACCCCCATACAGCCGGTGGGACACGGAAATCACCGTCCGGTCCCGGGAAGCTGCCCGAAGGGCGGACAATACCAAGGCTTCCGTGCCCGAATCCAGATTGGCCGTGATTTCATCCAGCAGCAGGATCCGGGGATTCAAAACCACCGCCCTGGCAATGGCCAGAAGCTGGAACTGCCCCTGTGAAAACATGGTTTCCGTACAAGGCGTATGGATGCCATCCGGAAGACCGTCTACGGTCTCACCCAGGCCCACCAGATCAAGGGCCTGCCGCACCTGTTCCTCCGAGACCTGCGGATCGCCCAATGACACCTGCTCCGCCACAGAACCGGGAATCAAATGGAACTGCTGCTCCACATAACCGAACCAGCGGCGCTTTTCCTCTTCCGGTATGGAATCCGGCGTTCTGCCAAACACCCGGACGGTCCCCTGCTGCGGCAGATATAGCCCCGCTGCCAGCTTCACAAGGGTGCTTTTCCCTGCACCGGTGCGTCCGGTCAGAACCACGGTTTCCCCTTCCCGCACCGTCTCATTGAAACGGGACAAAATCTCTGGATCCCCGTCCCGATACCGGAAGGAGACATCCCGAAACTCCATCGCTGCGTGAACCTCCTCGGGCTCGTGACTCCCCTCGCTCGCCGCGTGCACCTCCGGCTCCCGGAAAAACTCGTTGATCCGCTGCACGCCGGCCACCGCCGACTGAACGTTCTGGATCTCCATGCCGATGCTTTCCAGCGGGCCGAAAAAGCTGCCCACATAAGCAATCACTGCTGCCGCAGTTCCCACCGACATGCCGAAAAACACCTGCACGGTGCCGCTTTGGGCAGAAGCCGCCATCATGACACCCACCAGCAGCGCGCTGACCGAAACGATGATCGGGGAATAAATGGAGTCATAGAAGTTGGTACGCTCCTGGGCGCGAAAGCTTTGTTCGATAGTGGCGCCGTAACGGTGCAGCATATAGTTCTCCTGCTGCAGCACACGAATGGTCCGCATATTTTTCAGGGCCTCCGGAATCTGCTGGCTGGTCCGGCCCACGGCAACCCGGTTCTCCATCTGCGCCTTCAGCATGCGTTTCTGGAACTCCCGGGTCATGGCGAAAAGCAGCGGCGTCACCACCACCAGAATCAGCCCCAGACCGGTACTTCTGGTAAAGATAATGACCAGAATGCTCAGCAGCCTGCACAGGTCCGCCGCCATACTGATAATCCCGGTGGTAAACAGATTTTCCACCGTATTCACGTCATTGACAAAACGGGAAACCGTCACGCCCGGCTCCCGCTCCACGAAGTAAGATGCCGGGAGGCGGTTCAGTTTCTCGCTCATGGCCGAACGAATCTGGTGCGTCACCTTCTGACCGAAGGCGGTGATCAGGCTCTCTTTCACCACATCCAGCAGGCCGGAGGCGGCGGTGATCAGGAAGTACACCATGGCCATGGAAAAGAGGACTTGCTTTTCTTCGGCCAGGGTGTTCACGATGTTTTCCAGCACCAGGGGCGGAAACAGCGAAAAGACCACGGCAAGCAGAATGACCACAATGAGCAAAATACTCTGTCCCGGGTGTTTCCGTACCGTATGGGCGATCATTTTTGCGGCGGACGGATTATCTTTCATCTGGTTTCACCTCCTTTTTCTGCGCTTCCACAAACATGCGATACTGCGCCCTGGTCCGGAGCAGCTCGGCGTGAGTACTGGCTGTGACCGTGCCGTCTTCCATCCAGAGCACCTGTTCCATCTGCGGGAACATGGCCAGCCGGTGGGAAATCAGCAACACAATGCTGTCCTTCGCCCAAAACCGCAGATTCCGAAAAATCTGTGCTTCCGTTTCCATATCTACGGCCGCAAAAGGATCATCCAGCACCAGAAGGGGCTTCGGGTGGTACAGGGTTCTGGCCAGTGCAATTCTGGCCTGCTGGCCGCCGGAAAGGCGGACGCCGCCGCTGCCGATGATGGTATGAATTCCCTCCGGAAAAGCCTCCACCTCCCGGTCCATGCAGACGGCACGGAGCACCGGTCCGATGTCCCCCGGTTTCCCCAGGCAGATGTTTTCCTCGATGGTCCCGCTGAACAGCTCCGGCTGATGCCCCAGATAGCCCACGCAGGTTTCATATTGCTGCCCATCATTGGAAAAAGCACGGTCTCCCAGAGAAACCTGGCCCTGGTAAGGCAGTTCGCCAATGAAGATTTTGCCCAGGGTCGATTTGCCGCAGGCGATTTCCCCGGTAATCCCCACCATGTCCCCCGGCTCCGCCTGAAAGGACACATCCGTAAACAGCGGCTTCTGTCCGGGATAGGCGAAGGCAACATTGCGGACGGAAAGCGGCAGCCTGGAAGTGTTGCTTTCCGCCGGTTCCTCCGGCACGGTTCCCAGATACGGTTTGATCCGCTTCCAGGAGACCTGGGCTTTCTGCACGGCGTTAAAGAGCTTCGCCGCCTTGGAGGTTTTTGTCGCCAATTTCTGATAGCAGGAAAAGAAGGTTGTGAAGGCCGCGATGTTCCACAGGTCCCATCCGGTGCCAAACACGTTTTTTCCTCCGAACCAGATGATGAGAATGGAGCCCAGCATGGAAATCACCTTGTAAATGGGCTGCATGGCGTTTTCCCAAATGTTGGCCCGGACCGATTTTTTTTCATAATCGGTCAGGCTCGCCTCGTAGGCTGCATTCCGGTTGCTTTCCTGCCCGTATACCCGATAAGTCAGTGCGTTGGCAATGCGATCCAGCGTATCCGCGTTTAACCGCGCACTGCTTTCCCGGCTGCGTGCCACATTTTCTGTGACGGTCACTTTCAGCTTTTCCGCCAGAAGAAAGGCAATGGGCGGAAACACCATAGAAAGCAATGTGAGCCTCCAGTCATAAAGCAGAAGCATGACCAGATATGCCGCCATCACCACCCCGGTATCAAACACTTCGGTGGTAAATTTCCGCATCCCTTCCACACAGGCGTCTGCGTCGGAAATGATTTTCGTCATCATGGCACCGGCTTCTTCCTGCTCTGATCTTTTCCGGTGCAGCAGATTCCAGAAGAGGGTCATTTTCATGGTTTTGCTGATGTTATTGGCAAACTTGCGGACATACAGACGCTTGAGATACCGCATAGACTGGACGAAAAGAATGGTCAGGCCATAGGCCGCAGCCAGCAAAATCATCTGTGCCGGCTCTTTCTTCCTTCCAATGATGTCGCAGAGGCACTGCACCATCTGTCCCTCAAACCAGGGACCTGCCACCAGGCCCACGTTATACAGAATGCCGGTCACCGTAACCACCAGCAGTACCCACTTTTCTTTTTGGAAATAAAAGCTGATGCGATCCTTACGCATTTTCCTCGCCTCCATTCTCCCCGCAGCCACCGGGCTCGCCGGTGATCCGCGCTGTGACATGGGGGAATCCGCTGCGGCTTTCCTGCTTGGAGCGCAGGTAAAGCTTCTGCAGTGTTTCCGTAAACGCCGCCTGCTCCGCTTCCTCCAGACCCTCCAGCAGCCACCCATAAAACACCGCCTCCACAGCTGCCTTGCTGGTTTTCAGGGATTCCGCTTTCTCCGTGGCATACAAAAGCTGACTTCTGCCGTCTGCCGGGTTTTCCTTTCGCGTCAGGTACCCTTTCTGCTCCAGACTGGCGGTCCGCCGGGCCACCGCCCCCTTATCCATGTTCAGCTGCAGGCAGGCCTCCTTCTGAGAAATGCCCGGATTGTGCCGCACCAGATGAATCAGATCCATTTCCCCGGATCCGATCCCATCGTCCTTCATGGTCCGTATGACCAGTTTATTCGCTTCCCGCGCTATTTTCGTAATCTGCCGTTTGGTCGTGTCCATATGGCTTCCTCCCTGAAAAGCAAAAGAAAGATGTAGTATCAACTAAAATAGATGATACTACATCTTTCTCAGGCTGTCAATTGGTGGGGCATTGAATCCCTCACTTTCTCATTTTAATACCATTATCTGGCCAGGAAATCTTCATCCAACAGAAACTGTTCAACACCTACATACTGGATGCCATTGTCATCCCGCCATGGTTTCATGTAGTCCTTTACGACCACAATCTTCCTGAAGGAATCCGGAATGCGTACCAGAGATGCAATTTCCTGTTCCCTCTTGTCTGGATCGTCAATGGACAGCGCCGACTGTATATAACTGCGTTCATCTCCCCTGTTGACCACAAAGTCGACCTCAAGCTGCTTTCTCACATTCTTCCCATCGGTTCCTCTGGTGTTGACTTCCACCACACCTACATCAACGTTATATCCCCTGCGAACTAAATCATTATACAGAACGTTCTCCATCAGATGGGTCTCCTCAATCTGTCGGAACCCAAGCCTGGCATTTCGTAATCCAGGGTCGGTGTAGTAATACTTGACAGGGGTCTTGATATACTTCCGTCCTTTCACATCGTAACGTTCCGCCTTATTTATCAGGTAGGCATTCATGAAGAAACCGATATAGTTGTCAATGGTCCCCGGAGAAATCCGGATGTTCCGCTCGGTGCCAAAGGTATTCGAGATTCTGGAAGGATTCGTAAGCGATCCAACCGATGAAGAAAGCACGTTCAGAAGTATTTCCAGCACCTCCGCATCCTTTTTTATCTCATTTCTCTCAAGCACGTCCTTGATGTAGGTCTGTGAGAACAGTTTTTTCAGATAAGAACTTCTTTCCTCATGGGTTTCAAGCGTCCACACAAGCGGCATGCCGCCATAGGTGAAGTAGTCACGCCACGCACTGCGCCTGTCTCCGTCGTAGTGTTCATAAAACTCGCCATAGGAGAGCGGGTGAACCCTTATCTCATCAGCGCGATCACGGAACTGGGTGAGGATGTCGGAAGAAAGCATCTTCGAATTGCTTCCCGTGACATACACATCCGCATTGGGAATCTTCATGAGTCCAAGCACCACGTCGATGAAGGTTAGCTCGGCCTCCGGGTCATCCACATATGGATTTGGTACAGCGGATACAAACTGTATCTCATCGAGAAAGACATAGTAACGTCTCTTTCTGTCCTTTATCCTTTCCTTCACATAGCTGTTGAGTTCAAAGGGATTCCTGTATCTAGCATTGTCGATCTCATCAAGGGCAAGGGTAATGATCTGGTCCCCCGCCACACCCGATTCAATCAGTCTGTCATAAAACAGATTGAAGAGAAGATATGATTTCCCGCACCTTCTCAGTCCGGTGATTACCTTCACACGACCGTTGTCCTTTTTTTTCATAAGCGCATCGAGATATTGCCTGCGTTCGTATTCCATATCAGCCTCCTATTGAAATTTTTGCGGATATCCGCATTTTTTTCAATATATAGTATACCACACCTTAGGCTAAATTATAACCCTTCTATTGAAAATTTTGCGGACATCCGCACTTTTTTCAAAAAGGGTAATTTAAGTTTTCTGGGGTCACTAATTCTTGGGGTACACTGCAATGAATGACAGGAAATGATTTTCTTACAGCCTCAAACTGTTTTCATCCAGCAGGAAGTTCCGCAGTCCAACCGTAATAATTCCTTTCTCATCTCTTCGCACCTTGATATTGTCACCTACAACAATGATTTTTCGGAAGGAATCGGGAATACTGAGAAGACTGCGTTGTTCCTGATTCACTTTCTCCGCTGTCGGGAGCGCAAATGCAGATTGAATATAATACTTCTCACTCCCTCTTGTGGCAACAAAATCCACTTCCAGCTGTTTCTTCGAACGTTTCCCTTCGCTGGTGGATTCGTAATGTTCTACCAACCCGACATCCACATGATACCCGCGAAACCGAAGTTCATTATAGATAATGTTCTCCATAAGATGTGTTTGTTCCACCTGACGGAAACCCAGGCGCGCATTTCTCAGCCCAACATCCTCAAAATAATACTTTGAAGGCGAACCGATGTACTTCTTTCCTTTGATATCATACCTTGCAGCTTTACTGATCAGAAAGGAGTCAATGAGATAGTCAATATAGTTTTTAATCGTCTTGTCACTGATTGTCTTTCCTTTTATACTTTTGAACATTCGTGTCAGCTTACTCTGATTTGTATAACTGCCGATGGCAGATGCAAGAATGTTTACCAGTTCATCCAGCTCTGCCTTATTCCGCACATTATGTCGCTCTACAATATCGGAGATGTGACATGCTCCCACCACTTAACGAAGTTTGAAGTGGAGGCTTCTCAGTCAAGGAACCGAACGGTTCCAGTATCTCTGAGCTATCCCCGTATGCCCTACGGTTGGTATATTTATTTATGCGAATACCATTCGCATTCCTTCGGTTTTTATGTTTTTCGCAGCGTTCCTGTCACGATCATGAACCGCATGGCAAACAGGGCACTCCCAGTTTCGGGTGCTCAAGGACAGTTCCTCAAGAACGTAGCCACATTCGTGGCATGTTTTCGAGCTTGGGAACCATTTGTCCACTTTTACGAGCATTTTGCCCTGTTCCGCTAATTTGTAATCAAGAAAGCGAAGGAACATGCCCCAGGCGTTGTCAGAGACAGACTTTCCGAAGTTCAGTGCTTGAGACATGCCCTGCATATTCAGATCTTCCACACAAACCAGATCGTAGGCATTGGCTATCTGCCTGGACTGTTTGTGGAGATAATCTTTACGCTGATTGGCAATCTTCTCATGGAGCAGCGCAACTTTCCTGCGCTGCTTTTCGTATCGGTGGCTTCCTTTTTTGCGGTGCGACAGAATACGCTGCTGCCTTGCCAGTTTGTCCTGTGCCTTCCGGTAATAATGCAGAAACTGTTCGTCCACCTGGATTTCGTCTTCCGAGGATACAAACAGATTGTGCATGGAGAAATCCAGACCGATGATATTTGCTGGTTCTGCCGGTTGAATATCCGCTTCGTATTCAAACAGAACAGAGGCAAAGTATTTACCGGTCGGCGTTTTACTTACAGTTACGGACTTTAATACATATCCCTCCGGTATGATGCGATGCTGTTTGATGCGAACCTTTCCGATTTTCGGCAGCACAAGGGTGCCACGCTCCAATCGGATATTGTTGTTCACACATACACTGCTGTAGGAATCATGGTGCTGTTTTCTGGATTTGAATTTGGGATAGCCGACCTTTTTATCCCGGAAGAAGTTTTGGAAAGCTGCATCCAGGTGACGCAGAGCCTGCTGCAGTGCAATGCTGTCTACTTCCCTGAGAAAAGGTTTTTCTTTCTTAAAGGCGACAAGATCTGCCGCACATTTGGTATAGGACAGAGATTTGCCGGTTTCTTCGTAACTCTTTGTCTTTGCTTCAAGGTAATGGTTGTACACAAGGCGCACGGAACCGAAGGTTCTGGCAAGCAGCACCTGTTGTTCCTTATTTGGATAGATTCTGAATTTGTACGCTTTGTGTTTCACCTGTGACATTTCTTCTCCCCCTGGGTTTCGATGTAGCGGCGAATCGTATCTATATTTGCACCACCTGTAGTCAGCAGACAGAAGGACCTGCTCCAGAACATTTCCTTCCAGAGAGATTCCCGGATTTGGGGGAACTCCTTTTTTATCAGGCGGCTGCTGGCCGACTTATACGCATTGATGAACTTAGAGAGTTCCGTGTTTGGGTGTCCTTTGAAGAGAACATGTATATGGTCCCCATCATGATTCCATTCTTCTACAGTGATGTTATAGTTTGGAGCAATGCTCTCGAAGATTTCCCGAAGCCGCTCTGAAATTGTGTCATTTATGACTTTGCGTCTGTATTTCACGACCAACACGAGGTGGTAATGCATTAAACACCGGAAATCGCCAATTCATCTCACCACCTATAGAGTATGGGAGTATTCTTGGCTCCGGCATTGGATGAACATCCGCATTTCGTACATGAAGCAGACTGTTCAGAATATCCTCAAACTCGTTCAGGTACTGTACTTCGTCAAGAATGATATAATAATCTTCCTTATCTTTGATGGTTTCATCGATGAACTGAAGCATTGCATCCGGGTCCCGCAGATTCTTGTTTCGGCGATCATCCAAAGCTACTTCAATAATATGATCTTCCGGTACGCCGTTTTCCAACAGATGATCATGAAACAGGTGAAATAGCAGATAGGATTTCCCACATCTTCTCACGCCTGTTACAACCTTTATCAGACCGTTTTTCTTTTGCGGATCAATTTATCCAGGTAAACATCCCGTTTAATCTCCATATATGCCCTCCATTCCGAAAACCATTGTGTTTGCACCTAATTGTTGTTGACGAATTGATTTGACACCACAATGCTCTGCTTGCATGTCATGGAT
>JBJFHL010000018.1:0-67832 GCA_051893555.1 Anaerovoracaceae bacterium
GTAATCTGGATGATTGGGAATGAACTCATTATTCAGCCATACTGAAAAGTCTCTTCCGGAAACGAAACGGTTTTCTTTTTCGTAGATTTCCTTATTGTGTGCAATGTAGAAGTTATATACAAATCTGCATACACCAATGGTTCTGTCAATTGCCTGCTTCTGCTCGGCTGTGGGCTTTAACTCTGTTTTGTAACTCTTCAGCAATTTCCTCATCCTCTCTTATCTTCCTTTTGCATTTCCATAGGTCTACAACTAAATACATGAAGGTTTGATGCAATGTTCTGAATAGTTTCTTGCTGGGATGAGAGTGCTGCGTTATTTACAACTGATGTTTTCGTATTGAACTTCATGTAGAATTGATTTAAAGTGAGTACATTTTAACACATTTTATACTGTTATTCTATTTTTTTAGTTACTTAAGATTGTCTCCTAAAACGTTTCATACCTTACCGGTTCGCTTTCTTCGAAATAAACCGTATAGCCGTGGCCGGGATCCGGAATCCATTCCCAGAAGCTGGCACGCATGCCGGGGAACATGGTTTCCATGGAAGCGGCAATCACACCGCCGTGGCAGACCAGGATGGAAACCGCGTCTTCGCCGCTGTGGCGGTGGGACAGTTCTTTCATCCGGTGAAGTCCCAGGAATTCTTCCAGCCCCTGCCGGATCCGCGCTCCGAAGCTTTCGATGGAGTCGCCGGAAGGATAGGCAATGGTACCGGTTTTATCATTGATCCAGTCATCAAAAAAATCCATGGTTTTCAGTTCGTCGAAGGTCTTGCATTCACACGTACCGAAGTTCATTTCCTTCATGAGAGGCAGTGCCTTATGGGGAATATCGCCGTAGATGGTCTGAAAGGTCTGCTCCGTCCGAAGCATGCCGGAGGTGTAGCAGTCTGCATCCCCCAGCGGCGGGTAAACACCGGCATCCCGAAGGGTTTCCAAAGCTTCAATGCCCTCCGGCGCCAGCGGCAGATCTGTGGAGCCGTAATACCATCTGCGGAGGTTTCCTTCCGTCAGACCGTGGCGGATGAAATGAATATAGGATTTTCGATCTTTGTTTAATGTCATGCTCATGCAGCGTTTTCCTTTCCTTGTTCTTCTCGTCCCGCGCTTATTTCAGCTGCTGACCAAGCCCGCAGAAAACACGGTAAACAGAGTCCGCCTCCCGTGCCAGCCAGATCAGCGTCCGGCCCATCATTTCCCGGTAGGCGCGATCCGTGGCATCCATGGGAACCAGGCCCTGGGAGATATCGTCAGCGATGAGGATTTTGTCCCGAAGCTGAGGCTCCATGGAAGCGAGCACGTCCCGGGCTTCTTTGCCGTCCACGGTACAGGAATAAACAAAATCCTCCAGCCCGCAGATCACGGTTTTTTCCAGGGAAACCATGCCGTCCCGGCTGCAGCGGAATACATCTTCCGGCCTAATATCAAACGTCTCCAGCGCATAATCAAGTTTCCCCTGATATGCACCGCCAAAAATCAGAATCATAGCAGCACTCCTTATATTATATCACGGCCAGGGCCAGCACGCCCAGCAGCTCACCCCATACGATACCGAATCCGGCGATGTCTCCGTTCATGCCGCCCAGCTGACGGCAGCCGCAGAAGACCGCAATGAGGCTTCCCAGAAATGTGACTGCGATGACGGCCAGGGTATACAGCGGCTGTGATGCCAGAAGCAAGCCGGCGGCACAGTATAGAATCAGCTGAATCAGAATAATGCAGGCTGCGTTCTTTTTCTGTTTGTTGTCCGAAGCACCTTCTCCTTTGGCATACTGGCTGGTACCCATAGGACGGCGCAGCAGCACATTGAGACCGGAAGCGGCCCGGCTCACGGCAGGGATCAGACAGAGATCCACGAAATCGATGCTGATGCTCAGCGCACTGGAGAAAAAGGCGTGGAAGCCCATTAGCAGGAACACCACGCTGATCACGGCGAAGGCACCGGTGTGGGAGTCCTTCAGAATCCGCTGCCGCTCCTCCAGCGGACGGCGGGAGAGAATCGCATCGCAGCAGTCCATGAAACCGTCCAGGTGAAGAAATCCGGAAAGGACGAAAGGCACCATGGTCAGCAGGAAGGCCGTTACCAGAAACGGGATCGGCAGCACGGCCAGAAGCAGGCTGACGCCGGCCCAGATCAGGCCGATGATCAGACCCACCGACGGGAGAAATCCCAGCATATAGTTTTTCAGATCGTTGTCCCACCGCTTCAGCGGGCAGGGAAGGGTGAGGAAGTTTCCCCACGCCATAAAAAATCCGGTAATCAGTTTCATAATCTCATTCTTTCTATTTATAATAGTATTTCATGCCGAAAGATACTTCAATGACCTGGTCACAGAGACCGGCCAACGTCCGGTCCAGCAGAGCCAGGCCCTTGCGGTAACATTCCGTGGTCTCGTCAAACCGGCAGCCGTCCGCATACAGATAATCCGACACGAAGACCGCCTTTCCCGTCTGCCTGGCGAATTCCGTCAGCTCACCGGCCAGCCGCTCTGCCGCCATAAGATCCATGGGACCATCCAGCGGGAACATCTCGTTGGACAGAAGTGCGGTGACGCTGTCCAGCAGAAACACGCCGCCTGGGTTCACCGGCATGCCGGATACGGTGCGTGCCTGCGGCGTCAGGCAGCCGCAGATGTTTCGGCCCTGCTCCACCGTGTCGAAGCCCCAGCCTTCCCGCTCGGATAAATGACGGCGGATCCGGGCACGGTCTTCCTCATCCACAGGAATCATGGTGGCCAGATAGTAGAGCGGCACGTTCTTTTCACGGGCCATATCCCGGGCAAGCTCCTGGGCATGCATGGATTTTCCGTTTTTACATCCCCCGCTGATAAAGATATTCATCAGAAGAAGTTTCCTTTCTTGGCTTCCTGCAGATAATCTGCATCGATGGCGCCTTCCGCGAAGGTGGCCATGCCGTTCATGGCAGCACAGGCTGTTTCCATGATCTTGAAGCTGATCGGACAGCCGCTGCCCTCGCCCAGACGCATGCCCAGATTGAAGTACGGTTTGACGCCCAATGCATCCATGGCAATGAGATAACCCTTTTCCTTGGACACATGGGATCCGAACATGAAGCCTGTAACCTTCGGTGCCAGACGGGAAGCCGCCAGAGCTGCCACGGCAGAAATATATCCGTCGATGACTACCGGCAGCTTATAGTAAGCCGCACCCAGGAAGGCACCGACCATGGCGCAGATATCGAAACCGCCTGCCTCAGCCAGAATATCGATGACATCTTTTCCTTTGCAGCGGGAAATCGCCTCATCCACGATACGGATCTTCTTCGCAAAGCCTTCATCATTGAGACCGCCGCCCCGGCCAACCACGTCTTCCCCGGTTCGTTCTGTCAGAGCTGCCAGGACACAGGCCGAGGTGGTGGTGTTTCCGATGCCCATTTCGCCCACACCGAAGACCTGGTAACCGCAGCGCTTCAGAGCTTCCACTGCTTCCATACCGGTATAAAGTGCAGTCAGTGCTTCTTCTCTGGTCATGGCAGGGCCCTTGGCCAGATTTTTCGTGCCGTTGGCAATCCGGCGGTTTACGATCCTGCGGGTAATGCCCTGCAGGCAGCCGGTATCGCTGCACTGATGTTCTGTCATTTCATCGTGATATAGTTCTTCCGGAATCTCCATTTTCACGCCCACGTCCACCACCAGCAGATCGATACCGAAATATTTGGCCATGGATCCCACACCGGTCAGACGGCGGGTGAAATTGATGGTCTGCGACAGGGTGACAGACTGGGGTGCAGAGGCAACGCCCTCTTCTACCACACCATTGTCCGCAGAGAAGATCACGATGGCCTGTCTGGTCACATCGTTTTTTACCTGTCCTGTGATGCCGGCAAGGCGGATGGAGATTTCCTCCAGTTCACCCAGTGCACCTGTGGGCTTAGCCAGAACCTCCTGGCGGGCAGACGCTTCTTCCATGGCCTGACTGCTCAGCTGTCCCAGTTCCTCAATACTGCTTAAGATTTCTTCCAGACGTCGTTCCATAATGATTCCGTTCCTCACTTTCATAGTATTCGCTCATGTTTTTTATTTTAACACAGCCGGGAAGAAAAAAAAACCCCCTTCCAAAACGGATGGCTATGTTGCACTTATATGGAAATTTTGATAGAATACTAATGTGGCTTAGTATATTGAAGAAAAGGAAGAGAGTAATGAGTAAAAAAATGAAGAGTAACATTCTTCTGCTGCTGACCGCTTTCATCTGGGGTTCTGCTTTCGTCGCACAGAAGAGCGGAATGGACTACATTGAGCCATTCACCTACAACGGCATCCGTACGTTTATCGGCGGACTGGTTCTGATTCCTGTGATCATCTTCTTCACGAAGAAAAACAACAGACAGAACGGAACGGAAGAGAAGGTATTTGATTTCGAAAAGGATAAAACCGCAATCATCGGCGGCATTTGCTGCGGTCTCGCACTGTTTGTTGCTTCTAGTCTGCAGCAGTTCGGTGTCAGCTATACCACAGCCGGAAAGGCCGGATTCATTACGACTTTGTATGTGGTATTCGTACCGATTCTCAGCCTGCTGCTGCGAAAAAAAGTCAGACCGATTATGTGGGTTTGTGTGGCCCTGGGTGCAGTGGGACTGTACCTGCTCTGCATGACCGATGCGTCCTTCAGTCTGCAGTTCGGCGATATGTTGGTACTGCTCTGTGCCGTTGCATTCGCCGTACATATCCTGGTCATCGACCATTTCTCACCGAAGGCGGACGGCGTGAAGATTTCCTGCGTGCAATTTCTGGTTTCCGGCGTGCTGGGAATCATCTGTATGTTCATTTTCGAAACTCCGGATCTGGGGAATATTTTAGCCTGCTGGCTGCCGATTCTCTATGCCGGCGTGCTGTCCTGCGGTGTTGCCTACACTCTGCAGGTTGTGGCACAGGCAGATGCAGATCCGACGGCGGCATCCCTGATTCTCTGTCTGGAATCCGTATTTGCGGTAATTTCCGGTGCGATCCTGCTTCACGAAAGCATGTCGCCGAGAGAACTGATGGGCTGTGCGGTAATCTTCGCAGCGGTGATTATTTCCAACCTGCCGGAGAAAAAGGCATCCGCAGATCTTACAAACGGACAATAACAGACAAAACAAGAAACTGACATAAAAAGAAAAGAGGCAGAAACATGATTACAAGAGAAGAAGCACTGGAACTTCTGAAAAAGTATAATAAGGATGAATTCCATATTCACCACGGTCTGATGGTGGAAGGTACCATGCGGTATTTCGCCGAGAAACTGGGATACGGCGATGAAGCGGACTACTGGGCGATGGTAGGCCTGCTCCACGACATCGATTTCGAGATGTGGCCGGAAGAACACTGCAAGAAGGCACCGGAGCTGCTGCGGGAAGGCGGCATTGAAGAGGATATGATCCATGCCATCGTTTCCCACGGATATGGACTCTGTGTCGACGTGAAGCCGGAACGGGAAATGGAAAAGGTGCTGTTTGCCTGCGACGAACTGACCGGACTCATCGGTGCAGCTGCCCTTATGCGGCCGTCCAAGAGTGTGCAGGACATGGAACTGAAATCACTGAAAAAGAAGTTCAAGGATAAACGGTTTGCGGCGGGCTGTGACCGTGACGTTATCATCCAGGGGACAGAAATGCTGGGCTGGGAACTGGATCAGTTGCTTTCCGAAACGCTGGAGGCCATGAAGACCTGCGAAGACGCCCAGGCATAGACACAGAAGATAGCAATGCAGATTTTGCCGGATAGGGCAGAATCAAAGAATACGCTGAAAAAGGTGCAGAACAGGAATGAAACCCGGGAAGAAAGCCGGGACTGGGCTGCACTTTTTTCGTGGGTTTTCGCCGACAGGCCTGTATCATTGAGTAAAGGAGGACTTGCCATGAGAGATTCACTTCGCAAAATCTGTTGCCTCGCACCGTTTCTCGCGGCGGTGGTGTTGGTTGTCGCACTCTATTTCCTTCGCTATGATACAGTGGGAACGGAAGAAGCCCTGGCACAGGCGGCCAGCGAATATACGGAAACGGAACTGGAAGCCGTTCTGCTGCAGGAGATCCCCGGCGAGGATGGAACCTGTGACGGAAAAGGGGACCTGGTTCTGCTGTGCCGGAGCGCAGGCACAGAAAACGGTGGTGGCAGAGCAAACAGCAGCGGCGAAAAAAGCAACAGCAACGGAATGTGGAACGGCATCGTCCTGTTCGAGCGGGGCATCAACGGCAGATATGTGCCGGTGGAAAGCACCCTGTACGATTATTCTGTGCCGGTTCATGATGTCAGCCTGAAGGACGAGTCCATGGGATTCTTCGGCGGAGGAGACGGATCCGAGGCGGTGACGGTATTCTTCTCTTGCCGCTATCCGGAGAAGATGAGGCGTGTGGAAATCACCTGCTATGACAGAGATGCCTATCTGGAGGACGGAAGCGTCGTGCCATACACGGTGACCATAGAAACAGACGGTACGCCATATATGGAGATCGTGCCGGTATCCTTTCATCTTTATGACCGGCAATTCAGGCTCTGGGATCGGAATGGAAAGGAACTGGATAAACTCACTTATTCCAATGACGGAAACTCCAGAAGCCGGGGAAGCGGTAGCACCTCTGAGACTTGGGATAAGTATGGCCTGATCCTGCTGGCCGGTGCCGGTCTCAGCTGGTGGCTGATGAAGCGAAGAAAGCAGCCAGGTGCATGAGGCACCTATCAATTCATGCCAGATAGCTCTGGGCAAAATATGCAGCCGCGGCGCCGTCAGCGGTTGCGGTGACGATCTGACGCAGGGGCTTGGTCCGAACGTCTCCTGCGGCAAAGACGCCGGGGACAGAAGACCGGGTGGTTTCATCGGCAATCACATAGCCGGCCGGATCCAGATCCAGCTGCCCGCGAACCAGTTCTGACGCTGGCTGCCTGCCGATACTGACGAAAAGGCCATGCACCTGGACATCAGAAAAGATGCCGGAGGAAAGATTTTGCAAAGTGACATGGGTAAGCTTGCCGGAATCGCCGGCATGGAGTGCCGTGACGGTACTGTTCCATACATATTCCACGTTTGAAACCGCTCTGAGTGCATCCTGCATGATTTTTTCCGCACGAAGGGCGCCACGGCGGTGGACCAGAATCACCTTTTTCGCCAGGCGGGAAAGGTGCAGCGCATCTTCCACCGCGCTGTTGCCGCCGCCGACCACCATGACCGTCTGATCCCGGTAGGTCATACCGTCGCAGGCAACGCAGTAATGGACGCCCCGACCGGTCAGCGCTTCTTCCCCATCCAGGTCCAGCTTCCGTGGCACGGCGCCGGCAGCGAAAATCAGAGCACGGCCATAGAACCTGCCGCTGCTGGTTTCTGCAGTTTTTAGCGGCCCGGTAAGGTCCAGGGCACGGACTTCCGCCAGCTTCGTCCTGGCACCGAACCGTTCCGCCTGTTTCCGCATGGCTTCTCCCAGCAGAAAACCGTCTGCGCCTTCCGGAAATCCCGGATAATTGTCCACCTGGGATGTGCGGGTCATCTGCCCGCCAGCCGAAAGCTGTTCCAGCACCAGAACGGAAAGCCCGCCGCGGGCACCGTAGATGGCTGCTGTGTATCCTGCCGGCCCGCCGCCGATCACCAGCAGGTCATATACCGGTTCATCTGTTTTCCCCATGGCGATACCTTTTATACAAACTGCCGGATGAAGTCTTCGATCTGGGCGATGGAGCCGGGTGCCGTAATGGAGCCCTGGACCTGTCCGCCCTGAAACAGAAGCAGGGTCGGAATGACGGTCATTCCATACTGACGGGCAAGGTCTCGCTCTTCATCCACATTGATCTGGCCGAAGAGCAGCTTGTCCGATTTTTCCTCTGCCATCTGCTGAAAAAGCGGGGCGATCCGGCGGCAGTGGCTGCACCACGGGGCCCAGAATTCGATGAGGGCGGTCTGCTTTTCTTCCATTACTTTCTTCTCAAAATCCGCTCTGCGCATTTGTAAGTTGTTCTCAGCCATTCTATCCTCCTTTTCCGGCACAGTACCGGATGCAAACAATGTCTTATGGTTGTAGAATACCCGTTATTTCTTGCGGTATTCACCGGCGCAGGGTATAATACAAAAAAGAGCTAATTTGAAAAAGGAGTGGGAGATGAGAAGCGAGAGAAAGAGCCGGACACGGTGGATTTTGATGGGAATGGTGTGTATCATGACGGCTGCCACAGCATCGTTTCTGCTGGCAGGCTGCAGCAGTTTATCGGATGAGCGGCTGAGTGAAATGGTACCGTATCTTGATGAAGATGCCAGAATGCATTGTCCGTATAGCAGTATGGGAATAAAGACAGAGGGAATTCCTCTCGGACAGGAAGAAAAAGAGCGCGCGACAACACTGCTGGAAGAGGTTGATCTGCACCGGATGGAACGTGTGGGAAACGAGAATGAGGATCTCTCAGCAGATCAGATGCTGAGCGGCCTTCTTTCGTTGGGAGTAACGCTGGACGACCAGGAATATACTATCTGTATGGAACGGTCGGGAAACACCGGAGAGGTATCGAAGAACCAGATTGCTGTCTGGAAAAACGGAGAACGGATGGCTGCCTGGGAGAGTACAGAAGAAAATCTTCCGATTTCGGAATTGATGACGCTTCTCAGTGAGGTCACAGAGAGCCGGGAGAATCTGGATTATGTGCTGCAGGTACGAAGCCTGCCGGACGGCGCAGAGGGACAGTATCTGAAAAAGGGAGAAAGCGCCGTTGCCATGGCTCTTTTTGACTCGTCGCTGGAAGAAACAGAAGATGGAAATCAGACAGGAAGGCCTGCAGAGACGACCTTCTCCACTGAATTGAAAAATTCAAATGTAATATATCAGGTGAATCTGGAAACCGGCAGGTTTATCCGAATGAAAGATGGACAGGAGGTCGGCGGCCAGCTGGACGAAACACAGGTGTATCAGCTGAACCGACTGCTGCTGTTTTATATTTAAAATTTCACCCCGGCGTTTTACAACGTCGGGGTGTTTTCGTGGAATAACTATTCCATTTCTGCCAGCTTTCGATAACCTTCGTACCGCTGACGGGCGTCTTCTTCGGTCATTTCATAAAGCTTTTCGGCGATATCCGGGAACTCCTTGGCCAGGGAGGAATAGCGTACCTGTCCCATAATGAAATCGCGGAAGCTTGCGGTTGGTGCATCGGAATCCAGGGTGAACGGATTGCGGCCGATCTTTTTCAGCTCCGGATTGTAGCGGTACAGGTTCCAGTAGCCGGAAGCCACTGCGTCCCGGGTATTCTCCTGGGATTTGCCCATGCCTTTTTTCAGGCCATGGTTGATACATGGCGCGTAAGCGATGATCAGGGACGGGCCGTCGTAGGCTTCGGCTTCGGTGATGGCTTTCATCAGCTGCTGTTTGTCTGCACCCATGCCCACCTGGGCCACATACACATAGCCGTAGGACATGGCCATCATGCCCAGATCTTTCTTCTTGATCCGTTTGCCGGAAGCAGAGAACTTGGCGATGGCCGCTGCCGGTGTGGCCTTGGAGGCCTGCCCGCCGGTGTTGGAGTAGACTTCCGTATCGAACACGAGAATATTGATGTTTTCCCCGGAGGCCAGCACGTGATCCAGACCGCCGTATCCGATGTCATAAGCCCAGCCGTCGCCGCCGATGGCCCAGATAGACTTCTTCACCAGGTAATCCTTCAGATCCACAATCCGCTGACAGAGGCTGATGATGACACTGTCGCTGGTGGTCATCTCTTCGATGGCAGCCAGCACTTTTTCGCTTTTTTTGCGGGATTCTTCGCCGTCATCCTTGTATTCCAGCCATTCTTTGAAGGCTTCCCGCAGATTCTCATCGATATCCAGAGCCAGCAGGGCGCGCATGTTGCTTTCAATTTTTTCACGCATCTGACGGACTGCCAGCAGCATGCCGTAGCCGTACTCTGCATTATCTTCAAACAGAGAATTGCCCCAGGCAGGACCGCGGCCCTGTGGATCGGTACAGTATGGCATGGATGGTGCGGAAGCACCCCAGATGGAGGAACAGCCGGTGGCGTTGGCGATCATCATCCGGTCACCGAAGAGCTGGGTGATCAGTTTAATGTACGGTGTTTCTCCGCAGCCTGCGCAGGCACCGCTGAATTCGATGTACGGCTGTGCGAACTGGCTGCCCTTTACCGAGTGGCGGTTTACCAGGTTGGCTCTGGAAGGGATGGTCTGACTATATTCCCAGTTTTCCGCTTCCTGTGCTGCAATCTTCGCATAGGCTGTCATGGTGAGTGCCTTTTCGGAAGCCGGGCAGATGTCGGCGCAGTTGCCGCAGCCCAGGCAATCCAGCGAGGACAGCTGCATCCGGTAGTGAAGACCTTTCAACTCTTTTCCCACGGCAGGCTTCGTCAGGAAATCTGCCGGTGCCGCCGCGTTTTCCTCTTCCGTGAGAAGGACAGGACGGATGGCACTGTGGGGGCAGACGAAGGAACACTGGTTGCACTGAATGCATTTTTCCGCATCCCATTTCGGGAGATAGATGGCGACGCCGCGCTTTTCAAACTTGCTGGTGCCGCTCGGGAAGGTACCGTCCGCAACGGTTTCGAAGGCGCTGACCGGAAGGTCGTCGCCTTCCTGACGATTCATCGGGATCATCAGTTCCTCAACGAACTGCGGAATATCCAGAGGCCGCTCCCGCGGATCCTCTGCATGGAGCCATTCTTCGGGCACCTCTATTTTTTTGATTTCGCGGACACCGTAGTCCACCGCCTGGCAGTTCATTTCCACGATGGCCGGCCCCTTCTTTTTGTAGGTCTTTTCGATGCCTTCCTTCAGATAGCGGATTGCGTCCTCGATGGGAATGACACCGGTCAGCTGAAAAAAGGCCGCCTGCATGATCATGTTGATGCGGCTTCCAAGGCCGATCTTCTCTGCAATGTCCCAGGCGTTTATGATATAGAACTGGGCGTGTTTCTTTGCCAGAGCGCGTTTCACGCATGCCGGCAGGTAGTCGCCGATGGTGGTCTCGTCACAAAGTGTGTTCAGCAGGAAGGTTCCGCCGTCGGTCAGATCTTTCAGCATGTCGTACTGCCGCAGGTAAGCCTGATTATGGCATGCCACGAAGTCAGCCCGGTTGATCAGATAAGTGGACTGGATCGGGGATTTGCCGAATCGTAGATGGGATACGGTCAAGCCGCCAGACTTCTTGGAATCATAGCTGAAATAGCCCTGCGCGTACAGGTCCGTTTTATCACCGATGATCTTGATGGCCGTCTTGTTGGCACCGACGGTACCATCAGAACCAAGCCCCCAGAACTTGCACTTGATGGTACCTTCCGGTTCCCGTGCGATGCCCACGGTATGGGGCAGGGAGTGACCGGTGACATCGTCTTCGATGCCTACGGTGAAGTGATCCTTCGGATGTTTGTGGTAGAGGTTGTCGAAAACGCTGTGAATCATGCCCGGCGTCACATCCTTGGAGCCCAGGCCGTAGCGCCCACCGTAAACCTCCGGCGCATATTTCATGCCGTAAAGGGCGGTACGGACATCCTGATACAGCGGTTCTCCAGGTGCGCCCGGCTCCTTGGTACGGTCGAGGACTGCAATCCGTTCCACGGTTTTCGGCAGGACAGCCAGCAGATGTTTCTTTGAGAATGGCCTGTACAGGCGAACTTTAATCAGCCCAACCTTATGACCTTCGGCCAGCAGCTTCTGCATGGTTTCTTCGATGGTTTCGCAGACGGAACCCATGGCAATGATCACATTGGTGGCATCCGGCGCACCCACGTAGTCAAACGGGTGATAGGTACGTCCGGTCAGCTGGCTGATTTGATTCATATAGTCTTCCACGATATCCGGCACAGCGTCGTAATATTTGTTGGCGGCCTCCCGGCTCTGGAAGAAAATATCCGGGTTCTGGGCAGTGCCCCGGATGACCGGATGTTCCGGATTCAGGGCGCGGGCCCGGAAGGCGGCTACCGCATCCCAGTCCAGCAGATTTTTCAGGTCTTCGTAGTCCAGCACTTCGATTTTCTGGATTTCATGGGACGTCCGGAATCCGTCGAAAAAGTGCAGGAACGGAACCCGGGACTTGATGGATGCCAGATGGGCGATGCCGCCCAGATCCATGACTTCCTGCACGGAGCCGGAAGCCAGCATGGCGAAACCGGTCTGTCGGGTGGCCATAACATCGGAGTGATCGCCAAAAATACAGAGCGCATGACTGGCAACGGTTCTGGCTGCCACGTGGAATACGCCAGGCAGCAGCTCACCGGCAATTTTATACATATTCGGAATCATCAGCAGAAGGCCCTGTGATGAAGTAAAAGTCGTCGTCAGAGCACCGGCGGTCAGAGAGCCGTGAACCGTTCCTGCTGCGCCCCCTTCTGACTGAAGCTCTGCGACCTTCACAGTCTGGCCGAAGAGATTTTTCTTTCCGTAAGCAGACCATTCGTCCACGGTTTCCGACATGACGGAAGAGGGGGTGATGGGATAGATGGCTGCCACATCCGTAAAGGCATAGGCAATATGTGCAGCTGCTGTATTGCCGTCCATGGTGAGAGTGCGTTTTTTACTCATTTTATCTTTCCTCCAAATTCTCCATAGATAATCGTGAATAAAAACAAATATTTCACAATATTGCTCAATTTTCTTTGTTTCAAAAAACAAAAGAATGAAACCAATCTACCATAATTCGGAAGAGAAGACAAGCGTGTACAGAAAAGAATACAATATACTTTTTAAAAACAAAACGAAAAAATGTATACCAGATTGACAATGTTGTTCTACAAATGTAGAATCTAATTAGATACTACATTTGTAGAACGAAAGGGGATATATGATGAATACAATGAAAAAAAGGCTGCCTGACGCAGAACTGGAAGTGATGCAGGCTGTCTGGGCATGCGAATCACCTGTGACACGGGCAGAGATAGAGGAAATTCTGAAGGATTCTCATCCGATGGCACCGACCACCTTGCTGACTCTGCTGACACGACTGTCAGAGAAAGGTTTCATCCGGATCGAAAAGGAGGGACGCAGTGCCCGGTATTATCCACTGGTATCCCGTCAGGACTATCTGGCACAGCAAAGCAGGCGCTTCCTGGATAAGCTCTGTGGTGGCAGCCTGCCCACTTTCGCGGCGGCGCTCTGTGACAGCGGCCTGACCAAGGAGGAAATAGAGGAACTCAGAGATCTTCTGGAAAGGGATCTGCTATGAGTCTGGTGTTATTTGCAAGAGTGGTGATCAGCCTGATCTTCAGTGCGATGCTTGGGTGGGTCGTGATAGACAGGCAGCATAATGAAGCTGGAGAGGACTGGACCGGAAGGGCTTCAGAGGTTCAGAGATATCTGCCTTATGTTTCTGGGGGGCTTCTTCCGTTTTTTTTGTTTGCCATGGCGGGTGCCAGCCTGTTGCTTGACGGACTTTTAGATACAGCGGAACGCATGATTTCGATGTGTTTCGGCATTTTCCTGCATATCAGTGTCTATTTCCTGATCTTAGCTTCCGTGCTTCCGTTTCTGCGAAAACACATCAGTGCCAGAGCTTGCGCCATGCTGTGGATGATCCCAAACTATCTTTATCTGGTCTATCAGGGTACTATGCAAATTCCGGAACCCTTGTTGGTCGTCCATGTGCCGGGAACAAGGCTCATGTGGATATTGTTTTTCGTATGGCTGGCAGGTTTTTTCGCAGTGCTCCTGTGGAAGATGATCTGTCATCTTGTTTTTCGCCGGCAACTTCTGAAGGATACTGTTGCTGTTACAGATTCGGAAGTGAACGAAATATGGAATTCTGAGATTGAACGGGCGGGAATACGAAAGCCGAAATGCGGACTGGTTATTTCACCGAAGGCAGCAACGCCGCTGTCCATAGGCCTCTTTCGGCGCACAACCTGTGTGGTGCTCCCGAATCGCCAGTACTCGCCGGATGCCCTTGCACTGATTTTTCGTCACGAGATCATCCACATCGGGCGTGAAGATGCATGGACCAAGTTTTTCCTTGTGTTTTGCACTGCATTATGCTGGTTCAACCCGCTGATGTGGATGGCAACGAAAAAAAGTACGGAGGATCTGGAACTGAGCTGTGATGAGACCGTCTTGCTGTATGCGGACCATGCAGTGCGGCGACAGTATGCAGAGTTGATCCTTGATACTGCAGGAGATCCGCGGGGCTTTACCACCTGTCTTTCCGCAACCGCATCATCCCTGCGATACCGGCTGGCAAACATCATGAAGCCGGTCCGGCGCCGCAGCGGTGCAGTCGTCGTGGGGCTGGTCTTTTTTCTATTGATTATGAGCTTCGGATATGTTGGACTCACCTATGGAGAATATACCGGTGCAGAAGTGCTTTATCCGTTGGAGAATAGCGGGCAGTACACGCTGTATGGGAACATTTGGACCGATGGGGACAGCTTTGAATGTACAGATCCGTCCGCATTACAGAACTATATGAAGGGCCTGACGATGGAACGGTTCACCGGATCCTATTCCTTCGAAGACAGTGAGAAACAGTTTTGTTTCACATATGAAACACCGCAGGGCTTTTTAGGGGTCACACTGTCAGACCATGCTCTGGAACTGACTCCGCTCTATGAAGTAGAAGACGGCGCAGACTACTACATCCCGGAAGGGGTGGACTGGGCTTATCTGCATACACTCATCGAACCACGGGCAGGCATGAAAACGAACTCGGAAACCCAGTGATCTCACAGTGATCTCACACCTTCTGAAGAACCACCCCGATATCTCCGTTGATGCAGATGGAGCGATCCGCAATCGCCGCATTTGTAAATGCTTCCCCCTGGTTGATGCAGGCGTATGCAGCATTGGGATTCTGCGCTGTCATCTGCCAAAAAGGATATTTGATGATGCCGGGGGTATTGGCACCCACGCCCAGTTCCAGGAAGAGGATCCTGCGGCCTCGGCAGCGGCTGAGGAAGTTTTCATAGCGGCGGTAGGCGGCATGCCAGCCCTCGTCTTCCACAAAGGTGAAATCACACCGCAGGTTCATGGCCATGGGCCTGCCGCAGACCGGACAGCGGGGTACCAACTCTGTAGGCACTCGCATGTCCTTCTGCTGCGTCAGCATCTTACGGACGGTCTCCTCGTTGTCATAGGTCTTCCCATGGCAGGGCAGGCTGCACTGCCAGAGACCATAATCCCCCTGGGTGTAGAAGAGCCGGGATTTATCGAACCCAGCCCGCTGGAACTGGTGATCCACGTTGGTGGTCAGGACGAAATAGTCCTTCTCTTTCACCAGGTTCAGAAGCTGGTCATAGACCGGAAGCGGCGGCGCAGTGTACCTGTTCAGAAAAATGTGGCGGCTCCACCAGGCCCATTTCTCCTCCTGACTTTCGAACGGATAAAAGCCGCCGGTGTACATGTCGGTGATACCGTATTTTTCCATGAAGTCCGAGAAGTTTTCTTCAAACCGTGGTCCGGCGTAGGTCAGGCCGGCTGCTGTGGATAGTCCGGCCCCTGCACCGATGACCACGGCCTCTGCTTCCTCCAGGGCCTGACGGAGGCCCTGCATATTCTCACTGCGGAAGCAGTCTTCTGTAAATTTCTTCGTCCTGTTCCTGAAATACATTAAAAATCACCCCCATGTTGCTTTTCGTTTCTGCAAGATATTCTGTAACGGTTTCCACTGCGATTTCTGCGGCTTTCTGATTGGGGAAACAGAAAACCCCGGTAGAAATGCAGCAGAACGCGATGCTACCGATGCCGTTCTGATCTGCCAGCTGCAGGCAGGATCGGTAACAGGATGCCAGCTGATCGCAGTGCTGCCGGGTCAGCGGCCCCTGTACGATGGGACCGACGGTGTGAATCACAAAGTCACAGGGCAGGTTGTATGCCGGTGTGATTTTCGCCTGGCCGGTGGGCTCTGCATATCCCTGGGCAGTCATGATGTCCGCACATCTGGCCCGGAGCTGAACCCCGGCAAAGGTGTGAATGCAGTTATCGATGCAGCTGTGGCAGGGCTGATAGCAGCCGGTCATGCCGCTGTTTGCCGCATTGACGATGGCACCGCAAGCCAGGGTGGTGATGTCACCGCGCCAGAGACGGATTCCATCCCGCAAAATCCGCAGATCCGACAGCTTCACAATGCCTCGGTTTTTCACTTCTTCTTGCAGGTATGTATCCTGCACCTGCAGAAATTCCTCGTCCGGCCATCCCGGCATGCGGATATTCATCAGACTGCGGAGAAGGCGCCGCTGCCCGCCTTCGTCTTTCGGCATCGGCAGGCTGCTGCAGGCCGGATTTTCCTGCAGCAGCCGCCGGATCAGCCAGATGCGCCGTTCTTTCTGATTCATGCGGTTTACGTCCATGGCGGATTAAAATTCATACGGTGGATTGCCGGAAAAGTCTGCAATGACACCATGGGGTTCGTCCAGATAAAAGACTTCGAAGATTGGATTATCTGCGCTGCCGTACTGACTCTTTACGATTGGGTTATTCATGCAGGCTTCTTTCACTGTCATATTGTTTTCGAATACTACCTTGCCGCTGAGACGAATCCAGGCAAACTCCGGACTGGAAACGGAGACCTGAACATTTGGATTTTCCTGCATGTCTTTATAGACTTCCTTGGTGCTGTTGGTGCAGAACCAGAGTTTTCCATCCTGCTCTAATGCGAACATGAACGGGCGGCATTTCGCCTTGCCGTCGCGGCCTACGGTGGCCAGATACTGAACCGGATTTGCTTCTAAAAATTCTACGACTTTTTTCATGATGTGTTCCTCCTTGAAATCATTTTTATGGTTTATGGGTTTTGGTATGATTTTGTTTCTGGCCTAATAGTACGCCATCGGCAGCTTTTGCACAAGTACGCACAATATTGTGGTATAGTTACCGGGAAGTAACCCTTGGGAAATTCCAGTGTATTTAGAGAGAAAAAAGTTTGTAGAGTGGATTTTGCGGGTAAGTTACAAAAAGAAACTATAAAGAAAGAAACGGAGGGAGAACGTCGTGAGTGAGGAAAGAAAGCTGCCGGCCTGTCCGGTGGAGACGACCCTGATGCTCATCGGGGATAAGTGGAAGGTGCTGATTTTGAGAGATCTGATGCCGGGGACGAAGCGGTTCGGCGAGCTGAAGAAGTCCATCGGTACCGTGTCCCAGAAAGTGCTGACGGCGCAGCTGCGGGAGATGGAGGCCCAGGGACTGGTGTCCCGAAAGGTGTATGCCGAGGTGCCGCCGCGGGTGGAATATACCCTGACGGAGACGGGGTGCAGTCTGAAGCCGGTGCTGGATGCCATGTGGGCGTGGGGCGAGGAATATAAGGCGAAGAATGAAAAATAAAATATCCTGCCGTCTCCGGGCTGTTACAGCCCGGCGTCCGACAGGATTTCGGCTATCTTTTCCAGGAGCTGGTCCATGGTGTGGGCCCGGCTTCTGGCGCAGGCTTTCGCGTCTTCCTCGCAAAGCAGACACCGCCGAGGTGCTGCTCCCAGCTGACTTCTGCTGATGCTGCGCGGAAAGTTCTCTCCGGCAACCAGCACGTCCATATCAAAGAGTCTTCCAAGGTCGCTGCCTTCTTCCACAGAGACAGCGGCTTTTTTTATGTCCAGTGCCTCCAGCGCCAATTTTTCGGAGTCAGCAGCGCTGTTTGCTGCATCGCCCCGGACAACCAGATAGGCTTCCGGGCCGGTGGCAAGGGGACGGAATTCTTCGTGGAGAATGGTGAAGCTGCATTCCGAACCACAGCGGTTTGAAAGTATCGCTTTTAGACGATGAGTTCCTGTTTCCAGTGCTTTGCGGTATCGGGGGCTGTCTTTCACTGGACCGGGGATGTTCAGGGTCATGGAGATCAGAGCGGCACCGGGGTATTTGTTTAACAGTTCTTTCTGATGGCATACCCGGTTTTCCCGGGCGTCCAGCAGGTCCATCAGGGTCAGCTGGCGTGAGGCGGCATCCGTGTGGGTGGTCGGTGTGTTCATCGGTCCAGGTCCTCCTTCATAAGATAGTCCAGTGTTGTCTGGGGCAGAAGCGCAGACAGGTCAGAGATCAGCTGCGAAGACGGATTTTCCAGAGAATCCAGACTGTCACCGAGAAGCGCCCGGACGCGGGATGCGCTGACCGGCTGACCATCCTGCTCCAGACGCGGGATCTCCAGTACTTCGATGCCATCCTTCGGCAGGCGGGCTTTCAGGGTTTCGTTATAGACGGCAGTCACCGGGGACAGAGGCTCGGTGCCGATATAACGGCGGGTGATACCCAGCTGCGGCGCGATGTGGCGGCAGAAAATCTCTGCATCCATGGCAGTCTGTGCTTTCGCCAGGTTTTCTTCCTTCGTGAAGTAGCTGGGGAAGGTCAGGGACGAGACACAGTAGCGGCTACCGGCGATGACCGAAACATTGGAAAGATCTGCAGTGCCCCGGCGGACCATGGCGAACCGGTCGTCAAAAGAAAAGAGCGACTTGTTTTCTTCCACCACGAGAAGATAGACCAGGTCGTTTTCTGCGGCGGCCTGCTCCACAAGCCAGCGATGGCCCTTGGTAAACGGATTGCAGTTCATCACCAGCGCAGCAGCACGGGGGGCAGGAATCATGCTGCCCGCCATGGGCATGAACTGGCGGCCGCCGCTTTTTTCCATATAGTATGAGATTTCTGCGTTGCGGCGGATGATAGTGAGGCGTTCCTTATACCAGTCAATTCCGGGACTGCCCCATTCCAGCAGGGCAGCATAAGGACGGACGGATGCCACCAGACGGAAGCCCAGGCCCTGGAACTGCACGGCTTTTTCCGGTTTGGTGAAGAGGTACAGGGCATGGGTACCCTTTTCTGCAGCCACACCGATGAGATGTGTCAGGAGCTTTCCCGTCAGATCTTCACCTTGCCGGGCTGGATCCACAGCAACGCCCTGGATCATGTCACCGGCCAGACTTCCTGTGGCTACCAGAGTTCCGGCATCGTCAAAAACGCCTGCTGTATAGTTCACAGAAGCAGGACATTTCAGACCGCATTGGGATAATAAAGATTCCGCCTGGGACAGACGGATGGATTCCGCGTAATACATGGGAGACCTCCTGTCAGAGCTATTTTCTATAAAATATACCATTTTGCAGAAAAAGTAAACCCGAAGGTTTACTTTTTCTGTTTGTATCCTGTTATCCAAAGTATGGAAGTTTTCATTCAGTACAGGCAATGACTTACCGTACCGGTACCTCACGGATGGTATCCAGAAGGCTGCCGTCACGATACAGCACGTTGGCCACCACACGGTCGCCAAGCTGCGGTTTTTTCGGCACGCCGTTGAGCTTTTCGGCCATTTCTTTCAGGTCATGAATATCCACCACCGGCAGACCGGCCGCAGTAAAGCGTTCTGCCAGTTCCGGTCGCTGCGGATTGACCGCAATGCCTCGTTGGGTCACCAGCACATCAATGGTGCTTCCCGGCGTAGACTTGCAAAGTACCTTGTCTACGACGATCGGCAGACGGGCACGGGATAGCGGTGCAACGATGATGGACATTTTCGCACCGGCAGCCGTATCGCTGTGACCGCCGGAACCGCCCATGATATAGCCGTTGGAATCGGTGTGGACGTTGACATTGAAATCGGTATCGATTTCCGTGGCGCCCAGGATGACCACATCCAGGCTGTCTACAGCACTGCTCTTGGCCGTCGGGCTGGCGTAGTGAGCGCCGCTGACTTCCATGTGGCAAGGATTGGTACGGATGGATTCCACAGCACCCAGGTCAAAGCACTGGACATCGTACAGGGCCTTGAAGCAGCCGCTCTGAAGCATGTCTACCATGTAGGAGGTGATGCCCCCCAGGCCGTAGCTTCCCTTTACATTTTTCCGGATCATGATGTCCTTTAGGTACTTGGCGGCAGCCAGAGATGCACCGCCTGCACCGGTCTGGAAGGAGAATCCGTCTACCAGCAGGCCGGATGCGTCAATGGCGCGGGCTGCATAGTCTGCAATCACCAGGCCCACCGGATCTTTGGTGATCTTCGTGGTACCGGAAACGATACCGGAAGGCTCGCCGATTTTTTCTACGGTTACCACATAGTCGATGTATTCTTCCGAAATGGAGTAATCCACCAGCGGGTAGTCCACCAGATTGTCCGTGATGACTACACTTTTCGCAGCATACATGGCGTCAGCGAATGCATAGCCCAGAGAGCCGCAGGCGGAAGGACCGGTCTTACCGGTGCAGTTGCCCATGCAGTCAGCAGTCGGTGCAGCGATGAAAGCCACATCAATCGGGGAAGCACCTCGGATAATGTCGCTTGGACGGCCGCCGTGGGTACGGAAGGTCACAGGCTTTTCCAGGATTCCTTCGCTGACCGCGCGTCCGACAACACCGCCCATATAGTCGGTTTCAATACCGGTGATCACACCGTCACGGATATATTCAATAAAAGGTGCATGGGTGTCAAAGATGGAACTGATATTCACGTTCAGATCTTTGATCCCCAGTTCGCAGATGGCGTCCAGAACCATGACTGCCACCATATCTCCGTTCCGCAGATGGTGATGGAAGGAGATGGTCATGCCATCCTTCAGTCCGGAAAGACGGATGGCTTCTTTGATATCTTTTACCAGTTTGCTCATTTTACTTTCCTCCCTTGATGGCTTCTGCCGCTTCCAGCACCTGACGGGCGCGCGCCACAATCGGCGCATCAATCATCTTGCCCCGCAGAGAAACCACGCCCTTGCCTTCGGCTTTGGCCTTTTCGATGCATGCAAAGACATCGCGGGCATACTGAATCTCTTCTTCGGTTGGGCTGAAGACTTCGTTAATAAACGGAATGTGGCGAGGGGAGATGGAGGACTTGCCGGTGAAGCCCAGGCTCTTGGCAAACTTCGCATCTTCGATGAGGCCTTCATAATCTTCCACATCGGTCCACGGTGTATCGTAAACATCCACGCCGGCGGCTCTGGCTGCCAGCACCATGCGGCTTCTGGCGTAGAAAATCTCCGTACCTTCCTTGGTCCGCTTGCAGCGCATATCGGCTGTGAAGTCTTCACCACCCAGGAAGATGGCTGTCACCCGGGGATCTGCCGAAGCGATTTCATAGGCGTTTTCCACACCCAGGGCCGTTTCGATCAGCGGGATCATCTTCACGCCGCCTTCTTCCATGCCGAATTCCTTTTCCAGCTGGGTAATGAAGTCGGCCACGATCTTTACATCTGCCGCACAGCCCACTTTCGTCGGCATGATCATATCCGGTTTCACAGGGATAATTGCCCGCAGATCTTTCTGCCAGTACGGGCTTTCCACCGGATTGATCCGAACGATGACTTCACGGGTGTAGCCCAGGGAGGTGATGGCGTTTCTGACCAAAATCCGGGCAGCATCTTTTTCGGTCGGTGCCACGGCGTCTTCCAGGTCCAGGATTATGCTGTCCGATCCTAAAAAATCGGCATTCAGCAGAATGTTCGGGCTGTTGCCCGGCAAAAACAACATACTTCTGCGCATTTTATTCCTCTCCTTTCCCGCGGCAAACCGCCGTTTCCACTCTGGCGCGGATGGTGCAGTCCACGGCCCCCCGGTCGCTGACGGTCAGTTCCGCATCTTTTACATCCAGCTGGTCCAAAGTCTGGCGGATGACCGACTCGATCTGATCGCCAAACTGCTGCATGACCACAGACGTCAGGTTCAGCTTGATGCCGCTTCCTGCCGCTGCCGGCGCAATTTCTACATAAATGTCGCTGGATTCCAGCGTTCCAGCACACGCTTTCTGTTTGATCACAGGAATTCCTCCTTTTCACAGGTGCCTTCGTATGTGGCGGTTTTCCAAAATCACGGAAATGTTTTCTTTTTGAAAACTTTTCGGGGGTTTTTGGAAAACTTTTTGCATATTTTTGGGCTTTTCTTCGGAATGCAGCCCATTTCACGGTCTGCATGGCACCCGAATCATACATATAATTACATTTTATACTGAATCTGAGAAAATGTTTTCCAAAACAGGGCAAATGTTTTCTTTTGGAAAACTTTTTGGCCATTTCAGAAAACACAGGAACAGGGTCAGAGCCAAAAGGTCTGCCGATCCGCCCGGGCTCAGATTTTTTTCGATGAATTTTCGGTCTGTATCCCGGACCGCCGTAAGGTTCATGGCGGCAGGGCCGCCTTCGGTGAGCTTCCGTGCTTCCCGCTTCGCAAAATCCATCCCCTCCACGCCGCCGCGATGGACCAGGTTGCTGTCTTCGGTGGCTGCGATGGTCCGCAGCAGGGCATAGACCATGGCGTCATTCTCACAGAGGCCGGATTGAAGCGCCTCTGTCAGAGCCGGCAGCCCTACGGAGAAGGCTGTATCAAATCCGCGGCTTGCTTCAGTGCGGATGCCGCCGGTTCCGGTTTGCTGCAGCACGCGCTTCCCGTTGGTCTGTTCTGCAGAGTCATCTGCCAGGAGCTCGGCTGCGATGGATGCTGCAGTAGATTGCAGAGATTTCAGTGTTTCAGCATCATTCGTCTGATGCAGCGGAATCGCTTCGGCGGCGGCGCAGAGGATGCCCATGCTGAAGATGGCTCCCTTATGGGTATTGACGCCGCCGGTTGCCTGATACATGGCTGCCTCACCGGCCAGGCCGATGGAGCGCAGCCTTGCTGCCAGCTGCTTCAGGTCGTCAGAGTGTTGATGGCCTGCCTGAGCGCACTGGGTGAAACAGTGTTGCAGCGCCCGGGCACTGTCCACAAAGTTCTGATAGGTCATGTCCCGGTGGGCACCGGTGTTTTCCCGGTCCACCAGACCGGGCTTGGGCGAAGCCCAGACTTCCCCCAGAAGCGCCGTTACCGCCAAACGCCCGATTTCATCGGGCGAAAGAGCCGCGCTACCCGGAAACGAGTGCGCGGCTGAAACGTCTGGCGTATGGATTTTGCGCAGAAAATCCGCCTGCATGCCTATGCGTTCTTTGCCTGCATCATGGCCAGGACTCTCTGCATTTCATTAAATACGATCATGTAGCCTTCATCTACGCCCATGCCCGGTTTCGCCAGAATCTGGTCAGGCTGGGTTGCCATGGCAACATCTACGCAAACCTGTGCGGAGCGGTCGGTTTCGTTGCAGGTACCGCCCTGGTAAGCGCCGATGCCTTTTTCCTTACAGTAGATCACAGCTTCTGCGATATTGTTGATGCCGCCCAGGTCAGGGGTCTTGATCTGCACCATGTGGCCTGCCTTATTGTCTGCGAAGTACTTGATGTCTTCCAGGGTGTTGCACCATTCGTCAGCAACCAGTTCCACGTCGATGCCTCTTTCGTCAACCAGCGCGGTCAGTGCAGCCAGTGCCTGCATCTGTGCTTCTCTTTCTTCTGCATCCATCGGACCTTCGATCCGCAGCTTGAACGGCTTGGCGGCTTCCACCATTCTTTCCAGAGCGTCAGCCATGGCTTCATAGTTGTTTACGCCGTAGGCCATGCCCATGGTGCCGTATACGTCGATGTGCAGTACCGGTCTGTATTCCGCAGACGGAGCCAGCTGCTGGATTCTGGCGGACAGCCACTTGATGTATTCGATGAGGATTTCGCAGTTTCTGCCAAGCTTGGTGTCCACGTTGTTGATCAGAGCATGCGGCAGAACGTTTGCGCCCTTCATGATCATTTTGTCGGCATTGTCATACCGGTTGTCGCCGGACTGGGTGAAGATCGGAATCTGACGGTATTCCGGCTTCAGGCCGTATTCTTCTGCGATGACTTCGGTCATCATCTTCTTGTTTGCCTTGGCAACAGCATCCAAGATAGCCTGGGATACGCCGTAGCGGATGGCGGTATGGAGACGTTTGCCTTCCACTTCGATGGCTTCCATTGCAGCGCACATGTCGCGGAAGTTGGTGATCTCATGGCCTGCCAGGGTCGGAGCTACATACTTCTCAATGACAGGAATGAAGTCTTCTGCCAGGAACAGCGGGTCACGGCCGCCTGCACCGGAGTACTGTACGGCTGCACAGTCACCATAAGCGACCTGGCCGTCTTCCAAAACCAGCATCACGGAGATGGCTTCGCCTGCCTGACGAACTGCGGAGAAACCTGCAGTGACCGGCTGACCGATATATGCGGAACCGTCGGCCTTAGCACCGCCTTTGATGGCGCGCTGGTCGTCGAAGAAGAAACCGGTTCTGCCTTTGGAACAAATTACTTTTGTGATTTTCATTCTATTTACCTCCAAATTCTATGCCGGGTGTGTGCTGTACGCACTTAGTCCTCGGCGCCGGAAAGACGCCTGCGGAATCGTTTATACAGCACACACCGCCATATAAATGTATGTCAATATAATTTTCATCGGCTGTCAGATGAGGGCGAAGTGATTCTGCAGACACCGTCCCCTCGCCGAGGACGAAATGAGCGCATCACACACAGCCGTTATTTCCATGGGCGGCCTACGAGACGGCCCTTACTGATTGCATATACGTCGTCGATGACCATCTGGAAGGAAGCAGGGCGCTTTTCGTACTGCGCTCTTTCTTCGATCTTTTCTTTGTTGAAGTCCTTCAGTTCCTTGGTGAGCGGAACGCCTGCCGGATTCAGGATACGGATGGCGCCTGCGTTGTCTCTGGCAGGAAGCATCTTTCCGGCGTTGAACTTACTCGGTGCGAACGGGATGTCGATGACACCGGCCTGGAAGGCGCGTACCGTACCGACAGCCAGATCTCCTTCGCCCAGCTCGAATACCTTGTCCACGATGCAGCGGGTTTCTGCGGAGATGATCATCATTTCCTGTACTACATGGCTGGTATTGGATAATTCCTGGTCACCCAGCATGTTGATAATCTGCTTCGTGCAGCGCAGACCCTGTGCGTTGGCCTCCTTGGTCGGTACACCCATGGCTTCGTGCGGGGTCTTGACGATGACCTTGGTAGCCTTAGACAGAGCGGCGATGGTGCTGCCCCAGGAGATCACGGAGAAGGCCTGGGCTTCATCCTGCGGGAAGCCGCCCATCCACTGGTGCAGTACGGTGGTGACTTCCACATCGTCGTATCCGTATTTATGTAAGTATTCTTCGGTCAGGGAACCCAGGGAACGGATGGCTGCCACGTCCTGTACCAGGTTTCCGCACTGGCCGTAACCTACGGTGATGTTCTTTACGCCCTGTTCGGCTGCCAGCAGGGATTCGATGATGGCTACTGCGTGGGAGATGCATGGCGGAACCAGAGTTCCGGTCAGCGGACCGTAAGGTTCCCGGTTGATGCTGATGCCGGCTTCCTCATAGATACCGGTGAGGCGGTCGCAGTACTGCCAGTCGCGGATGGTCTTTTCCAGCTGCACATTCTTCGCATACGGAATGTTGTAGGAAATGCCGCCGCCTTCATAGCTGGTGAAGCCTGCCGCATAGGAAATTTCCGTCAGCAGACGGGCATCCGGTGTGCCGTGGCGGATCTGTACCGGCGTATCCAGTTCGTTGATGATATCACGGCATGCATACAGACCGTGGTTGACAACCGGCAGACCGTTGAGCATGGATTTGCTTTCACGGACGGATTCCTGAATGCCGACTTCGGCTTCCTTGTAACGGTTCTGACGGGTGTAGCTGTCGATGGTGGTCGGCAGCAGATCTGCGCCGCCCTTGTCCTGAAGGTAGGTCAGCAGCTCAATGTGATCCTTTACCAGAGCCACACCTGCACGAGGCTGGATCAGGGTCTTTCCTTCCTGCTTGGCTTTGATCAGCTTCTTGCCGAAGACTTTGTGTTCCGGCAGATTCTGATGAAACTTTACCGCCTCATCAAAATCCACATCTGCGCCGGTTGGCCACTGGGCCAGAACTTCTTTCTGCTGGCTGTAAAATTCGTCGTTTGTCAGTTTTTTATTTTGCAGTTCCATAGGATGTTAGCTCCTTTTTCATAATTTTCAGTGCGGTGTCGGGGGCGTACTGGCTCAGCAGGCCCATGGCCGACAGGATATATTGTGTATCGATCAGGATCTCTGCGTTTTTCGGTTTCAGAGACGCAGGTTCTGCCATATCATACAGGGCGTGTGATGCAATGAATCTTGCTGTATCCGGTTCGTTGTGGATCAGGGATCCGCCGGTCAGGATGATCTTATCCACCCGGGAAAGATCTTTTCCGGACTGTACGTAAGCTTCTCCCACCGGGGTGTAGACTTTTTCCACCGTACCGGCATGGCGGGTAATTCCCACCTTGATGGCCATGGAGGCCAGTGCCTGGTCCAGCCGCTTCTTTTCGTCGGTGTCCGGCAGACTGTCCGTATGGGTGGTAATCTCTGCAAGCAGTGCGCTGACACGATCTTCCGTCAGACCGGAAAGCAGGCTCAGCATCGGGATTCCCACAGCTTCGGCGATTCCTGCGGCGCTGTACCGCATACCGATGTCGCCCTCCACAGTCCGTTTGGCATAAGGTTCCGGCAGACCTTTCAAAATGGTTCCTGCCCGGTCCGGTGCACCGTCTGTCATGGAGTAGATGTCAGTGGTAGCACCACCTACATCCACGGCAACCAGCTCACCCAGTCCTTTTTC
This sequence comes from Anaerovoracaceae bacterium, assembly GCA_051893555.1. GTDB lineage: Bacteria > Bacillota > Clostridia > Peptostreptococcales > Anaerovoracaceae > RGIG7179. Next base: position 26,338 of record JBJFHL010000018.1, read on the forward strand.
CGTCTTGGTGCCTCTGGAAAGAAGCTCCATGGCTGCCAGCACGGCTGCCGGCGTCGGCATCATGATGCCGGAGATCAGCTGGCTTGCCTGGGAAAGTCCCTTGGCCTTGATGATCCGGTCCAGGAAGATCTCGCGAATCTTTGCCTGTGCCGGTCCGATATTAAGTTCGTTGAATTTCGGCATTACATTTTCGCAGCGGATGACCTGGCGTCCTGCTTCGGTCAGAATCTTTTCACAGGTTCTGGCTGCAGTCCGGTTCCCGGCGAGAACCACCGGAAAGTCAGCCTTGCATTCTGCCAGCACCCGGGCATTCTGAATGATGTTATCCTTGTTGCCGCCGTCGGTTCCTCCGGTAAGAAGGAAGATATCCGGTTTCAATGCTTCGATTTCTTCTGCATCGTCTTCCGTCAGCTCATAGGAGTAGACTTTCATCACCTTGGCTCCGGCACCAAGAGCGGCCTGCCTTGCGGCTTCTGCCGTCAGTTCCGGAACCAGCCCGCTGCTGATCATCTTCAGTCCGCCGGCTGCACTGGAGCAGGCATATCGCTCTGCGAAATCCAGCTTGCCGATTTTTTCTTCCAGCTTCTTCATTGCCTCCTGCAGGCCTTCGCCCACATCCGTCTGCACGGTGGTGTAGGCTGCTGCAGTGCCCAGCAGTGTTTCGCTGTCCAGATCCACGGCGGTGACTTTCGTGTTGGTGCTGCCGAAATCAATCATCAGAATTGGTTTCATCTGCGTCACCTTGCTTTCTTATTCGATTCCGAGATCCTCTTTCAGATATTTGATCGTTTCTTCCGGTGCGGTTCCCGGGCCGAAGACACGGTTGAAGCCCATCTTCTTGAATCTGGCTTCCACTTCATCGAAAGGCTGTTTGCCCACTACGATGTTGCCGCCGACATAAAGAAGGATATCCTTCAGTCCGGCTTCATTGCATTTTTCTCTCAGGCCGCGGCAGTCCAGCTCGCCGTGTCCGTAAAGAGAGGATACCATGATGGCATCTGCGTCGGTTTCCACAGCCGCTGCGATGTACTCTTCCTGAGAAACCATCACGCCCAGGTTGGTTACGTCGAAGCCGGCGTCTTCAAAAGCGTGATAGAGAATCTGAATTCCTACTGCGTGTACATCTGCGCCGATGACGCCGATGACTAATTTCTTTTTGTTTTCCACTTTCGTACCTCACGTTTGGATTCACCCTTACGGGATAATGTATTATATCTATTATAATATATTGTTATATCTCAATGGTCAACGGTTTAATTGTTCAAAAAAAGTTTTTCAAAATCGTGTTGACAAGTACACTTGGCAATGATAAGATACAGTCAAAAGAATTGCCAATAAAACTTGGCAAATGGATTTTGGGAGAAAAGATTATGAACAGAGAAGAGATTCTGGAAAAAAGCAGAAAAGAGAACAAGAATCAGGATATTTACGAGAAGGAGGTCATCATTCAGGGCAACCGGTATGCATGTATTGCGGCAGCTGTCCTTGCGACCATTTTTTTCGTGATTCAGATTTTCACCGGCGGCGGAATGAACTACGGCTTATACGCGGTTGTGTTCGCCATGCCGATGGCCGGGTTCTGGCTGAAATATAGTAAGCTCCGCAAGAAACACGAATTGCTGGTGGCCATCTGCTACACCGTTGGTGTGGCTTTATTCTCTGCGGCGCACATTTATGAGCTGATTTCTGCGTCAGCGATTCTGTAGGTGACATATGGATAACGAACTGGTATTGAAAAACAGATTGAAAGAAATTCGGACGGAGCAGGGACTCTCTCAGGCCAGGCTGGCGGAAATCGTGGGCGTGTCCAGGAACACCATCAGCTCCATCGAAACCGGGCAGTTCAGTCCGACGGCCAAACTAGCGCTGGTGATCTGCATTGCACTGGATAAAAAATTTGAGGAAGTGTTTTATTTTTAGGCGGAAGAAAAAGAGACGTGCATCAAAATGAAAACTCAGGTTTTACATAATTGAAAGCTAGGGTAAATTACCCGCAAGTTTCAAGTGCTTGGAGGAATGCATAATGTTTATGGAAAGGTTTATTCGCTGCAGGCCTGGATTGACGGCAAGGATCTGGCTGAGGCGCTGAAGTCCATGGATAATGAAACCAGATATGGGTACGGCGTGGAGAGCGGACGGATTTTGAGAAAAATACAGGAGGTACCGGTTCCGCCGGAAGAAAACGAAGAGAGCTGGGAAGATTATTATAATCGGAAGATTGACCGGCGGATTTCGGCTGCGATGGAATGCCCGGTGAAGTTCCGCGGGCAGGAAGAAATGATTGCCTATGTGGAGAATAGCCGAAGCCTGCTGAAGGGGCGGGAGCGGGCCTATCAGCACGGGGACTATCATGTGGGAAATCTGATGGTGGATCGGCAGGGCCGGCTTCAGGTCATCGACTTCGACCGGTATGAGTTTGGCGACCCTTGGGAGGAGTTCGTGCGGATTTAATTCGATGTTGAGGCTTCGGCAGAATTCGCCGCGGGCAGAATCGACGGATACTTCGACGGAAAGAATTGCGTGCCGCAGGAATTCTGGAAGCTGCTGGCGTTTTACCTCTTTTCGACGGAGATTGCCGCACCTGCCTGGGGCATGCAGTTTGAAGATGAAACAGCAGGAAAGATGGCGCATATGGCAGAAGAAATTTGTGACTGGTACGACTGGAAGGACGGAAGAATTATGGAACCGGTGCCGAGGTGGTACCGGGAGCGGGAATAAGGATGGAGGCACTCAACTGCAGGTTGAACCGGACAGATTCTTTCTCAGCTTCATTGAAACGAGTCAGCTCAGCCCGGTGGCCAAGCCGGCTCTGTTTTTACTACTACTTGAAAAAGCTCTGCTGCTGCATGAAACGACGAAGCAGGAACATACAAAAGTACGGGAATGTGCAGACCGTATCACTGTAACCGATATTTCCTGCAGTGAATTTCAAACCATGGATTATATCAGGATAGTGACTGCTCTGAATCAGCTGCCGGAGGGATTTGGACTGATTGGTGCCTGCCTTGATTTCCACGGGAATCAATTCGTTTGCAGACCGAATGAAGAAGTCCGATTCCAGAGTTGAATTGTCTTTTTTATAGTAATACAGATCATAGCCTTGCTTGATGAGCGCTTCTGCAGCAAAATTTTCATACAGGGCACCTTTATAGATGCCGAGGTTTTGATTGGCGCGCAAATCTTCCTGGGCTTCGTCATCCAGCGACGCAACGAGAAGACCGGTATCTGCAACGTATACCTTGAATTTACTCCCATCCGTATTTCCCTTCAGAGGAAGAGACGGGAAACTCATACATCTGCAGATATTGATGAGACCGGCATCGCAGAGCCAGTCAATACAGCCCATGTAGTCTTTGGAACGACCGCCTTTTTCCACAAGGCTGTATTGGAATTTTTTATTTTCTTTTGCAAGCTGTGCCGGAACGGAGCGGTAAACATTGATGATTTTCGCCTGGTCGAGACCTTCCGCATATTTTCGGACATCGCTTTCGTAATCGATCAGGAGCTGACGTTGCAGCATAAGCGAGCCCTGGAACGTGCCTTGCTCGATATATTTGGAGACGATATTCGGCATGCCGCCAAGAACGCAGAAATCCATAAAAAGGCCGGAATAAATACGGTGCTCTATATCTGCAAATGGCCTTCCGGACAGCATATGGTCCAGAATATTGTCAACTGCAGATGCGTCATATCCTTTCGCCCAGAGAAACTCCTCAAAATCCATGGAGTGCATAGGGTAATCCATCTTGTATCCAACGCTAATGCTGGCAATGTGTTTGTACTGAATTCCCAGGAGAGACCCTGAACAGATCACATCAAACCTTCCGTCTTCATAAAAAAACTTCAGGGAAGTGGCGATTTCAGGGAATGCCTGAATTTCGTCGAAAAAGAGCAGAGTTTTTCCCGGAATAAACTCCTTTTCGGGAGAGATCAGTGTGATGAGCTTTATGATTTCAGATGCAGAATACCCGTTTTCAATGATTGCCTTGTATTTCGGCTCTGTCACGAAATTGATTTCAACAACGCTTTCGTAGTTCTCTGCTGCGAACTTTCGTATGGTTTCTGTTTTTCCAATCTGCCGGGCCCCTTTCACGACAAGAGGCAGTCTGTCTGACTGGGATTTCCAGTTCAGTAGGAACGCATCCGCTTTACGTTTCAGATATTTCACGGAGAACCTCCTTCCTGCGGTTTACGGTGCCTTTATTGTAGCACATCGGTTCAATGATTTCAACATTTTCATGAGCCACTTTTATGCTAAAGATTACATTTTCATGAGGCACTTTTTGACGAAAAACACATTTTCATGAGCGACCTGATGGTGAGAGTCGAAGTGAGAACCGTTTGGGAAAATATATTTTGTGAAGAAAAAACAAAAAATACATTGACAAAAGAGAAAAACATGGTAGAATACCAAAAAATACGCAAAAAAGGAGGGTGTTCTAACATGGAATACGAAAAAATGGATGCACAGATCGTTGACTTTTACGAGAACTGTGCAGAAGCCGGACGTCTGGAACGCCGGCTGGGCATTATTGAATTTTACCGGACGAAGGAAATTCTGGGCCAGTATCTCCAGCAGGGCAGCGTCATCTATGACGTAGGCGGCGGCATCGGAATGTATGCCAGGTGGCTGGCTGCTCAGGGACATCAGGTCCATTTGCTGGAACTTGCCGGAGCGCAGGTAGACTATGCCCGGGAACATATGATGGCGGCAGGAACCGTCGGCGGCACGGAGGTGCAGGATCCGGACGGTGTGAAGTTTGCCGCAGAGAAGGCAGACGCCAGAAAGCTTCCGCGTCCGGATGAGAGTGCAGATGTGGTGCTGCTCATGGGGCCGCTTTATCATTTACAGAAGAAGGAAGATCGCATGCTGGCACTGGCAGAGGCACACCGTGTTCTGAAAAAGGGCGGTCTGCTGGCTGCGGCGGGGATTTCCAAATACAGCTCTGCCACATGGGCACTTTCCACGTACTCCGACGGAAACGACTTTTTTGAGGACGATATGTACTTCAATATGCTGCGGGAGGAGATTACCACCGGCAATCACAACCGGCCGGAGGAATACTGCAGGCTGGTGGCACAGGCATATTTCCATACGGCCGAAGGCATGGAGCAGGAAGTGGAGGAGGCAGGCTTTCGGGTGCTGGCAACCCATGCGGTGGAAGGCAGCATCTGGTTTACGCCCAATCTCAATGAAAACTGGGAGAGACCGGAGATCCGGGAGAAGCTGCTGGAGATCCTGCACCTGACGGAGAAGGACAGAGAGCTGATGGGAATGAGCCCCCATTTTCTGACCATGGCGGTGAAGGAATGAGTATTTGCAGATTATTTTACAGATACACCGTGGAGGTGAGAGGAACTTGAAAAAAGTAATTTATGGAGTTGTGGCGCTGGCGACGTTTGCACTGCTGATCGGCGGGTTTGCCTGGGAATCGGCAAGAGAAGCGGAAGAAGCCTTTCCAGAAATCACGTATGAGCTGGTGCTGGAAGAGGGGGCGGACATTTTGCAGGTATCCAACATGGCAAAGCCATATGATTTAGGGGAAGAAATTCCTCTGTATTATGTCATGAAAGACAATTCCCTCTGCCGCAGTGAACGTCTGAAATATTATCCTGTTTTCTCCGATGAAAGGGTGGTCGGAACCATCGTGGCAAGAGCAGCCTCGGACGGCGGCGTGAATCTGGAGTACCTGCATGATTTTAACCGTCCGCTGCAGCAGTGTTATTCCAGCCAGGAAGAAGTCTGTCTTTTCGTGGATAAGGACAGTTTGTGGCTTTCTGGCCCGTCGGGTGCGGAGAAACTCTTCTGGAACGATCAGGAGGAGAAGGACTGCGGAACCTTCGATACTGCCATGCGGGAAGATCCGGCGGTGCAGCCGGTGAAACTTGTAAAGAGAACGCCAGAAGTTTGTTAAAAAATACAATTTAAACGATAAAACTTGCGAAAAAACTATTGACAATACATAAAAACGGTGGTAAGCTTAGTCACAAGTTCAGAAAAGAAACCTTTGAGGGAGAAGTAAAACAGATTTACGGTCTCACAGCGAACCCGGGGCGGTGGAAGCCGGGCAGATGCAGGATCTGAAGAATGGGCTCCTGAGGGCGAGGGGAAAACCGGGCAGCAGTGCCGGGTGAGTATCTGAGACGCGGTTCCGGCGTGACGGGAAAGGAGTGTGTTGGCACTCTGCAGAGAGGATCCTGCATTCACACAGGATCAAACAAGGTGGCACCGCAGGCATGACCTGTCCTTGAGTTGAGGACAGGTCTTTTTTGTTGGGAATCCGAAGATCACCGCAGAGACACTTCAATCTTATCTGTGATTCTGAAATAGAAAAGGAGAAAAGAAAATGAAGATGAAAACAAACATGAAAAAATTACTGGCTGTACTGATGATGCTGGCTCTGACACTGGGGCTCATGGCAGGCTGCGGCGGAGAAAATGCTGCTGAAGAAAACAGCAATGAAACGAAAACCGTAAAGATCGGCATTCTGCAGCTGATGGAACATCCGTCCCTGAATACCATCCGGGAAAGCATCCTCGAAGGTCTGACCGAGGCAGGCTATACAGAAGGCGATAATCTGGAAGTGGATTACCAGAATGGCCAGAATGATATGACGGTCATGAAGACTGCGGCACAGAAATTTGTGGAAGGCGGCTGTGACGTAATCATCGCCATCGCTACACCGGCTGCACAGGCTGTGCTCAGTGAAACCACAGACATTCCGATTGTATTTGCTGCTGTAACCGATCCAATCGGTGCCGGTCTGGTGGACAGTCTGGAGGTGCCGGGAGGAAACGTGACCGGAACATCCGACGAAGTATCCGCTGAAATGATCATGAATCTGGCAGAAGAAATCACACCGGGATTCCAGAAGATCGGCGCACTGTACAGCTCCGGAGAAGACAATTCCGCTTCTGTCATTGCAAACTTAAAGGAATATGCTGCAGCAAACAATCTGGAAGTCATCGAGTCTTCCGTGACCAACAGCAGTGAAGTGCAGCAGGCTGCCCAGTATCTGGCAGATAAAGTGGATATCGTCTACTCCCCGATTGACAATACGGTTGCATCGGCAATGGCAGTAGCCACCGAAGTATTCAACGAACAGAAGATTCCGTTCTATGTCAGTGCAGACTCCATGGTACAGGACGGAGGTCTGGCCACCTACGGAATTGACTATACGGTTCTGGGTAAGGAAACCGGCGCCATGGTTGCCCGCATTCTGGAAGGAGAAAATCCGGGTGAGATGCCGGTGGTAAAAATGAGTGATATGAGTGTGTATATCAATCAGCAGACGGCTGACGCCATCGGCGTAACCTTCCCGCAGTCCGTTCTGGATAAAGCACAGGTACTGGGAGAGTAATAAATTCAGGAGAAATAAGCCATGATAATGACATTTGCAGCTTTTCTGGGGTCTCTGGAGCTCGGAATGATTTATGCGGTTCTGGCGCTGGGTGTTTTCCTCTCGTTCAGAACATTGAACATGCCCGATCTGACGGTGGACGGTTCCATCGTCACAGGCATGGCGATATCAGCAGTAATATGCAGTGGAGAGGGGAATCCTTTTCTGGCACTGATCGGTGCAGCACTGGGCGGAGCGGCTGCAGGCCTGGTAACGGGCTTTCTCCATACGAAATTAAAAATTCAGGCGATTCTGGCCGGCATTCTGGTAATGCTGGCCGCTTATTCTGTCAACTTGCGGATCATGGGAAAGACGCCCAACATCCCGCTGACAAAAAGTGTGACGGTATATAAGCTGGCCGATGAGATTTTGCCGAAGAAATATGCAGGGATTCTGCTGGGAGGAATCCTTCTGGCATTCATCATTGCGCTGCTGTTTCTCTTTTTGAAAACACGTCTGGGCTTCATTTTCCGGGCAACCGGTGACAATGAAGATATGGTGAAAGCCTGCGGCGTTTCCTGCGACAGCATGAAGCTTCTCGGGTTGGCACTTTCCAACGGGCTTGTGGGACTGGCCGGGGGACTCCTGGCACAGAACCAGGGATTTGCAGATATCAACAGCGGAACCGGTATGATGGTAATCGGTCTGGCATCTGTCATTTTAGGGGAAGTGATTTTCGGTACGAAAACGCTGCTCCGGCGGTTGGTGGCGGCATCACTGGGAGCGGTGCTTTATCGGATTCTTCTGGCACAGGCCCTGTATGTGGGAATGGAATCCACGGATATGAAGCTGGTTTCCGCAGTCATCGTTGTAATTGCGCTGACGTTGGGTCTGCTGGGTGAAAAGAGTTCCAGGCTTGCCAAACGTTCCACCGGATTCTTGAAAGGGAGGATGCAGAAATGAAAAAACTGCTGGAAATCAAGGAAATCACCAAGGTATTCGGAGAGGGAACCGTCAATGAAAAGGTTGCTCTGAATCACGCGAATCTGACTCTGCATGCCGGGGATTTCGTCACAGTCATCGGCAACAACGGCGCCGGCAAATCCACGCTGCTGAACTGCATCGCCGGCGTATATGGGGTGGATAAAGGAAGTATTCTTCTGGACGGCAAGGATATCACTCGCCTGCCGGAGCATAAGCGTGCCCGCTGGATGGGAAGAGTTTTTCAGGACCCGCTGAAGGGAACTGCCTTCGACATGACCATCGAGGAAAATCTGGCCATCGCATATTATAAAAATAAAGCCCGAGGCCTGAAGCCAGGGATTACGGCGAAGGACAGAGATTTGTTTCGTGAGAAGCTTGCCATGCTGGACATGGGACTGGAAAACAAGATGACTCAGAAGGTCAAGCTGCTTTCCGGAGGACAGCGGCAGGCCCTGACCCTGTTCATGGCTGCCATCACAGAGCCGGAGGTTCTGCTGCTGGATGAGCATACAGCGGCACTGGATCCGGCAGCGGCAGCCAAGGTGCTTTCATTGACGGACCGGTTTGCAGAAAACCCGAATCTCTGCACCCTGATGATCACGCACAACATGAGGGATGCCCTTCGCCACGGAAACCGGACGATCCTGATGAAGGACGGGCAGATTGTCATGGATATCAGCGGGGAAGAACGCAGCCGGATGACGGTGGAAAAACTGATTGATACATTCAGCATTGACAACGACAGAATGCTGCTGTAAAACATACTGGAGAATTGCCGCAGCGGTTGCATTTTTCGCCTTGCTGTGGTATACTTTTCTTACACATAATTACCGAGAGACCAAAGAGCGGAGTGATTATATAGAGTGCTATATATTTGCTGTGCTCTTTTTTATTGAATCTTTGGATACCGGACATGCAAAGAGAAAGGAATATACCATGAAGCCACAGGAAATACTGAATGCCATAGAGGAAAATCCCATCATCACCGCAGTGAAGGACGAAACGGGGCTGGAGGCCTGCCTGCGGACCGATTCCCGCATTGTTTTCCTATTATATGGAGACATCTGCAGTATCGGCAGCATCGTCCGAAGGGTGAAACATGCGGGAAAGATTGCCATCGTCCATGCGGATCTGCTGGTGGGTCTGGGCTCGAAGGAGGTTGCGGCGGATTTTCTGAAGAGCCAGGCGGATATCGACGGAATTATCTCCACAAAACCCGCCCTCCTGAAGCGTGCGAAGGAGCTGGGGCTTTTCACGGTGCTGCGGTGTTTCATTCTGGATTCCATGGCCCTGACCAATCTGATCAGGCAGGCAGAGCAGGTGAAGCCGGACATGGTGGAGATTCTGCCGGGGATCATGCCGAAGATCACCATGCAGATTGTGGAGCAGACTGCCATTCCCATCATCTGCGGCGGCCTGATTTCCGATAAAGAGGATGTGATCGGCGCCCTTTCGGCCGGAGCAGCGGCCATTTCGTCCACCAACCAGAATGTATGGAAACTGTAGGCACAGGAGGTCACTTTATGAACGGCGAAACTCGCATAAAAAGAAATAATCAGAAAGATGTCATCATCATCGGTGCCGGCGTGACGGGGTGCGCCATCGCGCGGGAACTGTCCAGATATAAACTGGATATTTGCGTCATCGAGAAGGAAAGCGATATCTGCGAGGGTACCAGCAAGGCCAACAGTGGAATCGTTCACGGCGGCTTCGATGCGAAGCCGGGAACCCTGAATGCGCGTCTGAACGTGCAGGGAAATGCCATGATGGAAGACCTGTCGAAAAAACTGGACTTCCCTTTCAAACGAAACGGCTCCATGGTGGTCTGTCAGAGTGCAGAAGAAATGCCGGTATTGGAGGAACTGCTGCAGAGGGGGCTGACCAACGGCGTGCAAGAGATGCGGATTCTCAGCCGCACAGAGGCCCTGGAACTGGAACCGAACCTGGCGGACAGCGTTTATGCTGCACTGCTTGTACCATCCGGCGGCATCGTCTGTCCTTTCGGCCTGAATATCGCACTGGCCGAAAACGCGGCAGCCAACGGGGTGGAGTTTCGTCTGGAGACGGAGGTGCTTTCCATTGAAAAGCTGTCCGAGACGGATGTCACAGCAGGCGGCCAGTGCGATGGCTATCTGGTTCACACCGACAAAGGCGACCTGCAGACCCGATTTCTGATCAATGCAGCCGGCGTCTACGCAGATACATTTCACAACATGGTCAGCGAGAAAAAGATTCATATCACGCCGCGGCGGGGCGACTACCTGTTGCTGGACAGAACTGCAGGAGGGCATGTGCACCATACGATTTTCCAGCTGCCGTCGGAATACGGCAAAGGCGTGCTGGTGACGCCGACGGTTCACGGTAACCTGATGGTGGGACCGACTGCCATCGATATCGAAGACAAGGAAGCCACGGCTACCACAGCAGAGGGAGTTGCCCAGGTCATGGAAAAGTGCGAAAAATCCGTAAAAAATGTTCCACTGAAGCAGGTGATCACATCCTTTGCCGGGCTTCGGGCTCATGAGGACGGTGGTGAGTTCATCATCGGCGAGGCGGAAGATGCGAAAGGCTTCATAGATGCGGCAGGCATCGAATCGCCGGGACTTTCCAGCGCACCCGCCATCGGGCAGTATGTTCGGGAGATTCTGGAAAGTCTGACGGAGCTGAAAGAAAAGAACAGCTTCATCGAAACACGAAAGGGCATCGTCCGGTTCGCGGAATGCAGCAGAGAAGCGCAGCAGGAACTGATCCGCCAGAATCCGGCATACGGACAGATCATCTGCCGCTGTGAGACCATCACGGAAGGCGAAATCCTGGATGCGATTCACCGGCCGCTGGGCGCGACGACCCTGGACGGTATCAAACGGCGGACCCGGGCCGGCATGGGACGGTGTCAGGCTGGCTTCTGCACGCCGAAAGTGATGGATATCCTGGCCCGGGAGCTGGGGCTGGAACTGAAAGATATACGAAAAAACGGAAGGAGGGAGTACTGATGCAGGCGACAAAATCTATGGATCTCCTCATTGTGGGCGGCGGTCCGGCGGGACTGGCTGCTGCCATCGCGGCGAAGAAGCAGGGAATTGACAATCTGCTGATTATCGAGCGGGACGACAGGCTGGGCGGCATTCTGAACCAGTGCATTCACAATGGCTTCGGCCTGCACACCTTCCAGGAGGAACTGACGGGACCGGAGTATGCCAACCGGTTTATCCGGCAGGCAGAGCAACTGGAAATTCCCGTACTAACCGACACCATGGTTCTGGACATCACGCCGAAAAAAAAGGTGACGGTCATCAACCGGTCAGATGGCCTGCAGGAATTCTGTGCAAAATCCATCATCCTGGCCATGGGCTGCCGGGAACGGCCCCGGGGCAGTCTGAACATCCCGGGATATCGTCCTATGGGGATCTATTCCGCGGGAACTGCCCAGCGGCTGGTCAATGTGGAAGGGTTCCTTCCGGGAAAGGAAGTGGTCATCCTGGGCTCCGGAGACATCGGTCTGATTATGGCCCGGCGCATGACTCTGGAAGGTGCCAAGGTGAAGGTAGTGGCAGAACTGATGCCGTATTCCGGCGGCCTGAAGCGAAACATCGTCCAGTGCCTGGATGATTTTGGGATTCCGCTGAAGCTGCGCCATACGGTCATCGATATCAAGGGAAAACATCATCTGGAAGGCGTGACCCTGGCGGAAGTGGATGAAAAGGGGAAACCGGTTCCGGGCACGGAAGAATATTATACCTGCGACACCTTATTGCTGTCCTGCGGGCTGATTCCGGAGAACGAACTTTCCCGGGAAATGGGGATTGCCATGAATCCGGTCACCGGTGGTCCGGTGGTGGATGACAGCTTGGAAACAAGTATTCCAGGGGTCTTTGCCTGCGGTAATGTGCTCCATGTCCACGACCTGGTGGACTTCGTTTCGGAGGAAGCGGCGCTGGCAGGTGAGCAGGCCGCAGCGTATATTCAGAATGGACAGAAGGAAGAGGGACACGGTGCGCTTACCCTGCTCCGTACCGGGGAAGGCGTCCGCTATACGGTGCCGGCCATGATCGATTCAGATCGGATGCAGGAGAAAGTGAAAGTCCGTTTCCGTGTCTCCGGCGTGTACCGGGACTGCGCCATCAGCGTGTACGCCGGGAGCGAGCGGATTTTGCGAAGAAAAAAACAGATCGTGACACCGGGAGAGATGGAAGAAGTGATTTTGGAAAGAAAGACGCTGGAAGAACTGGGCTGGCCGGAGGAAGTGCGGATTACTGTTGAACCGGCCGAAGCGGTGGGGAGGTGAGAGCCATGGAAAAACGAAAACTGACCTGCATCGGCTGCCCTATGGGATGCCAGCTTGAAGTGGAACTGGAAGGCAGTGAGATTCAGACTGTGGAAGGAAATGTATGCAAACGAGGCGATACCTATGCAAGAAAAGAGGTCACCAACCCGACGCGAATTGTAACAACCACGGTCCGTCTGGCGGGCGGAGGCGTCTTGCCGGTGAAAACGAAAGAGGATATTCCCAAGGAAAAGATCATGGACTGCGTCCGGCAGCTGAAAGCGCTGGAACTGCAGGGGCCGGTGGACATCGGCCAGGTGATTCTGGAGGATGCGGCGGGAACCGGTGTGCCGGTCATCGCAACCGCATCACATGTGTAATATATATGTAGGAAAGGATGGAGAAGATGAAGCAGGATTTTTATTTTCCGTCGGCAGACGGACTGACGACCATACATGCGTCGGAATGGATTCCGGAGGGCACGGTTCGGGCTGTTCTGCAGATCAGCCACGGCATGGTGGAATATATCGGCCGGTATGACCGGTTTGCGCGGTATCTCAATGAACATGGTTTTTATGTGGTGGGAAACGACCATCTGGGTCACGGGGCGTCGGTGGTCAGCAATGAGAAGCTGGGTTACTTTAAAGATCCGGACGGCAATGAGTGTGTCATCGCAGACCTTGACCAGCTGCGGCAGATTACCGAAAAGAAGTATCCGGATGTGCCGTATTTCATGCTGGGTCACAGCATGGGATCCTTTCTGATCCGGCAGTATATGATGCTTCACGGTGAGGGGCTTGCCGGTGTCATCGTCATGGGTACCGGCTGTCAGCCGGGAGTTGTCCTTGCAGCAGGCAAAGGACTATGCCGGATCCTGGCTGCGATGAAGGGCTGGGAATACCGCAGCAGCCTGGTGGATTCCATGGCCTTTTCTTCCAACAACAAGAAGTTTGAGCCGGGGCGGACGCCGCAGGACTGGCTGACGAAGGACGAAGCCATCGTGGATGCCTACCGGGCGGATCCGTGGTGTACATATAAGTTTACTTTGAATGGATTTTATCAGATGTTCCGCGGCATTCAGTTCGACCAAAATCCGGATAATATCGCGAAAATTCCAAAAAGTCTGCCGATTCTGGTGGTCTCCGGGGCAGACGATCCGGTGGGCGGATTCGGCAAGGGCGTGCAGGCTGTGTACGACGGTTTCCAGGCAGCCGGTGTGAAGAATGTGGAGATGGTACTCTATGATGGAGACCGCCACGAGATTCTCAATGAAACGGACTATGCGATGGTGTACGGCGATCTGCTTACCTGGCTGGAGAAGCAGATGGCGGCGGCCGGAAGCGGCCATGGTGCAGATCAGATTGCATAGAATCACTCAACTTACAAGTTGAAATTTGGTAAAACGTAAATTAGTAATGTATAGATTAGTAAATCGTAATTGACTAAAATATGGAGTGATGTTATAATGTTCCTGAAATCGGAGGACAGGAGATCATGAAAATGTTTGTCGGAAGAGAGCAGGAACTGAACTGCCTGAACAGGTTATATCAGTCCGATAAATTTGAATTTGCTGTGATTTATGGACGGCGCCGTGTAGGAAAAACCGCCTTGATCAACCAGTTTATCAAAGAGAAAAAAGCAATTTACTTCATGGGCGTAGAAAGCAACGCCAAGCAGAATCTGGAAAACTTCAGTCGCAATATTATGGAATACAGTGCAGGGATACAGGCAGATTCCACTTTTACATCTTTTCAAGCTGCATTGGAGTATGTTTTTCAACTTGCCGAAAAGGAACGCATCATTTTGGCAATCGATGAGTATCCCTATGTGGCTCGTGCCTCCAAGAGCTTTGCGTCGACGCTTCAGCTTTTCATTGACAAATATAAGGACAGTTCCAGACTGATGCTGATACTTTGCGGTTCCTCCATGTCCTATATGGAAGATCATGTGCTGGCTTACAAAGCTCCATTGTATGGCAGACGCACGGCGCAGATGAAGATTCAGCCATTTGACTTCAGTGATACTTGCCGTTACTTCAAACATTTTTCCGATGAAGATAAAGCCATGATTTATGGCATTGCGGGCGGAACTCCACAATATTTATTTCAGATGGATGACAGGTTGAGCATCGGTGAAAATATAAAGAATACATTTTTGAATCCGACATCCGTTCTTTTCGAGGAACCGGAAAATCTGCTGAAGCAGGAGGTCAGGGAACCGGCCCTTTATAATGCGATCATTACGGCCATTGCGACAGGCGCCTCCCGCATGTCTGAGATTTCCACAAAGGTGGGGGAAGACACCAGTGTCTGCACCATGTATCTGAAAAATCTGATAAGTCTTGGTCTGATTCAGAAAGAAACACCGTATGGTGAAAAAGCATCCCGGAAATCCATTTATTCCATCTGTGATAATATGTTCCGGTTCTGGTACCGATTTGTTCCGGAAAACAGCTCCATTATCGCAAGAGGTGCAGCCGATCTGGCATATAAGCGAATCGAACCGCTGTTGCCGGATTATATGGGGAAAGTCTTCGAAGAAATCTGCCGGCAGTATCTGTGGAAGCTGCTGCTGAACGGAGAGTCTCCAGTGGAATTTTCGGAACTGGGTCGCTGGTGGGGAAACGATCCGACTTCCCGAAGCCAGACGGAAATAGATATCATGGGGGAACAGGATAAAAATACAGCTCTGTTTGGCGAATGCAAGTGGACCAACGAAAACGTGGATCTTGGCGTACTAGAAACACTGGTAAACCGTAGCAGCCTGTTCCATTATAAAGATGTGCACCTGTATCTGTTTGCTAAAACAGGATTCACGAGAGGATGCAACGATGCGGCAAAAGAAATGGGAAATGTAACGCTTGTGACTTACGCTGATATTCTGGAAAAGATGGTATGATTCCAAAACGAAACGGAGTGTCGTCAGACACTCCGCTTTTTATTCATGATTTTCTTGATCAGGTCCTCCGCATAGAGGAAGGAGCCCCGGTCGATTTTATAATCGTAAGCAATCAGGCTGCCGCCCTTCTCTTCGAAATTTCTGAGCAAAATCTTTTCTTCCGGCCCTGCGAAGGGGTCATACTGCTCTGGAAGGATGATGGTGTTTTTCCCTTCCAGGAATGCTGCAAGGCGGTCCGCGCCGCTTCCGAAGAAGTGTACCGGCAGTGATTCACTCCAGGCGCCCATACCTGCACAGTTTTTTCGGATGACACCGGCGAAGGCATCACTGGCGCAGACAATACCTGCTCTGGCCCGATCTGGCAGCTTGGCCAGAGAAATGACAGTCCGTGTGGACGGCATGAGAGCCAGCATGCCGAAAGACTGCGGATCCCGGATCACCTGCTCCACCTGCCCGTAGTGGGTCGAGGTGGTCAGCACCAGGTCGTAGTCGGTGTTCAGCTTGTCTGCAATTTCATAGAGCTGGCTCAGGGAAAAGATGGCAATCTGGGCATATCCGATCTGAGAAAGCTGATTTTCGATGAGCTGCAGCGTTTCCGGGTTGCAGTCGATGACCGCCACCTTGACCACATCATATTTTTCTTCCAGACCCCGCAGCTTCAGATCGATGTAGATCTCCATTTCCCGCGGTGTGAAGCCCAGGGTCTCAAGCTCCCGAAAGAGGCCATCAATGGCGGTCATGGCCCGGTCCTTGCGGCTGGCAGAATCCGCTTCCTCCTGCGCCCGGACGAAAGTTCCTTTGCCCTGGGTCATCTCGATGATGCCCAGACTTTCCAGATAATCGTAGGCATGCTTTATGGTGCCCTGGGACAGATTCTTCTCCTCGGCCAGTTCCCGAACCGTCGGCAGTCTGGAGCCGGCAGGGAGCTTTCCCGTTTTGATACTCCGCAAAATCTCATCAGCCAGCTGTTTATAGATCGGCGCGTCTTTGCGGGTTTCAGCGTTGTCGTTCATAAGCGCTCTCCGTTATTTCTCTGTGGACTTCAGATAGTCTGTCCGCCCCTGTTCATAAAGATTGTTTCCTTCGCTGTCGATGATGACCACGGCAGGCAGATCTTCCACTTCCAGACGGCGGATGGCTTCCGCACCCAGATCTTCATAAGCGATGACTTCGGCTTTTTTGATGCATTTGGCCAGCAGTGCACCGGCACCGCCGATGGCGCCGAAGTATACTGCACCATTCTTTTTCATGGATTCGATAACCTCCGGGGAACGCTTGCCCTTGCCGATCATGCCCTTGAGACCGATGTCCAGCAGCGCCGGTGCATAGGCATCCATCCGGTAGCTGGTGGTCGGACCGGCAGAGCCGATGACCTTACCTGGCTGTGCCGGTGCAGGTCCTACATAGTAAATGATGGCATCCTTTACATCCAGCGGCAGTTCCTTACCCTGCTGCAGCAGTTCTACCAGACGTTTGTGCGCCGCATCGCGGCCGGTATAGATGACGCCACTGATGAGCACGTTATCTCCGCAGTGCAGATCTCTGGTCTTTTCCAGTGTGAGAGGTGTTGTGATTCTTTTTTCCATGGGTGATACCTCCTTATAATACCGCGGATTTGTGGCGGGTTACATGACAGTTGATATTGACAGCGCAAGGCAGGCCTGCGATGTGGGTCGGCAGGGTCTCGATGTTCACGCCCAGTGCAGTGGTCTGGCCGCCGAAGCCCTGTGGTCCGATGCCCAGCGCGTTGATTTTTTCCAGCATTTCTTTTTCCAGATCTGCGTAGAACGGATCCACATTTCTTTCGTTCAGCGGACGCATCAGCGCTTTCTTGGCCAGATAAGCGGCCTTATCGAAGGTTCCGCCGATACCGACGCCCACCACGATTGGAGGACATGGGTTCGGACCGGCATCTTCCACCACCTTCACAATGAAGTCCTTGACACCCTGCAGTCCGTCGGACGGCTTCAGCATCTTGATCTGACTCATGTTCTCACTGCCGAAGCCCTTCGGTGCCACGGTAACTTTCACCTGATCGCCGGGTACCAGGTCCAGATAGAGGACGGCCGGCGTATTGTCTCCTGTATTGACACGGTCGATGGGATCCTTCACGCAGGATTTCCTTAAATAGCCTTCGGTATAACCCTGACGCACACCTTCGTTGACAGCATCCTTCAGATCACCGTCAATGTGCACGTCCTGGCCGATTTCCAGAAAAACGCAGGCAAGGCCGGTATCCTGACAGATGGGAACATTGTCCGCATCGGCGATATGGTAATTCTCTTCGATTTTGTCCAGAATGGTCTGGGCGATCGGGAACGGCTCGCAGCCGTGACAGGTTTCGATGGCTTCCTTCACGTCAGCCGGAAGGTGGCAGTTGGCCTCGATACAGAGGTCACGTACCGTTTTCGTAATGTCTGTTGCTTTGATTTCTCTCATTGATATATAGCCTCCAAATTAAAATTCGATTCGGTTCAGGTCTCTGGTGCCGCGATCCCAGCTTGGGCCCACCAGCCCGATGATGATGTATTTTTCTTTCATTGGATCGTGGAAGACTTCCTTCAGCAGTCGGAAATTCTCGATCTCTCCGGTGGAACGAACATGAATCCGTGGTCCGGTGCATGGATGGATGGAAGTGCCGATGGAAACGTGGTCCTCATCATAGTAGGACACCGGGATGTCCTGTTTGATCAGCTTCTGGACTTCTTCTTCCAGCGCCTTGATGTCAAAGTCCGGTTTTTCGTCAAATTCCAGGCAAAATCCATGTTTTACATCACTGTGTCCGCACTGCTCCAGCAGTTCTTTCGGCAAGCAGTATTCCACCAGGTCTTCTGCGGTATGTGCCATCTTTCGGTAGGTAATGGAACGGTGTACGATGGTTGCGATGTCCTCCGGAAGGGGGCCGAACATGGTGGGCCGGGTAATGATGACTTCCTCCCCGACACCGATGAGCAGCTGGGCGTTAACGTTCAGGAACGGATAGAGCATTTCAAAGTGCTCCACGATGACGCGCCGGCCTTTTTTGATGGCAGTCTGTACCGCTTCTGCCAGCACATGCATCTGGGTGAAGGCAGATTCAAACCGCATATCCACATGATACGTGTGGGGTGCATAGAAGCCCTCATCCTCATCCACACTGAGAAGGGGCAGAGGACGTACATTGACGCCGCTGTCATCATTACACAGTTCCAGTCCCGGAAACATGCCCTTTACCAGCATGCTTTTGCCGGAGCCTGCTTCGCCGATGATGCCGATGAGCAGGTCAAAGGGGCTCAGGTACTGCTGCGCGATATCCATACCCAGCCGCAGCATACGCACGTTGCCTCGCGGTGCGAAGAAGATGCTGTACAGATGGTTGGGATTGGTGATATATTCTGAAGAATGATGCTGCATGACAAACCTCCATGATTCAAATTGTTCATCAAATTGTTATAGAACATTCTGCTCTTATCATACGCCTTTCCGGTGTAAATTTCAAGTAGAACCTTTTTTGCAGTAGGTATCTTTCTTCTGATTTTTAAGTGGGAAAAAATAGGAAAAAACATGATTTTTATTGACTTAAAGTTCATAAGTGGGTAAAATATCAGAAACAGAGAAGGAGGGAAAACATGCGGAGAAAAATAGAAATGCAGCTGCTTGCCTGGAAGGAACAGGGGACAGGACGAAAGCCATTAATCATAAACGGTGCCAGACAGGTAGGGAAAACATATATTTTGCAGAAGTTCGGACAGAATGAGTTTAAGAACATGGTATACGTGAACCTTGAGACCAATTTGGCAGTAGCGTCATTTTTCGATGACAACATTTCGCCGGAAAAATTGATTCGCTATCTGGAAAGCATCGCAGGACAGCCAATTATTCCGGGGGAAACGCTGATTGTCCTGGATGAAGTACAGTCCTGCGAAAGAGCACTGACAGCACTGAAATACTTTGCGGAGGAAACACCGGAATTCCATGTTGCTGCTGCGGGAAGCCTGCTTGGTGTAGCAATAAATAGAAACCGGTATTCTTTTCCGGTAGGAAAGGTGGAGACGCTGACTCTGTTGCCGTTTGATTTTGAAGAGTATCTGTGGGCACAGGGAGAAATGAAACTGATCGAGGAAATCAGATTCTGTTATGAAACAATGCAGGCCATGCCTGCAGCACTGCATCAGAAGGCCATTGAGCGATATCGGGAATATTTGATCGTCGGAGGAATGCCGGCAGCCATAAAAACATTTTTGGAAAGCGGAAGCTTCCTGAATGTACCGACAGTACAGAATGAACTGATGGATAACTACATTGCGGATATGGCGAAATATGCCTCTACGGCAGAAAGTGTAAAGATCCGGGCCTGCTATCAGTCCATCCCGGCACAGCTGGCGAAAGAGAATAAGAAGTTTCAATATAAAGTTGTGCAGCGAGGAGGCAGTTCCACTCTCTTTGGTGCATCCATTGACTGGCTGATGCAGGCTGGTGTTGTGCTGAAATGTCAGAGAGTGCAGACTGCAATGCATCCAATTTCAGTTTATGCGGATTTATCCGCATTTAAGTTGTATATGGGCGATGTGGGTTTGCTCTCGATGAAATCCGGTATTTCTCAACAGACCATACTTACAGGGGAGAGCAACCGATTTATGGGAGCGGTCACAGAGAACTATGTGGCGCAGCAGCTTGTGGCTGGAGGACATCCTCTGTATTATTGGGAAAGCGGAAATACAGCAGAACTTGACTTTCTCCTGCAAAAAGAGAACCAGATAATTGCTGTTGAAGTGAAAAAAGGGGAGAAGATCCGGTCACGCAGCCTTTCTGTATTTTTGAAAGAATATACAACTGCACATGCAATCCGGCTGTCACTGAAAAATTTTGGAGAGGAAAACGGAATGAAAGCAGTGCCATTGTATGCCACGTTTTGCATTTAATGCAGTAAAATCATGAAATTCTGTTGAACTGTATGTGAAAAAGTGATATAGTTTTTATGTATTTTTATTTTTACGGTTTCTTAACGCAATTGTTAAAACAAAAGAAAGGGATGCATTGAAATGGAAAACTTTTTCAAAATCAAAGAGCACGGCTCTACGGTGAAAACCGAGATTATTGCCGGTCTGACCACCTTCTTTGCCATGGCCTACATCATTTTCGTCAATCCGAATCAGGTGACGGGCTTTACAGAAGGTCTGGGTGAGATCTGGAATGCGGTTTATGTCGCTTCTATCCTGGCGGCTACTATCGGTACCCTGCTCATGGCACTGTACGCGAAAATGCCGTTTGCACAGGCTTGCGGAATGGGACTGAACTCCTTCTTCTTCGTAAGCTTCATTCTGCCGCAGGTGATCTCCGGTGGAGATGCCGTACAGGGATATCAGGCAGGTCTGGTGATTATCCTGATTTCCGGTATTATCTTCCTGGTATTATCTCTGACCGGTGCACGCCAGTACATCGCCAAAGCGATGCCGGAATGCCTGAAAAAAGCCATTCCAGCCGGTATCGGCCTGTTCATCGCATTTATCGGATTCCAGAATGTAGGTATCATTCAGGACAATCCATATACATTGACCCAGTTCGTGGATATTCATGGTGCCATCAACGGCGAAGGCGGAATTGCCACCGTTCTTCCTGCTCTGCTGGCGCTGCTGGGATTCGTGATCATCGCCATTCTTTCCAAGAAAAGAGTATCCGGCGCTGTGATCATCGGAATTATCATTACTACCGTTTTATACTATATCTGTACCGCCACAGTGCCGTCTTTCGACGTGACCCAGATCGGTCAGTCCTTCAAGGATTTCGCTGCTGTCGGTGTAGTAGGTGTGTTCAAGGGAAGCTCCTGGGCGCATGCGTTCAGTCCGGAATTCGTAGGCGGCGTATTCAGCGCCATCATGTATATCATCACATTCTGCCTGGTGGATATGTTTGATACCATCGGCACTCTGTATGGTACCGCTTCTCAGGCAGATCTGCTGGATGAAAAGGGTGATCCGCAGAATCTGGACAAGTGCATGGCCTGCGATTCCATCGCAACGGTATCCGGTGCTGTTCTGGGTACTTCCACCTGTACGACCTTCGTAGAATCCGCTGCCGGTGTAGCAGCAGGCGGCAGAACCGGCCTGACCTCTCTGGTCGTGGCAATCTGCTTCTTCATCAGCTTATTCCTCAGCCCGCTGGCCAGCATCGTGCCGGCATGTGCAACTGCACCTGCTCTGATCTATGTAGGCGTGTTGATGCTGGGCAATTTCAAGAAGGTTGACATGGAAGATATCGCTTCCGCAGTTCCTGCCTTCCTGACTCTGATCATGATGCCGCTGACTTACTCCATCGCCAACGGTATCGGTATCGGTTCCATCGCATACACGCTGATTGCCATTTTCACCGGCAAGTTCGAAAAGAAGGACATCATGGTTGCCGTAATCGGCGTTCTGTTCTGCCTGAAGTTTATCTTCATTACCATGTAAGTAATCCGGTTACCTGACCGGCGTACAAAATAAAAGGGCCCATCACAAAAGAATTGACTGCGTGATGGGCCTTTTTGTGCGATTCAATACATTATTTCGTTATAAAAAATGTATAAAATAACATTAAACTTGACATAATAATGGAATAAGGATAGAATGAGGATGGGAAAGGAGAGGACAGAATGAAACGGAAGGTTATGGCGAAACTGCTGGAATGGAGAAAAAGCGGCTCTCACAGGATGCCGCTGCTTGTATATGGGGCAAGACAAGTGGGAAAAACTTATGTGATGAAAGAACTCGGCGCAGAGACATTCAAAAATACAGTGTATATCAACTTTGAAGAAGATCGGAAGATCGGAGATTACTTTCAGGAGGATATTTGTGCACAGCAGTTGATTCAGGTCCTGGAGACCTATTATAACACGACAATTGTACCGGACCAGACCCTGATTATTTTTGATGAGATACAGTCTTGTGAGAGGGCATTGACAGCCCTGAAGTATTTTTCGGAGGAAGCGCCGGAATACCACATAATCGGTGCAGGGAGCCTTCTTGGTGTAGCATTAAAACGGAAAAACTATTCTTTTCCTGTGGGGAAGGTGCAGATGTTAAACATGTATCCTATGGACTTCGAGGAGTATCTCTGGGCGAAGGGAAAAGCCATGCTGGCAGATACGATACGATCTCATTTTCAGGAGGATACCGTTTTGACAGAAAATCTCCATAAAGAAGCGATGCAGGAGTACTGGAACTATTGTATTGTCGGCGGAATGCCGGCAGCAATCCTTGCAGAGCTGCATCAGAATATTCCCTTATCACAAAATGAAATTCGTCAGATGATTCTGGATTCCTATGTGGCAGATATGACGAAATACGCGTCTGCCGGTGAAGGCGTAAAAATATTTGCTGCATATGATTCTCTGCCCGCACAGCTTGCGAAAAATCAGAAAAAGTTCCAGTATAAGCTGATCCAGTCGGGGGCAAGAGCATCACAGTATGGAGATTCCATTGACTGGCTGGTCCGTGCGGGAATTGTGCAGAAATGCAGCAAATGCACGCAGGGGCTTATGCCTCCGTCAGCATACCAGGATCTGTCTTCATTTAAGCTGTATTATAGTGACTTGGGACTGTTATCCGCCAGAACCGGATTTACTCTGCAAAATCTGCTTCGCCCAGAGAGCGATCTGTTTCGGGGCGTATATGCGGAAAATTACCTTGCCTGTACGCTGAAAGCCAACGGGTATGAACTTTTTTACTGGGAGTCCGATGGAACGGCAGAGGTGGATTTTCTGATTCTCCGCGAAGGGAAACTGATTCCGGTGGAAAGCAAGGCGGGTACTCATGTGAAGGCTAAAAGCCTGAGCGTTTACCGGGAAAAATATGCTCCGGAATATGCAATCCGGGTGTCGGGTAGAAATTTCGGAATGGTAGATGGTGTGAAATCTGTACCGTTGTATGCGGCCTTTTGCATCTGAGATTCACCCTTGAAACCGGCGGCTTGAGAGAGTATAATAATAAGGTACGGGGAGCGGAAACCCGGCATACCGATTCGCCGGCAGAGAATAAAAACCAGGCGAACAGATTTTGGGAAGCGAGAAAGAACGCAGAAAGGATCGAAGTATGTTTCACGAAATGACCATCGCGGGGCTGAAGAGACAGCTGCCCCTCTGTAAAGTAACAGATGATTTATACATCGGCGCCTTCATCATGTTTGGCGACGTGGAGATTACCGTGGCGTCGGCCCGGGAACTGCTGAAAAAGGCACCGGAATTCGATATTATGATCACGGCAGAATCCAAGGGTATTCCTCTGGTGCATGAGATGGCCCGGCAGGCCGGTGTCAACGACTACATCGTGGCCAGAAAGGGACCGAAGCTGTACATGACCAACATTATTTCCACGGATGTGGATTCCATTACCACCGATCATATTCAGACGCTGTGCATCGGACAGCATGAGGCTGACATGATGCGCGGCCGCAGAGTGCTCATTGTGGATGATGTGATCAGCACAGGGGAATCTCTGAAATCCATTGAGACGCTGGTGAACCAGGTCGGCGGAAACATCGTGGGCCGCATGGCTGTGCTGGCAGAAGGTGAGGCTGCTGACCGGGATGATATCATCTTCCTGGAGAAGCTTCCGGTATTCAATCCGGACGGTTCGATAAAATAACATACGAAATCAGGAAAAGAGAAGCTCCGGCCACCGGTTTGGTGACTGGAGTTTTTTTCGAAAAGGGGATTTGAAATGGGTTTACTGAAAAAACTGTTCATGCTGGCCTTTCTGGTCATTCTGACCTGGGTGGGACTGATCTTTTACAGCGGCTGGCAGATGTATGAGGACGCGCTTGCGGCCTGTCCGCTGGAGGAAAAGGCGGCACGGATCAGCGCGCAGGAGCATTTCACCACGCTGGAGCAGCTGCCGGAAGTGTATCTGGACGCGGTTTTAGCGGTGGAAGACCGGAGTTTTTATGATCATCATGGATTTAACCTGCGGTCAACCGGACGGGCGATCATCCGGAATTTCCAGGAGAAGGAACTGGTGGAAGGGGGAAGTACCATTACCCAGCAGCTGGCGAAGATCTGGTATTTCGAACTGGATAAGAAATTTGACCGGAAGGTGGCGGAACTGCTGATGGCCTTCAACATTGAAAAACAGTATTCGAAAAAACAGATTCTGGAGTTTTATCTCAACTCCATCTATTTCGGATCAGGATATTACAATGTATATGACGCATCCGTGGGATATTTCGGAAAGATACCGGCAGACATGAATGATTATGAAGCGACACTCCTTGCAGGAATTCCCAATGCGCCGTCCGTCTACTCGCCGGATGTGAATCCGGACCTGGCAGAACAGCGCAGACAGCAGGTGATTCAGTGCATGGAACAATATGGATATATTGAAGAAGGGGCCATCCGGTAGGAGGCCCCTTTTGAACGAAGTTTGTGATTGCTGCAGCAGATTCGAGCTGTGCCGGTTTACTGCTGCCGGTTCACGATGGGTTTCAGGCGGCGAATCAGGATGACAGCCAGCACGATTTTCACGGCGTCTCCCGGAAGGAACGGGAAGACACATGCTACCAGGCTGCCCATAAGATCGGTGCCTGTGAGTACCATGAACCATGCCAGCCCGAAGGCGTAGCAGCAGATCATGCCGGTCAGACAGGCCAGGGCAAGGCGGACTACCGCTTTTTTCGCCGGCAGATTTTCCGTACCGGCTGCCAGCAAGCCTACCAGAACAGCAGCGAAGAGATAGCCGATGATAAAGCCGCCGGTGGCGCCTGTGATGATGGCGAAGCCGCCGGAAAATCCGGCGAATACCGGCACGCCGATGGCTCCCAGCAGGATATAGATCAGTTCACTGAAAAAGCCGTATTTCACCCCCAGCAGACCGCCGGCCAGATAGACTGCCAGCAGAGCCAGGTTGATGGGAACCGGCGTGAAAGGCAGCGGAATATTGATCCAGGAGCAGACTGCGGTGACCGCAGCGAACATGCCTGCCAGGATCAGATACTTCGTTTTATTTTTTACCATGGTCTGATTGATACCTCCCCAGTTGTCAGTGTTTCCATCTCACGCATTCTCCTGCCCTCCAGGTATTCCACCACCAGACCGCCGTTTTCGTCAATATCGATGGCTCTGGCCTTGATGCCCTTCATGTTTCGGTCAGGCGACTGACCGGAGATGGTGTTGTAAATCGTTATTTTTTCTCCCAGGATAAATGATTTCATCTTATACTCCCGGATCAGCGCCCCGGTGTTCTTCTGCTGGATAGCGTCGAAGAACTGGTTGACAATGGCAGCGGCAAGCTGTCCTCTGCTGAACGGTTTCGGAGGATCCTGCAGATATGTGGCGATATCGGACAGTTCTTCCGGGAAAGAACCTGGGAAACAGTTCACGCCAATCCCCAGGATGATTTTATCGATATTTCCTGTCTCGAAATTGCTCTGGGCTTCTGTCATCATACCGCTGACCTTTTTTCCGTTCAGGTAGATGTCGTTGACCCATTTGATCTTCGGATAGAGACCTGTCACCTGCTCGATGGCACGGCAGACAGCCACTGCAGCGATGGTGGTCACCAGCATGGCCTTATCCAGTCCAAAGTCCGGGCAGAAGGCGATGGTCATGTACAGACCGGTTCCAGGGGGCGAATAGAAATTTCTCCCAAGTCTGCCCCGGCCCTTTGTCTGCTCATTGGCAACAATAATGTATGGCTGCTTCCTGCAGTCAGAGACATCCAGCTCTCTTGCCACCCGGTTGGTGGAATCCGTCACATCAAATATCTGATATCGGCATGGACGTGTCACGTGCTCCTTCAGATAATCTGCAGTGATGATATCCGTCTGCTCCCGCAGACGGTAACCGGTACCAGCCTTGGATTCTATCACATACCCCTGCTCCTGCAGCTTCTTCATGGCTTTCCAGACCGCATTCCGGGAAAGTCCAAGCCTGTCAGCCAGCTGCTGTCCGGACAGATAGGTGTTAGTGTTCTCATTGAGAACCTCCAGCAGGGTGAGTTTCGTAGACATGATGTACACCTCTTCTCTTTTTTCTTTCGCTCCGCGCAAAATCCATCTGCGCAGTGCTTTGTCATGACGCAAACTATTATAACGGATGAAAAACAAATTGTCAACTATTGTCGTAAAATAGGGTGACGATTGTGGCGGACGCTGAAATACGTCGATAATCCTCGAAAAAAGACGAAATCTGCCGCGGAAAGTGACCCGGGCATAAATATTTTGAAAAGAAATGGTGAAAAAAAGGCAGATACTTTGATTTATACGGAAGAATATGTTACAATAATCGAGCGGCTAAGAATGTTATCAACTTGAATTTCAGTAATTTTGGAGGGACTAAATATATGCAATATATTATTGCAATCGTTTTGCTGGTTGTTTTTTCCGCCTATTTTTCAGCAACGGAAACCGCCTTCACTTCGGCCAACCGGATCCGGCTGAAAAACCTGGCCGGCGATGGGAGTAAAAAAGCGAAGCAGGTTCTGGAAATGTCGGAAAATTATGACTCGCTGCTTTCTACCATTCTGGTAGGGAACAATATCGTGAATATAGCCATGTCTTCCATCGCTACCGTGTTCTTTATGAAACTGTATCCGCTGTACGGTGCTACCATCGCTACGATCGTCATTACCGTGGTGGTCCTGGTGTTTGGCGAGATCTCGCCGAAGAGCATCGCAAAGGAAAAGGCAGAAAGCTTCGCTATGTTTTCGGCGCCGCTGCTGAATGTCTTCATCGTGATCCTGACGCCGATCAACTGGATCTTCACCCAATGGAAAAAGCTGCTGGCGCGGATCTTTCACGTGGATGGATCTCGTCCGATTACAGAAGACGAGCTGCTGACCATTGTGGAAGAGGCGGAAACGGAAGGCGGGATTGATGAGGGACAGAGCGAGCTGATCCAGAATGCCATCGAGTTCAATGAGCTGGAAGCGTGGGATGTGCTGACGCCCCGGGTGGATATCGATGCCATTGAAATTGATGAAGATAAAGAAGAAATTGCCAGACTGTTTCTGGAGACCGGCTTCAGCAGACTGCCGGTCTATGAGGATGATCTGGATAATATCATGGGTGTGCTGAACCAGAAG
This sequence comes from Anaerovoracaceae bacterium, assembly GCA_051893555.1. GTDB lineage: Bacteria > Bacillota > Clostridia > Peptostreptococcales > Anaerovoracaceae > RGIG7179. The sequence goes on from JBJFHL010000018.1 coordinate 53,856, forward strand.
GACTTCCATAACTACATTAAGGGTACAGATGCGGATGTTTCAGAATACGTGAAACCGGTTATTTTCGTGGCAGGTTCCATGAAGATCTCCCAGCTGCTGAAACGACTGCAGACGGCCAAGACTCACATTGCCATCATCGTGGATGAATATGGCGGCACATCGGGCCTGGTGACCATGGAAGATATCATCGAGGAGCTGGTGGGCGAGATTTACGATGAGCATGATGCGGAACAGCTGCAGGATATCGTGCAGCAGCAGGACGGCACCTATCGGGTACTTTGCGGTACCAATGTGGATAAAATGTTTGACTACTTCGACGTGGATGAAGATATTGATGCCAATACCGTCAACGGATGGGTGGTGCTGCAGATTGACAAGCTGCCGTCCGTTGGAGACCATTTCGTATACGAAGCAGATTTCAAGAGATTTGATGTGACAGTCACCAAAGCAGACGACCGAAAGGCGCTGGAGATCAACATGACGGTGACGGAACTGGAAAAAGAGGAATAGAAAGGGGTAACTGCGATGGGATTCATGGAAAAGATCCTGGGGGATCTGAATGCAAGAGAAGTAAAGAAGCTGTCTGCCATTGCCGATAAGGTCATGGCGCTGGACGGACAGATGAGCGCCCTCAGTGATGAGGAACTGAAAGGAAAAACGGAGGAATTCAAAAAGCGACTGGCGGATGGGGAAACCCTGGATGATCTGCTGGTGGAAGCCTTCGCTGTGTGCCGGGAGGCTGCATGGAGAAGCGTGGGAATGAAGCCGTTCAAGGTACAGGTCATCGGTGGTATCGCCCTGCATCAGGGCCGGATCGCAGAGATGAAGACCGGTGAAGGTAAGACTCTGGTGGCAACGCTGCCGACCTATCTGAATGCGCTGGAAGGCAAGGGCGTGCACGTAATCACCGTCAATGACTACCTGGCCAAACGAGATGCCGAGTGGATGGGAAAGATCTACTCCTTCCTGGGTCTGACGGTGGGCTGCGTGATTCACGGCATTTCCGAAAAGACCAGAAAGGAAGCATATCAGGCGGACATCACATACGGAACCAATAACGAGTTCGGTTTCGACTACCTGCGGGACAATATGGTGACATATAAGGAACAGCTGACTCAGCGGGAGCTGAACTTTGCCATCATCGACGAAGTGGACTCCATCCTTATCGATGAAGCCAGAACGCCGCTGATCATTTCCGGCAGAGGGGACAAGTCCACGGATCTGTACCAGACGGCAGACCGGTTCGTGAAGGGACTGCGCAATGAAGAGGACTTCACCATCGAAGAAAAGGAAAAGAGAGTCAGCCTGACAGAAGAAGGTATTGAAAAAGCGGAGAAGTTCTTTGGTATAGACAACTTCGGCGACCCGGAAAACATGGAAATCAACCATCACGTTCTGGAAGCCCTGAAGGCAAGAAACATCATGAAGCGGGATGTGGACTATATCGTAAAAGATGGAGAAATTATCATCGTCGACGAATTTACAGGCCGCCTTATGTTCGGACGCCGCTACAATGGCGGACTTCATCAGGCCATCGAGGCCAAGGAAGGCGTGTTCGTCCGCTCCGAGTCCAAGACACTGGCCACCATTACCCTGCAGAACTACTTCAGAATGTATAACAAGCTGGCAGGTATGACCGGTACGGCCAAGACGGAAGAAGAAGAATTCCGGGACATCTACAACATGGACGTTGTGGTAATCCCGACCAATAAGCCAATCGCCAGAGTGGACCACGATGATGCCATTTTCGGCAACGAGCAGGCCAAGTTCAAGGCCATCGCAGACCGGATCGTGGAGGCACATCAGACGGGACAGCCGGTACTGGTGGGCACCATTTCCATCGAAAACTCCGAGCGCATCAGCCTGCTGCTGAAAAAGCGGGGCGTGAAACATAACGTGCTGAATGCAAAGCAGCATGATAAGGAAGCTGCCATCGTGGCAGAAGCCGGACGGCTGGGTGCCGTGACCATTGCCACCAACATGGCAGGTCGTGGTACCGATATTATTCTGGGCGGCAACCCGGAATTCGAAGCGAAGAAAGAGATGGCAGAGAAAGGCTTCACGGAAGAACAGATTTCCTTTGCCACCAGCTTTGTCTCCAGTGACGATCCGGAACTGAACCAGGCGAGAGATACCTTCCACCAGCTGCTGGAAAAATATAAGGCAGAGCGTGCGGATGAGCAGCAGAAGGTTGTGGAACTGGGCGGTCTGTGCATCATCGGTACCGAGCGCCATGAATCCCGCCGTATCGATAATCAGCTTCGCGGCCGTTCCGGACGACAGGGAGACCCGGGTGAAACCCAGTTCTTCATTTCACTGGAGGATGACCTGATGCGTCTCTTCGGCGGAGACCGGATCCAGGGCGTTATGGATAAGTTCGGCATGCAGGATGAGGCAATCGCTGCCGGCATGCTGTCCAAGACCATTGAAAACGCACAGAAAAAAGTGGAAGGCCGCAACTTTGAAATCCGTAAGTACGTGCTCCAGTACGATAATGTCATGAACAAGCAGCGTGAAGTCATCTACGACGAGCGGCGCAAGGTGCTCTTCGGCGAAGACCTGAAGGAGAACATCATGGGCATGATGGAAACTCTGGTGGAAAGCCTGATCAAGCCGGTGACGGTAGAGAGCAAGTTCGCGGAAGAATGGAATCTTTCCGGTCTGTCCGAAAATCTGAAGCGGATCACGGAAACCTTCCCGGGCCTGTCCTATACCGAGGATGAGATTCACGACCTGACAGAAGACAAGCTGATGGAAGACGTCAAGTCCGCCTTCCGCCGGCTCTATGACCAGAAGGAAGCGGAAATCGGTACAGAGCGGATGCGTGAAGTGGAGCGCATGATCCTGCTGCGGGTGGTAGACAACCGCTGGATGGATCACATCCAGGCCATGGATGATCTGAAAGACGGCATCGGCCTGCGGGCACTGGGACAGATGGATCCGGCAGCAGCCTACTCCAAAGAGGGGTTCGACATGTTTGAGGAAATGATCGGCGATATCCAGCAGGACACCGTGAGATACTGCTATAACGTCACCGTAAATACCCGCACCGAACGTCGGTCTGTCATCGGCAGAGGGGAAGGCAGAAAGGATGACTTCCACGGCGACGCAGCTTCTCTGGCAAAACGTGCAGCCTCCGGGAATTCCGGCATGCCGGACGGCGGTCAGGGTGCAGGCGGATATGGCGGTCCGATGCCGGGTGCGGCACCGAAGCCGGAAGAACCACGTAAGCAGGAAACCGTACGCCGTCAGGCACCGAAAGTGGGAAGAAACGACCCGTGCCCATGCGGCTCCGGAAAGAAATATAAGAACTGCTGCATGAAAAAGGATCTGGAGCAGTAAAACAGAACAGAAAACCAGAACGATCAGAAAAAAGAGCGTGTGAGGCAGAGAAATCTGCGGCCTGCGCTCTTTTCTTTTTCTGGAAAACATGGTAAAGTGTAGGTATGTGACGGGAGGGTACTTAAATGAAAGAGAAATATATGAAAGAAACGATGCTCCTTTCAGGCCTCTGCGGGCTTTCCGGCTGGGAGACCGGGGCCGCCAGGGCCGCAGCAGAGCTGCTGAGGCCATATATGGATACGGTGGAGGTGGATCGGTTCGGAAACCTCATCGGAAGGCGGTTCTGCGGCAGGAAGGATGCACCGGTTCTGCTGCTGGATGCCCATCTCGACCAGGTGGGACTGATGGTCAGCAAAGTAACGGAGGAAGGCTTTCTTTTGCTGGAAAAGAGCGGCGGTGTGGACCCCCGCGTGCTTCCCGGCGGCCGGGTGACCATCGCAGGATCCGACGGGAAACTGTATCGGGGTGTTATCGGCTGCCTGCCGGATGCCTGGGATGAAGAAAAAAATGCCGCTGCAGTGGAAGATCTGTTCCTCGATGCAGGCATGACAAAGGAACAGGCAGAAACCTGTATTGGAACCGGATCCCCGGTCTATTTCCACATGCCGGCACGGATGCTTTCGGAAGACTGCCTGTCCGGACCGGCACTGGATGACAGGGCCTGCTTTACCTGCATCCTGTACGCCATGGAGTTGCTGAAGCAGCAGGGAAAAACACCGGACTGCGACCTGATCGTGGTGGGCGCCAGCTGTGAGGAGATGCGGGGAAAAGGCGTGACCGGCCTGGGATATGACCTGAAGCTGGACCTGGCGGCAGCCATCGACGTCTGCCATGCGGCGACCTACGATGTGGATCCTCTGGACGGTGTACATCCGGTGGGCAGCGGACCTGCCATTGCCGTGGGCGCCATGGGGCGGACGGATTTTGCAGAAAAACTGATGGAATCCTGCGAAGAAGCCGGCATTCCGTACTCCATAGACCCGAACATCGGAGAAAGCTGGACGGACGCGGATTGTTACTATGAGTCCGGAACCGGGATCCCGACCATGCTGCTGTCTCTGCCGCTGCGTTACATGCATACGCCGGTAGAACAGCTTTCCCTGCGGGATGCGGAACATACGGGACAGGCCATCGCCCAGCTGATTCTGGGCTTCGGCAGCTGGATGAAAGAAACGGAAGGAGGCGAGCTGCGGTGAAGAAGAAACTGTTTGAACTGTGCAGACTTGCGGCCATCGGCGGATTCGAGCAGCCGGTGCGGCGGTATCTGATGGAGCAGGCCCGGCCTTTCGCCGACGAAATGAAAACAGATAAAATGGGGAATCTGCTGGTTTACCGTCAGGGCACCGTGCACCTGGAAAAACCGCTGATGCTGATGGCCCACATGGATGAACCGGGATTCCTGGTGGAGAATATCACCGATGACGGTATGGTACAGCTGGCAGGCGGCAGGATAAATGCCCGGGCGCTCATCGGCAAGCAGTTGGAAATCCATGATCGTCGCGGTATAGTGTACGGCGCTGCCGGCATGAAGGCGGAGCACATGCAGACGCCGGAAGAGCAGAAAAAAACACCGGACCTTTCCCGCCTTCTGATCGATATCGGATGTACATCTAAAGCGGAGGCAGAGGCGAAAGTCCGTCTGGGAGATGTGGCTGTACCGCTGGTGGAACCGGAGATTCTCGGAATGCCGAAATCGGCAGCTGCGACGGAACTGCCGGGAGGCCGCATGATGACAGGACGGGGTCTTGCCAGCCGGGGCGGCTGTGCAGTACTTCTGAAACTGCTGGAAGAAAAACCTGCCTGTGACTGCTGGTTCGTGTTTGCCGTCAGCGGAGAAAACTGGTCCCTGGTACCCGGAAAAGGCGGCATGCTGGCAGCCCGGCTGCTGGATCCGGCTAAGGCAGTGCTGCTCCACGGCGTGGATACCGGCGAAGGACCGGGCGTTCCGACAGAGAAGATTGCCTGCCGGTGCGGCGGCGGAGCAGCCATTTCTCTTGCCGATGCAGATTTCGTCTTTGACCGGGCGCTGCGGAAGGCAGTGACCACTGCGGCAGATCGAAAAGGGGTCCGGTGGCAGTTCCATTACGGCAGCAGTCAGGTGACCGGTGCAGGCCGGCTGGCTTCGGCCCAAACCGGATGCCGCGTGCTTCCGGTCAATCTGCCGGTACGGTATCTGCAGAGCGCGGCAGGGGTCTGCTGTCTGGACGACCTTGAGAGTATGACAGAGATTTGCCGGCTGATGATGGAAAGGGCAGGTGAGTGCAATGAATAAAAGTGAAATGCTGTGCCTGCAAAAGGCGCTCTGTACTGCGGCAATGCCGTCGGGCTTCGAATCGCCTCAGGCAGAGGTAATCGCAAACTTCGCAAAATCCATCGGCTACATGGTGTGGCGGGATGTCCTGGGGAATCTGTTTTGCTTCAGGGGTTCTGAGGCCATCGGAGGGCGGATGATTGCGGCGGCCATGGATGTAAAAGGATTTCTGGCGACGCAGATTACAGAGGGAAAGGTGCGGTTTCAGACCATTGGATCCTTCGAAAAGCCGGAAAAGATGGTGAACCAGCCGGTACGGTTTGAAAACGGCGTGCGAGGCGTAATCCGGAATATCCGCGGCGGAGATGGCACCTGCGAAGAAAACAGCACCTGCGAAGAGAAAACGGCAGAAAAGAAAAAAGACGTGAAGCTGGAAGACCTATACATCCAGATACAGGGGTCTGCAGTACGAACCGGGGATGCGGCTGTTCTGGATGGAGAAGTGAAAGAACTGGAACAGGGTCTGGTGCAGGCACCTCATGGAGCGCATTTGACAGGCTGTCTGGCTGTACTGGACGCCATGGAGCGACTGCAGAAGGATGCCGCTGCTAAAGATGTGACCTTCGTATTTCTGGCACAGCACCAGCCGGGACGAATGGGACTGCGGGCAGCAGTGAAACGGGTATCACCGGAAACCTGTATTCTCTGCGGCGGCGCAGAGGCCGCTGCAGCAGCAGGAGAAGACGAAAGACGTGAAGCAGAAGAGAGTCCTTCGGAAGAAAAACATCCTGTGGATTTGGAAATCGGTGCCGGTCCTGTCATCCGTTTCCGTGAAAAGCTGCAGGCCAGTGACGATAGAACCTGCCGCCGGCTGATCCGGGCCGCAGAGCAGGCAGGAATCGCCTGGCAGGGAGAAGCCCGGAACCGGGATATGAGCGGCGCTATCGAAGCCATGTCCGCTGGAAGCCGACCGGGTGTCGGCTGGCTGGGTGTGCCGGTACGAAATGCCGGACCATTCGAAGCGGTTTACAGCAGGGACGAAGTGAGCCGGTGCGGCCAGGTGCTGGCGGCACTGTGCAGGATGGAATAAGAGAAAAACAGATCTTGACGAAAGAGGGCGGATATGCAGATTCGGATTCTGCATATCCGCCCTTTCTTCAATAATTTGCAAAAATCGCAATTTGTTTTTGGGGGAAATACTACAAAATCGCATTTTTTATATTGCAGTTTTTCAATCAGAAAGGCTTCAGCGTGCCGTTGAAAATGAGGTAGAGCGACAGCATGGCCAGGACCACCAGAGCGGCAGCGATGAAACTTTCGTACCGGAAGCGGAACGTAGGCTCATGGCGCTCCTGCTTGCCCAGGGCGAAGATCAGAATCCCCGGCGCATATAAAATAGAGGAAATCAGCAGCTGGTCGGATCCGGTGGAATAAAGCATCCAGAAACCGTAGATACTGCCGATGATGGCAAAGACCCAGGCGGATAGATTTTGCGGAGTGCCGGCGCGGGCGGAAGTGATCACCACTTTCAGGTAATACAGGGCGCTGAGCAGATACGGTACCATGATCATGGTGGCGCTCATGTAGTAGAACACCTGGTAGGTGGAGTCGCTGAAAAGGCTGACGATGAGGAACAGCTGCACCAGTCCGTTGGTCAGGAACAGGGAGAAGGACGGAGAGCCGGCATTGTTGGAACGGGCGAAGGCCTTCATGAAAACCCCCTGCTGTGCCGCGGAATACGGACAGTCGGCAGCCAGAATGGTCCATCCCAGTAGTGCACCTGCCAGAGACAGAATCACACCGATGTTCACCAGCCAGGCGCCCCACGGTCCAATGGCAACCTGCAGAATGGATGCCATCTGCGGATTCGGCAGTGCGGCCAGCTCCCGGGTGGTCATGACGCCCATGCTGAGGACCGCCACCATGACATAGATGGCCAGAATGCCCAGGAAGCCGGTGAGGGAGGCTTTGCCCACATCGCTGGTGCGGCGGGCGCGGCCGGAAAGGACCACGGCACCTTCCACGCCGATAAAGGACCAGACGGTGGCAGATGTGGTGGCTTTCACCTGATCGGCAAGGGGCAGCCGCAGTGTCTGATTGGCGCTGGTGGGATCATTCCCCCAGAAGTTGTCCATGAAGATGTCCGGATCAAAGGCACGGACGAAGATCACCGCCACGATGAAGACCAGGATCGGGATCATTTTGCTGATGGTGGTGATAATATTCAGGAAGGCGGCTTCCTTCACGCCTCGCAAAACCAGCCAGTTGATAAGCCAGATGAGGATGGAGGCGCAGATCACGGAAGTCAGATTGCTGCCGTTTCCGAAGACCGGGAAGAAATAACCTAGGGCGCCGAAAAGAAGCGTGGTATAGGACACGTTGCAGAGCAAGGCGCTGACCCAGTAGCCCCAGGCGGAGTTGAAGCCGACAAATTCGCCGAAGCCTTCCCGGGCGTAGCTGTAGACGCCGTTGGTCAGGTCGGGCCGGACCCGGTTGAGGCCGAAAAAGCACATCATCAGGCCGAACATGCCGATACCGCAGATGGCCCAGCCGATGAGGACGCTGCCGGTGTGTGCGCCGCTGGCTGCCATGTCTCCGGCAGTGGTGAAAATGCCGCCGCCGATGGTGGAGCCGATGATCATGGCGGTGAGTTTCGTGAAGCTGAGGGACTCGTCCTGCGTAATCTGCGGACCATCCTGCACCGGACCGCCCGTACCGTCGTTGTGATTGGAATCATTCATAAGAAACCTCCATAAGTAAATGCTTTCAGTAAACTGTATGGGGGATAGTATGCCCAGTACTGCGCAAGTTTATTCCGCTGGAAATGAAAGCAAAACAATATGCTATATTGCATATGAAAAAGACAAAATCACAAATAAAAATGCGTTTGTGCATAGGAGGGAACGCAGACATCAATATGAGGCGGCCTGCTTACAGGGTTTCGAGCCATCCTACCTTGAAAAGAGGTTGGCCTGCTTCTTGCAACGACTATTTAGAAACAGAATTTCGCATCATGTATCAGGAGGTAAAAGATGATAAAGAAAGTTGCAGTAATTGGAGCAGGCATCATGGGAAACCAGATCGCCATGCAGACCGCAATCAGCGGATATGAAGTCGTCTGCTATGACTTAAGTGAAAACATGGGTGAAAAAGCTGCGGCCTTTTCAAAAGAATGGTTTGAAAAAAGAGTGCAAAAAGGAAAAATGACAGTAGAAGCCGCAAAAGAAATCCAGGAACGGCTCGTATTTACGCATGATATTCAGATGGCTGGAGAAGAAGTGGATCTGGTAATTGAAGCCGTTTCTGATGTAGTTGCCATCAAGAAGGCAGCCCTTTCTCAGATAGACAGTATCACGCCGGAAAGATGTATTTATGCCTCGAACAGCTCCTATATTGTGAGCTCAAGATTCTGCGATGCCGTTCAGGATCCTTCGAAGGTATTGAATGTACACTTCTTTAATCCTGCTCTGGTAATGAAAACTGTGGAAGTTGTGAAAGGACCGCATACCGCCAAAGAAACTTTCGATACAGCATTTGCGTTTGTAAAGAGTATTGGCAAGACGCCGTGCACAATAGAAAAAGAAATATACGGATTTGTCGTAAATAGGATTTTCAGCGCGCTGACGAGGGAGGCATGCTATCTGGTGGACATGGGAATTGCTTCACCGGAGGATATTGACACAGCCGTGAAGGGGGCACTTGGTCATGCAATGGGACCGCTGGAAACCCTAGACATGACCGGAATCGACCTGGAATACAGCGTCTATATGGAAAAGTTCAGGAATTCCGGAGACAAAGCGGACCTGCCGGCAGCGTGTCTGGCCGCACATTACGCAAAAGGTGAGTACGGACGCAAAACAGGAAAGGGATTCTACGATTACAACAAATAAGTTTTTCTTCGTTTTTTATCGGGCAGTTTTCGAAACTGTGGATTCTGCAGAGATGAATCCGGGGAACAAGAATCAGGAGAAAATCATGAATCAGGCAGAAAAAGAAGCACAGAAGGCAATCAGGAGAAAGGCCGCAATCACTGCAGCTGCAGTAGTTGTCCTGGTAATTGCAGCCGCCCTCTCGTGGAACGGCAAAGGGGAATACTGCATCAGTATTCCTACAGAGGACAGAGAAACATGGAACTGCACCATAAGCGATGAAAACATTCTAGAAGCGACAGATTTTGTCCGCGAAAAAGGAAAGTGTAAGTACTCTTTTGCAGGCCTCGGTCCGGGAACATCAGATATTACCATGTGTCGGACTGACAGCAGTGACCCTTCCGGAATACTGGAGAAACGGGTCTATCATGTAAGGATTGCGGAAGACATGACGATTGTGCAGACTTCCGTGGACAGAGAAATCTGCGGTGATTCATAGATGAAGGAGGATCAAATATGGTACAGGTTTCATATAAAAAAGATGAAAGTATTGCGTTGATATCCATTGAAAGACCAGAGGCTTTGAATGCACTCAGCCGTGAGATTGTGGATGAGATCGACAGCATTGTGGATCAGGTAAGGACAGATGATACAGTACGCTGTCTGATTTTGTACAGCGAAAAAAACTTTGCTGCAGGCGCTGATATAAAGGGAATGGCAGAGTGTGACGAGAAAGGTGCACAGGCATTTTCTTTTGCATCCACATTCAGCAAAATTGAAAATCTGGATGTGCCCGTGATTGCCGCCATAGAAGGATATGCACTGGGAGGTGGTCTGGAGCTGGCACTGACAGCAGATATACGTATCGCTGCAACGTCTGCAAAAATGGGCTTTCCGGAGGTGTCTCTGGGGATCTTTCCGGGAGCAGGCGGCACCATTCGTGCCCCGAGAATCTGCGGTGAAGCTTTCGCCAAGGAACTGATCTTTACAGGGGACGCAGTCACGGCAGAACGTGCGATGCAGATCGGTCTGGTGAACCAGGTGGTGGAAGAGGGAAAAGCCTTTGAAGCAGCTCTTAAGATGGCAAAGCGAATCGCCGCAAGAGGACCTGCAGCTGTCCGCATGGTGAAGGATGTCATAAGAAAGGGCATGGAAGAACCGGATACGGAGAAGGCAATAGACATTGAAACGCAAGCTTGGCCGAAGCTGTTCCGGACCGAGGATCAGAAGGAAGGTATGAAAGCATTTATCGAAAAAAGAAAACCGGTTTTTAAAAATAAGTAGGAGGGAACGCTCATGGAAGAAAAGAAAATCACTTCAAAGGAGCTGCTGAATCAGCTGACGGCAAAACATTATGAAAATGCGCTGCGTGCCAAAGCGGAGGGACGTCCCGTGGTTTGGGCCACATCAATTTGCCCGAATGAACTGCTGGATGCAATGGATCTTGCAACGGTATATCCCGAAAACCATGCCGCAGCTATCGGTGCCAGAAAAGAAGCAATGAAGTTTATTGAGCATTCAGAGGGAATCGGATACAGCGCGGATATCTGCTCGTATGCGAGAGTCAATATGGGATATGTGGATCTGCAGCATGCAGAAGCACAGGATATTCCGCTACCTGACCTGATTTTCAGTTCTACCAACATATGCCATACCGTTTTAAAATGGTATGAAAATATTGCAAAGAAGCTGCAGATTCCGATGATCCTGTTTGACATGCCGTTTAATCATACTTATGAAGTGGCCGACGATTCGGCAAGGTATATCAGAGGACAGATCGAGCATGCGATTGTGCAGCTGGAGGAATTTACGGGGAAAAAGATGGACTATGACCGTCTGGCAGAAAAGATGGCTATGAATAATGCAACCTGTGAATGGTGGAAAAAAGCCACGGACTGGGGAAAAGTCAAACCATCTCCGTTGAACGGATTCGACATGTTTAATTATATGGCCATGATTGTCTGCATGAGAAGCTCGGAGGATGGACATAAGCTGTTTAAACTCTGGTATGAGGAACTGCAGGAAAAGGCGGAACAGAGGAAAGGCCCATGGAGCAGTGCAGAAGAAGAATACAGGATCATATGGGACGGCATTGCCTGCTGGCCGCATTTGGCAACGACATTTAAGCTGCTGAAGAAATACGGGATAAATATGGTGACCAGTACCTATCCAAACAGCTGGTATAAAGTATATGAAACCAATGATCTGGAAGGCATGGCGAAGAGTTACACAGGCAACTATGCCAACAGAAATCTGGACTACGGCAGTGACCAGATGGAACGGCTGATAAACGATTTCAATGTTGACGGTGTTATTTTCCACAGCAACCGAAGCTGCAAGCTGATGGATTTCAGAACTTACGAGGTGCAGAGGCGAATTACGGAAAAGACAGGGTGCCCATCTGTGATTTTCGACGGAGACCAAACTGACCCGAGAGTCTTCAGTGAAGCACAGTATGAAACGCGGATCCAGGCGCTGGTGGAAATGATGGAAAAAAACAAAGAGGCAAAGAGAAGAGGTGACATTTAATGGACTACAGGGATACGATTGATAAATTGTGTGACGCGGCACTTCATCCGGGCAGAACTGCAGCGATAACCCGGGAGGAAACCGGGAAAGAACTGGTGGGCTGTTTCCCGATACATACACCAGATGAGGTAGTTTATGCTGCGGGTTGCATTCCCGTAGGCATGTGGGGAGGATCTGCGGAAATTCAGCTTGCTGACCGTTATCTTCAGAGTTTCTGCTGTTCTGTCATGCGGACAAATATCGAGCTTGGCATGAGAGGTGTTTATGACGATCTGAAAGCCGTCATCATCCCGACCTTCTGCGATACACTGAAATGCATCGTTGAGAACTGGAAGGTGGCAGTGCAGCAGGTACCGGCTATCGGCATGGCTTATCCGCAGCACAGAGATCTGAAAGCAGGGATGAATTTCATGATCAGTGAAACAAAGAGAGTAAAGCATGAACTGGAGCAGATTCTTGGAAAAATCATCACGGATCAGGCAGTTGAAGAGGCATTTGCGATATATGAGGATTATCGTGCTGCCATGCGGGATTTTACGGAGACAGCTGCAAAGCATCCTGAGATCATCGACGCGAAGACGCGTCATCTGATCATAAAAGCAGGGTTGTTTATGGATAAAGCAGTATACACAGAAGCCGTCAGAGAAATTATTCAGGGTCTTGATGCAGAGCCTGCCTCTGCATTTCGCGGAACGAAAGTTGTTTTAACGGGTCTGATTCCGGAGCCTGTGGAAATTCTGGATATTCTCAGGGATAACGATATCGCTGTGGTCGGAGATGATCTGAGTCTGGGATCACGGATATGGAGAACACCGGCCAGAGAAGATGTTTCAGACGTATACGAAAAAATGGCATATATGGTTGCAGACCAGAAAGGGGACACCTTCCTGTATGAACCGGAAAAGCTCCGCGGCAAAATGCTGATTGATATGGCAGAAAAGACAGATGCAGATGCTGTAGTCGTTATGATGATGAAATTCTGCGATCCGGAAGAATATGACTATCCAATTTATAAAGCAGAACTTGAAGCCAGAGGCATACCTGAACTGTATCTTGAAACGGATCAGCAGCTTACATCCTTCGAGCAGATCAGAACGAGAGTACAGAGCTTTGCTGAAATGCTGATGTAAGGAAAGAGGAGAAGCATGTTTTTAGGAATAGATATTGGTTCGTCATCGACAAAGGTGGCAATCCTCAATGAAAAAAAAGAGCTTGCCGGTGTAGCAATCATGAATCTTGGCACGGGAACAAATGCTTATGAGGAAGTCATCGCAGAGGCGTTGCAGCAGGCAGGAACTTCACTGAAAAATATACGCTATACAGTGGCAACAGGATATGGCAGAGTCAATTACAAAGATGCAGATAAGCAGATCACGGAGATTACATGCCACGCCAAAGGTGTGACCTACCTGATAGGCGGAGCAAGAACTATTGTGGATATAGGAGGCCAGGATGCGAAGGTCATTAAGCTGGATGAGCAGGGAAAGGTAGAAAACTTCGTAATGAATGAAAAGTGTGCAGCAGGTACCGGCAGATTTCTGGAAGTAATGGCCAGAGTACTGGGCTGCGGACTGGATGACCTTTCCGATCTGGCAGATCAGGCGACGAAGGAGATTTCCATCAACAACACCTGTACCGTTTTCGCAGAAAGTGAGGTCATTTCCAGGCTGGCTTCCGGTGAAGCGGCAGCGAATGTGGCAAGGGGTGCACATGTGGCGATTGCAAAGCGAGTCATGGGTATGTGCAACAGACTTGGATACGAACCGAATGTAGTGATGACAGGCGGCGTTGCACTGAATCGGAATATGGTGGATTCCTTGTCTCGCGAAATGAAGCATGATATAGCAGTTGTACCACACTGTCAGGCAGCAGGAGCAATTGGTGCGGCAGTATTTGCATATGAAATAATGAATAAATAGGGAGGAAGAAAAATGGCACTGATGACAGGAGCTCAGTATATTGAGAGCTTAAGAAAATTAAACACAA
>JBJFHL010000019.1:0-66764 GCA_051893555.1 Anaerovoracaceae bacterium
GCTGGCTGTTTTTTTCTGCTCATGCTGTGATACTTCCCTAAAGAATTATATCACAGAATCTTGTTTTTTAATATGATGAAACGGTGTTTCCATGCAGAAAATATGCAGAAAAAACTCAGAACCAGGAGAAACAGGAGGAAAATCACAGGATCTTCCGGCATCAGCTCGCCTTCCGCAGCCAGATAGCAGAAGGGCATGGAGGCCAGCAGACCGGCAGGAAGGAAGAAAACCAGCCGGCCGAAGCTTTCCAAATAGTTGATGCTTCCGTAAAGATAATGGGTAAGGATGGGTAAAACCACCGGAAGGCAGCCGGCAGCTGCCGCCAGCAGGCACCGGCTTGCCAGCGGCAGCACCCGGCTGCCCACATCAGCGGCGGCTGCAAGCCCGCCTACAGCACTGGCTGCGCTGCCCAGGCACAGGACTGCGCTCTCACAGAGAAAGATCAGCAGAACGCAGCCGCTGAAGATGCCCTTCCGCTCCACGAAAAGAGCCGTCAGAAACGGCGTTGCCGCAAGAAACAGGTATGGAAGGACTGCAGAATCCATTTCCCCGAAGGGGCTGAGCGTGTTTCGGTCCGACGGCATGAGCAGAACGGACAGACTGACCACCATGCCCAGGGAAGCCGCGATGGAAGCCGTATAGATAGATGGCTTGACGAAGGTGCCGCTGCGCCCCCGCAGCAGCGGGTTCTCTCTGCAGCGGAAATTCACCGGCGGCCGCTGCAGAAACAGGATGCCGGCCGCCATGAAGAGAGCAGAGGCAGCCATCGCCCAGACAGCAGCAGAATGGAAGGCAGCCTGCCACAGGGGCATGAGCAGAAAGCTGAACGACCAGAGGATCCCCAGTACCATGTTTTTTGACCGGCGAAACCACCCGGAAGTCATGACAGGGGGCAGAAGCAGCAGAAGCCCGCCGCAGGCCCCGCCCTGAAACAGCGCCGACAGATACACGGGATCAAAGGGCAGCAGCCCGGCAGCAGAAGGCATCGTCAGGATCTGACCGGCAGCTGCCGCAAGACAGGCCGAAAAAAGCCACAGACGAAAAGGAAGCATCAGGATACAGGCACAGTGAAGCGGGACGGATGCTGAGGCGCCGGCCAGCAGCAACAGGTAGAAAAGAAAGGGCATGTCCGTACGTAAGGTGCCCAGAACAGGGCTGATGATCAGAAGGATGCCGGTAATATTTCTGGTTTTATAAAAAAGTTCTCGCATTTTCACACTTCCTTTTCAAATTTGTGGTATACTCTTAAAAATAGTATTTTTACGGAAATGCAGATTATGCTTTACAATATTTTGTAATCTGTGATATGATAGGTTGTAATTTTTTTCAGGTCCGAGGAGAACGACATGATGACGATTGCAGAAAAACTGGGAATCGCGGCAGATGGTATTCTGACCGTGCGGGAAGGATTGCTTATCGCGGCAGCTGCAGTGCTGGTGCTGCTTCTTCTGGTCACACTGATCAGAGGTCTGGTGCAGCGTGCAGAGCGGAAAAAGCACGCGATTTTCAGCAACAGTAAAAACAAATACAAGAGCCGTCTCGGCAAGAAAAATATCAAGTACTGATCCGATTCATCGGATGCATCCGGTCGGTATGTAGGCCCCGCTATGGCAGCGGGGTTTTTTTATGCACTTTTTTCAGAACGTATAGCCGTTGGTATCACAGCACTGACAGGCCGGAGCCCAGGTGTTGCATGTACTGCAGCCATGGTCATTGCGATCTGCCGTCGGACGGGTTTCTTCTCTTTCTTCGCGGTCACAGCAGCAGTCCTCCCGGCACGGGTCACACTGTCCTACGTTATCGCACCGGATTTCAATTTCTCTTGCATTGATCATAAAACGTGCCGGACGAGTCACCTGCAGGCGAATATCCGGTGTCAGCACCAACGTGGCGTTGAGACGGATATTGCAGGCATCTTCTGTGCAGACTGCGGTAAGCCGCGGATTCAGCAGGGACGCACAGGCGTCGAAATCGAAGATCAGGGCCGGAGAAATGCCGGCAGCCTGACACGGGATTTCCACGCAGTTTATGGCGAAATTGTCGCTGCCCGGAATGGTGACACCGGAGATCCCTGCCCCCGGGCGGGTTTTGAAGCAGGCACGGAAGTGGCAGGATCTGGAGCCGTCGGAGGCGGTTCCCTCCAGGACGATGGCTGCCGCCAGGATCCATGGACCCGGTACCTGTGCCAGGAAAAAGTGTCCGTCATTGTCGCAGTCCATGCGGCACCGGTCATCGGAATGACAGCTGCAGGAACGGCGGTCTTTTCGGTCCGGGCAGCGGGTAATTTCATCCATGATGCCGGAAAGATCTGCCACATACTGGCCATTGACCAGATTCAGCTCCGTCACCGGGAACCCATCGATGGTCACATCGTCGGCATCGAAGCGGGCGGATGGACTCAGGGCGAAGCCGGTTACGGTAATGCGTGAATCTTCCACTTCAAAGGTGGTGTTTTCCGTCAGGGTGAAATCGCAGCACCCGCAGCTGCCACATCCGCACTCACAGCCGCAGCCCCGGCAGCGTTCTCTTTCATCGCAGCCGCACCGGTCCTGCAGCGGACGGAAGGTGATCTGCCGCGTGAAGGTTTCCGGATGCGTGGTCAGATTAAAGAGAATCGGACAGGAGGTCTTCGTATCGTCGAAGAAGACCTTGTTCAGATATACCACATTGCTGCCGGCTGGGATGTCACGCCTTCCGGCAGTGGTTTGATTGTTTCTCATAAATAAGAACCTCATTTCTTTCATTCTTATCTTATTCTATGCATTCCAGATTTTGGTGGTGAAAAAATATCAAAAAGACACTAAAAAATCTTGAAAAGTGGGCTAATGTGGTGTATAGTGGAGATAGTATATTTTAGGTTGGGGGACTGTCTCTATGTTTATGGGAACCACATACAATTCCATAGATGATAAGAACCGGTTCATCGTTCCTTCCCGTCTGCGGGCGGAACTGGGAAATCGGTGCGTCATGACCAAGGGACTGGATACCTGCCTGAACATTTATACCATGTCGAGCTGGGAGAAGCAGATGGAGAAGATATCCCACATGCCGGAATCGGATCCGAAGGTCCGCGCGTTTATCCGGCACTTCTGCGGCAATGCGGTGGAATGTGAACTGGATAAGCAGGGGCGCATCGTCATTCCGCAGGAACTGAAAACCTATGCGGAGATTGACCGTGATCTGGTGACCATGGGCGCCATGTCCAAGATTGAGGTCTGGAGCCGCCCGCTGTGGGATTCCCCGGAGAACGACAGTAAGATGGATAAAGAAGAGTTCGCCAGCGCACTGAAGGAATACAATTTCTAGGAGGAAAGAGAAATGGAATTCAGACATACCTCGGTCCTCTTCGACGAGTGCATGGACGGACTGAACATACGAGAAGACGGAACCTATGTAGACGGTACCATGGGCGGCGGCGGCCACAGCAGCGGCATCTGCAGCCGGCTGGGGCAGAACGGCCTGTTTATCGGCATTGACCGGGACGAAGATGCCCACCGGGCAGCCCGCAGCCGGCTGGAACGCTATCCGTGCCGGAAAGAATTCGTCCAGAGCAACTATTCCGATATCAAGCAGGTACTGGAAGAACTGGGGATTGCACAGATCGACGGGGCACTGCTGGATCTGGGAGTATCCTCCTTTCAGCTGGATAACCCGGAGAGAGGATTTTCGTACATGCAGGACGCACCGCTGGATATGCGGATGAACCAGCAGGACGAATTTACGGCATACGATGTGGTGAACGGGTACAGTGAGAAAGAACTGCGGGAGATCATCTCCAGATACGGGGAAGAACGATGGGCATCCAGAATCGCCCAGTTCATCGTGAAGCGCAGGAAGGAAAAACCGCTGGAAACCACTTTCGAACTGGTGGACGCCATCAAGGCAGCCATACCGGCAGCGGCCAGACGGGACGGCCCTCATCCGGCCAAGCGGACATTCCAGGCAATCCGTATCGAAGTCAATGACGAACTGGGACAGCTGGAACGTGCCATCGAAGCATTCTGTGACGTACTGGCACCGGGCGGCAGACTTTGCGTCATAACCTTCCATTCCCTGGAGGACCGGATTGTGAAGGACATCATCGCCAGACGAATGAATCCGTGTACCTGCCCGAAGGAATTTCCGGTCTGTGTGTGTGGAAAGAAGCCGGACATCCGAAAGATCACGGGAAAGCCGATCCTTCCTTCTGCGGAGGAACTGGAAGCCAACCCGCGGGCAAGAAGCGCCAAGCTGCGCATTGCCGAAAAACTGCAGCAGGAGAAGTCGTAAAAAAAGAAACAGCAAGA
The DNA here is from genome assembly GCA_051893555.1 of Anaerovoracaceae bacterium. Taxonomy (GTDB): domain Bacteria; phylum Bacillota; class Clostridia; order Peptostreptococcales; family Anaerovoracaceae; genus RGIG7179. The sequence goes on from JBJFHL010000019.1 coordinate 4,287, forward strand.
AGAAGGAAAAAACACCGAGAGAACATATTTTGAGGAGAAAACCATGGCAGTGACCGAGAGAGTGCGTGAAGAACAATTTGAATATACTTACGGCACCCAGACGCGCCGGGAGTTCGTTCCTGCATACCCGGGATGGGAGCAGGAAACCGGAAGAGTCAGACGGACCAGAGAAAGGCCGAAGCCGGAACGGCAGACAGAAAAGAAGCAGCAGAGCCTGACGGCAGGTGAACTGCGCCAGCTGATCTTCGTGGCTGTCTTCGTGGCGGTGCTGCTCATCGGCATCCTGGTACTGAATGCTTACGCGGCAAACATACAGTGCAGTATCAACAGCCTGACCAAGGCCAACATGAACCTGGAGGACGAGATCGATGTACTGAACATGAAGATCGACCAGAGTACCAGCATCGAGCAGATCGAATCCTATGCCATGAAGAACCTGAACATGCGATATCCCAAGAGCAGTCAGTGCATCTACATCGAGGAAAATGCCAAGCTGATGGATAACTTCTCGCAGGTGATCCGCCAGAAAGCCTATGCCCAGTGAGGTAATCGGTGGTGCATTCGGCGTTGTGACCGGTAATTTGACCGAAACTTCGGGGCACCGGGCACAGCGAAATAATTTCATAAAAACACAGAAGCCAGACAACTACATAGCAATTTCGTGGTCTGGCTTTTTATCTTCTGAAGGGGAACTATGAAAAAGACGGTATCGGTAAAACAGAAAAAGAGAATCGCGCTGGGCTTCGTACTGCTCAGCCTGCTTCTGATCGGCCTCACCTTCCGGGTTGGCTGGCATCAGATCGTGCGGGCTGAGGAACTGACAGAGCGTGCGCAGCAGCAGCAGACACAGGATGTGCCTATCGCTGCCAAGCGGGGGACCATCTATGACCGCAACGGCAAGGAACTGGCCAGCAGTATCACCTGCTACTCTGTATGGGTACGGCCGGCACAGCTGCTGAAGGATAAGGATGGGAACAGCCTGTCCGACGAAAAGGTGACGGAAATCGCCGGGAAGCTGGCGGAAGTGACCGGACAGGAAACGGAGAAAGTACGCAGCCTGATTACCCGGGAACAGGCCCTGGTAAAAGTAGCCAAATATCTGGATAAGGAGGCATCCGACCAGGTGCGGGCCCTGAAACTTTCCGGTGTGGAGATCTCGGAAGATACCCGCAGATATTACTCTCTCGGCAATTTCGCCTCCCAGGTGCTGGGCAGCGTCACCGACGATAATACGGGACGGACCGGCATCGAGCTGGAATATGATCAGTATCTCAGCGGCATATCCGGCCGGTGGGTACGGAACATCGACGTAGCCGGAAACGAACTGGTGGACGGTTCCGAAGAATATCACGAGGCGCAGGATGGTCTCAATGTGGTGATGACCATCGATGAAGCCATTCAGTATTATACGGAAAAGGCCGTGGCGGAAGGCATGGAAAAGACCAAAGCCGACCGAATCATGTGTCTGGTGATGAATCCCAACACGGGCGAGATTCTGGCCAGCGTGGTGTCTCCGGGATTCGATCCCAACAATGCCACCCAGCCGGATGATGAAGAGGAACTGGAGGAATTCAAAAAGCTCACCACAGAAGAGCAGAACAAGTATCTGTTCAAGCTCTGGAGAAACCCGATTGTCAGCGATACCTACGAACCGGGTTCCACCTTTAAGCTGATCACCGTTTCCTCTGCCCTGGAGGACCGTGCCATCACCACGTCAGACACCTTCAGCTGCAATACCTATGTGAACATCGCAGGCATCAACCTGCACTGCTGGAGCGCCAGGGACCACGGAACCCAGACCGTCCGGGAGGCGGTGGGAAATTCCTGTAACCCGGCCCATGCCAAGATCGCGACGAAGATGGGCAAGACGGCGTTCTATAAATATCTGAATCTGTACGGCATCACGGACAAAACCGGGGTGGATTATCCGGGCGAAACCAGTTCCATCATGTATGCTCTGGAAGACGTAGGGCCGGTGGAACTGGCCACCATGGGCTACGGGCAGAGTATTTCCGTGACGCCGATCCAGCTGCTGACCGCTATCAATGCCATCGGCAACGGCGGTGATCTGCTGCAGCCGCGGTATGTGAAGGCCCTGACCGATTCCGAGGGAAACGTGGTGAAGGAATTCGATACGACGGTGGTCCGCAAGGTGCTGTCCTCGAAAACCGCCCGGGAAATGCGGGATATGATGGAATACGTCGTTTCCGACGGCGGCGGCGGAAATGCAAAGATCAGCGGATACCGGGTCGGCGGTAAGACAGGAACGGCCAACAAGGTGGATGTGGGCACCGGAAAATACGGCAGCTACTACTATTCTTCCTTCGTGGGAATGGCGCCGATGGATGATCCGCAGGTGTCCATTCTGGTGGTCGTGGACAGTCCAAAGGGCGCCTTCTACGGTTCCCAGGTGGCTGCGCCGGTGGCCAAGTCCGTGCTGCAGGATACGCTGCGGTATCTGGGTGTGGAACCGGAGTACACCGAAGAAGAACAGGCTGCCATCGACGGAAATTACACGGTGGTTCCGGATGTGGTCGGAAAGGAATTCAGTGAAGCCGTCGGCATGATCGGCGGCAAGGAGCTGAAGTACAGCCGTCCGAAAAATACAAAGGATGACGACAACTTCATCGTTGCGGCCCAGTATCCGAAGGCCGGTACCAAGGTGAAGCGCAATTCCGTGGTTTATATTTATAAAGAATAAATCTATAAAGAATAATCTGAGAAAGGAAATCGATTATGAAGCTTGACGCTTTGACCGAAGGCCTGCAGTATACGCTGCTGCAGGGCACCATGGAAAAAGACGTGAACTCGCTGATTTACTTTTCAGAGGAAGCCGAAGCCGGGTCGGCATTTTTCGCCATTCCCGGATCGGAAAAGAACGGGCTGGCCTATGTACGGGCGGCGCAGGAAAAGGGTGCAGAGGTGTTTCTCGTCCAGGAATCTCTCTTTTTGGATTCCCCGCAAAATCCGCATAGCCGGCCTCCCACGGTTCTCCTGGTGGAGGATGTGCGAAAGGCCCTTGCTCTCATGAGCAGCCGGTTTTACGGCAATCCCTGTGACAGTCTGTTTACGGTGGCTGTGACCGGCACCAAGGGAAAGACCAGTACCACTTATATGCTCCGTGCCATTCTGGAGGAAGCGGGAATCCGCACCGGACTCATCGGAACCGTGGAAAACGGTTGGGATGGCCATTTTCAGGAAGCGGAGCGGACGACGCCCCAGTCGCTGGATGTGCAGCGCTGGTGCCGGCAGATGGCCGACGGCGGCTGCCGGGCCGTGGTCATGGAAGTGTCCAGCCAGGGTCTGAAGCAGAGCCGGGTATACGGTGTGCCTTTTGATCTGGGTATTTTCACCAACCTGCGCCCGGATCACATCGGACCGGGGGAGCATGAAAGCTTCGAAGAATACGCATACTGGAAGAGCACCCTCTTTTCCCAGTGCAGGACTGCCGTCATTCTGGAAGATGAGCCTGTTTGGCGGGAGCTGCTGGAAGAAAGGCGACAGGAACCGGAGCACGGAGACATTCTGCCTCAGAGAGTTCTGTCCTTCGGGCAGCAGGCCGGGTCGGATTTCCGGTGCAGCCATCTGCAGCTGACAAAGGATGAAACCGGGCTGGGGACGTCCTTCCTTCTGGAAGAGCGATGTTCCCAGACAGAGCGGAAACTGTTGCTGGGACTGCCGGGACTCTTTCAGGCCTTCAACGCCGCCGGTGCAGCGGCGGCGGCCAGATCCTGCGGCATTGGCTGGACGGTCATCGAGGAAGCCCTGAAAAAAGTCCGTGTGCCGGGCCGGGTGGAGCCGGTGGATACGGGAGGAAAGACCTGCGTGCTGGTGGATTACGCGCACAACGGGCTGGCGCTGCGCCAGCTGCTGCAGGATCTCCGGGTTTATGAGCCGCGGCAGCTCCTGGTGGTTTTCGGCTGCGGTGGGAACCGTGACCGGAACCGGAGAACAGAAATGGGAAGGGCGGCTGCAGAACTGGCAGACCGGACGATTGTCACCTCGGATAATCCGAGGAAGGAAAAACCGGAAACCATCATCGCCGATATCGTCCGCACCATGGAGGAAGTCCGGGCGGAGGGCGGACTGCGGGGCAGCTGGAAGACCGTGGAAAACCGGGCGGATGCCATCCGGGAGGCAGTCCGGCTGGGAGAAAAAAACGACATTGTACTCATCGCCGGCAAGGGACATGAAACGTATCAGCTGACGGGTGAGAAAAAGATACATTTTGATGACAGAGAAATTGTCAGGGACTATATTATGAAAATCAGGGATTTTCAGGATGATACGGGGGAAAAGAGAACATGAAAAACATCACGGTGAAGGAAATTCTGGATCAGACCGGCGGAAGACTGCTGCAGGGAACCATGGACAGATCTATGCGAGGTGCATGCATCGATTCCAGAGAAGTGACAGCCGAAAACGGGTTCTTTCCCATGAAAGGAGCCAGGGCAGACGGACATGATTATCTGACGGATGTGCTGAAAAGAGGATGCCGGCTGCTGGTCATCTCCGACGAAGAGAAACTGCCGGGCGAGGATGTTTTGGGGGAAATGGGAGTGAAAAAGGATGACATCAGCGTGGTTCTGGTGCCGGACACCCTGCGTGCCCTCCAGCAGCTGGCGAAGTACTATATTGCGGGTCTGCCGCTGAAAAAGAAGATTGCCGTCACCGGCAGCGTGGGCAAGACCAGTACCCGCGACATGCTCTATTATGTGGCGTCCACCCGCTATAAGACGGGAAGAAATCAGAAAAACTACAACAATGAATTCGGTCTGCCGCTGACGATCCTGTCTTTTGATGAGGATCTGGAGGTTGCTGTGCTGGAAATGGGTATGGACAGCCGGGGTGAGATCGATGTGCTGGCGGATATCGTACGGCCGGATATCGCCGTCATCACCACCATCGGGATCTCCCATATCGAAAACCTGGGGAGCCGGGAGGGCATCCGCCAGGCGAAAATGGAAGTGACCGGTTACTTCACACCGGCGTCAGTTCTGGTGGTCAACCAGAGCTGCGATCTGCTGCAGAAGGATATGGTAGCCGGGGATTACCGTGTGGTCACCGTGGGAAATGACGGAAAAAGTGATTTTATCGTATCTAATGTTTGCGATTTTGGCGATAAAGGTATAAAATACACATTGGACCGAAATCATAAACAGTATGAAGTAGCGCTTCCGGTACCGGGGGCGCATAATGCCATGAATTCCGCATTGGCCATTGCAGTGGGAGAACTTCTGGACATCGGGCCGGAGGAAGCGGTAACCGGTCTGCAGCAGGCGGAGCTGACCGCAAAGCGGCTGAATATCCGGGGGAAAAACGGCATTAAGGTCATCGACGATACGTACAACGCGGCGCCGGAATCCATGCGGTCTGCCATCAATACGCTCCTTGCCACCAAAGGGATCCGCAAGGTTGCCATTTTAAGCGACATGAAGGAACTGGGACCGGAAAGCCAGGCCTTCCACCGTCAGGTGGGCGCTTATGCCGGCCAGCACAAGATCGACTTCCTTGTGACGGTGGGAGATCACGCCAGATATATCGGTCTGGGTGCAGCACCTTATCTTGGGGAGGATCATGTAACGCATTATGACCGCCGGGAGGAACTGGTCCGGGATCTGGATCAGCTGATTCGTCCGGGTGATGTGGTGCTGGTGAAAGGATCCCGCAGTATGGAGATGGAAAAAGTCGTGAAAAAAATCTTTGAGGAAAAAGAACAGGAGTAAGAGAAAAAATGTATACACCCCTTATTTTTGCACTATTTACGTTAGTCATTGCGTGGGTGATCAGCGGGTTTACCACAGGGAAGCTGATCCCCTTTCTGAAAAAGAAGCAGTTTCAGCAGTATGTCCGGGAAGAGGGGCCGCAGTCACATCTGAAAAAAACGGGAACGCCAAGCATGGGCGGCATCGCCATCATCACCGGTGCAGTGATTTCCGCACTGCTGGTGAATCTGGCCAACGGGACCCTGACCCACCAGACACTGGTTCCCATGATCGTCATGGTGCTTTTCGCCCTGATCGGCTTCATTGACGACTATGAAAAAGCAATCAAAAAAAATAATCTGGGACTGAACCCGAAACAGAAGATTATCATGCAGCTGGCATTTTCCCTGGCCTTCGCTGTGTATGCCGCATATTTTTCCGGCGGCATGGCAGGCGGCGGTACAGAGGTCTGGATCCCGCTGTTTGACGTATATGTGGATTTCGGCTGGCTCTATGTGCCGTTTATCGTTTTCGTCATGGTTGCCATGAGCAATGCGGTGAACCTGACCGACGGTCTGGATGGCCTTGCCTCCGGCGTGACCACGCTGGTCGCCTTCTTCATGGTGATTGGCGGAACGGTCTTTGGCTTCAACGGGGAAGTGCTGTTCTTCGGTGGTATCGCCGGTGGCTGTCTGGGATTTCTCATGTATAACCGGAATCCGGCGAAGATCTTCATGGGAGATACCGGCTCCATGGCGCTGGGCGGTGCCCTTGCTGCCGGTGCCGTCATGATGAAAATGGAATTTTTACTGGCCGTTGCAGGGCTGATCTATGTGATGGAGGCGCTGTCGGTAGTCATTCAGGTGGCTGTATTCAAAAAAACCGGCAAGCGGGTGTTCAAGATGGCGCCGCTGCACCATCATTTCGAGCTCTGTGGCATGGATGAGCGGAAAGTAGTGGCCATGTTCTGGGGACTGACGCTTCTCTTTTGCCTGCTGGCCATCCTGATTATGAACATTTAATTTGAAATACGATTTTAGAAAGTTGAGGTGATTCGGATGGAAAACATGAATATAAAGAACATAAAAGGAAAACACGTGCTGGTGGTCGGCCTGGGGAAATCCGGCATCGCGGCCGTTCAGGCCATGCTGAAGCTGGGCGCGGAGGTTTCCGTGCAGGATTCCAAGTCGCCGGACCAGGTGGACGGACAGCTGATCAACTTCCTGACCGGTTCTCTGGGAGGAGAAAATCTGGGGCTGTATCTGGGTACTGTGCCGGAGGATATGAGCCAGTTTGACATGATGATCCTGAGCCCGGGCGTCAATCCGGAGCTGCCGTTCATCCGGGAAGCGGAAGAAGAAGGGGTGGAAATCATCGGGGAACTGGAAATCGCCTACCGGATCGCCCGGGGCCATTTCGTCGCCATTACGGGAACCAATGGAAAAACCACTACCACCACGCTGACCGGAGAAATCTTTAAAGCCTCCGGACGCAGCACCCATGTGGTGGGTAACATCGGTGTCGCGGTGATTTCCAAAGCACTGGATGCAGATGAAGATGACTGGCTGGTGACCGAGACCAGCAGCTTCCAGCTGCAGACCACCCGATATTTTAAGCCAGTGGTTTCCGCCATCCTGAATCTGACGCCGGATCATCTGAACCGCCATCATACCATGGAAGGTTACGGAGAAGCCAAGGCAAAGGTGTTCGCCAATCAGGACGCTTCCGGCTACTGCGTGCTGAATTACGATGACAAGCAGTGCTATGCTCTGGCAGAGCAGTATGGCTGCAAGGCGAAGATCGTTCCGTTCAGCCGGCGGGAGGAACTGGAGTTTGGTGCCTTCGTGAAGGACGGATGGCTGGTTCTGAAGAATGAGGCGGGTGAGCTGGTCACCTTCTGCCGTGCGGATGAACTGCATATCATCGGCGGCCACAATGTGGAAAACGCCCTGGCCGCGGCGGCCATCTGCTATTTCGCCGGCATTGAGCCGGACGTGATTGCCAAGACCCTGCGGGAATTCGGCGGCGTGGCTCACAGAATCGAGTTCTCCGGCGAAATCAACGGTGTAAAGTATTATAACGATTCCAAGGGGACCAACGTGGATGCCACGGTGACCGCCCTGCGGGCAATTGAAAAGAATATCATACTCATTGCAGGGGGCGACGGCAAGGGCCAGACCTTTGATGAACTGATCCGCCAGTTCCACGGCAGTGTGAAGCATATGATCCTGCTGGGCAGAGACGGCAAGCTGATTGCAGAAGCCGCTGACCGGTGCGGATTCAAAGACTATTCCTACGCGAAGGATATGAATGAATGCGTACGCAGAGCCAGTGAAATGGCCGTGCCGGGAGATACGGTGCTCCTGTCTCCGGCCTGTGCAAGCTGGGATATGTATGACAATTTCGAGCAGCGGGGCGATCACTTCAAAGACTGTGTCGCCCATCTGGGTTCCTGGTAAAAGGCAGGTTTCTTTCATGAAAAAACGTCGTTCAGACAGAACAACAACTTCATATGCATACGGGCAGAGCACCAGCACACTGCACAGCGATGCATCGCTGCAGGGCGGGGCTGCTGCCCTGCAGACGAGAAGGACAGAGGGATCCCACGGAGGAAAGCCGGCGGTGCATTCCGGTGACTTCATCATCATGGGTCTGGTGGCTGTTCTGGTGATTTTCGGCACGGTGATGATCTTCAGCGCCAGCTATTATGCGGCCATCGCCGAAAGCGGGGATCCGTATGCCTACCTGAAAAAGCAGTTGATCTGGGTTGCCATCGGTACGGTGCTCCTGTGGATCTGCTATAAGATTGATTACCACGTCTGGGGAAAGCTGTATCTGATCGCATTTCTGGCAGGACTGATCCTGCTGCTGCTGATCTTTACGCCTCTGGGTATCACAGATATGGGCGCCACCCGGTGGCTGGGTGTGCCGGGTGTACCTTTCACCATTATGCCCGGTGAATGCGCCAAGGTGGCAGTCATCATTTTTACAGCCGGGTTCCTGGATCGGAATCCGCGGATTATCGAGAACTTCTGGCGCGGTCTGCTGCCGGTTTTGGCGGTGGCGGTGCTGTATTTCGGACTGATCATGTGTCAGCCTAACATGTCCACCGGTATGACCCTGTGCATCATCGTGGGCGGTATGGTTCTCATTGCAGGTGCCAAGTGGAAGCATATCGGCATGCTGTTTCTGACGGCGGTGGCCGGCGGTATGATGCTGATCTTCGTGGATGAAGGAGGATACCGGTATCGGCGTATGCTCAGCTTCCTGGATCCGTTTGCGGATATGCTGGGAGACGGCTGGCAAGTGGTGCAGTCGCTGCTGGCGCTGGGCACCGGTGGTCTGACCGGACTGGGGCTGGGAAACAGTATCCAGAAAAACCTGTATCTCCCGGAGCCGATGAATGACTTTATTCTTGCCATCATCGGAGAAGAACTGGGCTTTGTCGGCATACTGGCTCTGATGATTGTTTACCTGATCCTCATCTGGCGGGGCTGTCATGTGGCCATGAATGCGCCGGACTTCCTGGGCATGATGCTGGCAGGAGGCATTACCATCATGATCGGTGTGCAGGTGGCCATCAATGTGGCGGTTGTCACCTCTTCCATGCCGCCGACGGGCATTATCCTGCCGTTCATCAGCTACGGAGGAAACGCTCTGATGCTGTTCATGGCGTCGGTGGGAATCTTGCTTAATGTATCACGACATTCGGACCTGTAATCGAGGTATCGACTGCGGATTTTGCAAAGTGAAGAAGGAGTAATTATGCGAGTTATCGTTACAGGCGGCGGCACCGGCGGTCATATTTATCCTGCCATTGCCATCGCCGATAAAATCAGAGAAATGGAGCCGGATTCCGAGATCCTCTATATCGGAAACGAAACCGGGCTGGAAAAGGAAATCGTGCCGAAGGCAGGCTACGATTTCGAAATGGTCACAGCCATGTGGCTGGACCGAAGCCATCTGATCAAAATCTTCAAGACCGGCTGGGGCGTGCTGAAGGGCACGGCAGAGGCCCGGCGGATTATGAAACGGTTCCGTCCGGATGTGGTCATCGGTACGGGCGGCTATGTATGTGTGCCGGTGCTTCTGGCAGGACACCAGTTCGGTGCCCGGACGTACTTGCACGAGCAGAATGCCTATCCGGGGGTGGCGAACCGGTTCCTGGAACGGTATGTGAAACATATTTTTCTCGGCTTTCCCGATGCGGCGAAGTATTTCAAAGAACCGGAAAAGCTGGTGGATGCGGGAAATCCGGTCCGCCGCAGCTTCTTTCAGCTGACCCGGGAAGAGGCGCGCCGGAAGCTGGGATTTCCGCAGGACGCATTCATTATTTTGTCCTTCGGCGGCAGCCTGGGAGCGGAAAAGATCAATGAAGTGGCTTTCGATCTGATGGAAGCGGTCAACGGACAGGAAAAGGTCATGCTCATCTTCGGTACCGGGAAGTGGTATTATGAAGCCACGCTGGAGAAGGCCAGAGAGAAGAATATCCGGATCCGTGAGAATATCCTGATCCGGGACTATATTGATCCCATGGACCAGTATCTGGCTGCCTGCGATGTGGTCATCAGCCGTTCCGGCGCCCTGTCTGTGGCGGAAACCACGGTCTGCGGCAAGGCCAGCGTGCTGATCCCGTCTCCCAATGTAACGGGGAACCACCAGTATTACAATGCGAAAGCCGTGGCCGACCGGGGCGGCGCCATCCTGATGGAAGAAAAGGATCTGACCTCCGAGAAGCTCATCGAAGAGGTGCTGCATCTGAAAAACCATCCGGAGGATCTGGCCGCCATGAGCCGCGCCAGCCGGGCCTGCGCACCGGACCGGGCACTGGATATTATCTACGACACGATCCGAAAAGAGATTTAAATGAAAGAGCAGAAAAAAGCGCTGGAGTGATGGATATTCCGTCATTTCAGCGTTTTGTTTTTTTGATGGAGCCCCTCACGCCTATTCAGTTTGCTGTACCTAACTCGACAATATCAAGTGGTTTATGCCTCAAAAACACGTATTTTCGTTGCATATATTTCCAATTTCGGCGGGTTTGCAGGCTTTTTTGGCGTTTTTCCGGGCAAAATCCGCAATTTTTACGTGCATTTCGCGAAAAACTCTTTCATATTGTCGGGTTTGTTCGGACTAACCGAACGCCGGAAAGGGGAGTCACCTGAACGGACTGCACTGCATACTATGACAGTAAATGCAGGAGGTGTTTTGATTGGAAAGTTACCATATACGGGGTGGAACCCCGCTGCACGGTGAGTACCAGGTGAAGGGGGCGAAGAACGCAGCGCTGCCGATCCTGGCGGCGGCTCTGTGCAAAGGCGGCATTCATGAAATATACGGATGCCCTGACATCAATGACGTGTCCATCATGATGGGAATTCTGGAGGCGTTGGGTGCAGATTGCAGAAGAGAAGGAAACTGTCTGGTGGTGGACAGCCGGCAGCTGACCTCTGCAGCGGTGCCGCGGCAGCTCATGTCTATGCTCCGGTCTTCGGTGTTTCTGATGGGGAGTCTTCTGATGCGGACCGGAGAGGCGGCGATTTACCGGCCGGGCGGCTGTAATATCGGCAGCCGGCCTATAGACATACATATGGATGGACTGCGCCATCTGGGATATACCGTAACGGAAGATGAAGAAAAAGTGGTCTGCAGCGGCCGCTGCCGGGGAGGAAGATATGTGCTTCCGTATCCCAGCGTAGGGGCTACCGAGAATCTTATGATGGCTGCGCTTTCGGGAGAGGGACTTACGGTGCTGGAAAACTGCGCCATCGAACCGGAGATCCTCGATCTGCAGGGGTTCCTGCGGACCTGCGGCTTTCATGTATATGGTGCCGGGACCGGAACGATCGCTGTGCTGGGAGGAAAGGGAACTTCGGATGCCATGTACTTTCTCATGGAAGACCGCATCGAAGCTGCCACCTATCTGATGGCACTGGCGGGTACCGGAGGGGAAGGCATTCTTACCGGGATTCGAAGTGGACTGCTGGGATCCGTGCTGCAGATTCTGGAGAATATGGGCTGCCGTATCCACAGCTTCCAGGACCGGATTGAACTGGCCGCGCCGGAACGGCTCAGAAGCCCGGGCATGGTTTCCACTGCACCGTATCCCGGTTTTCCTACCGATTGTCAGCCACAGCTGATGACGCTGGCTGCCTGTGCCGCCGGAGAGACACGAATCTGTGAAGAAATTTTTGAAAACCGTTTTTCCCATAAAAAAGAACTGATGAAAATGGGAGCGAATATTGAAACATGCGGGAAAAATGCTATAATAAAAGGGATAGGCAGACTACATGGTGCGGAAGTTTGCGCGCAGGACCTGCGAGGCGGCGCGGCACTGGTCCTTGCCGGCCTCACGGCAGAGGAGAAAACGGTCGTAACAGGGATACATCATATTGAGAGAGGATATGAGGCGCTGGAGGAAGGAATCCGGCGGCTGGGAGGAAACATTGAAAAGAAAAACGAGAGAGAAACGAAAGAAACGGAAAAGTCCGCTGCTGAAGCTGGCTGTATTTTTGCTGATCACGGGGGCGGCACTTGCGTTCCTGTCCTCTCCCATGTTTCAAATCGCCGATTATGAGGTGGAGGGAAACAGCTATTACTCGGATGAAGAAATTCTGGTCATGGGCGGATGTAAGACCGGAAACAATATTTTCTGGAAAGCCGGGTTAGCAGATATTCAGCAGAGACTGTCCAGGGATGCCTACATGCAGGAAGTGACCGTGCGCCGGTCTCTTCCTGATACCGTGGTCATCGAGATCAAAGAGCGAAGGCAGACGGCAGCCATCGTTTACGGCGAAAAATATGTGGTCATTGACGGAGAGGGAATCGTGCTCCGAAAAACCAGTGTGGAACCGAAAATACCTGTCATCAAGGGTCTGACCATTAGCAAACTGACGGTGGGGGAACCCATTGAGGCAGAAGAAAAGGTTCTGCTGCGGCAGACGCTGGAAATGCTTTCCTCCATGGAGAAAGGAGACATGTTCTTCAAAAAGGTGGAACTGTCTAAGGTCCAGATCCGTGCCTATGTCTATGACAGCCTGATCTGCCAGGGCACTCCGGAGCATCTGATGGATGCCATGGATTCGGGCAAGCTGCAGTTGGTCATTCAGGAACTTGGTGAAAGGGAAATTGAGCGGGGTACCATTCAGGTCAGCGGCGGAGATTATATTTCCTTCACGCCAAAGATCGATTAAATCGATGGATCCGAAAAAACTGCGAAAAAACGTAAGCAATCCTGCAATTTTTACAAGAAAAAAAGGTGCATTTCCTGCAGATATATGATACAATATTCATATTATAGGGTATTTACCGAGGAGGATAAAATCAGCATGTTACAGTTTGAAACAAATTTAGATAAATCAGCAGTCATTAAAGTCATCGGTGTGGGCGGCGGCGGCTGCAACGCGGTAAACCGTATGGTGGAGGCAGGCCTGAAGGGTGTGGAGTTCATTGCGGTGAACACGGACCGTCAGGCACTGAACCGGTGTCTCTCCGAAACCAAGATCCAGATCGGCGAAAAGCTGACCAGAGGGCTGGGTGCAGGCGCCAATCCGGAGATTGGGCAGAAGGCGGCAGAGGAAACGCTGGATGAAATCACGGCACTGCTGGACGGTGCGGATATGGTATTCCTGACGGCAGGAATGGGAGGCGGTACCGGAACCGGTGCAGCACCGATCATTGCCAAGGCTGCCAAAGATATGGGAATTCTTACGGTCGGTGTAGTGACCAAGCCGTTTTCTTTTGAAGGTGCCAAGAGAAAAAGACAGGCAGAGCTGGGCATCAGCTTCCTGAAGAAATATGTGGATTCCCTGGTTATCGTACCGAACGACAAGCTGCTGCAGAACTGTGAGAAGAACACTTCCATGCTGCAGGCCTTCCAGATGGCCGATGATGTGCTGCGTCAGGGTGTGCAGGGTATTTCCGACCTGATTTCCGACTTCGCGCTGATCAATGTAGACTTCGCCGATGTGAAGTCTGTCATGACCGATCGCGGTGTGGCGCATATGGGTGTGGGACATGCCAGTGGAGACGACCGTGCGAAACATGCGGTCAAGGAAGCCATCGAAAGTCCGCTGCTGGAGACTACCATCGAGGGCGCCAAGGCGATTCTCCTCTATGTATCCGGCGGTTACGATCTGGGCATGCTGGAAGTCAGCGAGATTGCAAGCCTGGTGGAAGAACAGGCAGACAGAGACTGCATTCTCATCTTTGGTGCAGCAGTCAATGAAGAGATGGAAGACGAGATCTCCATCACCGTCATCGCTACCGGGTTCGATGAAGGTCTGGAAAGCAGAGCGATCACCGGACAGGAAGCAGTATCACCGGAGGTGCAGAAGAAGCCGGAAACTGCGGCACCGCAGACTGCAGGAAGCGACGATGTGTTCGGAAGAATCGACGGCATAGCGGGCAGAGAGGTTAACCTGCCGGATATTCTGGAAAAGGAAGAGGAGAATCAGACCCCTTCCAGATTCGAAATTCCGAAGTTCTTAAAGTAAACAACTGTATGAGCCGGTGATGAGCCGGCTTTTCGGTTAAGAAAGTATCATTCATAAATGATGAAAGGCGGCAGTGTTTCATGCGTGAAATCACATCCAGAGACAACAGAATAGTGAAACTGTGTGAGCAGCTTGCCGCCAGAAAGTACCGTGACCGGCTGGGTCTTTACCTGATCGAGGGAGAAAACCTGCTGGAGGAAGCCGTCCGGGAGGGGGCAGCCGTGGAAGCGGTGCTGATACGGAAGGGCTATACGGGACTTCCTCCGGGGATGGAGGAGAAGACCTTCGTACTGGAAGAGGGTCTGTTCCGGAAGCTGGCACTCACCGACACCAGTCAGGGGGTCCTGGCCATTGTGAAGAAACCGGAAGTTTCCCGGACTGCGCTGATGGAAAAAGGCGCTGCGGGAAATTTTGTTGTTCTGGACAGGCTGCAGGATCCGGGCAATATCGGAACCATTATACGGACTGCCGATGCGGCCGGATATGGACTGGTGGCAGTGATGAAGGGTACAGCCGATGTGTTCTCACCGAAGGTGGTTCGCGCGGCAGCCGGATCTCTGTTTAGGGTGCCGGTTGTTTTTATGGACGATTACGATGAGCTGGTATCGTTCGTAAAGGCAGCAGGCGGTAAACTGGCAGCCACCTGTTTTGACACAGACAGGTACTATTACGATGTGGATCTGACGGAAAACGTGGCACTCATCATCGGGAATGAGGGAAACGGTATTTCGAAGGAACTCATCGAAAGAGCGGATATGAAGATAAAAATACCCATGACCGGTACCATCGAGTCGCTGAATGCGGCGGTAGCTGCTGCAGTGCTCATGTACGAGACCATGCGGCAGAGAGCCTGCCGGAGAGGGTAGTGTCATACATCAGGAATTTGATTACGAGAGGTTAGAAAAGAAATGCAAGAAAGACTCAGACAGATTTTAGAAGAATCCAAAGAACAGTTGAAAAATGCCGTTTCTCTGCAGGATGCGGAGGACGTGAGAGTAAAGGTACTGGGCAAGAAGGGCCAGCTGACGGAGATCCTCCGCGGCATGGGCAAGCTGTCCCCGGAAGAAAGAAAAGAACTGGGCCAGGCCGCAAATCAGGTGCGTGGGGAAATCGAAGCGTATCTGGAAGAAACCTTTGCCCATCTGAAAGAAAAAGCACAGCAGGTGAAGTTCGAAGCAGAAAAGATCGATGTGACAGAACCTGGAAAGGTGTTCGAAATGGGCAACAAGCATCCGATCACCGTTACCATCGAGGAAATGTCCAAGGTATTCAAATCCATGGGATACTCCCTGGTAGAGGGACCGGAGGTGGAGACGGTGTTCAACAACTTCGACGCACTGAACGCCGGACCGGATCATCCGGCCAGAGACTGGACCGATACCTTCTATATTTCCGATGACGTTCTGCTGCGGACACAGACCTCCTGCGTACAGGTCAGAACCCTGCAGAACCAGCAGCCGCCGATCCGTGTGTTCGCACCGGGCCGCTGCTTCCGCTGCGATACGCCTGATGCGACCCATTCCCCGATGTTCCATCAGGTAGAGGGTCTGGTGGTAGATGAAGGCATCACCATGGCAGACCTGAAGGGAGCTCTGGACCGGTTTGCCAAGCAGCTTTTCGGTCCGGAGACCAGAACCAAGTTCCGTCCGCATCACTTCCCGTTCACCGAACCTTCGGCAGAGATGGATGTATCCTGCTTCAAGTGCGGCGGCAAGGGCTGCCGTGTCTGCAAGGGCAGCGGCTGGATTGAGATCCTGGGCTGCGGTATGGTACACCCGAATGTTCTGAAGGTGGGCGGCATCGATACGGAAAAGTACACCGGATTCGCGTTCGGTATCGGCGTGGAGCGTGTTGCCATGCTGAAGTACGGAATCGACGATATCCGTCTGATGTACGAAAACGACATGCGGTTCATCAATCAGTTCAAATAACAGGGGAGGCAGTAAATTATGATAGTTTCATTAGAATGGTTAAAAGATTATACAGATGTAAATGTAGATACACAGCAGTTCTGTGACGGCATGATCTTATCCGGTTCCAATCTGGAGACCTGTGAAGAGGTCGGAAACGACATGGAAAAAGTTGTGGTAGGAAAAATTGTTAAGATCGAAAAGCATCCGGACGCCGATAAGCTGGTGGTCTGTCAGCTGGATATCGGGGCAGAGGAGCCGGTGCAGATCGTAACCGGTGCGCCGAATGTATTTGAAGGTGCGTATGTGCCTGTGGCGCTCCATGGCAGCCGGATTCCGGGTCCGCTCCACGGTCAGCCGAAACAGGAAGGCGGCGTAAAGATTACCAAAGGCAAGCTGCGAGGTGTGGTTTCCAATGGAATGCTCTGCTCCTTCGGCGAGCTGGGATTTGAAGATAAGGTGGTTCCTGTCAATCAGAGAGACGGCATCTGGATTCTGGACGGCGAATACCCGGTGGGTGCGGATTTTGCGGAGGCATTGCAGCTGAAAGATGCAATCATCGACTTCGAAATTACTCCGAACCGCCCGGACTGCCTGTCCATGATCGGTATGGCAAGAGAAGCTGCGGCTACGTTCGGAACGGAACTCCGTTATCCGAAGACCGGCTGCGAGCATACAGAAGGCGATGCTTCCGACTATATCAGCGTCGAAGTGAAATCCCCGCTCTGCAAGCGGTATACCGCCAGAATCGTCAAGGATGTGAAAATCTGCGATTCCCCGTGGTGGCTCCAGAGACGGCTGATCCATGCAGGCATGCGCCCGATCAATAATATTGTGGATATTACCAACTTCGTTATGCTGGAATACGGCCAGCCGCTCCATGCCTTCGATATCAACAGCATCGCAGGTCATAAGATCGTGGTGGATACCGCGGAAGACGGCGAGATTTTCACGACGCTGGACGGAACCGAAAGAACCCTGACCGCTGATATGCTGATGATTAAGGATGGGGAAAAATCCGTTGCGGTTGCAGGTGTCATGGGCGGTCTCAATTCCGAGATCGAAGCCGACACGAAGACCATCGTGGTGGAATCGGCCAATTTCCTGGGTTCCAGCGTCCGTTCCACTTCCTCGAAGCTGAAGCTGAGAACGGAAGCCTCCGGACGATATGAAAAGGGCATCGACCCGAACCTCTGTGAAGCGGCTGCTGACCGTGTCTGCGCTCTCATCGAGCTCATCGGTGCCGGTACCGTGGTAGGCGGCAGCGTGGATGTGTATCCGCAGGTGGAAGAAGCCAGACCGGTGCACGGCAGAGTCAGCAGGATCAATAAGATTCTGGGCCTGCAGCTTTCCAGAGAGGAAATGGTGAAGTATTTCGAAAGCCTGGAAATGAAGGTGGAAGGCGAAGGCGATGACATGTACGTCACTGCGCCGACCGTACGTCAGGATATTGAAATTGAAGAAGATCTGGCAGAAGAGGTTGCCCGTCTTTATGGATATGACAGAATTCCGGTGACCATTCCGAGAGGAAACAATGAGTCCGGGCAGACGTATGAAAGAAGCATCAAGGATCTGGCCAGAGATACCCTCTGCGGCCTGGGTGCAACAGAAATCCAGACCTATTCCTTCGTCAGCCCGAAGGGTGTGGACAATGTGCGTATCGATGAGGATTCCTGGGAAAGATGCTTCGTGAAGATTCTGAACCCGCTGGGCGAAGACACGTCGGTCATGCGTACCATTCTGACACCGGCTATGCTGGAAGTGTTGGGAAGAAATTACTCCAGAAACATTGAAGCCGTCAGAGCCTTCGAGATCGGAAACACCTTCACGGCCAATCTGATCGACCCGAACGGATTGCCGGATGAACAGGATAATCTGTGTATCGGCCTCTACGGCGGCAGCGCGGACTTCTTCTATCTGAAGGGCATGGTGGAAGCACTGCTGTCCAAACTGGGAATCCGCGATCTGGAGTTCATCGCCGAAAGTGAATACGGCGTATATCACCCGGGACGCTGTGCACGCATCGTGGCTCATCACGATGTGGAACTGGAAAGCGGTCCGGCCATCGAAGAAGTGGAACTGGGCATCATGGGCGAGGTGCATCCGCAGGTTGCGGACAAATATGGCATCGGTACCCGCTGCTATGCTGCGGAGCTCATGTTCAATACCGTTACGGAGCTGGCAGATCTGGAGAAGGTATTCGCTCCGCTGCCGAAATACCCTGCAATGACCAGAGATATCGCACTGCTGGTGGACGAAGATGTGACCGTGGGCGATATGGAAGCTGTGATTCGCGAAGCAGGCACAGAGATTTTGAGAAACGTAAAGCTGTTTGATATATACAGAGGAAAACAGGTGGAAGAAGGAAAGAAGAGCGTGGCCTTCAATCTGACTTACCGTCATAATGACAGGACTCTGACCGACGAAGATGTGGCAGCAGCCCACGGCAGAGTGCTGGAAGCACTGAAAGATAAACTGGATGCCGTACTGAGAGACATGTAGGAGAACGATCATGGATGAAGCAGGAACCAGAGTAAAGGTCCGGATCTACGGTCAGGACTATACCATCGCAGGTGACAGGGATGAGGAAACCATAAGGGAAATTGCAGCTTATGTGGACGGCAAGATGCGGGAGGTCGGCAGAAATTACGCCTCCAACGCGCAGGGTTCCCTGGCCGTGCTTGCTGCCATCAACGTGGCAGACGAGTATTTCAGTGCGAAGGAGCAGATTGCGGAGCTGACTGCTGCCAGAGAGCAGCTGGAAAAAGACGCCCAGCATTATCTGAAAATGTGGGACGAGGCGAAAAAAAGCTTCCTCCAGTACAAGGAGAGTGCGGCCCGGACCAATGAAGAAAAAAAAGAGGCGGAAGAAAAATACCGCCAGCTGCAGGATAAATGCAGCGAGTTTGAAAATTCCTTCTTTGACCTTCAAATGGAAAATATCAGACTGAAAAGTGAGATAGACAAGTACAGGAGAACGGATGAATAAGAAGACTTTCCAGGTGCTGGAGTATGACAAGGTCATTGACATGCTCCGGCAGCAGGCCGGATGTGAGATGGCGAAGGAGATCATCGGCAGGTTCCGGCCGGATACGGATGTCCGCCGCATCCGTGAGCGTCTCGAAGAAACCAGCGAGGCAGCGGCGGCCATCCTCCATAAGGGGGTTGCACCCCTGGGGCAGATTTATGATATTGATCCTGCCCTGCATTTTTGCAGAAAAGGCGGCAGTCTGACCATGCGTCAGCTGCTGCAGGTACTGTACAACATCCGGGTGGCCGAAAACGTGGCCACCTGGTTTCAAAGCGATCTGCCGGAACTTCCCGCATTGCAGGCCATGGCTGAAGTGCTGGTCACCTTTCCGCGTCTGGCAGACAACATCGACCGGTGCATTTTATCCGAGGATGAGATGGCAGACAGCGCTTCTCCGCAGCTTCGAGACATCCGCCGGAGCATCGTGCGGCAGAATGAAGCCATTCGAAGCCGTCTGTCTCAGATCATCGGATCCAGTGAGAACAAGACGTATCTGCAGGACGCCATTGTGACCATGCGGGACGGCCGTTATGTGGTGCCGGTCAAGGCAGAACACCGGGGCAGGGTCAGCGGCATCGTCCACGATCAGTCATCCACGGGCGCAACGCTTTTTATTGAGCCGCAGGTCATCGTGAATCTGAACAATGAACTGCGGGAGCTGGAACTGGCAGAGAAGGCGGAAATCGAACGGATTCTGGCAGAACTGTCGGGAAATGTGGCAGAGCATTTTCACGACCTGCGGAATAATCAGAAGCTTCTGACCAAGCTGGATGTGATTTTTGCCAAGGGAAAGCTGTCCGTCATGATGCGGGCAGAATGTCCCGTCATCAATGAGAAGGGATCCGTGGATCTGAAGCAGGCACGTCATCCCCTCATCGATCAGAAAAAAGTGGTGCCGATCCATGTAGCGGCAGGCGGCAGCGCCGGCTATACGACACTGGTGGTCACCGGGCCCAATACCGGAGGCAAAACCGTTACCTTGAAAACAGTCGGGCTGCTGGCCATGATGGCCCAGAGCGGACTGCATATTCCTGCACTGTCCACCAGTCAGCTTCCTGTATTCCAGAATATTTTCGCCGATATCGGCGATGAGCAGAGCATCGAGCAGAGCCTGTCCACTTTTTCTTCCCACATGAAGAACATCGTCCATGTGGTGGAAGAGACCGGACCGGATACGCTGGTGCTTCTGGACGAGCTGGGGGCGGGGACGGATCCGACGGAAGGTGCGGCACTGGCCATCGCCATTCTGGAGCGTTTGCGCAGGCAGGGCGCCACAACCATCGCCACCACCCATTATAACGAGCTGAAAAAATACGCGCTTTCCACCAGCGGCGTGGAAAACGCTTCCATGGAATTTAATGTGGAGACCCTGAGTCCGACGTATAGACTGTCCATCGGTATTCCGGGAAAATCCAACGCTTTTGAGATCTCCAGGAAGCTGGGTCTTCCGGATGACATCATCGAACGTGCCGGTGCACTTATCGAACGGGGTGACATGGAGTTTGAAGATGTGATTTCGGCCATAGAAGCGGATCGGAAGAAGGCAGAAGCAGAACGGGACGAGGCCATTGCCCTGCGGGCTGCGGCAGAGAAGATGAAAGCTGAGCTGGAAAAGCAGCAGGCGGCCCTGGAAAAGCAGAAAAAAGAAATTCTGGAAAAAGCCAGGGAGGAAGCCCGGTTTATCATGCGGGATGCCAAGGACACCGCTGCGGAGGTCCAGAAGGAGCTGAAAGAGCTGGCGAAACTGGACAGCCTGGGAGAGCGGACGAAACGGTTCGAGAAGAGCCGGAAAAAGATCCGTGAAAAAGACAGCGAATACGCCCAGCGGCGCACCATACGGGAGGTCAATAATGAGAATCCGGTCAGTGCGGCCGATCTGAAGGTGGGAGACCGGGTGAAGCTTCTGACACTGGATCAGAACGGAGAAATCCTGACTCTGCCGGATGAAAAAGGCGATCTGATGGTGCAGGTGGGCATCATGAAGATCGGTGCCAATCTGAAGGACCTGGTGCTGATCAATGACGGCACCAAAAAGAAAAAGAAACCGGCCGGTGCCGGCGGAAGCGGAAGATATGGCTCCATGTACAAGCAGAAAGCCATGTCCATCTCCATAAACTGCAATGTACAGGGACAGAATCTGGAAGACGCCTGCTTCAACGTGGACAAGTATCTGGACGATGCGTATATGGCGGGTCTGAAGGAAGTAACTATCATTCACGGCAGAGGCGAGGGCATTCTGAAGGACGGAATCCGGAATCTGCTGAAACGCCACAAACATGTGGCATCCTTCCGCAAGGGCGGATATAACGAGGGCGGCGAAGGCGTCACCATCGTCAAACTGAAGGAGTAAGAAACATGTATATTATAAGCAGCTGCCTGCTGGGGCATAACTGTAAATATAACGGCGGCAACAACCGCTGCCAGGAAGTCATCGATTTCTGCCAGCAGAAAAAATATGTGGTTGTCTGTCCGGAAAGCGCGGCCAGACTGCCGATTCCCCGCCCGCCTGCCGAGCGCCAGGGAAGAAGGATCATCGATAAAGAGGGAAAGGATGTGACAGAAGCCTTCGAAAAAGGTGCGGCACTTTCTCTCGGAACCTGCCGGATGGCGGCAGACTGCAGCGGAGAGCCTCTGGAGGGGGCGATCCTGAAAGCAAACAGCCCGTCCTGTGGCTGCGGCAAGGTCTATGACGGCACCTTTACCGGTACGCTGACAGAGGGAGACGGCGTCTTTGCACAGATGTTGCTGGAAGAGGGCATTCCTGTCATCAGTGAGAAGGACACCGGGACGATCCGGCAGTGGCTTGCACAGGACGAGTAAGCCGGGAAAGCAGATTTTGGGAAGTACATGCGCACAGCATGGGAAATAACGAGGAGAGACAAAATGGTAAACTTTAAAGAAGAAATCAGTAAGCTGATTGCAGAACAGGTCCAGGATCTGACTGCAGAAGAAATCCAGTCCATGATTGAAGTGCCGCAGGATGCGAAAATGGGAGACTATGCATTCCCGTGCTTTAAGCTGGCCAAAACCCTGCGGAAAGCGCCGCCTCTGATCGCCAGAGGAATTGCGGATGGTATCCGCGAAAATGCCATGTTTGAGAAGGTGGAGCAGGTCAATGCTTATGTGAACATGTTCATTTCCAGAGAAGAGTTTGTGGGAGATGTGGTCTCTGCTGTTCTCACGGAAAAGGAAGATTACGGCAAGAGCAATGTGGGTGAGGGAAAGACGGTCATCGTCGAATATTCTTCCCCGAACATCGCCAAGCCGTTCCATATCGGTCACATCAGAAGTACCGTCATCGGTAATTCGATTAACAAAATCTACAGTGCCCTGGGTTACAATGTGATCCGAATCAACCACCTGGGCGACTACGGTACGCAGTTCGGCAAGATGATCTGTGCGTACCGCCACTGGGGCAACAAGGAAGACGTCATCAACGAGCCGATCAAAACCCTGCTGAGCTACTATACCAAATTCCATGAAGAAGCAGAAACCCATCCGGAGCTGAATGATGAGGCCAGAGAAATCTTCACCAAGCTGGAGCACGGTGAACCGGAAGAGGTGGAACTGTGGCAGTGGTTCCGTGATGAATCCCTGAAGGAGTTCAACCGGGTATACAAAATGCTGGGCATCGAGTTTGACTCCTATAACGGCGAAAGTTTCTATTCCGACAAAATGCCGCGTTTCGTTAAGGAACTGGAAGAAAAGGGGCTGCTGGAAGAATCCCAGGGTGCCCATGTGGTAAATCTGGAGAAATACGGTCTGGGCGTGGCCCTGATCACCAAGTCCGACGGTTCCACCCTGTATATTACCAGAGATATTGCAGCGGCTGTATACAGAAAGGAAACGTACGACTTCTATAAGAACATCTACGTGGTAGCGTCGCAGCAGAATCTGCACTTCCAGCAGTGGATTCAGATTCTGGAACTGATGGGCTATGAATGGGCCAGAGACTGCGTCCATGTGCCGTTCGGTCTGGTCAGTCTGGAAGATGGTACCATGTCCACCCGTCACGGCCGTGTGGTATTCCTGGAGGATGTTCTGAACCGTGCGGTGGAGCAGACCCGGGAAATCATCAAAGAAAAAGGTGTGGCTACCGATAACATCGATGAAACCGCCAAGCAGGTGGGTATCGGTGCAGTGATCTTCAACGAGCTTTCCAATAACCGGATCAAGGATTATGTGTTCTCCTGGGATAAGGTGCTGGATTTCAACGGAGAGACCGGTCCGTACGTGCAGTACACTTATGCAAGATGCGCCAGTGTACTGCGGAATGCAGGAGAGGAGGCCGTGGCGAAGGCAAGTCAGGCAGATGCAGTGAAGGCATCCTACCTCACCGGTGAAAGTGCGTTCCAGCTGGCAAGACTGCTGTACAAGCTGCCGGAAGTGATTCGGGAAGCCGGAGAAAAGTATGAACCATCTATCGTGACACGGCATATTGTAGATATTGCACAGAGTTTCAATCGGTTCTATCACGATGAGCACATTCTGGTGGATAACGAGGAAGAAAAGACTGCCAAGCTGGCGCTGGTACTGTCTGCCAAGACGGCGATCCGCAACGGTCTGGCTCTGCTGGGCATGGAAGCGCCGGAAAGAATGTAGAACCCCTGACCAATAACAGATGACCGATAGGAGAAAATAGGAGAAAAAACGTATGCGCTATGTCGGAAACATTTACAGACCTCCCAGTGAGGCGTACAGCCTGTTGGTCCAGGTGACCATCGGCTGTTCTCACAATAAATGCACCTTCTGCAATATGTACAAAGACAAGCAGTTCCGCGTGCGGAATCCGCAGGAGGTACTGGAAGATCTGGCCTGGGCCCGTGAAAAGTACAGAAGTGTGGATCGGATCTTTCTGTGTGACGGCGATGCTCTCTGTCTTTCCAACCGCAAACTGCTGGAGATTCTGGACTATATCCGGGATCATTTCCCGGAATGTGAAAGAGTCACCAGCTACGGACGTGCGCAGGATGCACTGCGCAAGTCGGATGAGGAGCTACAGGAGCTTCGCGCACATGGCCTGTCCATGATCTATCTGGGTGCGGAGTCGGGAAGTCAGCGTGTTCTGGATCAGGTAAAAAAAGGTGAGACAAGAGAAGAACTGATCACCGGTGTGCAGAAGCTGGAAAGAAACGGCCTTGCCACTTCGGTGACGTTTATCAGCGGACTGTCCGGTCAGGACGGATGGGAGGAACATGCCATTGAAAGCGGAAAGATGATCGCTGAAATGAACGCTTCCTACGTGAGCCTGCTGACCCTCATGGTGGAGCCGCCTGCACCGCTGCTGGAAGAGATCCGAAGCGGAACGTTCCGGTATCTTACACCGGAGCAGGTGCTGAAGGAGACCTGTCTGCTGCTGGATCATGCACGGCCTGAAACGTCCTGCGTATTCCGCAGCAATCATGCATCCAATTATGTTTCCCTGCGGGGGAATCTGCCGGAGGATAACGACCGGCTTATCGGTGAGCTTCACCGCTGCATGAAAAATCTGGGTATGCTGAAGGACGAACGGTTCCGGATGCTGTAACTG
Organism: Anaerovoracaceae bacterium; assembly: GCA_051893555.1. Classification (GTDB taxonomy): domain Bacteria; phylum Bacillota; class Clostridia; order Peptostreptococcales; family Anaerovoracaceae; genus RGIG7179. The sequence goes on from JBJFHL010000019.1 coordinate 28,958, forward strand.
TAACGCTGCGATGGCCGGGCAGCTGTGCCCGGCCATCGCTTTTCTGAATGTTGAATAAGAGAGTATGAAGATTTTACTGACAAGTCTGAATTCCAAATACGTGCATTCCAACCTGGCGCTGAAATACCTGTATACGGTAGCGGCAGGGGAATACAGCGATGTGGAGGTCCGGGAATTTACCATCAACCAGGACCTGACTTATATTTATACGGAACTGATCAGAGCAAACTATGATATGGTTTGCTTTTCCTGTTACATATGGAATATTGAAAAGATCAAACAGCTGGCAGCCGACCTGAAAAAAGCCCGGCCGGCCATGAAAATCTGTCTGGGCGGACCGGAAGTCAGCGCGGGGGGTGCAGATTTTGCGGTGGCGCATCCGTGGGCAGATTACATTCTGTGCGGGGAGGGGGAGTATTCCTTTTACCGGCTCTGTCAGGTACTGCACCAATGCGAGGGCCGGGAAGGCCAGGCGCCGGATGAAGCGCTTCTGATGAGCGTGCCGGGACTGATCTACCGGGGCGGAGACGGTCGGATCTACGTCAACGGGCAGATGGAACCGATGGATTTCAACCTGATTCCGTTTCCGTATTCGATTCTGGACTGTCAGCCGGATCAGGTGGTATATTACGAGTCCGTCCGGGGCTGTCCGTTCCGGTGCAGCTACTGCCTGTCCTCCATCGATAAAACCCTGCGGCCTCTGGAGATGGACCGGGTGAAGGCGGATCTGGGGTATTTCCTCTATAAACGGGTCATGCAGGTGAAATTTATCGACCGGACCTTCAACTACGACCGGGAGCGGGCGCGGGAAATCTTCCGTTATCTGATGGAAAACGACAACGGGGTGACCAATTTCCACTTCGAGTTATGCGGGGATCTTCTGGACCGGGAAACGCTGGATCTGCTTCGGAATGCGCGAAAGGGCCTCTTTCAGTTCGAGATCGGCATTCAGTCGGCCAATCCCCAGACGCTGCAGGCGGTGAACCGGAAGGAGAACATCTACCCGATCTTATACAATGTGGAACAGCTGATGGCCATGGGAAATATTCATATTCATGTGGATCTGATCGCCGGTCTTCCGTATGAGGGATATGCGGTGTTTGCCCGGTCATTTAACAAAATCTACAGTCTCGGCGCAGATATGCTGCAGCTGGGATTTTTGAAGGTGCTTCCGGGAACCCCTCTGGCAGCGGAAGCCGAACGTTATGGCATTGTGTTCCGGGAGCGAGCGCCTTATGAGGTGATTCGAACCGGCTGGATGTCTGCGGAGGAACTGGTGAAACTCCATATGATTGAGAATATGGTGGAGATCTATTCCAACCGGGGCGGCTTTTCCGGGACGCTGGAATATCTCATCGCAGCGGCAGGAAAGGGACCGTTCGGATTTTTCGAAAATCTGTCGGAGTATTACTACACCGGGGGTTACCAGCATCGAAATCGGAAAAAGGAAGATCAGTATCGGATTCTTCGAAAATTTATTCTGGAAAGCAGCAGCCTGCAGATGGACGAGTTTGCGAGAAAGGAAGCGGATCGTCTCCTTGCGGAAGATCTGGCAGGCTGGTTCAATGAAGAAGAGCAGAAACGATTTTATAAAAAAGGGTGGGAGGTTATCGTATGAGTGAAACAATGAATCAGGGAATGGTACAGCGTGAAGGCAGGATCGAAGACCGAGTGGGACAGTATCTGGTGCCCCATCTGGATGATTTTCTGTTTGATGAGCTTTCTGACAGCTATCTGGATAAGGCGGGGATCGCAGATATCCTCATGGGTGTGCCGATTCCGATCCGAAAGACGGCCATGATGCATCTGTCTACGCTGGATATCGCCAGAAATATGGCCTTCGTCATCGGCTGTGACCCGAATTTTGATTATGCGCAAAACTATATCGCATACATTCTGCGCGTCTTCGGTACGAAGTTTGCCGAAGGGCTGATCAGCGACGGTGTGGATGGTGCCCAGAAAAAGGATTATGACTATGCCTGCATTCAGTTCCGGGCTGCCCTGCAGATCGATCCACAGAATGTGGATGCCCTGTACTGCTATGGACGGGCCTGTAAGGATGCTTATGAACTGGGGGAAGAGGAAGAGTTTGTGGGCCGGTTTAAGGCGGAGTCCCTGGAAGCCTTCGAGCAGGTGACGATCCGCAGGCCGGATTTCGCTGAAGGATTCTATTTCCTGGGCTACGGCTATGTGAATCTGGGTCTCTATGTGAAGGCCAAGCTGACCTGGGACGAATATATGAAGCTGACGGAGGAAGCGGCATCTGCCGAAATCGACCCGTCCGATACGGCTGCCTGCACGAAGCAGAAGGAACTGCGGGAACTGCGAGATGAGATTCAGATGCGCCTGGACAGCCTGGTGGAACCGGTGGAGATTGAAAAAGGCTATAATCTGATCCTTTCCGGACGGTATGAAGAGGGAATTGAAGCGCTGAGCCGGTACAAAGAAGGAAAATATAAAGACTGGTGGCCGCTGTGGTACTATCTGGGCGTGGCCTATGCCCAGCTGGATGAGAATGAAGAAGCCGCTGACCATCTCCGACAGGTGCTGCAGCTTTCGCCAAGCAACCTGGAGACCATGGAGGAGCTGGTGAAGGTGTATGAAAAGCTGGGAGATGCTGCCATGGCGGAAAAATACGAAAAGAAGATGCAGGTGGTGAAGGAAAACATCGCTCTGGACCAGGCAGAGGCCGCAGCCGCATCGGCTGCGCCGACCGAGCGGGAAAGGCTCAGCTAGAAGTGCCGCGCTGCACAGAAAATTTCATGATCGGCAGAATGCAGAGACATCTGGGAAACAGATGTCTCTTTGTTTTGCTTTGATTTGCATTTGCCTTAAAACCGTTTTAATCCTTTTCCTGTCATAAACGGATCGCGAATTTAAGCCATTCGGTGGAATGGGTAAGAGATCTGTTTGCGCTTTCGGATCAATTTTTTGCCTGTAACAGAAAGACAACAAGGGGTTTCGCTCCGTATACGAAAAATCTTAACATCTCCTTAACTTCTGGCACATATCTTGCGTTTTTAAGTGAAAAGAAGAAAAAGGGAATACAACAGCAGTTGATTCATTCAGGAGGACAGGATATGAAGAAATTATTTACTATCATTCTTTGCGCGGCAATGCTGTTTGGCTGCGCCGCTTGCGGAAACACGTACAATGAAAGAAATGAGGGCATGCTTCCCTTTGAAGGCAGCAACCTCTTTAAGCTCACTACTGCAGAAGACTTTGCAGAAGGCGTGATGGAAGGCGTTGAACCTGCTGCGGTCGGCAACGGTGCGGTTCAGCTTTCCGACGGTGTCCTTGAAGGCACTTTCACCTCCGCAGAATTCTGTTGCGACAATTTCACCAGGATGGTTGCCTCCTGGAACGCCTCCATTGCCGACGGCGCAAGCGTGGAGATTTTCGGTCGTGCAAGAATGGAATCACAGGATACTGAAGATGTCACCTGGTCTGACTGGCTCACCTGGGGTGAATTCTCTCCGTATATGAAACGTGGAACCACCCAGAACAAGCAGGGTGCCGGCGGCTATGTGGATCAGGATACCTTTTGCGCCGTCAGCGGCTGCTTTGACGGTTTCCAGATGAAGGCTGTAATCCGAAGAGACAGTGCAGAGATTGCTTCTCCTGTTCTTCGCGAACTTACCATGACATTTGCAGGCGGTGATATGGTTCCCGGCTATGCAGAAGAAGTTGTGGAACTGCCGGCACAGGCGCTTTGCCCATCCCCGGCATATTCCCAGAGTATCAGATGGGATGTTGTTTCTGACAGCATCTGCAGCCCGACCACCATCAGCGTTATGCTGAACACCATCAATCCGAAACTGGATCTTCTTCCGGAAGAAGTTGCACTCAGCTCCAAAGACCAGGCGGAAGGTATCTTCGGCAGCTGGTCCTTCTGTACATCCTTTGCGGGCTGCTACGGCTATGAATGCTATGCGCAGTATGGCGGCAAGGAGATTATTCTTCAGGAACTTGCAAAGGGTCATCCGGTAGGCCTTTCTGTTGCTTATAACACCAGAAACCTTACCGGCGCATGGGGCAGCACCGGCGGCCATCTTATCACTCTGATCGGCTACGAATACGAAGACGGAATCATGGACGATGACCATCTCTATATTTTCAGTTCTGATTCCTTCTCCAGGGATGACTGCGAATCCTACAGAAGATATAAGTGGACGGAACTTGCGAATCTGGACGGCAGCTTTGTATGCTATGTGCTTGCTTCCACCGAAAGAGAAGAAGAGTGCACAGGCGTTCAGAGAATCGATGCAGGCATTGAAAAGAGCACAGAGACGGATCAGTGGATTTTGGTGGATGAAGAAGGCAATCAGATTTCCCTGGACGGCTTCCGAAACCGCAGAGGCTTTATCTGCTACACCATTGAAGGTGTAGGAACGGACATGACGAGGGATACCTATGAGAGCAAATGCTCCGTTGTTTATCCTGAAGCGATCAATGTAAGTGCAAATAATACCTTTACTTATCTGAGTGCAAACAATGATTCCACCTTTACGCTGAATAAGAAGGACGCTCTTAAGGCAGCCGGAGTAAAGAAGGGCACGATTACCGTCTATGCGATCGGCGATTCCGGTTACATGTACATTGGTGAACTGAAATAGGGAAAAAACAGCAGAAACAAGGAAAAAGGATCATGAAGTTTTTTTACATTGACAGAAAGAGTACTTTGTTCTACAATGAAAAAAACAGACCGCCTTCGTACAAAAGCGGCAGGAAAAGAAAAACGCAAGAACGAAAACACAAGAACAGAGAGGAAAGATTATGGAAAGAAGACAAAGAAGGACAGGTATCGTCATGGCCGCATTGGCAGTGCTGCTGCTGTGCGTAATGTTTCTGACGATGGACACCGCAGATGCGGCGGTGAAATACCAGCGTGTACCGGTGAACGATGTTTACGACGTGGATGCACTGCGTGAGTATGAGCTTGAGTCGATCAAAGAAGCGCCGACCGGCGGATATTTTCTGACAGAACGCGACTACGATAAAAAGAAAAGATACTTATATTATGCAGCCACGCTGGATGGGAAAAAGGTAAGGTTAGCGACTTCGTCGTCCAACAACGATCTGACTGCTGACTGGAAAATACTTACGAATGGTTCGAAGATCTATTTCAGCCTGGAAGAATATGGATTGCCCGACGAAACACATAAAGGCCGGATCTACTGCGGCAGCATCGATGGCAGCAAGCCGAAACTGCTCAAAACGGTAACTCTTGATGGAATTGACGGAATCTCGCTGCTGGGAATCTACAACGGCAACCTTTACTTCCAGAAGATAGAATTGCACTATGCGCCTTCCAATAAAATACCGCTTTACAGACTGAACCTGAAATCAAAAGAAGTGAAAAGGGTATCCGTGAACTTTAACGCAACAAGCACATACTATGCCTATGCATCCGGCAGCAGTCGATACATGTACGGTTACAGCTTGGGCAAAGACGGCATCCGTATTTTCGACTGTAAGACAAATAAGATCATCCGGACCCTGACAGGCGGAAGGCAGCCTGTTGTCGACGGCGGGAAACTATACTACGCCGCCGATAGTTCCGAAAAGAATTATACCCGCTTTTACAGGGCATCCTTAAGCGGCGCCAACCGTGAGCTTCTGTTCGAGATTCCGAGATCCCATGCATTGGTGGATTATATCGGCGCTGATGTCATCTGCTACCAGATGTGGGAGGAAGAAGGTATCGAGGAGGGATACCATGTTTACACCGTGGCAACCGGCGAGGACAAGGTGGTTGATTTGGAACATGCCGTGGAGGAAGGATACAAGACCATGCAATGGGGATGGTGAGCGTAAACAGGTAAAACGATAGAAACAAACAGGATATCATAATAAGACGGCTGTTTCGTGCAGATTGCAGAGGCAGCCGTTTTGCTTATCGCAGAGATCCTTCGAAAATATGAAACCACTGCCGGCAGTACACAGGCATTACATAAAAAGAAGAAACAGGATATAAAAAAGATATTGACAATGCGACACAGGATATGTTATTATAATAAAGCTGTGACATACAGCAGCGACAAGCACAAAACAACTTCCTGAAAAAAGTTAAAAAAGTGCTTGACACAAGTTAGTAAATGATGTATAATCATTTATGTTGTCGGCGGTGATGAGCCAAAGACAGAATGGCGTTCCAAGGTAGCTCAATGGTGGAGCACTCGGCTGTTAACCGATAGGCTGTGGGTTCGAGCCCCACCCTTGGAGCCAATTTTTTTTTCACGGTGACTTAGCGGATACGTCAGTTCCCCTGGGAAGCCAAAATGCCGGAATGGCGGAATTGGCAGACGCACAGGACTTAAAATCCTGCGATCCTTACCGATCGTACCGGTTCGACCCCGGTTTCCGGCACCATTTATTCCATGTTGGTGCAGACAGGTATAAGTACATGGTCGCTGACATACAATATAATATGATATCGCGGGGTAGAGCAGTTGGTAGCTCGTCGGGCTCATAACCCGGAGGTCGCAGGTTCAAATCCTGTCCCCGCAACCACGCACATAATGCAAGGCTTTCGTGATATGAAAACCTTGTTTTTTTTATCTTTTTGGAGGTGCTGTAATGAATTATGTAATCTCAGATATTCACGGCTGCTATGATGCGTATTGCCGGCTCCTGGAAAAAATACATTTTTCCGATGCGGATACGCTGTATATACTGGGTGATGCCGTAGACCGGGGACCAGAACCAATCCGGCTGCTTCAGGATCTGATGATGCGTCCCAATGTCATCTTTATCCTGGGAAACCATGAATATATGATGCTTAAGGTGCTGTCTAAGTTTGCAGTAGAAGTAACCGAAGAGAATGCGGAGAATCATCTGACGGCAGCGGATCTGATGGATTTCACATACTGGATGCAGGACGGAGGCAGTACGACCTGCCAGCAGTTTCGGAAACTGCCGGCAGATCAGCAGCAGGAGATTCTGGAGTATCTGGAAGATGCATCTCTCTATGAAGAGGTAGAAACGGGGAAATGCAGATATGTGCTGGTACATGCCGGAATCTGCGGGTTTGAAGAAGAGAAACCGCTGGAAGACTATGCACTGGGTGATTTCCTGTTTCACCGGGCGGATTACAGCAGAAAGTACTTTTCGGATCCGTCGGATCCGGAAGAATACAGCGGCAGGAAGACCTATCTGGTAACAGGTCACACGCCGACCATGGCCATTCGAGAAGACAGGCAGCCTCTGGTTTATTCCGGACATGGCCATCTGGCGGTGGACTGTGGCTGCGTTTTCGGGGGAAAGCTGGCTGCTCTCTGTCTGGAGGATGGAAGCACATATTATGTGTGACAGGCAGAAGTGGAGTGTGTGTTAGCAGAGCCTAACCCGACAATATAAACTATTTTTTTCTTAAAAGCACGTAATACAATGCTGAAATTCACCTTAATCGGCTGAATTTCAGCCTAAATCGAAGAAAAACCATCGATTCAGGCAAATGATTACGTGCTTTTTTGCGTTTTTTGAGAAATATGGCCGGGTTATATGCACCTAACCTGTAATCTGGCTCTGATGTAATGAATATTAGGAAAGCACCGCATGGTATACAACCACACGAAAAAACATTTTAAAAACAATTATAGAAAAAGTATTGACACTGAAAATGTTTAAGAGTATACTTGTATACAACAAAAGACCTGAGACATCCGAAACAAATCAGCCGAACAGTGAGGTGGAAACATGCTTGAAATTTCGAAGAAGACCAATTTGCTGGAACAGAGCATCTATAAATACAATCTGCAGGATGTGGAAGAACCCAACCTGTACAGAGAAATGTTCAATTACGAAGAAGTACCGAAGGTTGCCTTCAACCATCGGCGTGTGCCAATCAACATGCCGGAGGATATCTGGATCACCGATACCTCCTTCCGCGACGGACAGCAGTCCATGGCGCCTTACACCGTAAAGCAGATCGTGGACCTGTACAAGCTGATGGCCCGGCTGGGCGGCCCGTACGGGCTGATTCGCCAGTCGGAATTCTTCATCTATACGAAGAAGGACCGGGAGGCCATCGACAAGTGTATGGAACTGGGCTACAAGTTCCCGGAGATCACCACCTGGATCCGCGCCCGGAAGGAAGATTTCAAAGCTGTGAAAGAACTGGGCATCAAGGAAACCGGTATTCTGGTATCCTGCAGTGACTATCACATTTTCAAAAAGATGAACATGACCCGCCGCCAGGCGGTGGATTTCTACATGGAAACCATCAAGGACGCCTTCGACGCCGGCGTGGTGCCGCGGTGCCATCTGGAAGACATTACGCGGGCTGATTTCTATGGTTTCGTGGTACCGTTCGTCAACGAGATCATGGATCTGTCCCAGGAGGTGGGTATTCCGATCAAAATCCGTGCGTGTGACACCATGGGCTACGGCGTACCGTATACGGAGGCCAGCCTGCCTCGAAGTGTTGCTGGTATCATTTACGGTCTGCAGCACTATGCCGGTGTGCCGAGCGAAATGCTGGAATGGCACGGGCACAATGATTTTTATAAGGCAGTTGCCAATGCATCCACCGCATGGCTGTATGGCGCCAGTGCCGTAAACTGTTCCCTGCTGGGCATCGGGGAGAGAACGGGAAACATCCCGCTGGAAGCCATGGTGTTTGAATATGCTTCCCTGAAGGGTTCTCTGGACGGCATGGATCCGACCGTAATCACGGAGATTGGTGAATACTTCCGAAAGGAAATGGGCTATGACATTCCGCCGATGACACCGTTCGTGGGCGAAAACTTCAATGTAACCAAGGCGGGTATTCATGCCGACGGACTGATGAAGGATGAAGAAATTTATAATATTTTCAATACGAAGAAGCTGCTGAACCGGGCGCCAGGCGTTTCCGTCAGCAAGACTTCCGGCCTTGCAGGTATCGCTTACTGGATGAATGAGCATTACGGTCTGACGGGCGAGGATATGCTTCACAAAGATTCTCCAATTGTACAGAAACTGAAGGAATGGGTGGATGAGATGTATGCCGACGGAAGAACCACCAGCCTGTCCAACGGTGAAATGGAGGACAAGATTGCAGAACTGAAAGAAGCGGCGGAAGCAGAAAGGAGAAGCAGGCATGATCGATTATAAGGTAGTATCCCTGGCCAATCAGGTGTACGAAAGAATTGAAGAAAATATCTTAAACGGTGTGTATGCACCGGGGGATATCCTCAGCGAAAATAAGCTGTCAGCGGATCTGGGTGTCAGCCGGACACCGATCCGGGAAGCGCTCGCCCGCCTGCAGGCGGACCGCCTGGTGGATGATTCTCCGTCCGGTACGGTGGTGCTGGGGATCACACAGCAGGATGTGGATGATATGTTCGCGGTAAAGCGTCGGATGGAGGCGATGGTAACAGGCCAGACAGCGGTCAGAATCAGTGAAGGCGGCATCGCGCAGCTGAAGGACATCCTGGAACAGCAGGAGTTTTATGCGGGAAAGGGAAATGCGGAAAAAGTCAGAAATCTGGATACCGAATTTCATGATGTGATCTACGCAGAATGCGGAAGCCGGACCTTTCAGGCGATTCTCTCTCCGATCCACCATAAGCTGGCGAAATACAGGAAGGCATCGCTGGAGCATGACGATCGCATCTTCCGGGCAGTGGAAGAGCACAAAGCCATTCTTGATGCCATCATGGAAAAAGATGTGAAAGAAGTGGAAAATCTGATGCAGCTGCATATCGGTCACGCCTATGACAGCATTACCAAGTTTAACGACAGAAAATAACATGTGAAAGGAAGCAGACACAAAAATGGGACTGACAATAGCACAGAAAATCATAAAAGAACATCTGATCAGCGGTGAAATGACCGTGGGAAGCGAGGTAGCGCTGCGGATCGACCAGACCCTGACCCAGGACGCCACCGGCACCATGGCCTATCTGGAATTTGAGACCATGGGTGTGCCAAGGGTAAAAACAGAACTTTCCGTGGCATATATCGACCACAACACCCTGCAGTCCGGATTTGAAAATGCCGATGACCATCGGTTCATCCAGTCCATGGCGAAAAAGCACGGGCTGTATTTCAGCCGCCCCGGCAACGGCATCTGCCATCAGGTGCATCTGGAACGGTTCGGCAAACCGGGGAAAACACTGATCGGTTCCGACAGTCATACGCCCACCGGCGGCGGCATCGGCATGCTGGCCATGGGTGCCGGCGGCCTGGATGTGGCCGTTGCCATGGGCGGCGGCGCATACTATATCACCATGCCGAAGATGTATAAAGTAAATCTGACCGGTAAGCTCCGTCCTTTCGTGACGGCAAAGGACGTGAGCCTGGAGATCCTGCGGATCCTGTCGGTGAAAGGCGGTGTAGGCGCCATCATCGAATGGGGCGGCGAAGGCATTCAAACCCTGTCCGTGCCGGAACGTGCCACCATTACCAACATGGGCACGGAGCTGGGAGCCACCACCTCCATCTTCCCGTCGGATGAAGTGACGAAGGCATTTCTGGAAGCGGAAGGCAGAGGAGAAGACTTCGTGGAACTGCAGAGCGATCCGGACGCTGTGTATGATAAGATCATCGAGATCAACTTATCCGAACTGAAGCCGATGATCGCCTGCCCGCACAGCCCGGATAACGTGGTCACGGTGGAGAGCCTGAAGGGAACCAAGGTAGACCAGGTCTGCATCGGTTCCTGCACCAACTCTTCTTTATACGATATGCTGAAGGTGGCAGCCCTTCTGAAAGGGAAGACCATCAAACCGGAAGTGAGCCTGTCGGTTTCTCCGGGATCCAAACAGGTGCTGGCAATGCTGGCAGACTGCGGTGCTCTTTCAGACATTCTGGCCAGCGGAGCCCGGGTACTGGAATGTGCCTGCGGTCCGTGCATCGGCATGGGCTTCTCGCCGAATTCCGGCGGGGTATCTCTCCGGACCTTTAACCGGAATTTCGAAGGCAGAAGCGGTACGGCAGACGGACAGGTTTACCTGGTATCTCCGGAAACCGCGGTGGCAGCCGCTCTGACGGGAGAAATCACCGATCCGATGCTGCTGGGCGACATGCCGGAGATCACCATGCCGGAGGCCTTTAAAATCGACGACAGCGCCATCCTTCCGCCGGCGTCAGCCGAAGAAGCGTCGGGCGTGGAGATTTTGAGAGGTCCCAACATCAAACCGTTCCCGGACAGCCGTCCGATGGACGACAGCCTGCAGGTGCCGCTGGTACTGAAAGTCGGCGATAATATCACCACCGACCACATCATGCCGGCCGGGGCCAAAATTCTTCCGTACCGGTCCAACATTCCGCATCTGTCCCAGTACTGCTTTGGCGTCTGCGACACCACTTTCCCGCAGAGGGCAAAGGAAGCCGGCCAGAGTATCATTGTAGGCGGCAGCAATTACGGACAGGGGTCTTCGAGAGAGCATGCGGCGCTGGTTCCGCTGTATCTGGGGGTTCGTGCGGTGATCACCAAAAGTTTTGCGCGGATCCATGTGGCGAACCTGATTAACGCCGGCATCATGCCGCTGACGTTCAAAAATCCGGAGGACTATGACAAACTGTCCCAGGGCGATGACCTGGTCATTGAGAACATCTATGCCGGCATGGACAGCGGGGAAATGATCCTGCAGGATAAGACCAGCGGTGAGGCGTTCACTCTGGTATGCAGTTTTACGGACCGGCAGAAGGCCATTCTCAAGGCCGGCGGACTGCTGAAATATGTGGGACTGGGAGGAAAGTAAACCATGACAAGAGAAGATTACATAAAGAATGCGGCAGAGCAGTTTGAGACCCTACTGCGGGAACAGCTTGCGCGGACGGATAAAATGCTGCAGGATTGCGGTGCGAAGGATTATACTTCGCTGCCGGTGATCACGGTGGGTCTCATCGGCGGCGACGGCATCGGTCCCATCATCATGGACCAGGCAAAACGCGTTCTCTCGGTGCTTCTGGCAGACGAGATTTCCGGCGGCCGGGTGATTCTGAAGGAAATTGAGGGTCTGACCATCGAAAACCGTCTGGCTCTGGGCAAGGCAGTGCCGGAGGATGTGCTGGAAGCCATCAAGTCCTGCGACGTGATTCTGAAAGGCCCAACCACCACACCGAAGGGCGGCACCATGGAAAGCGCCAACGTGACCCTGCGCCGGGAGCTGGATCTGTATGCCAATGTACGTCCGGTTTCTGTGCCGGAGGAAGGCATCGACTGGATGTTTTACCGGGAGAACACGGAAGGTGAATATGTGCTGGGAAGCCGGGGCATCGAAGTGCCGGGCTGCCTGTCCATGGACTTCAAGGTGACCACCGAGCCGGGAACCAGAAGAATCGCCCGGGCTGCTTTCGAATATGCGAAGCAGAACGGAAAGACCAGCGTGTCCATCGTCACCAAGGCCAACATCATGAAGAAAACCGACGGAAACTTCACCCGCATCTGCCATGAGGTAGCGGCGGACTATCCGGGCATTCAGGCCGAGGACTGGTATATCGACATCATGACGGCTAATCTGGTGAATCCGGCCATCCGCAGCAAGTTCCAGGTCTTCGTCCTGCCGAATCTCTACGGCGATATCATCACCGATGAGGCGGCAGAGATTCAGGGCGGTGTGGGAACCGCAGGCAGTGCCAATATCGGTGACCGCTACGCCATGTTTGAAGCCATCCACGGAAGCGCCCCCCGGATGATCGAGGAAGGCCTGGGGGACTACGCCAACCCGTCCAGTATTTTCAAGGCAGCGGAGATGCTGTTGCGCCATATCGGCCTGACGGAGAAAGCGGACCGGCTGGCTGAAGCGCTGACCCTGTGCGGTGAGACTGAAAAGAAGGTCGTGGTCACCGGCACCCGGGACGGGGCAACCTGTCGGGAATTTGCCGATTATGTCATTGAAAAACTGTAGCAGATAGAGTATGATAATATGGTAGCCTGAAAGAGCCGGGCTGCCATATTTTTTTCGCAGATGACGAATGAAGATATTATGATAAGAGGTGGAACAGAATGCAACTGACAGAAAATATTAAGAACTGCAACGGCTGCGGGGCCTGCGATGTGGCCTGCAAGGCACGGTGCGTGAAGCTGGTGGAGAACGAAGAAGGCCGGCTGCTGCCGGTCATCGACGAGCGGGGATGCAATAAATGCAATGCCTGCAGACTTTACTGCCCGCTGTTTAACCCGGTGGATCTGCCGGAATTTGACGACTGGTACGAGTTTAACGAAGAATATTATAAGCGGGATATGCCGCCGGTTTACCGGCAGACCATGCGCAGCGCCAAGACGGGACAGCATACGGAGTTCGTGGGGACCCTGTGCCAGATTGCGGCGCTGAAATCCCTGATGGGTGACCGGCTGCGGCCGAATCTGGTGATCTACCCGATGATCTGCACGGAAGAGACCCGGGAAAAGTACGGATGCCAGGCGTGCGCGTTTTATTAGAAATACATGGAAAGGAAGAACTGCAGCAATGAAAATGAACAGAGAAGAGATTCAAAAAATCATTCCGCACAGAGATCCCATGCTTTTGGTGGATGAAGTGACAGAAATGGAGCCGGAAAAAGAGATTCGAACCAGATTCCATGTAGATCCGGATCGTGAAATCTTTCAGGGACATTTTCCGGGTGATCCGGTATTGCCGGGTGTGTACACCGTGGAGATCATGGCCCAGACTGCAGATATTCTGATCCTCTCCTGCCAGCGGTATGCAGGGAAGGTTCCGCTGTTTATCGGAATTGATAAAGTACGTTTCCTGCGCAAAATCATGCCGGGTGATACGTTGGAAGTATATGCCCGTTTCGCGGAAGAGAAAAGGGAAAAAGCGATTGTCACCTGCAGCGCGGAGGTCCGCTGCAATGGTGTTCTGGCCTGCACCGGAGACGTGACTCTGGCCATGCGGTAATTCGGAACGAATGAAATAAATGGTGAACTGTGATTTTTCCTCTTGACAAGTGTATATGAATGTTATATAGTGTACTTATCCAATAAGTACACTATTGTTTTTCCCGGGAGGTATATTTAATGGATATCATTATCAGCAATACATCCAGCACGCCCATCTACGAGCAGATCACCTCGCAGGTGAAGGCGCAGGTCATGGACGGCACTCTGAAGCCAGGGGACTCCATCCCCTCCATGCGCGCCCTGGCGAAATCCCTTCACATCAGCGTCATCACGGTGCAGCGGGCCTACGAAGACCTGCAGAAGGACGGCTTTATCGAGACCGCCGTGGGAAAGGGCAGCTTCATTTCCGCTGCCGGCTCCGACTTCTGGCAGGAAGAGCAGCAGCGCATGGCCGAAGAACACCTGGCGAAGGCCGTCGACATCGGACGGAAATGCGGCATCCGCCTGGAGAAGATGAAGGAACTGCTGGAACTGTTTTATGAGGAGGATCCAGATTTATGAATACCATTTCGAATACAGCAGATGCGCTGGAAATCCGCGGTCTGCGGAAGGACTTCGGCGATTTCAGCCTGCAGGATGTGGACCTGACCGTCCCTGCCGGCTCTGTGGTGGGCCTGATCGGAGAAAACGGCGCCGGAAAGACCACCACCATTAAGACGGCCATGGAGCTGCTTCACCGAGACAGCGGCAGCGTGAAATTTTTCGGAAAGGAGCTGGCCGCAGATCCCAACGGCATCCGTGAGAAAATCAGCGTGGTTTTCGACACGCCCCATTTCAGCCCGAATCTGAACATGAAGCATGCGGAAGCTATCTGCAGTTCCATCTACCGCAGTTGGGACCGGCAGACGTGGGAAACCTGCATGCAGAAGTTCAATCTGCCGCAGAAAAAACCGCTGAAGGACTTCAGTAAGGGCATGAAGATGAAGTTCAATCTGGCGGTGGGCCTGTCTCACCATGCCAGCCTGCTGATCCTTGACGAACCCACATCGGGCCTGGATCCCGTCATGCGGGACGACATACTGGATATTTTCCTGGATTTCATGCAGGACGAAAGCCATGCGATTCTGCTGTCCTCCCATATCACAACCGATCTGGAAAAAATCGCCGACTACATCGCCTTCCTCCACGAAGGGAAACTGATCTTCTGCCTGCCGAAGGACCAGCTGCTGTACCAGTACGGCGTGATACGGTGCAGCCGCTCGGATTTTGCAAAGATCCGTCCGGAAGACATGGTGGCATGGCGCATGGAAGATTACCAGTGCAGCGTGCTGACGTGCGACCGGCAGGGGGCCGGAAGGAGATATCCGGAGCTGGTCATCGATGCACCGACCATCGAGGAAATCATGCTGTTTTATGTGAAAGGAGAGCGGAAATGAAGGGGCTTATTCTAAAAGATATCTGCAATCAGCTGGGGCAGCTGAAGGCATTTGCCATGATGCTCGTGATTTTTATCGTCTGTTTTGCCACCTCGTCGGAAGGCACGTTGATTATCATGTGCGCGGTGTACGCCACGGTGATGATCATCAGCAATCTGGCCATGGACGAAAACAGTCAGTGGGAAATTTTTGCCCTGACTATGCCGGTGACCCGGCGTCAGCTTGTCCTCGCAAAATATATCGTCGCCATGTTCTATGCGCTGCTGGGGATCGTGGTGGGTACGGTGGCTACGCTGGTGATCCGTATCTTTGGCTTCAGTTCAGGAGATGCCACCCTCTGGGAGCTGCTGCAGATTTCCCTGATCGGTATGGTCATTGCGGCGATTTTCATCGCCCTGCTGCTGCCGGTGGACTTCAAGTACGGCGTCCAGAAGGGGCGTCTGTTGCTCTTCGGCGTGGCGGCCTTCATCGGCGGAGGCGGCGTGCTGCTGTCCGGAAAAGAAGAGATGCTGGACGGCTTCTTCCGCCGGTTCAGCGGCACAGCCGGCGGGCTGTTCTTCGGTGCG
Source organism: Anaerovoracaceae bacterium (assembly GCA_051893555.1). Lineage (GTDB taxonomy): Bacteria > Bacillota > Clostridia > Peptostreptococcales > Anaerovoracaceae > RGIG7179. The sequence goes on from JBJFHL010000019.1 coordinate 44,734, forward strand.
CTGACACTGCTGCTGCTTCTGATCTCCTTCACCATCAGCAGCCGGATCATGGAAAAGAAGGAATTCTGACGGGAACCTCTTTCTTTCCGGCAGATTCTGTGATACAATACCTTTGGTCATTGGACCGAAGGTATTTTTAATGAAAATATTTCATGGAAACAGGTAAGGAAAAAAGAATGGGTGAAAACATACTGGAAAAGGTAAAACAGCTGGAAACGCTGTTCGGTAAATACGAGATTACAGGCCGGGAGCTGATGCAGGTCCGCGCCCTGGCAGATAAGATAGAAAAACAGGAAATGACTGTCTCCGTCATCGGTCAGTTCAAACGGGGAAAGAGTACCCTGGTAAACGGCATTCTGGGGGATAAGGTGATGCCGGTGGGTATCGTGCCGGTGACTGCCGTGGTGACTACCGTGAAGTACGGTGAGGAAAAGACTGCGCGGGTGCATTTTGAGAATGGGGCGGTGGTGACCTGCAGCTTCGACGAGATCGGCGGCTACATTAACGAGCAGGAGAATCAGGACAACCGTCTCGGCGTTTCCCGGGTGGAACTTTCGGTGCCGGCGGATTTCCTGAAGACGGGGATCACCCTGGTGGACACGCCGGGCGTGGGCTCGGTCCATCAGAAAAACTCCGACGCTGCCTACGCTTTCGTGAAGGAGAGCGATGCAGTGATCTTCCTGCTGTCGGTGGACAGTCCCATCAACCAGATCGAGATCGAATTCCTGGAAAAGACCCGGGCCTTCGCTTCGAAATTCTATTTCGCTGTCAATAAGGCGGACATTGTGGATGAGGAGGATCTGGAAGCCTACCTGACCTACTGCCGCCGGCTCATTGCCAAACTGATGGAAGTGGACGAGATCCAGCTGTTTGCCGTCAGTGCCAAGAAGCAAACCGGCCTTACGGAACTGGAAGAAGCGGTGGAGCGGGACTGCCGGCAGAAGGCGGCGGACATCATTCAGGCGTCCGTGCGGTTGAAACTGCGGGACATCGTCCAGAGTGCGCTGCATCAGATTACCCTGTATCGGACTGCCCTCAGCATGACCGGGGACGAATTCGAAGAAAAGTTCGGTCAGATGCACCAGACCTTTACGGCAGTGCAGGAAGAGGCAGCGGCCTTCGGGCAGGAGTTCGCCGGAAACGGGGCAATGCTCCAGGCACAGTTGAATCAGTTCAAGAACCAGCTTTCGGACAAAGTGCAGCAGCTGTTTGGCATTGAATATCATTATGATCTGCCGGAGGTGGAGCTGGATGAAACGGTGGTCGGCAGCGGTCTGGATCAGGCGGTGTTCCTCCACCAGACGGATCAGTTGTGTGAAGAACTGTCCCGGACGCTGAACACCATCTTCATGTACCGGGAAGAAAACGCCTATACGGTGGTACGACGCATCAACGACCTGAACCGGCTGGTGCGGAGTCTGGCCCGGATGCGCAGCGAGCTGGCAGCAGAAGAATAAAACGAAGGAAAACACTTTTTCCGTATGAAAGGCACAGCGTAAAAACTGTGCCTGTTTCATTTTTTAAGAAAGAATTAAGAATTTTCTACTGCTTTTTTTTCGCAAGATTCGTTAAGATACAGATATAGAAGAAATGAAAGGACGGAACCATGGAAAAGGAAAAAATACTGATTGTGGACGATAACCGGGAGATTGTGGATTCTCTGGGGAAGCTTCTGGCTTATGAGGGATATGAGATTCTGACGGCGTATGACGGAATGGAGGCTCTGGATGTTTTGGAAAAAAGTCCGGTGGATCTGATCCTGCTGGATGTGATGATGCCCAGGCTGAACGGGCTGTCCACATTGATGAAAATCCGGGAGCGCTGTAAGATTCCTGCCATTATCCTGTCCGCGAAAACCGAAGAGAGTGACAAGGTGTCCGGCCTGATGCTGGGTGCGGATGACTATATCAGCAAACCGTATCATCCGGCGGAACTCATTGCACGGGTGAAGGCGCAGCTGCGGCGTTATCATGCCTGGGGAGGCAGCGGTCCAAAAGAAGATGCGGATACACTGGTGAACGGCGGACTGGTACTTGACCGAAAACGGAGGCTTGTGGTGGCGGACGGCAGGGAGCAGCATCTCACAGCCACAGAATATAAGATTCTGGAACTTCTGATGGAGCATCCGGGACAGGTTTTTCCGGCAGAGCAGATCTACACACTGGTCTGGAAGGAGGAAGCGGATTATGCGGTAGAAAATACCGTTATGGTTCATATCCGGCATATTCGGGAAAAAATAGAAATCGACGCAAAAAATCCAAAATACTTAAAGGTGGTGTGGGGCATTGGTTACAAAATGGAAAAATTCAGTTAGGCGCGGATCGGCATGGGCGAAGGAATATCGGCATCTGATTCTGGCAGGCATCTGTGTGACACTGGGAATGCTGCTTTTGGCGACACTCTTCTGGGAGGCGTACTGGACCTCTACCCGGACCGTGTGGTTCTTTGGTCTGATCGCCAATGGGTTTCTGGGACGAGGACTGTGGGGAATATTTGCCTTCTGGTTGAATCGGGCTTATGGGCAGTGGCATCCGGATGGCTCCGGCGGAATGGAAGACTATGCGCAGTGGAAAAGTATGCGGCAGCACCTGCAGAAAGAACTTGCCCTGGTCTTTGGGCTTGTGTTTTTCATTGCAGTGCTGTTCTTCCTGTATCTTCTGACCAGCAACACAGCCTATTACCGTTTTCTGAACCTGTCGATCGGATATCTGTTTCTGTTTACAGTGATTCTGCAGTATGGTCTCTGTCAGGTGTCCGCATTCCGGTTTCTGCAGAGACTGCTGGATCAGATTGCAGCCGGGATGATGGAAGTCAGCCGGCAGCGCCTGGCAGAGGCGGTGCAGATGGAACGGGAAAGTATCGAAAAGGCAGCCAGGAGCGAACGGCTGAAGGTGGATTTGATTTCCAATGTGTCCCACGACCTGAAGACGCCCCTGACCTCTATGGTGGGATATATTGAACTGCTGAAAAAAGAAGATCTGGATTCGGTGAGCCGGGATTATGTCGATGTCATTTCCGACAAGGCGGAGAAACTGAAAAGTATGATCGAGAGCCTCTTCAGTCTGGCCAAGGCAAGCAGCGGCAACGTGCAGCTTACGATGGAAACGGTGGAATTGAATATGCTTCTGGAGCAGATTCTGGCAGACATGGAGGATCCGATCCGCAGCAGCAGACTGGAATTCGTGAAATGGATGACTGCGGAGGATACCCATATGGTCAGCGATCATGTCCATCTGTACCGGATCTGCCAGAATCTGATTGAGAATGTGCTGAAATATGCAGCGGGAGGAACCAGAGCTTTCATAAAGACCTGGGTCGAAGCAGCGGACACCGCCGCAGAGGACAGAATCTGGCTGGAGATCACCAATACGTCCGGCTACCGCATGGATTTCACGAAGGAGGATATCGTGGAACGATTCGCTCGGGGCGACAAGGCACGCAGTACGGAAGGAAACGGACTGGGTCTGGCCATTGTCAGCACATATACCGGAGCGCTTGGAGGCAGTTTCGATATTCAGATTGACTGCGATCAGTTTCGTGTCCAGCTTTCCTTCCCGCGGGGAAAAACGGATCGGAGCGAAACATGAAGCGGTTGATGGCAAACACAGAAAAGAAGACAACTGACGGACCGGTGCTTCTGTGGCTGGGAGGACTGGAACTGCTGACCCTGTTTCTGCTGCTTCTTCCGGCGGTCTGCAGCGGTTCCTTTTTCGGCTCGGAAGGGGACTGGTACAGTCAGCATGTGGGGGCAGCAGAACTGCTTCGCCAGACCATGCTGGAGCAGGGGACTCTGTTTCCACAATTCGTCCCGGCGGGGGGAGGAAGCAATCTCTATGATTTCGCCTATTACGGATTTCTGCGGCCGGATGTGGTGCTGTCCTGTCTGATTCCGCAAGTGGAAATGAAATATGTGATCGCCGGGTACAGCATTCTGGAGGTTCTGGCCAGCGGGGGGATCTGTTTTTTCTGGCTTACTTCCCAAAATCTGTCCTCCCGGCTTTCCTTCTGCGGCGGGCTGCTTCTGGTTTCTGCGGCATGCTTTTTTCACGCCCATCATCAGATCATGTTTGTCAATTATATGCCGTTTCTTCTGCTGGCACTTATGGGCGTGGACCGCATCGTCCTGCAGAAGGGAAACAGCCTGCTGACCGTTTCTCTGCTGATGATCGCCCTGCACAGTTTTTATTATCTGCCGGTCTGCCTTCTGGTCTGCGGAATGTACGCAGCATACCGACTGGCAAGTTGGGAAGAAAGCAGAAGTGAAAACGCTGCAGCTCTGCTGAGGAAAACCGTGATGCAGGGACTTCTTGCAGCTGTGCTGGCCGTGGCCATGGCAGGGGTTCTGCTGCTTCCTGCCGCACTGGATATTCTGGACGGATCCAAGGATGCCGGAAGCTTCCGGCAGATTCCGCTGCAGCCAGTGGATGTCACATTCAAAAGCCTGCTGTACCAGCCCTACGGATGCGGGATGACCTGTTTCGCGCTGCTGTGCCTTGTGTCGGCGCTGGTACGCAGGCGGGACAAGCTCCGGTTTCTGGCAGCTGCTGTACTGTCCTGTCTGATGATCCCTGCCGTCTGGCTGGTTCTGAACGGATTTCTGTATGCCCGGCCAAAAATTCTGATTCCACTGGTACCTCTCATTGTTTTCATCTGCTGTCAGCAGATGAAAGCATTCCGATTGGAGGAAAGCAGGAGAGGAAGATTGCTGCCGCTGATTCTGATTCCGGCGGTTCTGGTCAGTCTGCTGGTGAACTGCAGTGAAAACTGGATTCCCGCAGACGATGACCGACAGAACCCTGCGGTGCTGCAACAACTGGAAACCTGTATCAGCCCGGAGGATGCTGCATGCTATCGCATGGAGATCCTTTCCGACAGCCTGGTAAACTGCAATCTGCCGGTTTCCCGGGGTGAGGGGAGCCGACTGCAGCTTCTGGGCAGAACCGCAATGTATTCCTCCGTTTCCAGCAGTTTGTACAGCCGTTTCTACTGTGATGGGATCGGAAATCCAATTTCCATTCAGAACCGGGTTGCACTTCTTCCCGCTGAAAATCCGGTGTTTCTCTGGTTCATGGGTGTGCAGTATCTGGTGACGGAAGTGGATCAGGTACCTGCAGGTTACCGGGTCATGGCGGAAAAGAACGGGAAAGTACTTGCGGAGAACCCGGAGGTACTTCCGGTCTGCTATGGAGCATCAGCACCGCTTGCAGAGAAAGATGAACCGGAACACTTTCTGGAGATTTTTCCGTGGAACACGGCGGAGGAGAATATGGTATCGGAGAAGGATGGAGAACTTCTGCGAATCCGGATGGATGTGGAGCAGAAAGACGGAAAAGAAGTCGTCATTTCCATTGGGAACATAAAGAACAAACTCTCCGGCTCCAATGCGCCATATCCCAATGGAAATTCTCACTTCCAGTTCATTCTGGCGAAAGAACCGGGAAACATGCCGGAAGTGAAAGCAAGCGGCGGCAGATATTCCGTCAGCGGCGTACAGATACAGACCATGGACTGGGAGAAACGGAAAAAACAGATTGAGGAAAAGTATGATATTACCTCTGCAGCGCCGGAAACGTATGCGCCGGATGGCAGAACCATGTTTCACGGATCCGTTGCAATGAAAAAAGACGGCTGGCTTGTGACCTCGTTTCCCTATCGAGAGGGGTATGCGATTCTGGCAGACGGAAAGCCGCTGAAAGTACAAAAAGTCAACACCGCATTTGCAGGTGCAAAGTTGTCTGCAGGGGTTCATCACATAGAGGTCCGGTATGAAGCGCCGGGTTTCCGGGAGGGTCTGGCAGTCAGCCTTGCCGGTACTGCAGCCTGGATCGCGATAACATCCGGCGAATGGATTTTGAGAAGAAAGAAGGGGAGAAAATGAAACGAAACTGGACGGAATTGATTCGATATATTTTTACAGGGGGTGTGACGACTGCGGTCAACTATATCATCTATGGAGTATTGCTCTGCATTGGAGTGCATTATCTGATTGCCAACAGCCTGGCATGGTGTGGTGCCGTGGTGTTTGCGTTCTGGGCGAACCGACAGTTTGTATTTCAATCCCGGGGAAACTGGAAAAAGGAGTTTGCTGTTTTCACCGCGGCCAGAGTGGCAACCCTGGCAGCAGAAAACGTGCTTCTGGTGCTGCTCATACAGGGGGGAGGCATGACAGAATGTATTGCAAAAATTCTGGTAAGCGTTGTAACGGTCGTATTGAATTATGTGGTATGCAAAGTTGGTATTTTTCGGGAGGCAGGTCATGAGTAAACTGAGTGTGATTGTTCCGTGCTATAATGAAGAGGCGGCGGCAGAACGTTTCCTGCAGGAAACCGGCAGGGTGCTGGAGCAGATGACGATGGAAGAAGAACGGAAGAAGCGGGCGTTTTCGTATGAGATCCTGTTCGTTGATGACGGCAGCAGCGACGGAACAGCGGAGGTGCTGCGGAAACTGGCAGAGGAAAACAGCCGGGTGCGTTATGTGATCTTTTCACGGAATTTCGGAAAGGAAGCGGCGATGTATGCAGGTCTGCAGGAAGCAGAAGGGGATTTGTGTGTGATCATGGATGCAGATCTGCAGCATCCGCCGGCGCTGCTTCCGGAAATGTACCGCAGAATCACAGAAGAAGGCTATGACTGCTGCGGTGGGAAGCGGCAGGGGCGAGAAGGAGAGGGGGTCATCCGAAAGAATCTGTCAGAGATGTATTATCGTGTTTACCGGGGGCTGACCGGTATGAAAACGGAAAGCGGCTGCGGAGATTTCCGTATGATGAAACGGCAGATGGCAGAAGCCATTCTGTCCATGAAAGAACGAAATCGCTATATGAATGGAATTTTCAGTTTTGTGGGATTTCAAACCTGCTGGATTCCCTATGCGAATGTGGAGCGAACAGAAGGCGTCAGCAAGTGGAATCTCCGGAAGCTGTTTTCCTATGCGGCAGATGGAATTCTGGCTTTTTCCACCCTGCCGCTGAAGACAGCAGGATTTCTCGCCGCGTTCCTGCTTCTGGGCGGTCTGCTCTGCCTGTTTCCGGGGAAGAATCCGGCAGTGGGTATCGTCCTTCTGGCTGCAGGGCTGCAGATGGGATATCTGCAGATTCTGGGAAGCTATCTGGCGCGGGACTGTATGGAAAACCGACAGCGGCCGGTCTATATTGTACGGGAAAAAGGGTGATTTGGAAATCTTTCATTCAGGGGGTTACATAACATCGAACTTTGTGATAGAATAAGAGCGATTTAATAATTGAAGATTCTTTTCATGTTCTTTCCTTCGATGCATGTCGGAAGGAAGGCTAAGAGGGAAGCAGGTGAGAGTCCTGCACGGTTCCCGCCGCTGTATGGGAGAAGTTCCGGCCGAATGCCACTGGAAACGCAGTTTCCGGGAAGGTGGTCGGGGCGATGATACCTGAGTCAGAAGACCTGCATGAAAATACTGTAGGCCGCGGTGACTCGGCCGGATCAGAAAAAGCGTAAAAATTCGGGCTGCGGCTTTTGCTGTGGCCCTTTTTCTATTCAGGAGAGAATATTGATGAGAAAAATTCTGGAACAGGGACTGGGAGAAAGCAGTACCTTTGCTTCATTCCATCCTGCGGTGAACTTCATATATTTTGCCCTTGTCATCGGCATCACCATGTTCAGCATGGAGCCGGCATTTCTGGCTGCAACGCTGGCGGTGGGGTGGTTCTGGTCCCTTGTGCTTTCCGGAAAGAAAGCACTGAAATTCAATCTGCTGCTGACACTGCCCATTGTAATCGTCATGGCTGTGGTAAATACGCTGTTCACCCATAACGGCGCCACGGTACTCTTTTATCTCAACGGCGGCAGGATCACCCTGGAAGCCTTTCTGTACGGACTGGCTGCGGCTGCCATGATTTCGTCGGTGATTCTCTGGTTTTCCTGTTTCAATGTGGTTATGACGTCGGATAAATTTATTTATCTGTTCGGAAAGGCGGCGCCGGTGCTTGGTCTGACCCTTTCCATGGTGTTCCGGTTTCTGCCGCTTCTCAAAACCCGCTATCAGGAGATCTCCATGGGGCAGAAGTGTATGGGACGTCATGGGCAAAAAGGACTCCTGGCCAGAGCAAGGCAGACGGTGAAGGAAGTATCCATACTGATTTCCTGGTCTCTGGAAGCTTCTATTGAAACGTCAGACTCCATGGAAGCGAGAGGGTACGGCCTGCCGGGACGGACCAGTTTCCATCTGTTCCGGTTCACGCACAGGGACAGAAATCTGCTCCTTGCTGTGCTGGCAGTCGGACTGCCCGCCATGGTCGGATGTATCGCCGGACTTACCTCAATATATTATTATCCCAAAATTGTTCTTTCATGGGATCTGCGGAAATTTGCAGTACTGGCAAGTTATATCATATTGCTGCTACTGCCTGTTGTGATTGATTTATCAGGAGAAAAGAAATGGCAAGCATACAAATCCGAAATCTGACCTTTACCTATCCGCTGGCAGATCACCCTGCGCTGAAGCAGGTGAATCTTACGGTAAATCCGTCTGAATTTATTGTGCTTTGCGGCAAGTCCGGCTGCGGCAAAAGCACGCTGCTGCGGCAGATGAAAAAAAATCTGGCGCCTTTCGGAGAACGAGAGGGAGAGGTTCTCTATCACGGGATGGAAGTCAGTGACCTGCCGGACCGGCTCAGCGCCACGGATATCGGGTTCGTCCAGCAGAACCCGGACAATCAGCTGGTAACAGACAAGGTGTGGCATGAACTGGCATTTGGTCTGGAAAGCCTGGGATTATCCAACCGTGCAATCCGCAGGCGCGTGGCAGAGATGGCAAGCTTTTTTGATATGCAGAGCTGGTTTCGAAAAAGTGTGGCGGATCTGTCCGGCGGTCAGAAACAGCTTCTGAACCTGGCCTCTGTGATGGTAATGCAGCCAAAGGTGCTGATTCTGGACGAACCGACATCACAGCTGGATCCCATTGCGGCGGAAGAATTTCTGAAGACGGTTTACAAAATCAACCGGGATCTGGGAACCACGGTGATCATTTCCGAACATCGGCTGGAGGATCTGATTCCCATGGCAGATCGGGTGGTGGTCATGGATGAAGGCAGGATCCTTGCGGATGATAACCCGTGGAAGATGGGAGACTTTCTGGCCGGAGACACGCCGGAGAAAAGGCATCCGATGTTTTATGGCCTGCCTTCCGTGATGAAAATATACGCAGCCTGCGGCGGCAGCAGGATGGAAAGAGGCCTGAAGAGGAGTGAGAACGGTGAGCAGATTGCACCACTGACCATCCGGGACGGCAGATTGTGGCTGGAAGCGGTTCTGGGAGAACCGGACGGGCAGAAACCGTCTGACCGGCAGGAAAAAAGTGAATCGCAGGATACGATACATGCTTCGGGAGAAGATCTGCCTTCCATTCTCACGATGAAGGACGTATGGTTTCAGTATGACCGCGGCAGCGAGCCGGTGCTGAGAGGCATGAACCTGGATGTAAAGCGGGGAGAACTTTTCTGTCTGATGGGAGGAAATGGTGCCGGGAAATCCACGACGCTGAAGGCGGCAGCAGGTATTCTGAAGCCGCAGCGCGGAATGGTGACGGTGAATGGAATGGCGGTGACGAAAGAAAATATGCCGAAGCTTTCCGGCCATGTTATGGCTATGGTGCCACAGAATCCGCAGGCGTTGTTTACAGAGATTACTGCGGAAGAAGAACTGGCAGAAGCACTGTATGATCGAAAAATGCCGGAGGAGGAAAAGGCAGAACGTGTCAGAAAAATGCTGGACACCATGGAGATCAGCCATCTGGCAAAAACACACCCTTATGATCTGTCAGGCGGAGAGCAGCAGCGGCTGGCTCTGGGGAAAATCCTGCTTTTGGAGCCGAAGCTTCTCCTGCTGGATGAACCGACCAAGGGACTTGATCCATTCTTCAAGATCACGCTGGCAAAAATATTTGATCGATTGAAGGCAGAAGGCATGACCTTGTTTATGGTATCTCATGATGTGGAATTCTGTGCACAGTACGGCGACCGGTGTGCAATGTTTTTTGACGGTGAAGTGGCTTCACAGGGTGAAGCACGGGAATTTTTCGCGGGGAACAGCTTTTATACCACGACGGCAAACCGGATTGTGCGGCAGTGGAACAGCAGCCTTGTCACTTGGGAGGAGGTGGCGAAATGGGTCGAACGGAATACGATCCGATCCGCAGAAAAGCAGTAAAAAAGCGGACTGCAGTTTCTGCTGCGTTGATATTTGTCGTTCTTCCGGTGATTATCGGTCTGAGCACAGTACTGGATGGAGGCAGTCTGTATATGCTGGGAAGTCTGGCTGTGGTCATCTGCTGCATGGCACCGTTTTTTATGGTATTTGAAAAACGGAAACCGAAAGCACGGGAGATTGTGCTGGTGGCCATGATGAGCGCAATCACTGTGGCAGCGCACCTGTTCTTCCATGTGACGGTTCCGCTGCAGATCGGCACAGCTATGGTTATCATCGCCGGCATTTCCATGGGGCCGGAAGCAGGTTTCCTGGTGGGAGCGCTTTCAAGATTCATCTGCAACTTTTACATGGGGCAGGGACTCTGGACACCATGGCAGATGTTCTGCTGGGGACTGCTGGGATTCCTGGCTGGAATGGCGTTTAACAAAGTGGATCTGGCGAAGACGACGGATCAGGTGAAATCCCGGAACTTTCATATCATCATGGGTCCGGTACTCTGCATGATCGCGGCAGAAGTGGCGGCGTTTGTGACATTTCTTCTCTGGCCGGGAAATGAGGCAATGGAACTGACCGGCGGGAGTTTTTCCGGATTTATGGAAGCGATAAGGCAGGCAGATGGTGTGCAGGGTGTTCTGAATGTGCTGGGAATGGTGATCGGATGGCGGTTTTATGCGTTCGGTGCGGCAGGACTGATTGCCGGTGTACTGCTGCAGAGAAAACGAATGCCAGTGGACAGCCTGACGCTGACCATCTTTACTTTTTTTACCACTGTGATTCTGTACGGGGGACTGATGAATCTCTGTGCCATGTTTACTTCGGCAGGCATTCCGGGCGGCGGCGGAATCAGCTGGAATACGCTGCGGCTGCTTTACATTACGGGACTGCCATACGACCTGACGCATGGTGCGGCAGCGGCACTGTGTATTTTTCTGATCGGAGATCCCATGATACGGAAAATTGAAAGAATCAAGATCAAATATGGAATTTATAAATAAGCACGGAGGTTACAATATATGGAGGACCGCATATGTATCGCGACCTTTTCAGAAAACGCAGTTTCTGTGATTCGCAGGCATGGCGTAGGAATCGAACTGAATGATCTGTGCATTTCAGAGAATCTGGATCCGGAACGGCTGCAGACTACGATGGATGCCATCCGGGAGGAAATCCGAAGGGCTGGTGTGAAGCCGCAGCAGATCATTGCCCACGGGCCTTTTACGGAGATCTGTCCGGCCTCCATAGACCACAGAGCAGTGGAACTGGGAAGAAGGCGGCTGGATGAGGCATGGAGCATCCTGCAGAGCCTGGGTATCTGCAGGATGGTGGTACATACAGGCTACATTCCTCTGATTTATTATCCACAGTGGCAGCTGGAAAAGTCCATCGTATTCTGGAAAGACTTCCTGATGGAGAAACCCTCTGATTTCAGACTGTATATTGAAAATGTGTTTGAGGATACGCCGGAGCAGCAGCTGCAGCTGATCCGCGGGCTGGATGACCCGAGAGTATCGGCATGTCTGGACGTGGGTCATGCCCATGCAGTTACACGGCCGGAATATCCGGTCTGCCGGTGGATCGAGGAAATGGGATCCTGCATTGGCCATTTCCATCTGCACAACAATGATGGGAAGAAGGATCTGCACAATCCGCTGACGGAAGGGACCATGGACATGGAAGCAGTACTTCGGGCGATTGGTACATATTGTCGCCCGGATGTTACCATGACCATCGAAAGCAGGGTCTGTGAAGGAAGCGTGCAGTGGATTTTGCAGCAGGACAGACTTTTGAATCCGGGAATATTCAGATGACAGCAGAAACGGATTGCCATCTGAATTCATATCATGTATAATGAGTTCACTGAAGAATGACAGATGAAATGTTTTGGGGGATGTAAAAATGAAAGAAATAAAAACGGAAAACTATAAATTTGCGCAGCATAAGGCATGTGAGTTCTTCCCATGCCACGATACAAACAAGCCGGAGGAATTCAACTGCCTGTTCTGCTACTGTCCGCTTTATGCGCTGGGAGATCAGTGCGGCGGCAATTTCAGATATCTGGATAACGGGGTAAAGGACTGTTCCTCCTGCATGGTACCTCATGTGAAGGACAAGGGCTATGACCACGTGATGGGTAAATTCGCTGAAATCATGGAACTGGCAAAAAAGAAATAGGCGGATCATGCCGGGAATCTGGACAGGATCTCCTTCATACAATAGGCGAAGGAGGTATGGAATATGTTTCTGGGAATTATCGGAAGCGGAACCATGGGAACGGTTCTGCGAGAGTATGCGGAAGAAGAGGGAACCTTCGATGAGATCACGGTGCTGGAACCTTTATCGGATCAGCCCTGGCCGGAAAAACGGCCGGATCTGCTGATCGATTTCAGTCATCCGAAAGCCATCGGAAGGATTTATGATTACTGCCGGGAAAAAGGGGGTAATATACCGGTGGTACTGGCGTCCACCGGATATGGACCGGAGGAGGAAAAGCTGATCCAGCTGCTGGAAAAAATCTGTCCGCTGGTGCGGAGCAGCAATTTTTCCAGAGGCATGGAGGTCATGCATCGGCTGTGCCGACAGGCCAGAAAAGAACTGGGAGACCAGTGTGATATCCGAATGACGGAAGTACATCACACGAAGAAACGGGATCGGCCCAGCGGCACGGCAGTGAGCCTGTGCCATGATCTGGCACTGGATCCTTTCGATGAAGCACGGGTGCAGAGTCTCCGTATGGGAACCGTCTGCGGTGAGCACACGGTGTATTTTGCGCTGGAAGATGAGATTCTGGAGATCCGGCATACCGCCATGTCGAAGAAAATATTCGCCATCGGGGCGCTGGAAACGGGAAAAAAACTCGTGAAGGAATTGACTTCATGAAATAAATATGATACAACAGATACGCATGATATTTGGGTATTGAATTCACAATGGAGAAGGTAGTATGGAAATTGAACTGAAATATCTGGTAGAGGATTCTTTCGCCAGAGAGCGTATTTTCGATGATCGGCGTCTGATGGCTCTGACGGATGGAAACGGTCCGGAGACGATTCCCATGAAAGCGGTGTATCTGGACACGGAAGACAGACAGCTGCTGAAACAGGAGATCGCTTTCCGTGTGCGGTATGAAGACGAACGGCTGGTAGCGACCCTGAAATGGGGCGGCGGTGTGGAAAACGGACTGCATACCAGAGGAGAACTGAATGCTGCAGTGGACGAAGCCTTCCTGGCAGCGCCGTCACTGGATATTTTTCGCGGCAGCACAGTCTACGAGGAAGTGGGCCCTCTGCTGGAAGGAAAAAAACTTCTTCCGGTGATGGAAATGGAGTTTGTCCGTAAGCAAATGCATATCGATACCGGAAGATCCATCAGTATGCTGTCATATGATGAAGGAGAAATACGGACTACCTGCGGAACTGCACCGATCTCTGAACTGGAGATTGAGTTGTATTCCGGGGATCAGGAAGATATGGTGGCCCTGGGAAGGGAGCTGGCTTCCAGGTATAATCTGAAACCGGGAGACAGAAGCAAATATCAGCGCGGTCTGGAGCTGCTGGGAATTCTGTGATAAAAAAAGAAAAAACTGCTTTTGAAACTGATTTTTAACCGGCAAAGGCAGTTTTTTTTCTGACTGGGTGAATAATAAGGTGAAAATGCGGTGAAATCGAAGCATTTTCCTTTACTTTACCGAAAAAACGAGGTATAATATCATGTAATTGTCTTAGTATAATAAGGTTTCATAAATCAGGAGGATATATTTAATGAAAGCAACTTTTATTTCCAGAGAGAAAAACGATGTAAAGTTTACCATGGAGTTCACGGCAGAGGAATTCGATAATGCGCAGATCAAGGCATACCAGGCTGCAAAAGGCAATATCGAGATCCCGGGCTTCCGTAAAGGCAAAGCGCCGAGAAGCATCATCGAAAAGCATTACGGTGAAGGCATTTTCTTCGAAGATGCGATTGACGAACTGTTCAGGGAGCATTATGTAAAAGCCATCAAAGAACTGGAACTGGACATCATCGACAGCCCGGCAGCAGAATTCACCCAGCTGAAGAAGGGGGAAGGCTTCACTGCTACCATCACGGTTGCCTGCTCTCCGATCGTAGAAGTAAAGAACTACAAGGGTGTTGAGATCGAAAAGATCGAAAACGAAGTGAAGGACGAAGATGTGGAAAATGACATCAAGAGCCTGCAGAAGAGAAATGCGCGCATTGTCAGTGTGGAAAGACCGGCACAGGACGGTGATACCGTTCTTCTGGACTATGCAGGTTTCGTAGGGGAAGAACAGTTTGAAGGCGGCACGGCAGAAGGTCAGGAACTGGTTCTGGGTTCCGGTATGTTCATTCCGGGCTTTGAAGAGCAGCTGGTCGGCGTATCTGCCGGAGAACAGAAGGACGTAACCGTAACCTTCCCGGAAGAATACCATGCAGAAGATCTGGCAGGCAAGGATGCAGTATTCCACTGCACCGTACACGAAGTAAAGGAAGAACAGCTTCCGGAACTGGACGATGAATTTGCCAAGGATGTCAGCGAATTTGATACATTAGAGGAATTAAAAGCTTCCACCAGGGAAAGACTAGAATCATATGCCAAAGCCGGAGCAGAGAGCCAGATGAAGGATGCTGCAGTTGCCAAGGTTGTGGAATCCAACGAAGTGGACATTCCGCGCATCATGGTGGAAGATGAAATCGACAGAATGATGCAGGAACTGGATCAGCAGATGCGCTATCAGGGTCTGAGCCTGGAGCAGTATCTGGCATTCACCCAGAAAGATGCGGCTGCATTCCGCGATGAGATCAGAGCCGATGCAGAAAGAGCTGTGAAGACCAGACTGATTATGAACGGTATCGTGGAAGCAGAACAGTTTGAAGTGACACCGGAAGAACTGGAAGAAGAACTGAAGGTAATGGCGATCCAGTACCAGATGACTGCGGATAAGGTAAAAGAACTCATCGGCGAAGATAACATGAAGTATCTGGAAAAGGATCTGAAGACGAAGAAAGCAATCGAATACATTTTCGAAAACGCAGTGATCAAATAAAAAATCAGTGCAGAAAACCGCAGCGTCAGCAGCGGCAGGAAACATAAAACAAGCGGAGCCGGGCGGATATTTTGTCTTCCCGGCTTCTGTAAAAGAATACCGAAAGAAAGTGAGGGGTATCAGTATGGCATTAGTACCTTACGTAATTGAACAGACCAGCAGGGGGGAGCGGTCTTATGACATCTATTCCAGACTGTTGAAGGATCGGATCATTTTCCTGGGAGAACAGATCGATGAGCATGTAGCAAGCCTGGTGGTGGCACAGCTTCTGTTTCTGGAAGCAGAGGACAGTGAAAAGGATATCTGTATTTATATCAACAGCCCAGGCGGCTCTGTAACTGCCGGCATGGCCATTTACGACACCATGCAGTATATCAAACCGGATGTTTCTACGATCTGCATCGGCATGGCGGCAAGTATGGGTGCATTCCTGCTGTCCTCCGGAGCCAAAGGAAAAAGATTTGCACTGCCAAATGCGGAGATTATGATTCATCAGCCTCTGGGCGGGGTAAATGGACAGGCAGAGGACATTAAGATTCATGCAGAATGGATCCTCAAGACAAGAGAAAAGCTGAACAGGATTCTGTCGGCCAATACAGGCCAGGATCTGGCCACCATCGAAAAGGACACCGATCGTGATAATTTTATGGGTGCAGAAGAAGCCTGCAGATACGGGCTGATCGATAAGGTGATCACATCCAGATAGCTAGGGGGAATTTGAATGAGTAAATACGATGAAAATAAACAGTTAAAGTGCTCCTTCTGCGGGAAGCCGCAGAGTCAGGTACGGAGACTGGTAGCTGGTTCCGGTGTTTACATCTGCGACGAATGCGTGCATCTGTGCATGGACATTATCAATGATGATATCAAGGAAGGAAATGAAGCACCAAGAGAAGAGAAGTACCGGCTTCCGAAGCCGAAGGAAATCACGCAGACTCTTTCCGATTATGTCATCGGCCAGGATGCTGCGAAGAGAGCGCTGGCTGTTGCGGTATACAACCACTATAAGAGAATCAACAATCCCAGAAAGGAAAAAGCGGGAGACGATGTGGAACTGCAGAAGAGCAATATCGTCATGATCGGGCCGACCGGCTCCGGGAAGACCCTGCTTGCCCAGACTCTGGCGAAGATACTTGATGTGCCGTTTGCCATCGCGGATGCTACGGCGCTGACTGAAGCAGGCTATGTGGGAGAAGATGTGGAAAATATTCTGCTGAAGCTGCTGCAGGCTGCGGATTTTGATGTGGAAAAGGCACAGAAGGGAATCATTTATGTGGATGAGATTGATAAAATCTCCCGCAAGTCCGACAATCCTTCCATTACACGCGATGTAAGCGGGGAGGGCGTGCAGCAGGCGCTGCTGAAAATTCTGGAAGGAACTGTGGCCAATGTTCCGCCGCAGGGCGGACGCAAGCATCCGCATCAGGAGTTTATCCAGTTTGATACGACCAATGTTTTATTTATCTGCGGAGGGGCGTTCGACGGTCTGGATAAGATTATTCAGAGAAGACTGGGTGAGAAGGTCATCGGCTTCAATTCGGAACAGAAGAGCTCTGACGTGGATGAAAAGGAGATTCTCAAGCTGATTCAGCCGGAAGACCTGCTGAAGTTCGGTCTCATTCCGGAATTCATCGGTCGTCTTCCTGTGATCGTGACTCTGGAGGAATTGTCCGAGGAGGCACTGGTCCGCATTATCCGGGAACCGAAAAATGCACTGCTGAAACAGTACAGAAAGCTGTTCGAGATCGACGATGTGGAACTGGAGATTGAAGACGAAGCGGTGCGGGCTGTTGCCCGGAAGGCGCTGGAAAGAAAGACCGGTGCCAGAGGTCTGCGGAGTATTTTCGAAAAAGCCATGACAGAGATCATGTACGAAATTCCGTCTCGGGACGATGTGGAAAAGTGTATCATTACCAAAGAGACCATTGAGGACGGCAGACAGCCGAAGCTGGTGCTGGCCGACGGAAGAATAAAAGAACTGGAAGCTACGGCTTCCTGAACAGGGGGGCGGTAAGCCCCTTGTTCTGATTTCACAGCCGAATCTGTTCTGAAAAAAGGAAAACGGCAGGACAGGTGCCGGCGGGAAGGAGGAGAACAGTGAGCGAATTTGACGAAATAAAAGATGAGCTGCATGAAGAAGCGGAAACAGCAGAAACAGCGGAAACTGCGGAGACAGTGGAACCTGTGGAAGCGGAAGCTGAGGAAGAAACGTCCACGTTTCCCTGCATTCCCCTTCGTGGTCTGACGATCTTTCCGCGGACCATCATGCATTTCGATATAGGAAGAGAAAAATCCATCAAGGCGCTGGATTTCGCCATGAAAAACGGAAAAGAAATTTTCGTGACCTCACAGATGGATGACAATATCCTGATTCCAACAGCAGATGACTTCTATCATGTGGGAACTGTGGTGAAAGTGAAGCAGATGCTGAAGATCCAGGGAGACAGTATTCGTGTTCTGGTGGATGGACAGTACCGTGCGGTTCTGCAGTCCATATCCTGTGAGGAACCGTTCCTTATGGCAGAAGTACAGGAAGCAGACATTCTGCCGGCGTCTGCAGAGGAAACGGAGATTCAGGCCATGATGCGGGCGGTACTGGACAATTTCGATGAATATCTGGATTTTGATACGGGTCTGAAGGACAGTGCCTACGATGTGGTGGCTGCGATTGAGGATCCGGGACTTTTCGCAGACACCCTTGCAATGCAGATGAATATCAAGGTATCACAGAAACAGCTGGTTCTGGAAGCCTTCGATGAGAGGGAGCGTCTGGAAGTGATGAACCGGATTCTGGTGGAGGAAAACCAGATTCTGGGCCTGGAACGGGACATCAATCTGAAAGTGCAGGAAAGTATCAAAAATAACCAGAAGGAATATTTCCTCCGGGAGCAGATGAAAGCCATTCAGACGGAGCTGGGGGTGGATGAAGACGCCGGCGAAGAAGCTGATAAGTGGCTGGAAGCACTGGATC
Organism: Anaerovoracaceae bacterium; assembly: GCA_051893555.1. Classification (GTDB taxonomy): domain Bacteria; phylum Bacillota; class Clostridia; order Peptostreptococcales; family Anaerovoracaceae; genus RGIG7179. The sequence goes on from JBJFHL010000019.1 coordinate 62,923, forward strand.
AGCTGGGGCTTCCGGAAAAAACCGATGAAAAGGTGCGCAAGGAAATCCGCAAATTCCGGAAGATGGCACCGTCTTCTGCGGAAAGCAGTGTCATCCGCAACTATGTGGAAACCATTCTGGATCTGCCGTGGAACCGACAGTCCAGGACCAATACAGATCTGAAAAAGGCGGAGAAAATTCTGAATGAAGACCACTACGGTCTGGAAAAGGTAAAGGAACGGGTGCTGGAATATCTGGCCGTGATCCACCTGTCCAAGGGGATCAAAGGTCCGATCCTCTGTCTGGTGGGACCGCCGGGCGTCGGAAAGACCTCCATTGCAAAATCCATCGCCCGGGCAACCGGCAGGGAATTCGTCCGGATGTCGCTTGGCGGTGTGCGGGATGAAGCCGAGATCCGCGGTCACAGAAGAACATATATCGGCGCAATTCCGGGCAGAATTATTGCAGCCATGCGGGATGCGGGCACATCGAATCCGGTATTTCTTTTCGATGAAATTGATAAAATCGGAGCCGACTTTAAAGGTGACCCTGCGTCGGCGCTGCTGGAGGTGCTGGATCCGGAGCAGAATAAGGAGTTTACGGATCATTTCCTTGAAGTTCCGTTTGACCTGTCCAAGGTGATGTTCATCACGACGGCCAATACCACGGAAACCATTCCAAGGCCGCTGCTGGACAGGATGGAAGTGATTCAGGTGTCCGGCTATACGGAAGAAGAGAAAGTGCAGATTGCCCAGAAGTATCTGATTCCGAAGCAGGCGAAGGCCCATGGACTGAAGGGAAAGAGCTTTTCCATCACGGAAAGGGGTCTGCGGGATCTGATCAATTACTATACCAGAGAATCGGGTGTGCGAAATCTGGAACGGGAGATCGGCAGCCTGTGCAGGAAGGCAGCACGCCAGAAAGTGACGAAAAAGACGGCCAGCTGTAAGATTACGCCTGCAAGTCTGGAAAAATATCTTGGAAAAAAGAAGTTTCATTATGATATAATAGAAGGCGAAAGCGAAGTCGGCGTGGTAACCGGTATGGCATGGACCCAGGTAGGCGGCGATACACTGTTTGTGGAAACGGCCCGGGTACCGGGAAGCGGCAAGCTGCAGCTGACCGGGCAGCTGGGAGATGTAATGCAGGAATCTGCCAGAGCGGCAGTGACGTATATCCGTTCCATTGCGGAGGAATACGGACTGGAGGAAGACTTCTACAAGAAGTACGATCTGCATATCCATGTACCGGAAGGTGCAGTACCGAAAGACGGACCTTCCGCCGGTGTGACGATGTTCACATCTGTCATATCCGCGCTGACGGGAACCCCTGTCCGCAAGGACGTGGCTATGACCGGAGAAATAACGCTCCGCGGGAAGGTGCTTCCGGTGGGCGGCATCAAAGAAAAGGTCCTTGCGGCGCACAGAGCAGGCATTCGGACCATTCTGCTGCCGAAGGATAATGAGCCGGATATTGACGAGATTCCGCAGAGCGTACGGCGGCAGCTTCATTTCGTACTGCTGCAGCAGGCACGTGATGTACTGGAGTATGCTCTGGTAAAAGAAAAGAAATAAGACAGGAGACGATATGTTAAAGATTAAAAAAGCAGAGCTGGAAACCGTGGCAGTAAAACCTGCCCAGTATCCTCCGGATACCATGCCGGAGGTGGCATTCGCAGGACGGTCCAATGTAGGAAAGTCCTCTCTGCTTAATCTGCTTACGGGAAGAAAGAGCCTTGCCCGTGTCTCAGGAAGCCCGGGAAAGACCAGAACCATCAATTTCTACAAGGTCAACGATGCGTTTCGTATTGTGGACCTGCCAGGCTACGGTTATGCGAAAGTATCCAAATCCGTGACGGAAAACTGGGGAGATATGATGGAGACGTATCTGCGCGGCAGAGAAGGTCTGAAAAAGGTCATTCAGCTGGTGGATGTGCGTCATGCACCGTCAGCACAGGATGTGCAGATGTATGAATATCTGAAACATTACGGACTGGACGGTATTGTGGTCGCAACCAAGGCAGACAAGGTTTCCCGAAATGAACTACAGAAATGTATCCGCGTGATACGAAATACCCTGGAGCTTTCCCCGGAGGACCTGGTCATCCCCGTATCCGCGCTGAAGCGTACGGGGCAGGATATTTTGCTGGGAGAGATTGAGAAACTTTTGGAGGAGTAAATGCAGTTCATCAGTTACAGAGTGATTCTCGGCAGGCTGAAAGCCATAAAGGCCATGATGGCAGACAAAACTGTACCGAAGCGGAAGAAACTTCTCGTGATCCTCGGGATCATTTATCTGTTCCTTCCTGTGGACATCATTCCGCCAGTGCTGTTTCCATTCGGATTTCTGGATGATCTGGTGCTGTGGATCTGGATCCTATGGCATCTGAAGGATACACTGGATGCATACTGGGTCGGTGAAAAAGTTGATGATTTTTCGAAAAAATATAGTGGAAAAGATCTGGTAGAAGGTGTAGAATTTACTGTAGATGACGGAAAGGAGCAGTAACATATGGAGAAGGGTAATGTAGTAGGAAATATTCTGTTTACAGAAGAGCAGATCCGTCAGCGTGCTGCGGAAATCGGCCGCCAGATTGCGGAAGACTATGCAGGTGAGCCGGTGTATCTGGTAGGTACCCTGCGGGGCGCTGTGGTCTGGATGGCGGATATCATGAAGGCGATACCCAATGAGACAGAGGTGGATTTTGTCATGGCGTCCAGCTACGGTTCAGGCACGACGACGACCGGCGTGGTGAAGATTAAAAAGGATCTGGAAGGGGACATCTACGGCAAGAATGTGATCATCATCGAGGATATCGTGGATACAGGTACGACGCTGAAGCATCTGAAGGCGTATCTTGCCGACAGAAATCCGAAGAGCATCCGCATCTGTACACTGCTGGACAAGCCGTCCAGACGGATCGCAGATATTCAGGCGGATTATATCGGGTTTGAGATTGAAAACCTTTTTGTGATCGGCTATGGGCTGGATTATGACCAGAAATACAGAAATCTGCCGTATATCAGCTATCTGGAAGGCTGATCGTGACGTTGTTTACCAAATAAAAATATTTACATAAAGGAGATACAAAAAGAAATGGCTTACGAAGTAAAAATCGGTTTATCCAACAAGCACTTACATTTAAGCGAGGAACACATTGAAGCACTGTTCGGCAAGGGTCACCAGCTGACTCCGACGAAACCGCTGGTTCAGCCGGGACAGTTTGCCTGCGAAGAAAAGGTGGATATCGTGGGACCGAAGAGCACCCTGAAGGGCATCCGCGTTCTTGGACCGGCCAGAAAAGAAACGCAGGTTGAACTGGCTATGACAGATGCCAGAACCATCGGAATCAAGGCACCGGTAAGAGAATCCGGCAAGCTGGAAGGAACCCCTGGCTGCAAGATCATCGGACCATGCGGCGAGATCGAGATCGACCACGGTGTTATCGTTGCTTTAAGACACGTTCACCTGAACGACGAACAGGCTGCTGAGGCTGGCGTGAAAGATGGTGATGTCGTCAGCATTAAAATTGAAGGTGAAAGAGGACTGGTATTTGACAATGTACTGGTAAGAGCCGGTGTAAAGCATGAAAGAGAAGTGCATCTGGATACGGATGAAGGAAATGCAGCTGGCTGCGGTCCGGATACCGTCTGCACGATTATTAAGTAGTGAAAGCATTCTGAAGAAATACCTGGAGCAGAAGCCGATTCTGCTCCATTTCTTTTTTCAAACAAAGGAAATCGAACAGGCCGTCACAGGAAATGCGTGCCAAAAGACAAGAAAAAATAATAGCAAGCTGCATATAACTATGATATAATTCTTTAGGGAAGTATCACAGCATGAGCAGAAAAAAACAGCCAGCT
>JBJFHL010000020.1:0-63759 GCA_051893555.1 Anaerovoracaceae bacterium
TTTTCCGGTGCTAATATTAAAAAAATTTCAGGACATTTTCAGAAACGCTTGACAGAAAAAATGAAATCCTTCTGCTGGCTCTGCCGGTGATCCTGGAAAACATCCTGCAGACGCTGCTGGGAACCACAGATACGTATTTTGCCGGGCAGCTGGCCGATGAAGCCATCGCCGGCATCGGCGTCACCAGCCTCATCATGAATATCTTCATTTCCTTTTTCACCGCAGTCAGCGTGGGAACCACTGCCGTAACAGCCCGGGCCTTCGGTGCAGGAGATCGGGAAAAGGTGAACCGGACCGTGATTCATTCCGTGGTTCTGGCATTGGTACTGGGACTTGCCGTCGGTCTGGTCTGCGGTCTGTTTGCCAAACCGATCCTTCGGATCTCCGGTGCAGAAGAAACTGTGCTGTCTTATGCTTTGCCGTACTACATGGTTGTCACGGTGCCCTCTGCAGTGCTCTGTCTGCAGCTGGTGCTTTCCGCCTGTCTGCGGGCCGTGAAAGATACCAGAACGCCCATGTATGTCACCGGCGGGGCCTGCTGCTTCTGCACCGATTTCAAAAAGGGGTCTTCTCAAAAACGGTCAACGGTGTATAATAGGTATTAACCGGAGCGGTCAACGAGCAGTCAACAAGCGGTCAGCAATGCAGGAGAAAGGAGCGGATACCTCACATGAACGAGAAATTCTACAATCTGCCGGAAGAAAAGCAGCAGAAAATCATTAATGCCGGGTACCGTGTCTTTTCCCAGAATTCCTATAAGAAAAGCCCGGTAAGCGAAATCGCCGCGGAGGCTGGCATCAGCAAATCTCTGCTCTTTCATTATTTCCAGAACAAGAAGGAACTGTACCTCTTCCTGTGGGACACCTGCGGGAAGGTGACCATCGAATATCTGGAAAAGTACGGCTGCTATGAACCCGGAGATCTCTTTGAAATGATGTTCCGGGGGCTGAAGGCGAAAATGGAAATCATGCGGCGGTATCCGAATCTGGGAGCCTTTGTCATCAAAGCGTTTTACGAAAAAGATCCGGAGATCAGCCAGCTGATTCAGGAGAGATACCGGAAGCTGCTGGCATACCGTGCCGATGCAATGCTGACACAGCTGGATCCGTCGGACTTCGTGGAAGGACTGGATCTTTCCATGATGTATAAGGAAATGTACCTGGCTTCGGAGGGCTATCTCTGGGAAAAGGTGCAGCAGGGTGATGTGGACTGCGATGCGATGGAACAGGATTTCACGAGGATGATTGAATTCTGGAAGAGCATCTTTCTGCGGAAAGAAAAGAGAGAGAAAGAAGAAATGTGAGGAAAGAAATGGAAGCAATTCGTACAGAACAACTGGTGAAACAATACGGAAAAAGCCGCGGCATTTCCGGGGTGGATCTGACCGTGGGAGAAGGAGAGCTCTTCGGCTTCATCGGACCCAACGGCGCAGGAAAAAGCACGACCATCCGGATTTTGCTGGGGCTGATCGAAAAGACATCCGGAAACGTCCGGGTGCTGGGAGAGGATCCATCGGAAGCCAGACCACGGCGCAAAATCCTTTCTCACGTGGGGTATCTGCCGTCGGAGGCCATGTTTTATCATGGGATGAAGGTGAAAGAGGTCCTTCGCCTTTCCGCGGATCTGCGGGGGGCCGACTGCCGCAGCGAGGCGAAGATTTTATGTGAGCGGCTCAGTCTGGATACGGAGAAGAAGGTGGAAGAACTTTCTTTCGGAAACCGGAAGAAGGTGGCCATCGTCTGTGCTTTGCAGCATAAGCCGAAGCTGCTGATCCTGGATGAGCCCACCAGCGGACTGGATCCGCTGATGCAGCGGGAGTTTTTCCGCATTCTGGAGGAGCGGAATCAGGCTGGTGCCACGGTATTTCTGTCGTCCCATGTACTGTCGGAGATTCAGAACCACTGCAGCCGGACTGCCATTATCCGGGAAGGCAGAATCATTGCCTGCGGCAGCGTGGAAGAACTGGCCAATACCAGTGCCAAACGGGTTTCTCTCCGGGGACATGCCGAATTGGAAGGACTCACCGGGATCCGGGATCTGCAGCAGGCAGAAGATGCGGTCAGCTTCCTTTACAGCGGGCAGATGAAACGGCTGATGGAAGTGCTTGCCGCCGGAGAAATCACCGATTTGACCATCGCAGAGCCGGATCTGGAGGAGATTTTCCTCCACTATTACGAAGGAGGTGTGCAGGGATGAGACTATTAAAACATGAAATGCGGCAGGGGCTGATCTCCCTGGCCATCTGGACGGGAAGCATCGCGTTTCTGATGGTAATCTGTATCATACTGTTTCCGGAGATGAAAGGACAGATGGAGGATGTATCGGATGTGTTCGCTTCCATGGGAAGCTTTACCGCCGCCTTCGGCATGGACCGGCTCAGCTTCGGAACCCTGACCGGATTCTATGCCATTGAATGCGGAAACATTCTGGGACTGGGCGGCGCCTTCTATGCAGCGCTGACCGGTATCACCGCATTGGCAAAGGAAGAAAAGGAACACACTGCCGAGTTCCTGCTGACCCACCCGATTACCCGCACCGGCATTGTCAGTGCCAAGCTGGCTTCGGTGCTGCTGCAGATTACGGTGATGAATGTGCTGATTCTGGCCATTTCCCTGATTTCCATCCTCTTCATCGACGAAGAGATTCCATGGAAGGAGCTGCTGCTGTTCCATCTGGCCTACTATCTGCTGCAGTTTGAGATCGGCGGAATCTGCTTCGGCATTTCGGCCTTTCTGCGCCGGGGCGGCCTGGGCATCGGTCTGGGGCTGGCCTGCCTGCTGTATTTTCTGAATCTGATCGCCAACATCAGCGAATCCGCAGAGTTTCTGAAATACATCACACCGTTTGGCTATGCCGACGGGGCGGATATCGTCACGGAGGAGGCACTGAACGGACCGATGGTGGCAGTGGGCATGTGCCTGGCCGTCATTGGCATAGGTGCTGCATATTGGAAATATAACCGGAAAGATATTCAATAGTTTACTGTATAAGTGATCTGGTAAACTATCAGATATCGTGTTTTTCCCGGTACTCCATGGGTGTCTGACCGGTATATTTACGGAAGACCCGGGAAAAATGACCCGGAGAGGAAAAACCGAGATAAGCACTGATGGCTGTTGCTGATTTATCCGAATAGCGGAGGAGTCGTTTGGCTTCCTCCGTTTTTTCTTTCAGAATGAAATCCGTCAGAGATTCTCCGCTTTCTTCCCGGAATTTTCGTGAAAGATAGGGCCGGCTCAGAAACAGCGCTTTCGCAATCTCCTCTGCGGTGATGGGTTCGGAAAGGTGATGGCGGATGTAATTGGACACATCGATGACCAGCCGGGTGGGATGGGTGCCGAAGTGGACTTTTTCCAGACGGGATGCAAACTCCAGTACCATATGGTATTGCAGGTTGGTGATACGCTCCAGAGAGTCAAGAAGCTCACATTTCTGGATGTATGCATCGCTGAGGGAGAAGGCGTCCTCCAGCTCCATACCGCCTTCGATGGCTGCCCGGGAAACCAGGGTAGCGGTTACAATAAAAGTATTTTTCAGCTGTCGGAGCTGGTCTTTGGCCAGTGTGCCGCCCCGTACAGCCGGAGCACGGGAGATCCATTCCTTCAGGGCGGCGGTGTCTCCCTTCCGCACCATGCGGAGCATCTGTTTTTCCAGCACATAGGTATTGTGCATATCTGCTTTTGGGATCCGTTCAGAATCGGATTTTTCCTCTTCCTGAAACAGCCTGGAGTTTTGCTGCTGCTGCAGCAGCACCTGCAGGCTGTTCTGCTCCTCTTCAAAGATGGCGATATCTTTCAGTTCCAGCTTCTCATCATTGAGTACATAGTTGATGGTGCACAGCATCTGCATGACGCTGTCCAGCGGCATGCGGACGATGCTTTGCATTCCGTTGATGAAGTCATCCATGTCATCGGCCGGCACATCTGCGCGGAATGCCAGCTTCCGCAGGTCCTGGGTGGAGCAGGCGACCTGACGGGTGGGACCGATGATGCATTTCTGGCTGCCGGAATTGATGATGCCGAAATAGTGGAAATCATCCGTAATGAAATAGCCCACATGAGAGGCAACAGCCCAGATGGGTTCTTTCCACAGAACAAGGGGATCCACCGGAAGCTGTACCAGCGAATACTGGAAGACCAGCGCATCCCCATCATACAGACGGATGGGTATCCCGGAAAGATTCCCGATCACTGTACACAGATATTTCATATCAATTCCGTTCATACTATGCACCTCCGAAATATGCGCCTCCAACTGGTTACAATTATACGTTATCAGATACAGATATGCAAGCAAAATCAAATCCGCTGTGCTATGATGACAGTAGAAAAGACCTGAAGGAGGCGTGAGCGGTGAAGACAGAGAAATGGATGAAAGAACTGACACTGGAAGAGAAAGCGGCGCTGGTATCCGGCACGGATTTCATGTATACCAATGAAATTCCGCGGCTGGGGATTCCGGCGCTGTGTATGGCTGACGGTCCCCACGGACTGCGGAAACAGACCGGAGCGCAGGATAACGGGATTGCACAGAGCGAGCCGGCAACTGCGTTTCCCACGGCGGTAGCTACGTCATCGAGCTGGAATCCGGAAAATCTGCGGAAGATGGGCAGTGCCATTGCAGAGGAATGCAGACAGTACGGCGTGCATGTCCTTCTGGGACCCGGTGCAAATATCAAGCGAAATCCTCTGTGCGGACGGAATTTTGAATATTTTTCGGAGGATCCGCTGCTGTCCGGATCGATGGCCGGTGCAGAGGTGGAAGGAGTCCAGTCCGGCGGCGTCGGCGTTTCGGTGAAACATTTCGCTCTGAATAACAGTGAAAATTACCGGTTCATGGGGGACAGCATCGCCGATGACCGGGTCATACGGGAAATCTATCTGAAGTCTTTCGAGCATGTGGTGAGAAAAGCACATCCTGCTACCATGATGAGTGCATACAACCGGATTAACGGAACCTACTGCGCGGAAAACCGGTGGCTCCTGACCGATGTCCTGCGGAAAGAATGGGGCTTTGACGGTGCAGTGATGACCGACTGGGGCGGAATCCGGGACCGGACCGAAGGCCTGAAGGCCGGGTTAGATCTGGAAATGCCAGGGGATACGAAGATCTGCCGCAAATGGATCCTGGACCGGGTGCAGGACGGAAGCCTGCCGGAGTCTGTGCTGGATGAAGCCGTGAAACATATCCTGCAGCTGGTAGAAACCCATGTGACGAGAGAAAAGGGGGAGGCTGCAGATTTTGACCGGCATCATGTGCTGGCAGGAGAAATCGCGGCGGATTCTGCCGTGCTTCTGAAAAATAACGGCTGTCTGCCACTGAAAGGGACGGAAACGCTGCTGGTAACCGGCGATCTCTTTGAGAAAATGCGGTATCAGGGAGCGGGAAGTTCCATGATATGTCCGTCCAGACTGACCACGCCGAAGGATGCCTTTGACGAAGCGGGCATCACATATCAGTGGGCCAGAGGCTATGGTGAAAATGATACTGCGCCCCGGACTGCCTGGATTGAAGAAGCGGTGAAAAAAGCAGCGGACTGCAACACAGTGCTGGTATTTGCCGGACTGACTGACGCCATCGAAAGTGAAGGCTGCGATCGACAGGATCTGAAGCTGCCGGAAAATCAGCTGGCTCTGATCGATGCTCTGGCTGATGCGGTGAACGGAACGGAAAAATCCCTGATCGTGATTCTCTTCGGCGGCGGCGTCATGGAGCTTCCGTTTGCAGAGAAAGCAGATTCCATTCTGGATCTCTTCCTGCCGGGACAGAACGGCGGCGCCGCAGTACGGAAGCTGCTCTGGGGCGAGGTAAGCCCTTCCGGACATCTGTCGGAAACCTGGCCGCTTCGCTATGAGGACGTGCCGTTTGGAGGAGAATTCAGCCGGAATCCGCAGGAAATCTATAAAGAAAGCGTGTATGTGGGCTACCGGTATTATCTGACGGCAGATAAACCAGTTCGGTATCCTTTCGGCTACGGCCTGTCCTATACCACGTTTCAGTGGGAAAACCCGGCGATTCAGCGGGAGAAACCTTCGGAGGATCCTTCAAAAAAAGGGACGATCACCGTTTCCTGCGACGTGAGGAACACCGGAACCTGTGCAGGTGCCGATGTGGTACAGCTCTATGTGAAGGCACCCGGCAAGGTCACATTCTGTCCGGAAAGGGAACTACGGGGGTTTGCGAAGGTGTATCTGCAGCCGGGTGAGAAAAAACATGTCTCAATCTCCCTGAATACGGACGACCTTCGCTACTACAGCATCCGGAAACAGCAGTGGGTTCTGGAAGACGGTATGTACCAATTCCAGCTATGCACCGACTGCCAGACCGTGCGGTGGGAAACTTCCCTGCAGCTTGCAGGTTCTGCGGAACCGGAATGGGATGGCGATGGCGTGTCTGACGAGGTCCGGACTGCGATAGAGGCATACCACGGTGCAGATGTGGAACAGATGTCGCAGGCTGCGTTCTGCGCCATGAGCGGACAGGAAATCCCACAGCTGCCGCCGTCGTTTCCTGTGACGCTGGAGTCCCGGTTTACGGATCTGCAGCAGACCTTCCTGGGTAAAATCCTGTTCCATGCCGTACTGAGCGTGGCAAATAAGCAGATGAAGCAGGCTCTTTCTCTGCCGGAGGGGGCAGAGCGGGATAATAAGATCAAGGGGGCACAGTTCCTGAAGCGGATCTTGGAATCCAACTCCGTCCGCTCCATGTCCATGTCGTCCGGCAAGTCTCTGCCGTATAACCTGGCCTGCGGTTTCGTGGAACTGACCAACGGGCATATCCTTCGGGGCCTGCGCTGCATCTGCAGCCCGATCCGCGTTCCGAAACTGCCGAAAGAAAAATAAGGAGGAGTGACAGAATGGAAAACGCAAAAATTCTGAACAGCCGGTCGCTGCAGAGCCGTATCCGCTCGAAGGAAGTGACCCGCGCGGAAAAATGGCTTGGTTATCTGATCGGTCCCTGCGGGGCGCTGCTGCTGAATGCGGTGCTGGCTACATATCTGAATGTCTATTATACCGATGTACTGAAGCTGACCAGTGTCTGGGGCGGTATGTTCCTTGCCGTATTTCCCATCGGCTCCAAAATCCTGGATGCAGTGACCAACGTGATCATGGGGTATATTATCGACCGTACCAGAACGAAGCAGGGAAAAGCCCGCCCGTGGTTGCTGCTTTCCGCACCGCTTTTGGCTCTGACCGGCATTCTGCTTTTCACGGTGCCGAACGGAAATGAAACGGTGCAGGTCTGGTGGGTCATGATCTCCTATAACCTGTTCTATTCCTTTGCATATACGATCTATAACATGAGCCACAACCTGATGGTTCCTCTGTCCACACGAAACACCGTGCAGCGGGGTGGGCTGTCTGTTTTCAATCAGATTGCTACCATCATGATCTCCGGCATCATTGTGGCCATGATCTTCCCGATGGTGGTCATGCCGGCCATTGGTGCTGACGGTTCGAAATGGATCCGCCTCATGAGCATTCTCTCGATCCTGGCATTGCCTCTGACTCTGATGGAATACTATTTCACCAGAGAGCGTGTCACCGAGGAAACCGCCGAAGAAGAACCGAAAAAAATCCCGTTCCTGACCCAGCTGAAGATCGTATTCACAGACAAATACACCCTGATCATTTTCATATACTTCCTGGTATGGAACCTGGGAACCAGCCTGAAAAACCTGAGCCTGGTCTATTACTGCAACTATGTGCTGGGAAGCTATAATGACGGCATTACCCAGACCATGGTTTCCGTCATCGGCGGAATCCCTATGGGCATCGGGATCTTCGCTGTATGGCCGCTGGCAAAGAAATTCGGCAAGCGGAACCTGACCATGTGGGGCTTCCTCCTTTATGCGGCAGGCAGTGCCATCTGCTGCATTTTGCCTGACAGCATGGCTGTAGTCCTGACCGGGCAGTTCATCAAAAATATCGGCGGACTGCCGTGTGCTTACGTTTTTATGGCGCTTTTCGCCGATACGCTGGATCATGTGGAGTGGAAAACCGGAATCCGCTGTGACGGCACGGCCATGTCCATCTATAACATCATCGCCGTTGCTATGGTGGGCATTTGCACCGGCATTTTCAATGGCATGCTCTCCGCAGCCGGCTATATCGCACCGGTCATCGACAGCGCAGGAAACACCATCGCCAGCAGCCAGCCGGACAGTGTTCTTGGCACAATCACCTTCTCCTTCGTGGGACTGGAGGTCATCACCGGACTGATTCTGACCGTACTTCTGATTTTCCTCAATGTGGAAAAGACCATCACCAGAAAGCAGGCGGAAATCGTGGCTTACCGAAAAGCAGAATGGGAAGCGGCAGGGAAGACCTGGACGGAAGAAGAGCCATCGGCACAGGAAACCAGGCAGTCGTCCGTTCTCTCCGAAAAAGCATTAAAAAAGCAGGCAGCCATCGACCGTCTCTGGGAGAAAGAGCAGAAGGAAGGGGCGGCATACCGTAAAAAAATTCAGGCGGAACTGGCCGCCCGCACCCGGCAGGAGGGGTAGAAAATGAAAGCAGTACGATTACGAACCGAATACCTGAAGCACCCACTGGGCATTGACTGCACAAATCCGCGGCTCTTCTGGAACTGCGAAGACGGAATCACTCAGACCGCATTTCAGATCGTCTGTCGGGATGCGGATGCTGCAGATGACTCTGTTTTGTGGGATTCGGGAAAGGTGGAGGCAGGCACCATGCACGGCGACTATGCCGGGGCGGCGCTGAAAAGCCGGACCTGCGTATTTTGGAAAGTGCGTTTGTGGGACGAAAACCATATGGCGGGGCCATGGTCGGAGGAAGCATATTTCGAGATTGGGCTTCTGTCGCCCCAGGACTGGCAGGCACGGTGGATTGCCGGAGATTATCGGGTCCGAAAGAAGGAAAGGTATCCGGTGGATTGTTTTCTCCGCAAAATCCACATTCCCGGCCCTGTGGTCAGGGCAAGGCTGTATATCACGGCATGCGGTCTGTATGAAGCCAGACTGGACGACCGGAAAATCGGTCATTTCTGCCTGGCACCGGGGCATACCGACTACCGGAAGCGGGTCCAGTATCAGACCTGTGATGTCACAGATCTGCTGCAGACCGGGGATCATCAGCTGACCATCGAACTGGCAGATGGCTGGTACCGGGGCAGCTGCGGTGCATGGGGCCTGAAAAATCAGTACGGTACGCAGACCAAATGTCTGGCACAGCTGGAAATCCGGTATGCAGACGGAACCACCCAGATCATCGGAACCGATGAAACCTGGCAGTGGAGCAACGATGGCCCGGTCCGGTTTGCAGATAATAAGGACGGCGAAGTCGTGGAAGCTTTCCGCATGCCTTCCTTCTGCGGAAAAGCGCGTGCCACCGCACACAACGTCGTGCCGTCGGCATCGGATAACGTACCGGTAACGGAACATGAGCGGTTCAAACCGGAGCTTATTTTAACGCCTTCGGGAAAGACTGTTCTGGATTTCGGGCAGAATATAGCCGGATATGTGGAATTTACAGTACAGGCAGTGAAAGGGCAGCATGTGTTTCTCCGGTTCGGGGAACTGTTGGATGGAAACGGGGAATTCACGCAGGAAAACATTCAGTGCAGCAATCAGAAAATAACCACGCCGCTGCAGCAGGTACAGTACTGGTGTCGGGACGGGGAAAACCGGTATAAAACCCGGTTTGCCGTCTTTGGATTCCGCTATGTGCTGCTGGAGACCGAGGCTGCGTTCCGGCCGGAGGACTTTACGGCCATCGCGGTGTATTCCGATCTGGAACCTGCCGGCTCTTTTGAAAGCTCCAGTCCGCTGTTGAACCAGTTTGTGGAGGCAACCATCTGGTCTGCCAAGGGGAATTTCCTCGATGTACCTACCGACTGCCCGACGCGGGAACGTCATGGATGGACGGGCGATGCCCAGATCTTTTTCGATACGGCAGGCTATCTATTTGATGTGGAAACGTTTTTCCGCAAGTATCTCCGGGATATGTACGACTGGCAGCGGAAAAGCGGCAGGCTTCCGCAGATCGCACCTTCTGGCGGCGTGGATTTCTATATGTGGGTCATGAACGGCAGTGTCGGTTGGTCGGATGCAGGGATTCTGATTCCGTACCGGTTCTGGAAACTCTATGGAGATGCGCGGATTCTGCAGGATCTGTATCCGGGGATGAAGCAGTATGCACAGTTTATGATAAAACGGTGCGGGAAATGGGGCGGACCGTATGCAAGGCCTCTTCCTATGAATCATTCACTGAAAAAATTTACAGTAAACTGTGGTCAGAGCTATGGAGAATGGGCAGAACCGGCCGATGTGCACCAGATGAAGTGGACGGATTTTGCTTCGCCACATCCGGAGGTTTCTACGGCATACACGGCATATGTGATGGGGATCATGGCGGAAATTGCTGATTTCCTGGGAAAAGCAGAGGATGCTGAGCTGTATCGGAAATACCATGAAGGTTGCAGGAAAGCATATCAGGTGCTGGTAGAGACCCGGGAATTCTCGCTGGATACGGATCGCCAGGCACAGCTGGTCCGTCCCCTTGCCCTGGACCTGCTCAATGAAGAACAGAAAGCCTACGCGCAGAAACGGCTTTTGCAGGCACTGGAGCATTACGGCTGGCGTCTGGGCACCGGTTTTCTGTCCACGCCTTTGATTTTAAGTGTACTGGCAGAATATGATCTGGATGCCGCATACCGTCTGCTGGAGAATGAAGACATGCCCGGCTGGCTGTACATGGCGTGCAACGGTGCCACCACCATCTGGGAATCCTGGGAAGGTACCAATGCTCAGGATGGAATTGCATCCCTGAACCATTATTCCAAGGGTGCTGTCTGCGAATGGCTGTTTCACACCATGTGCGGCATCCGGCCGGATGGAGAGAACCATTTTATCATTGCACCCAGACCCGGCGGCAGTTTTACCCATGCGAAGGCCTCATACCGCAGCGTTTTCGGACTGGTGGAAAGCGGTTGGCACAGAGATGAGGGAGAGACGGTATTTGAAATATCGGTGCCTGCAGGCTGCAGTGCGCGGATTCTTCTGCCGGATGGTACGGAGAAACATGTGCAGGCCGGCAGACACGTATTTGAAAGAAAGGAGAGCGGAAAATGAAGAAGTATGTACTGGTGACAGGAACCAGCGGTGGCATCGGGAAAGCAGTGGCACTGCGTCTTCTGGAAGCGGGCTATGATGTGTTCGGATGCAACCGGCGGACGTCTGCCATCGAACATCCGCAGTTTCATCCTGTGGTGATGGATATTTCCAGAGAGGAAAGTGTGGAAGCTGCATTTGAAGAAATCAGCCGGGAGACAGATCATCTGGATGCGGTCATCAACATTTCAGGCATCATGTTCATGGGATCCCTTCTGGAAGAACCGGAGGGAAGGCTGGAACAGATCATGAACGTGAACCTGTTGGGAATGAGTCGGGTCAACCGGGTGTTTTTTCCGATGATTGAAAAGGGCCACGGAAGAATTCTGAACTTTTCCAGTGAATACGGCACGTACGCCGTGGTTCCGTTCAACGGCTTTTATACCACCAGCAAGCATGCGGTGGAAAGCTATTCCGATGGCCTGCGGAGAGAACTGAAATATATCGGGATTCCGGTGATCACCATTCGCCCCGGCGCATTCCGCACAGAGATGGAACAGAGTACGGGAGAGATCTTTCAGAGGATCACTGAAAACTCCGTTCATTTCAGAGGGGTGCTGGAAAAGATGCGTCCGCTGCTGCTGAACGGTACGAAGAATGCGAAGGACCCGGATGAAATGGCGAAGGTTGTTTTAAAAGCAGTGACCGATCCGAAACCGAAAATCGTGTATTCCTGTAATCACAATCTGGGCGTCAAGCTGATGTCCGTGCTGCCGGAACCATGGATCGATCAGATATTTTACAGGATGTTTCAACTATGAAGTACTATCTGGCAATTGATATCGGCGCATCCTCCGGCCGGCATATCGTGGGCTGGAGCGAGGGCGGAGAAAGAAAGACAAAGGAAGTATACCGATTCCCCAACGGGATGGTACGGAAAGACGGGTGCCTGACATGGGATACGAACCACCTGGTATTCCACGTAAAAAAGGGCATTGATGCGGCAATCGCTGCTTGTGGTTCCGTGGAAAGTCTTGCCATCGATACCTGGGGCGTGGACTATGTTCTGCTGCAGAATGGGAAAGAAATTGGTCCCTGCTATGCCTATCGGGACAGCCGGACGGAAGATGTGATTCCCCTGGTCCATGAAAAGATTCCGTTCCTGGAATTATACCGGAGAACAGGTATCCAGTTTCAGCCATTCAACACCATATACCAGCTTTCTGCGGACAAGGCTGCCGGAAGACTGGACCAGGCAGATGACCTGCTGATGATGCCGGAATATCTGCTGTGGAAGCTGTGTGGTGAAAAATCAAGGGAATACACCAACGGGACGACCACTGGACTGGTCAGCGCCGAAACGGGGGAATATGATTCATACCTGCTGGAAACGCTGGGATATCCGGCGAAACTGTTTCCAAAACTGCAGAAACCGGGTGATGTCATTGGTACTTACCGGGGAATCCGGTGTATGCTCTGTGCGACCCATGACACAGCTTCTGCCGTGGAGGGCATCCCGATGGCGGAGAATCAGCCGTATATTTCATCCGGCACCTGGTCGCTGCTGGGGGTGAAAACACCGAAGTCTGCAGCCACGTCAGAAGCCATGATCGGAAACTGGACCAATGAAGGCGGTGTGGGATATTACCGTTTTCAGAAGAATATCATGGGCCTCTGGCTGGTGCAGGAGCTCCGCCGTGAGCTCTGTCCGGAGAAGAGTTTCGGGCAGATCATGGAAGAAGCAGAACAGAGCCGGTTTGGCGGCCGGATTCGGGCAGAAGAGGATGCTTTTCTGGCACCGGTCAGCATGAAGGATGCTTTTGACGAAAATTTGGCAGAAAAACCGGAAACGGAAGCAGACTATTTCCGATGTGCGTTTCTATCTCTGGCGGACAGTTACGGCAGAGCACTGCAGGAGCTGGAAGAAAACACCGGAAGAACGTATAACGGATTGTATATCGTGGGCGGCGGTGCGAAGAATACTTTTCTGAACCGGTTGACAGAAGCGGCGACTGGAAAAAAGGTGATGGCTCTTCCCATCGAAGCGACGGCCCTTGGCAATCTGAAACTGCAGATGAAAAGAAAGGAGAAACGATGAGTTATCAGGAGGCAAGAGATCGATATGCGAAGATCGGCATAGATACAGAAAATGCTATTGAAATGCTGAAGAGGGTTCCCGTTTCCCTGCACTGCTGGCAGGGTGACGATGTGCGGGGCTTCGATACGGATCCTGAAAAACCACTGACGGGAGGAATCCAGACCACCGGTAATTATCCGGGTAGAGCACGGAATCCGGAAGAACTGATGGAGGATCTGGATCTGGTGCTGCAGCTTTGTCCTGGCACGAAAAAAATGAACCTCCACGCCAGCTATGCCATTTTCGACGAGACAAACGGAGGATGGGCAGACCGGGACAAGCTGGAACCAAAGCATTTCAGGCGCTGGGTGGAATTCTGCAAAGAGAGAGACCTGGGCTGTGATTTCAATCCTACCTTCTTCTCCCATCCTAATTGTGATCCGCTGACACTGACCTCGCCGGATGAAACCACTCGAAAATTCTGGGTGGAGCATGGGAAAGCATGCATCCGGATTTCACAGTACCTGGCAGAGGAACTGGGACAGCCCTGTGTGATGAATATCTGGATCGGAGACGGATTCAAGGATATCCCTGCAGACAGACTGGGTCCGCGGCTTCGTTACCGTAAGTCTCTTGACGAGATCCTTTCGGAGCCCTTTGACTTTAAAAAAGTAAAGCCGTGCATTGAGTCCAAGGTATTCGGTATCGGCGTGGAGGCTTATACGGCCGGTTCCTCGGAATTTGCCCTGAGCTATGCGGCTTCCAATCCGGAAAAGTGCATTCCGCTGATGGATAACGGTCATTATCATCCCACGGAGATGGTCAGCGATAAGATTCCGGCCCTGCTGACCTTCTTCCCGGAAATCGCTCTGCATATCACCCGGCCGATCCGCTGGGACAGCGACCATGTGGTGCGGCTGGATGATGAGACGAAGGAAATCTGCCGGGAGATTGTACGGTGCGGCGGCCTGGTCGGAAAGGTACACATGGCACTGGACTATTTCGATGCATCCATCAACCGGATTGCGGCCTGGGTCGTGGGATTCCGCAGCATGCAGAAAGCGTTGCTGATGGCACTGCTGTCACCGGATCTGACGGCGCTGCAGAATGAAGGAAGATGGACCGAGGTGATGATCCAGCAGGAGGAAATGCAGACCATGCCGTTCGGCGAAGTCTGGGACCAGTACTGCAGATCCTGCGGCGCGCCGCTGGACGGGGAATGGTTTGACGCCGTAAAAAACTATGAAGAAGAGGTATTATCCAGGAGGAAATAGAAGAATGAAAGATATATTATCCGCACCGTTTCTGACAGAAACGCGAAATGCGGCAGCCAACATGTACCGGCTGGGCTGGGACGAAAGAAACGGCGGGAATATCAGCTGCATGCTGGATGAAAAAGAAGTCGTTGAATATCTGGAACTGCAGGCTGTGAAACGGATTCTGCCGCTGGGCTTCGAAGCCGGATCCCTGGCCGGGAAGCTGTTCATTGTGACCGGTACCGGGAAATATTTCAAAAACGTAAACGATGATCCGGAGCGCAACCTAGGAATTCTGCGAATCAGTGGGGACGGCAATTCTGCGGAACTGCTCTGGGGATTCTGCGATGGCGGCACCTTTACTTCCGAGTTCCCGGCACATCTCATGAGCCATATGGCCAGATTATCGGTGGATCCGGGAAACCGGGTTATCATTCACTGCCATCCGACCCATACCCTGGCCATGAATTACGTCCATGTGCTGGAGGAAAAGGAAATCACCCATACCCTGTGGCAGATGTGTACGGAGTGCATCGTCGTGTTCCCGGACGGCATCGGCGTTCTGCCGTGGATGCTTTGCGGAACCAACGAAATCGGCGAGGCTACAGCTGAAAAAATGAAAACATACCGCCTGGTGATCTGGGGCATGCACGGAATCTATGGTGCCGGAAGGACCATGGATGAAGCATTCGGTCTCATTGAGACGGTGGAAAAAGCTGCGCAGATCTATATGCTGACGGCCCATCTGCCGCGGATCAACACCATTACGGACGGGCAGCTGAAACAGCTGGCAGAGTATTTCGGAGTAAACTACCGGAAAGATTTTCTGGAAGCAGGAGGAACGAAAGATGAATAAAACAGCACTGGTGACCGGCGCAAGCCATAATATCGGACAGGGAATCGCCGTGGTTCTGGCAGAGCACGGATACGATGTGGCAATCACCTATAATTCCCGCAGAGAGGGCGCACTTGATACACAGAACCGGATCGAAGCGCTGGGCAGGAAATGTTTTGTTTACCAGGCCAGCCTGAACCAGCCACAGGTACCCCAGCAGATTGTGGATCAGGCCCATGAGGATCTGGGCGGACATCTGGATCTGCTGGTTTGCAATGCAGGAAACGGCGACTTTCGCGGAAGTATTCTGACGGCCACACCGGAAAACGTGGATGAAGTCTATATGGTCAATTTCCGGAACTATATTCTGTGTGCCGGTGCAGCAGCGCGGCATATGGTTGCGGATAAAACCGAAGGCAGCATTATTTTCATTACTTCTTCCCGGGCAGAGATGGCCTATCCGGACGATTATCTGTACGGCGGATTTAAGGCCTGCGTAAAGCGGGCGGCTGAGTCCATGGCTCTGGATTTGTCTGCCTATAACATCCGGGTAAACTGTGTGGCTCCCGGCGCTACATGGCAGCCGAAGCCAGGCGAAGAACACCGGCTCCATTCTCCGTTTGTCACTGAATCCATTCCGATGCACCGGGTGGGCACACCGAGAGACAACGGTGAGGTGGTTGCATTTCTTGCCAGTGAGAAAGCCTCCTATATTACCGGTATCACCGTCCGGGTAGACGGCGGCCTGATCCTGCCGGGTATGCTGGAACGGGATGAAAAGATTCCATGGGTCAATGAGGACTGGAAGAAAGCCACCTATGAAGAGGCTATGCAGATGGTTCAGGACAGAAAGAAGGACGAGTAACGGGGAGGAACGCTTCATGTCAAAAAGAACGGCATATATCGGAACCTATTCCAAAGGACCGGACGGAGGTATTTTTCGCGCAGAGGTGGATGCAGAATCCGGCAGTGTGCAGATTCTGGACGCATTGGATGTGGAAAATCCGTCCCATCTTTCCATCTCTCCCGACGGACGGTTTCTTTACGCTGTGTCGGAAACCTGGGAGTATCAGGGAAAGAACGGTGGTGCAGCAGCTGCCTGCAGGATGGAAGAGGATGGGCATCTGCAACTTCTCAATATGGAGGGAACCGGCGGAAAGGATCCATGCTACGTTTCCGTCTCTCCGGACGGCCGGTTTGTCTATACCGCCAACTACACAGAAGGAACCCTGTCTGTGTTTGATACGGACAGGGAAACCGGCAGACTGAAAGACAATCCGCTGGTTATCGCCCATCCGGGGCATGGCGTAAATCCCCATAGACAGGAAAAAGCCCATATTCACATCACACAGATCACGCCGGATCGGAAGTATCTGGCGGTCTGCGATCTTGGTATTGATGCGGTGGTCTTTTATCCATTGGATCCGGAACAGGGCATCAATCCCAATGCAGGAAGCTTCATCCGGACGCTGAATGGGGAAGGCCCGCGGCATATTGCATTCAGTTCGGACGGCCGGTTTGCCTATGTGGTGACGGAGTTGGGAAATACAGTATGTTCCTATGGATATCATGACGGAAGACTGACCTTCCTACAGAAAGAAAGCACCCTACCTGCGGATTTTGCGGGGGAAAATACGGCGGCAGCCATCCATTTCTTCCCCGACGGGAAGACGCTGGCGGTCTCCAACCGAGGGCATGACAGCCTGGCTGTTTTCCATGCAGACGGCGGAAGCCTTCAGCTGAAACAGCGGATTTCCACCGGCGGCAGAACGCCGCGGGAATTTACCTGCTCCCCGGATGGGCGGTTCGTCTACGTCTGCCATCAGGATTCTTCCGACATTACGGTGCTTTCTGTGGATGGGGATACCGGTCTGCTTTCTGAGACCGGAATGCGTTATGTGCTTCCTAAACCGGTGTGCATGATCTGGAAATAAAAATTTTTCATTTTGCTGCAACTTTTCTGTTTGCTGAACTGTTTCCCATATAGAAGGGAACTTCTGAGAGAATAATTTAGAAACAGAAAGGATTTGAACAAGATGAAAAAATGGATTACGCTTTTACTGATGATTGCTATGCTTTGCACCATGGCAGTGCCTGCCTGGGCTGCGGAAGAAGAGGATGTGCTTGTGATTTCACCGGGACCGGAAGTGATTTCTCCTGCGGCAGGCGGGTTCTCCGGACAGAGTACCCTGCAGATTGACGGAAAGAATACCACAATCCAAGCCGTCACCATGGTGCCGCTGACGAAGACGGCGAAGGCCCTTGGCTTTACAGTGAAAAAATCAAAAAAGAACGGCGTGCTGAAAGTGCGTCTGGACAATGGAATGATGCATACGACACTGACCATGGGCGTGGACCGCTACCAGGCAGTTACCAGCATCAAGGACGCGGTGGGCGCCACTGGCCCGTTTTCTCTGGGGATGGCACCGTGCGTCAGTGGAGGTGTAATGTATGCACCGCTGGAAATCTTTTATGTACTGATGGGATGCGTAGATGGCAGCTACACTGTGAATGGGAATACCATTGTGATACATACCGGTTCCGGGGAACAGGGACAGCAGATTTCGAATCCCATGATTTCGTTTGATACGATGAAAGAGGCAGAAAAGGCGGTCGGTTTTACCATGACACTGCCTGCATCTTTCCGGAAGAATGTGCAATACACGGTGATCGGCGGAGAATTACTGGAAGTTTTGCAGAACGCAGACGGGAAAGAAATCTGCATTCGCAAAGCCCACGGTAAAGAAGATATCAGCGGAATCTTTACAGAATTTAAGAATACAATGACCGGAAAGAAAGGGACTGCCGACGTTGTTCTGAAAGGGGACGGCAGCCGGTTCACAGTTGCAAACTGGTGTGAAAACGGATATACTTATGCTGTCAGCACCTCTGTGCCGATGAGCCAGGCAGAACTGATGGCACTGGTTTCTGAAGTAGCATAATTACAGAGTCTTTCTTCATGGAGAATCAGAATGCAAATCATTTTACATCAGAATTTCATTCATAAACCGCAGCCGGATTATTATGGCCTGCTGCGGTCTTTTTTCAGAACCGTATATCGTGCTGCAGGGCTGGAAGTTCGCGCCTGCAGAACTGGTGAGACGGACGCTTCCGATGCGTGCGGGTCAGGCGGCACGGACTGGAACCGGCAGGCCGAGTACCTGCTGGATACCTGGGGCAATTCGGTCCTGCGCCTTGCCTATTCCTATCTGCAGAATCCCAGTGATGCAGAGGATATTTTGCAGGATACCCTGGTGCAGTATCTCCGGGTCCGGCCGCAGTTGAAGGATGAAACCCATGAGAAAGCCTGGATGCTGCGGGTTGCGGCTAACCTGAGCAAAAATCGAATTGCATATAACCGGATCCGCGAGGCGGATCCTCTGGATGAGCAGCTTGCTGCCCGGCAGCGTCCTGACCTGTCCTTTGTATGGGATGCTGTGAAACAGCTGCCGCAGCAGTATCGGGAAGCCATTCATCTGTTTTACTGCGAGGACTGTTCCGTGGCACAGATTGCACGGATTCTTGACAAGAAGGAAGTGAGTGTACGTTCTGATCTGCGCCGCGGAAGACTCAGGCTGAAGCAGATCCTGCGAGAGGAGTATGATTTCGATGAAGAGATATGAGGAAGTCATGGAAGAAATCAAGGTGACCGATGCGATGCGCAGCCGGATTCTGGCCAATCTGCAGGAAATCCCACTGGAGCAGATGGAGGATGATTCGATTCGGAAAGGTGCGCGTAAACCGCAGGCAGAGCGTAAAGTGCTTCGAAGCACCTGGAAGAAGGGACTGGCTGCAGCAGCCTGCCTTATGATCGCCGCCTGTGGAATTGCCTTTTTCACAGATGGATTCACACCGGAGAAGCCTTCGGGACCGAATGTTATGATACCGGGGCCGGTGATTACACAGACAGCGTCCGCAGAAGAACTGGCAGAGGAAGTTGGCTTTCCTGTGGAAGAACTGACAGAGTTGCCGTTTATACCGGCAGAAATTGTGTATTGCGCCTGGGATCAGCAGCTGGCAGAAATCACATATACCGGCGAGACGGAGAAACAGGTACTGGTTTTCCGAAAATCCAGAGGTGAAGATGACAACTCCGGGGACTATAATCTGTATGAGGAGGAAACAACGCTGCACACAGACGGTGGTCTCACTGCAGAGGCAAAGGGAAATGAAGGCCGCATTGGTCTGATTCTGTGGCAGCAGGACGGATTCAGTTACTCCATATCTTGTGTAGAAGGTATGACGGAGGAAGACGCCGCAAGGCTGGTGGACGAGACGAATCTGCAGAATTAATATTTCATATCGGGAATTTTTCTTGACGTACGTAAATCCGTACGCTATAATCGAAGCATGAGGAGGTGCTGCAATGAAAAAGACCATCAGCATTACCAATGCGCGGAAAGAGATTTATAATATTGCCAATGATGTGAATGAATTTCATGAAGAGGTTTTCGTCTATAACGCTGCCACGGGAAATAATATGGTGATTCTGTCGGAACAGGACTGGAATGCAATTCAGGAAACTCTGTATCTGAATGCCCTGCCGGGGATGGCCGAAAGCATTCTGCAGGCAAGGAAGGAACCGCTGGAAGAAGGCGTGCCATATGATGAGAGTGAGGCATGGTGATGTATGAGATCATACTCAGCAAACGAGCTGCCAGGGACAGACACCTTCTGAAACAGGCAGGACTTGAGACACAAGCCAGAGAACTGCTGGCGGTGATAAAAGAAAATCCTTACCGAAATCCGCCACCTTACGAGGCATTGAAAGGTAATATGAAAGGACTGTACTCCAGGCGCATCAATTACCAGCACCGTCTCGTCTATGAAGTACTGGAAGAAAAACAGATTGTTCATGTGCTGCGCATGTGGACCCATTACGAATAAACATCGATATATCACGTCAGTACGAAACGTCTGGCGTGATTTTTTCGTCAGGTGAAAAAGCGGCTTGACATACCTTGAACCTCAAGGTATAATTCAGAATAAGAAATATACCTTGAGATTCGAGGTATATGATGTACAGCGACAGGATATTGACGGCGAGGAGGCGAAAACATGAATTTTGACAAGGGATTAATCGGCGGCAGTTCGGCACTTCTGGTGCTGTCTCTGCTGGCAGAAAAAGACTGTTACGGATATGAAATGATCCGGACGCTGGAGGAACGTTCGGACGAGACGTTCCTGTATAATGAGGGCACGCTGTATCCGATTCTGCATAAACTGGAAAGCCGGGGGCTGGTTATATCCTATAAAGAAAAGCTGGACAGCGGCAGAGAGCGGAAATATTACCAGATTACGAAGGCTGGCCGCACCCAGCTGGAGCACGAAATAGAGCAGTGGGAAACCTTCAGCACTGCTGTTAACAAGGTAATCCTGGGACGCAAGATTGCACTGGGACGTGTGTAGCTGTATCGTGAATTGTCAGATGGAGTGGAAAGGGTGATTTACCATGAATAGGAACGCGAATGACAGAACGGACCCAGTCACCGGCAAGGGCAGGAGCGAGGCGGTCCGTGCATTTTTCGAAGATGTGCTGCAGGAAGTGAAATTCAGCTGGGATCATGATGAGATTCGGGCCGAACTGGAAGAACATATTCTGGAGGAATGTGCGTTTCTGGAAACGAAAGGGCTTCCGGCAGAGGTGGCAGAAACAGAAGCTCTGCGGCGGATGGGAGATCCACGGTCTCTTGGAAAACTTCTGAATACGGCCCATCAGCCTTGGATCGGCAGGCTTTGGCTGCTGACGAACACGCTGCTGGCTGTCATGCTGATTGTTTTCGCAGTGAATCTGTACGGGATCCGGGAAATGAACGAGGAGGACACGCCTTTTGGCTGGGCCGAAGCAGAAAATCAGGGCGTCATGGAACTGCTGGCAGAGGATACGGTGTTCCACGTGACCTGTGACGAGACGCTGCAGCTGGAACAATATCAGATCCACTTCACCGATGTGGTATGCTTCCGGATTTCGGATGACGATTCAATCTATGTGAAAGGAGACTACGGTATCTATCTGTTCTATGAGCGGACCGGAGAAGGCGGAGAAGAAGCAATCACTTGCCTGACACCTTCTTTCTTTCGAGACGATCAGGGCAGGACGCTGGCATGGAATGCACCTTGGCTGGACGATGGGCTGGATGACTGGAATCCGTCGCAGATGGATGGAAGAAACGGGGTCTACGGTGCGACGTATTCTGCCAGCAAAATGGGCCGATTCCGTATCTACGGCTTTACCCCCGGAACAAAATATATCGACGTGGTTTACGATTTCTTCGGGCAGAGGGCTTCCTGCCGTCTGGACCTGACGAAAGGGGAGGAGGCAGCGGTATGAAACAGACCATCACTCTGACGAAGAAGACAAAACGGAAACTGACCCGCAGGCAGACCATTCTGCGAAATATTCTGGCAATTATTCTGATGATTTCTGCGATTCTGTTTCTGCGAAAAGGTACTTTTACAGAACAGCAGGCATACCAGTGCCAGCTGCAGTCCCTTGGCATCACAGAAACTGCCATAGAAAGCGGCAGCGTACAGATCCTGGAAGAACGGGAACTGAACTCTGCATCGGAAATGGACCCATCCATGCACGGGCCGGACATCGACTTTGAACCGACCCGGCAAGTAATTCTGGAGTCCACTGCAGGCGGCGAAAGCGCGCAGCTGATCATCGTCGTAGGGAAACGCGGAGTCCTGTGGTATGATGCGGCATGGAACCTGTTCTACCCGGCATATACATAACGAAAAAAGAGACAAATTCAAGATGGACTTTCAGAATGCAAAGAAGTAAAATGAATTTAAATGAGTTACCGACGAACGGTTGCTCGGTATGACTATTATTATATGCACAGACATGAACAGTTCGACAACTCGGAATTTGTGGAGATGATAAATTCTGATTTTTATATTACAACATAGTAAATACGACAATGTAATTTTGCGTTGCTTGTGGCAACAGCGGAAAGTGGTGTAAGATTTGAACATCAAAACACCGGGAGGTCACGAAATGTTCAGCGAAAATCTAAAAACTATTAGAAAAGCAAAAGGTTATACGCAGGAAGAATTGGCGATAAAAGTTAATGTTGTTAGACAGACAGTTAGCAAATGGGAAAAAGGATTGTCAGTACCGGATGCAGATGTGCTTTCTCATATTGCAGAGGTATTGGAAGTGAGTGTAAGCGAATTACTTGGTGCCGATATTAAACAAGAGGACAGTAAAAATGAAGTAGCAGAGCAACTCGCTAAGATTAGTGAACAGTTAGCCATTAAAAATAGACGTAGCAAAAGGATTTGGAGAATCATTGGGATTATACTGTTGGCAATTATTATTGCAAATATAGTCTGGGTGACGGTGAGTATGATTTCGTTTAATAGTTTTAAACATTCTGAGAATTCTATAGTGATTGAGGAGAATGTAGAAGAACTATTACCCGAGGAGAAATGACATTTCATCTATATATAAGAACACAACAACTTCCAGTTTGGCGGGCAGTTGGGCAAAAAGAATAATCGGGATTTTTTGTGGGGGATATGAATGAATAAGTATATGAAACCAATCGTAGGGACAATTCTTGTGATTGCTGTTGCCGTATGGATTCTTGACAGGATTTCATTTACGCAAAAAATTGATCAGACAGTTGATGCGGTCGTTTACAAAGATGGTGTAATGCTTGAAGAGACATCCATCTATATGAAAGGTGAAAAAACCAGATACTTATTTAGGCAAAACAGCTTTGTTGGCGAGTTCCGCATTTTCTACGTCGAGAATACGGATGTTGAAGACTTGCAGACGAAAATCAGCTGGCAGAAAGACGACAACTTGCAATCTATCAGCCATTTTTATAAAGGGAATTTTTCGACTTCCGATGAACGGGGCATTGCGTATTATCTGCTGATAAGCGAGGACATGAAAGAATTTGCCTTAATGACCACAGAACAAGAAGTCATTGCAACATCCCAAGAGGCGTGTAAACTTTATACAGACCACATTTCTTATGATGGAAACGGACATATGACAGTACGGAATGTCGAGGAAATTACTAAAATCTGAATAGAACGGGATATTCACAACATTAGAATATATAAGATTTTTCGCAAACCCTTGACTTTTGGCGCAGAAGTCTTTAAAATATTATAAGTTATGAACTGCATAGGACTTTGAAAAAGAGGAGTAGGAAAGGTCAGCACTCTACAGAGAACCGGGCCGCGGCTGAGAGCACCGGGAGGAAGCGCTTTTCGAAGGTTGCTTTGGAGTCCGTAAGAGAATGAGGGCCTGCGGATGCCTTCGGAGCAAAATCTATTTGTCCGGGGCTTGTGCAGGAACAAAGGTGGTACCGCGGAAAAGAGTTTTTCGTCCTTTGTGAGCCGGTGGCTTGCAGAGGGCGTTTTTTTATTATGGAAAATGCCGGGAAAACGGATTTTGCGGGGAACGCTGAAAAAGAGAATCGTAAGAAAAAAGAAATCAAATAAAGAAAGGAAACACCATGGAGAAGAATTTAGCCAAGAATTACAATCCGAAGGATTTCGAGGACCGGATCTATGAGATGTGGGAATCCACAGGCTCTTTCCGGGCAGAGGTAGACAAGGACAAGAAGCCGTTTACCATTGTGATGCCGCCTCCAAACATTACGGGGCAGCTGCACATGGGACATGCGCTGGACCAGACG
The DNA here is from genome assembly GCA_051893555.1 of Anaerovoracaceae bacterium. Taxonomy (GTDB): domain Bacteria; phylum Bacillota; class Clostridia; order Peptostreptococcales; family Anaerovoracaceae; genus RGIG7179. Next base: position 23,906 of record JBJFHL010000020.1, read on the forward strand.
CTGCAGGATGTACTGACCCGCTGGAAGAGAATGCAGGGTTACAGTGCACTTTGGCTGCCGGGCTCTGACCATGCCAGCATTGCAACTGAAGTAAAGGTTGTAAATAAAATCAGAGAAGAAGAAGGACTGGAAAAGGAAGATCTGGGCCGGGAGGAATTCCTGAAGCGTGCCTGGGCATGGAAGGAAGAATACGGCGGACGGATTACCCGTCAGTGCCGGAAACTGGGCGATTCCTGCGACTGGAGCAGGGAGCGGTTCACCATGGATGAAGGCTGCAACAAGGCTGTAAAGACCTTCTTTATCAAGTTATATGAAAAAGGACTGATTTATCGCGGTAACAGGCTGATTAACTGGTGTCCGCAGTGCGGTACGTCTTTGTCTGATGCGGAAGTAGAGCATGAGGACAAGACCGGAAAGTACTGGTATTTCCGGTATCCGGCAGCGGATGGTCAGGGGGATGGCATCGTGGTTGCAACCTCCAGACCGGAGACCATGTTTGCCGATGAGGCCATTGCGGTTCATCCGTCTGATGAAAGATATAAGGATATGATCGGCAAGAAGGTAATCCTGCCGCTGGTTGGAAAGGAAATTCCAATCATCGCAGACATCTATCCGGATCCGGAAAAAGGAACCGGTGCCGTAAAGATCACGCCGGCTCACGACCCGAACGACTTCGAGGTCGGTCAGCGGGCAGGCCTGGCACGTCCGTCCTGCATCAACAAGGATGCTACCATGAACGAGCTGGCCGGCAAATATGCCGGTATGGACCGGTATGAGTGCCGGAAGGCCTGGGTGGCAGATCTGGATGCAGCCGGTTATCTGGTGAAGACAGAAGAGAAAGTCATTCCTGTGGGCGAATGCTACCGCTGCCATACAGTCATCGAACCGATGCTGTCTGACCAGTGGTTCGTGGCCATGGAAGAACTGGCCAAGCCGGCCATTGAGGCGGTAAAGAAGGGCGATCTGAAGTTTGTACCGGAGCGTTTTGAGAAGACTTATCTTCACTGGCTGGAAGAAATCCGCGACTGGTGTATTTCCCGTCAGCTGTGGTGGGGACACCGGATTCCGGCATATTACTGCGAGGAATGCGGTGAGATTGTGGTGGATTATGATACACCTGCCAAATGTCCGAAGTGCGGCGGCACCCATTTCCATCAGGATGAGGATGTGCTGGATACCTGGTTCAGTTCTGCCCTGTGGCCGTTCTCTACACTGGGATGGCCGGAAAAGACGCCGGAACTGGAATATTTCTATCCAACCAATGTGCTGGTTACGGGCTATGACATCATCTTCTTCTGGGTTATCCGTATGGTATTCTCTGGCATCGAAGGCATGGGAGACATTCCGTTTGAACATGTATATATCCACGGTCTGGTGCGGGATGCGGAAGGCCGGAAGATGTCCAAGTCTCTGGGCAACGGTATCGATCCTCTGGAGGTCATCGACCAGTATGGTGCGGATGCACTGCGTTTCATGCTGACCACAGGTATCACACCGGGCAACGACATGCGGTTTAAAGAAGATCGTCTGGAAAGTTGCCGGAACTTTGCCAACAAGTTATGGAACGCTTCCAGGTTCGTCATCATGAACCTGCAGGATGAGGAAGGAAACTTCAGAGAAATGGCCAAGTGCTGCGCGACCTGCTGCGGGAAGGCCTGCGGCGATGTGACAGACTTCTCCAATATCGCCCTGAAGGATGAAGATAAATGGATGATCAGCCGTGTCAACGATGCGGTAGAATATGTGACATCCGCACTGGAAAAATATGATCTGGCGCTGGCCGGTCAGAGAATTTACGATCTGATCTGGAACGAGTACTGCGACTGGTACATCGAGCTGGTAAAGGCCCGTCTGTGGGGGGATGATGAAGAGGATAAGAAGGTGGTTCGCTTCACGCTGGTAATGTGCCTGAAGAACATGCTGAAGCTGCTGCACCCGTTCATGCCGTTCATCACGGAAGAGATCTGGTCCTTCCTGCCTCACGGGGAAGAACAGAAAGACAATCCGAACAACTATCTGATCCGGTCCACATGGCCGGTGGCAAGCGCTGGCTGCTATTTCCCTGCACAGGAAGCAACCCTGGAAATGGCTATGGATGCCATCCGAGCCATCCGTAACATTCGTGCGGAAGCAGAAGCTGCACCGAGCAGAAAGCTCCACGCCATCATTCTGGCAGAAGGCGAAAAGGCTGACCGGATTCAGGCCGGTGAACGGTATATCAAGAACCTTGCAAACATCACCGAAATCCGGTTTACTGCTTCGAAGGCAGAAGTGCCGGAAGACGTCATGTCTGCAGTAATCGACGGTGCGGAAATCTATATTCCGCTGGATGATCTGGTGGATTACAAGGCAGAGCTGGACCGTCTGACGAAAGAAAAGAAGCGGCTGGAAGGTGAAGTACAGCGTGTGGTGAAGAAGCTGTCCAACCAGGGCTTCATCAGCAAGGCACCGGAGAAGGTCATCAACGAAGAAAAAGAAAAACAGGTGAAATACGAAGAAATGCTGGCCAAGGTAACCGCTCGTCTGGAGCTGGTATCGGCCAAGGTGAACGGCTAATGGCAGGCGTGAAGGTCTACGAGGACCTGGGAAAGGCGGCGGCTGCGGCTTCTGAAGTCGCAGCCGGTGCCATTACGAAAATCCATGCATTCGGGAAATTCGGCAGCATTCTGGGACTGGAACGGATGAACGTGCTGCTGGAGCTGCTGGGCAATCCCCAAGAGGATCTGAAGGTCCTGCACGTCGCCGGAACCAACGGCAAAGGATCCATCTGCCGGTATCTTTACTGCGCCCTGCAGGCGGCAGGGTACAAGACGGGCCTGTATATCTCCCCGTACATTGAAGTATTCAACGAACGGATCGAAGCAGGGGGAAGCTATATCAGCGATGAAGACCTGGCCGCATATACCGACCGTGTGCTGGAAAAAGTAAAGGTGATGGAAGCATCCGGCCAGCAGAGCCCGACGGAGTTTGAAGTTATCACAGCAGTTGCCTTCCTGTATTTCAAAGAGCAGAACTGTGACTATGTGGTACTGGAAGTCGGACTGGGCGGCAGAGGAGATTCCACCAATGTGTGTAAGGCGCCTCTGATTTCGGTGATTGCGTCCATTTCCTTTGACCATATGGACCGGCTGGGGAATACCCTGGCAGAGATTGCCGGAGAGAAGGCAGGCATCATCAAGGACGGCTGTCCGGTGGTGACCAGCTGCGAGTCAGAGGAAGCGCTGGAGGTGATCCATGCTGCCGCAGAGGAACACCAGAGCATGTACACGGAGACCCGCCATATCCCCTATACCATTCAAAAAGAAAGCCTGACCGGCTATACCTTTACTGTGGATTTTCAGGGGGTGACATTCCATGATCTGGAGATCTCCATGACCGGGGAACACCAGATCAAAAATGCGGTGGCAGCGCTGGCTGCACTTTGCATTCTGGAAGAACGTGGCGACATCGATCTGCCGAGAACTGCTCTTTATGAAGGCTTCAAGGCGGCGAAACAGCCGGGACGGCTGGAAGTGCTGACCGGACCGCAGAGCGGAGACGAAGAAAAGCCGCTGGTGATTCTGGACGGCGCCCATAATCAGGACGGTGCCAGAGTACTGAAGGCCGCCATGGAGAAATTCTGTAAAGAGAAAAAAATCCTCATGGTGACCGGCATGCTGGCAGACAAGGATGTAGAAGCCGTGACGGGATATTTTGCGCAGATTACGAAGGATTTCGTGGTTACGGAGCCGGATAACCCGAGAAAAATGACTGCGGAAGCGCTGGCAGAGCATATGGAAAAGCAGGGAGCATGTTGTATGGCAGAAGCTGATCTGGAAAAGGCCTGTGTGACAGCGCTACAGCGGGCAGACCGGGAGAGGTTTGACGTGGTACTGTTTGCCGGATCCCTTTATCTGATCGGGGCAGTACGGGGAATTCTCCGCCGTCTTTTGGAGGAAAAACGGATATGATGAAAGTCAGAATGGAAAGTACAACAGAATATGAGCGGCTGGTGAAGTTTTTTATCCAGCAGGGTTTGGAGTACGATGAGGACGAAAAGGATTTCAGCAATGTGCTTCACGCCTGGAAAATCACCCAGACCGGGGACTATCTGGTGGCAGGCTGCATCCTCATCAAAGAAGAAGGCTATTTCGTGGTGCAGGGCATTGCGGTGGATCCGGTGCTGCGAAAGATGGGACTGGGCAAGGTGCTGATGAAAAAGGCGCTGGAAGAAGCCAGAAGCCTGGGAGCGAAGGAACTGCTGCTGGTGGCCAGAAAACCCGGATTCTATAAAAAACTGAATTTTACCGTGGTTCCGCCGGAAGAAGCACCGCAGATTTTTGACTGTCTGGGCTGTCCCCAGTTTCAGACGGAGTGTTTCCCGGAAATCATGAAATATGAAATTCCGGCAGAAGGCCCTGTGCTGAGAGAGGCAGGGGAAGCGTGATGAAAGGCATGAAAGGTCTGCTCAATGTGGAGTACGGCAGCATCCACGCATTTTACTGGATGGCCTATGGCGCGCTAGCAAGCTTCGCGTCGGTATTCCTTCTGGGCAGAGGGTATACGAATACGGATATCGGCATGATCTTCGCGGTGGGAAGCATTCTGGCGGTTTTTTTGCAGCCGGTGCTGGCCGATGTGGCAGACCGGTCCAGGAAACTGTCTCTGATCGGTGTTTCACAGCTGGTACTGGCGGTGATCATGGTGCTTACCCTGGGACTGTTTCTTCTGCGGGAAAAGTCCATGGCCCTGGCCGCCGTCTATGTACTGATTCTGGCGGGAAATGCAGCCTTGCAGCCGCTGTTTAATTCCCTGTGCTTCAAGCTTTCGGAAAGCGGGATTCACATAAATTTCGGCGTGTGCCGCAGCTTCGGTTCCCTGGCCTATTCCATTCTCGTTATGTTCCTCGGAACGCTGGCAGAGGAAAAGGGCATTCTGGTTCTGCCGGTGACCGGAGAAGTGGTGATGATTCTGAACCTGATCAGTCTGGTGCTGGTGGCATATCATTTCCGGAAGGCCTGCGGATCGGATGAAAAGAACAGAGATGTCGGAAGTGCAGAAACTGCAGAAGAAAGGAATCTGCCGGAAGACAAGATGGAAGACAAGCAGGACGAAGAGATCAACCTGCTCCAGTTTGCACGCCGCAACAAGATGTTCTTTCTCATGACCATCGGAGTACTGGGCATTTATTTCGGAAACGGTGTGCTGAATAATTTCATGCTGCAGGTGATTACGCCGCTGGGCGGAGACAGTGAGGATATGGGACAGATTTTTTCCGTCATGGCATTCCTCGAAATCCCAACCATGGTGTTGTTTGAACAGATCAACCGGAGGTTTTCCTGTCAGTTCCTTTTAAAAGTAGCTTCGACCGCCTTCGTGGTGAAGACGGCCATGATATGGCTGGCGGATTCCGTTACGGTCGTAATGCTGGCACAGGGACTGCAGTTGTTCTCCTTTGCTTTGTTTCTGCCTGCCATGGTACATTTTATCGATCAGACCATGCACCGGGGCGAAGCAGTAAAAGGCCAGGCACTATATACGGCCATGATCACGGTTGCATCGGTGATCTGCAGTCTTCTGGGCGGTGTGATCCTGGATCTGTATGGTGCAGGGCGGCTGATGATGATATCCACTCTGCTGACGGCTGCGGGAGCGGTGATCATCACCCTGACCATCGGCAAAATCCATACGAAAAAAGAAGAATACATCGGGCTGTCCGCATAGGACGGCCTTTTTCTTTCTGGAATACTTTCGGTACTCCTTCATAGAATGTAGAGACACTAAAAACGCAGGAGGAGAATATGGAAAGTAATATTGCGGAGCTGTGCGGAATCGTCATGTCGGAACTGGAATTCAGTCACAAAACTTATGGGGAAGTATTCTATACCTTCGTGCTGGGCGTCCAGCGGCGCAGCGGCTATGTCGACGAGATCAACGTGATGGTATCCGAACGGCTGATCTATGACAATCCTCCCCGCCGGAACCAGTTCCTGGAGATAAAAGGCCAGATCCGAACCTATAACGAAATGGCAGGAGGAAAAAACAAGCTGAATGTGGTGGTCTTCGCCAGAGAAATCTATTTGTGCGAGGATTTCGGATATTATGAGAACTATATTTATCTGGAGGGTTTTCTGTGCAAAATCCCCATCCGCCGCACGTCTCCTCTGGGTCGGGATATCTGTGATATGATGGTGGCTGTCAATCGAATGTACAATAAATCAGACTACATACCTTGCATTGCGTGGGGCAGAAACGCCGGCTACGGAGAAAAACTGGCGGTAGGAACCCGTCTGCTCCTGGAGGGAAGGCTGCAGAGCAGGGAGTATAAAAAGAAGCTGGAAGACGGGACGGTGGAAACCCGAAAGGCATTTGAGGTTTCTATTCTGAAACTGGAGGAAATTTAGAGTCGTCGTCAAGATTTGGCCGACGACAGAGATTCACCTTGAACCTGTTCATAGGCTGTGTTATAATTTAATTTATTATTTCAGACTATGGAGGGAAACATCATGTTCGATATGAACGGTAATGACAACAGCACGTATAACGTAGACAATTTCGAGTTTATCAAGAAGACCTCTCCGGTTGTGGGCGGTTTCATCGAAAAGGAGTACAACCGGCAGAAGAATAATGTGGAGCTGATCGCTTCCGAAAACTACTGCTCTGAAGCAGTACTGGCAGCCTGCGGCAGTTGTCTGTCCTGGAAATACGCGGAAGGCTATCCTTATGTGAGAACTTCCGGCAATACAAGCCGCTATTACGGCGGAACCGAATTCATCGACCAGCTGGAAGAATACTGCTGCGATCAGTGGAGAAAGGTATTCGATACCGATTACCATGTGAATGTACAGCCCCACAGTGGTTCTCAGGCAAACTTTGCAGCCTATAAGGCGATTCTGAATCCGGGAGATACCATTCTGTCCCTGAGTCTTGACAACGGCGGTCATCTGACCCATGGCTCCGCTGTAAACTTCAGCGGCAAGCTCTACAACATGGTGTTCTATGATGTGGACGAAAGAGGATATATCGACATGGCAGATGTGAGAAAGAAAGCGCTGGGCTGCCGTCCGAAACTAATCCTCACCGGTGCTTCTGCATATTCCAGAACCATTGACTTCCCTGCATTCGCGGAAATTGCCAAGGAAGTCGGCGCGTACTTCATGGTGGATATGGCCCATATCGCCGGTCTGGTGGCAGGCGGGGCGCATCCATCCCCGTTTGGATACGCAGACATCATCACCACCACCACCCATAAGACACTGCGCGGACCGAGAGGAGGTCTGATTTTCGCACGGCAGGAGCTGGCGAAAAAAGTGGACAGCGCCGTATTCCCATATGCACAGGGTGGCCCACTGGAACACATCATCGCAGGAAAGGCTGTCTGTGCAGAGGAAGCACAGACACCGGAATATAAAGAATACGTACATCAGGTGGTGAAAAACTGCAAGGCCCTGTCCGACGAGTTTATCCGGCTGGGATATAAAGTGGTAACCGGCGGTACAGACAATCATCTGATCCTTCTGGACCTGTCCGATGAACCGTTCAGCGGCAGAGTGCTGCAGGAGCGGTGTGACGAAATCGGCATTACTCTGAATAAGAACTGCGTGCCTTGCGAAAAGAGAACTCCGAAGGAAACCTCCGGCGTCCGGATTGGTACTGCGCCGATGACCACCAGAGGCTATAAGGAAGAAGACTTCGTGAAGGTTGTTCACCGTATTGACGAACTGATTCAGAAACTGAGAGAAGAGTTCAAATAAGAATGAAAAAGTACAAGCTTGCGATTTTTGATCTGGATGGTACGCTGCTGGAAACGCTGGAGGACCTGCATGACAGTACCAACCATGCGCTTGTTTCCCAGGGGCTTCCGCCGAGGACGCTGGATGAAGTGCGACGGTTTGTGGGAAACGGGATCCATAAGCTGATCGAGCGCGCGGTGCCGGAAGGCAGCAGCAGAGAGACGGTGGAACAGGTCTTTGAAGAATTTAAGAAATGGTATGCGGTTCACTGCAACGATAAGACCAGCGCCTATGAAGGAATCGAGGAAATGCTTCTGGCCATCAGAAAGGCAGGGGTTCACACTGCAGTCGTTTCCAATAAAGCGGACTTCGGCGTACAGACACTTTGCAAAACATATTTTTCCGGCCTTCTCGATGCAGCCGTAGGTCAGCGGGAGGGAATACGGCTAAAGCCGGCATCGGATTCGGTCAACGAAGTGCTCCGTCTGATGGACATCTGCAGGGAGGAAGCGGTCTACATAGGAGATTCTGACGTGGATATCGATACGGCACGAAATGCGGGAATGGAATGTATCAGCGTCACCTGGGGCTTTCGCAGCAGAGAGTTTCTGCTGGAACACGGTGCAGTCATCCTGGCGGACAAGCCGGAACATCTTGCGAAGATTATCTGCGGTTGACGACTGGATTTGTGTATAATTAAAGAATTTTTTGGAGGTTACATGTATATTCATGTAGCCTCTTTTTTATGAAAAAAACACTTGGCGAAGAGGGGCTGAATCTTGCGTGAGGATTGATTTGACTGCATTGACGCAGGCTATAATGTACTGCTAAAATGTGGTCAAAAATAAAAAAGGAGGACGCATTCTTATGATCGAAGTGCATCACTTATGCAAACATTATGGCAATCAGAAAGCGATAGATGACATTTCTTTCACCATCGAGAAGGGTCATGTCTATGGACTTCTGGGGCCAAATGGGGCGGGTAAATCAACCACCATGAATATCCTGACGGGATGTCTGGCCGCTTCATCCGGCGAGGTGAAGATCGGCGGGTTTGACATTTTCGAGGAATCCGGGAAAGCAAAGAAACGGATCGGATATCTGCCGGAAAATCCACCGCTGTATCAGGAGATGACGGTACAGGAGTATTTATCTTTCGTGGCGGAGGCAAAGAAAGTCACGAAAGGAGAACGCAGCACGCAGGTAAAACACGTTATGGAAGAAACCTGTATCACTGACGTGGCAGGCCGTATGATCCGGCATCTGTCGAAAGGGTACCGCCAGCGTGTGGGCATTGCCCAGGCACTTCTGGGAAATCCGGAGGTCATCATTCTCGATGAACCAACCGTAGGTCTGGATCCAAGACAGATCATCGAGATCCGTCAGCTGATCCGTGATCTGGGAAAAAATCATACGGTCATTCTCAGCAGTCATATTTTGTCGGAAGTCCGGTCGGTCTGTGACCAGATTCTGATTATTTCAAAGGGACATCTGGTGGCAGGCGATACACCAGAGAATCTGGAAAAGCTGTTTGCGGGAAACACCACAATTGAGCTGACAGCCAGAGCAGAGGATGAGGAAATCCGCGAGCTGCTTTCTTCGGTCAGAGGAATTCGCACAATCAGCTGCAGCACGCCCCGGACGGGAGGAAACGGAGAGTCGGAAACGGAAGTATCGATTCAGATCGACGGAAATGTGGACATCCGTGAGGAACTGTTTGATGCATTTGCAGCGGCAGGGAAGAAGTTCATCCGTCTGGAACAGAAAAAGGCAAATCTGGAAGATGTCTTCCTGGAACTGACCGAAGAGGAGGTGAAAGCAAATGAAAGCAATTCTGAAGCGGGAGCTTAGATTCTATTATCATTCCTTTACAGGATATGCGTTTGCAGCAGTTCTGCTGCTTTTTGCAGGAATCTATACCATGGCAATCTGTCTGCAGAGCGGATATTCCAATTTCGAATATGTCCTAGGAAATATCGGATTTATTTTTCTTTTAATCGTACCGATTCTGACTATGCGGACCTTTGCAGAGGAAAAAAAGCAGAAGACCGATCAACTGCTGTATTCCCTGCCCACCGGCATGCTGCGGATCGTAATGGGGAAATATCTGGCGCTGCTGCTTGTATTTCTGGTTCCTGTGATGATTCTCAGCATTTATCCTCTGGTGCTTTCCCTGTATGGAAATCTGGCAATGAAAACGGTGTATTCCACCATTTTCGCGTTCTTCCTGCTGGGGGCTTCGCTGCTGGCCATCGGCATGTTCATTTCCACACTGACGGAAAGCCAGCCATTCGCAGCGGGAGGTACCTTCGTGGTGCTGCTGCTGGACTATCTGGCACCAAGCCTGGCAGATTTTCTGCCGGCAGGGGGGAGCATAGTCAGCGCCCTATGTCTGTTCACACCGCTGGAAAACTTTCTTTACGGAATCTTTGATATAAATGGAATTGTTTTCTATCTAAGCACCATCATCCTATTTTTGTTCCTTACGGTGCAGGCTCTGGAGAAACGGAGGTGGAGCTGATGAGACGGAAAATCAATGTGAAGTCGGTGCCGAAAAAAATAAAAATGCTGGCGTCAAAGAAGAATGTCCGGCTGGGGACTTATACCACCGTGACCACCGCCATTGTCATCGCCCTGCTTCTGGTACTGAACCTGAGCGTGCGTGCTTTGCCGGAAAAATACACGGCTTTGGACACCACCTCCACCGGTGTATATTCCATCTCGAGTCAGACGAAAGAGCTTGTCGGCGGACTGGAACAGGATCTGACCATCTACTATATCGTACAGGATGGAAGTGAGGATGAAACGGTGCTGCACCTGCTGGAGCATTACAAGGATCTGTCGGGTCATGTGAAAGTGCAGCAGATCGATCCGGTGGAAAATCCGAATTTTGTAAATCAGTATGCAGGGTCCGGCGCCAATACCAACAGCCTGGTGGTGGTAAGCGGAGAGCGATCCAAATATGTGGATTATTACGACATTTATGAAAGTGAATATAACTATTCCGATACGGCGGGTTACGTGCAGTCGACTTCCTTCAACGGGGAAGGGGCATTGACTTCCGCGATTCAATATGTGACATCCGGTGAAGTGATCACTGCATACGCTCTGGAAGGTCATGGAGAGTCAGAAATGGATTCCGGGCTGGGAACTGCTGTGGAACAGGCGAATATGATGGTGAATTCGCTGAATCTTCTGACAGAGGGGGAAATTCCTTCGGACTGTGATTTTCTGATCATCAACGGCCCTACGGCAGATCTTTCTGCCAGAGAAGCGAAGATATTGAGAACCTATCTGAAGAACGGAGGACGGCTTCTGCTGATGACGGACTGTACCAGTGAAAATCTGCCGAATCTGTATGACGTGATGTCGGATTATGGCGTGGAACCGGTGGAGGGCATGGTGGTAGAAGGCAATCAGAATTATTTCATGCAGAATTACGCCAACTATCTTGTGCCTGAAATGGATAGTCACGACATCACCGAACCGATTCTGTCTTCCGGTTATTCCATACTCATGCCGTTTGCCCATGGCCTGTCTGTGGATGAAGAAAAGGCTTCCGACGCCGGAGCGGATGTTTCTGTAATGCTGAAGACTTCAGCCAATGCCTATGTGAAACAGAACTGGGAAAATGCGGATTCTGCAGATCAGAGTGCAGAGGATCTGACCACGGCGGATGGTTTTCCGCTTGCTGTGGCAATTTCTGCTTCGGAAGAAGCCGGTGATGGGGATGAGGAGAGCGAGAACGATGAAACTGCAGAGACAAGAATTGTATGGTATGCAAGCACCTACCTCGGATATGATCAGATGAACGAAGCTGTATCCGGTGCCAATTTCGATCTGCTGGTCAATTCCATGAACTGGATCTGTGATCAGGAAGAATCCATTACAATTCATCCGAAGTCAATGGATCAGTCTTATCTGACCTTAACGGCAGCCCAGAGCAGCCGGTGGACCGTGGTAATGGTGGCTCTGATTCCGGCAGCACTTCTGATTGCGGGAATCATCATGTGGCGTCGGAGAAGAAAACTTTAGAACTTCAGGAGGAAGAGATATGCCCAGAACGTATAAACTTTTGATTCTGATCGTGATGCTGGCTCTTATGGTGCTCCTTTATTCAGGAATCGTCAACTTTGCGGCGGAGGAGGCAGAAAGTGCAGAGGATGAAAGTGAAATGACTACACTTGTCTCTTTTGTTTCAGAAGACGCGGAATCTGTATCCTGGACCTTTGAAGGGGAAAACGGAGCAGAAAGCTACCAATTGGAGAAACAGGACGGAACCTGGGTCTGGCCGCAGGACATCGGTCTGCAGCTGGATCAGGAGGCAGTGGACAGTCTGCTTCAGACCATTGAGAATTTCAGCGCTGAGAATGTTTTTACGGCAGGGGAGGACAGCGACCTGTCGGATTACGGAATGGATATCCCGTCCTGTTCTGTAACGGTGTGCTTTTCCGAAGAGAGCGGATGTGAGCCTGTCACGATTCTGGTCGGCGATTACAACAGCATGGCTTATGGATATTACGTCATGGTGGAAGGTGACCGCAGGATTGGTCTGACAGACAGCACTCTGGAGGAAATCTTCAGCCGGACACCGGATACGCTGGAATATGTGGAGGAAGAGGATGCATCGGAGGAATAACCTGATATGTTCCTTCAAAAAAACTTGAAAATCTGAAAAAAAATAGTGCAAAGCTGCGCGAAGTATGGTAATATAGTTTCGTGGTTTTTCGAGACCGTATTTCATATCCCATGTGGGGCATTAGCGCAGCTGGGAGCGCACCACACTGGCAGTGTGGGGGTCAGGGGTTCGAATCCCCTATGCTCCACCATTTTGAAAGAAAAACCCTGAAATCTAAACGATTTCAGGGTTTTTCATACAATAACAGAAGTGCATTGGCACGAATTTGTTTTTTTTTACAAACTTTTAGCGGATTCTGCAATAATATTGCTTGCATTTCAGTACATACAATGATATAATAGCAGGGTATTCAGGATATAGACGTGGATAGTGCATCTGATGCGGTGTTTCATTGTTGGGTATTTGAAACACAGGTCAGGTGCTTTTCTTTTATTCTTTGGGTATATTCTTAGGGTACAAATTTATAATACGGAGGTACCTGAATATGAGCACTGGTACAGTAAAATGGTTTAATGCTGAAAAAGGCTACGGTTTCATCACAGATGAAGCAAACGGAAACGACCTGTTCGTACACTTCTCTGCCATTAACGCAGAAGGCTACAAGACCCTTTCCGAAGGGCAGAATGTTTCCTTTGACGTAGAACAGGATCCAAAGAATGCTGACAAATTAAGAGCAGTAAATGTAACTGTCCTCTAAGCACCATCGTCAGACATAACTGCAGACAGAGATTGAAAAGCGTACATGGATTCAGAAAATGCCACCTGCCACAGGCCGGTGGTGTTTTTTTGTTCTTTTATTTATTGGAGAGAACAGTTGCAAAAAACAGTGAAGAAATGATAAACTGTATATATAAAAAAATAAAAAATTGCGTATTTCAATAAAGTCACTTATGGTGTATGATATAACTGTCGACAAAATAAATCAAAAGAACGGAAGTGGACAATTATGGAACATACAAGAAATAAAACCTATGAACTCGTTATCACTGCATTATTCATCGCACTGACTTATGTGGCAACCTGGCTGATCAATATCCGTCTTCCGCTAATCGGAAGCGGCGGCTTGATCCATCTTGGCAATGTGCCTCTGTTTGTGGGGGCCATGCTGTACGGACGGAGAACCGGTGCATTGGCCGGGGCTTTCGGCATGGGGCTGTTTGACCTGTTCAGCGGATGGACCGCATGGGCACCGTTTACCTTCGTCATCGTTGGCGCCATGGGATTTGTGGTTGGACTGATGGCAGAGAAAAAGCCGTTTAAAAATGCCATGATAAACAATGTAGTATCTATTCTTCTGGCACTGGTCATCAAGATTGTGGGCTACTATTTTGCAGAAGTGATCCTTTACGGCAACTGGGTGGCGCCGCTGGGCTCCATTCCGGGAAATATTGTGCAGGTTGCCGTTGCCGGTGTGATTGTTCTGGTATTCATCCAGCAGCTGAGAAAATATGTAAAGGCACTGTAAACGACAGGAGGAATTTGATATGTATCAGATCATGACAGCAGGACCGACACAGGTCAGAGAAAATGTGAGAATGGCTCGGAGCCTGGAATGCACCAATCCGGATCTGGATCCCGCATTTTTCGATTTTTATAAAGAAACCTGCCAGCTACTTTCAAAAGCAGTCAACACAGATCATAAAGCCCTGATCCTGGGCGGAGAAGGAATCCTGGGTCTGGAAGCGGCGTGCGCTTCCCTGACGGAGTCTGGCGACCGAGTGCTGGTGATCGATAACGGTGTATTTGGTAAGGGTTTCGCGGATTTCGTGAAGATGTACGGAGGAGAACCGGTTTCCTTCGTTTCCGATTACCATCGTCCTGTAAAGGTGGATGAACTGGAAGCGTTTCTGGAAAAAGACAGCGACTTCAAATATGCCACCGTGGTACATCTGGATACGCCAAGCGGTGTGGTCAATGATGTGGAAGAAATCAGCAAACTGCTGGACCGTTACGGTATCATGACGGTGGCGGATTCTGTGGCAGGCCTCTTCGGGGAAAAGCTGGATCTTTCCAATAGTAAAATCGATATCCTCTGCGGTGGTTCACAGAAAGCACTTTCCTGTCCACCGGGACTGACCATGCTCTGGGTCAGCGACAGGGCTTTCGATGCCATGGAAACCCGTAAAACACCAATCGCAGCATTTTATGCCAACATCCTGAATTTCAAAAACTATTATGAAAAGCAGGAATTCCCGTATACTATGCCGATCAGCGATATCTACGGACTACGGGCTGCGTTGGATAACTATTTCGAAATGCAGGATACCATTTATGACCGCCATGCTCGGATTGCAGCTGCCACCCGGGCCGCACTGGAAGAAGGCGGACTGGGATTGTATCTGGAAGAAGGATTTTCCAATAACGCGACGGCGATTCTGATTCCGCAAGGCATTACGGAAAAAGAGATCCTGGAGGGCATGGAAAAGGACTATAACATCATGATCTCCGGCTGTTTCGATGTACTGGCAGGTATCGTGGTCCGCATCGGACACATGGGGGAAAACGCCTACGAAGAAAAGGTGGAAGCAACCCTGAAAGCCCTGCAGGGCACCCTGGAGAAGAAAGGCATCGCTGTAAAGTGCGATATGGGCGAAGCCTTCCGAAACAACCTGTAGAGATAACCTGCAGAAGCCATCTGTAAGCAAGAAATCTGACTGTCCCGCGGCGAAAACGGGACAGTTTTTTCATATTGTCTATATTCAAACTGCAGAAGTTGTGCTATACTGACAGTTACGCATAATTTTTGAAAAGAGGCGGATTCATAAAAATGGAAAACAGAATCTTTCTCGGAACAGAACCGGTGGGGAAGCTGTTCCGGAAACTGGCCATGCCTGCAGTGGTGGCACAGATCATCAATCTTTTATATAACATGGTAGATCGAATCTACATCGGGCATTACGACCCGACAGGCCTGGCACTGACCGGCCTGGGCGTCTGTATGCCGGTAATCATGACCGTATCGGCATTCGCAGGTCTGATCGGCATGGGCGGCGCGCCGCGAGCCTCTATTCTCATGGGAAAACGGGAACAGGACAACGCCGAAAAGACACTGGGCAACTGCTTCACCATGTTGCTTGCCATGAGTGCGGTGCTGACTGCCGCCCTGGCGCTTTTCGGTGAAAAGCTGCTGCTTGCCTTCGGGGCCAGCGAAAGCACCATCGGACCGGCACTGCAGTATATGAATATTTATCTGCTGGGTACCGTCTTCGTACAGATTGCGCTGGGCATGAATGCTTTCATTTCTGCCCAGGGATTTACGAAAATCAGCATGCTGTCGGTGGTCATCGGTGCCGTGATCAATATTATCCTGGATCCGATCTTCATCTTCCTGCTGGATCTGGGGGTTCGGGGCGCAGCCATTGCAACGGTCCTGGCCCAGGGTGTATCGGCAGTCTGGATTCTGACCTTCCTGTCCGGGAAGAAGACTGCGCTGCGGATTCAGAAGAAATATCTTCGTCCCAGTGCCAAAATCCTGCTGCCTTGTCTGGCGCTGGGGGCTTCGCCGTTTATCATGCAGTTTACGGAAAGCATTCTGTCCGTCTGTTTCAATACCTCGCTGCTGAAATACGGCGGAGATATCGCGGTGGGAAGCATGACGGTGCTTTCTACCCTGATGCAGTTCTGTATGCTTCCTCTGGCAGGTCTCTGCCAGGGCGCACAGCCCATCACCAGCTTTAACTACGGCGCAGGTAACGCTGAGCGGGTACGGACCTCTTTCCGGATTTTGCTTCGTACATGCATTGCATATTCCGTCACAATCTGGGCTATCACCATGCTGTTTCCGGAGACGTTCGTCCGCCTGTTCAACAGCGGAAATCCGGAGCTGATTGCCTATGCGGCACGATCCCTGCGGGTTTATGGCGCGCTGCTGTTTCTCATGGGAATTCAGACAGCCTGCCAGCAGACTTTCGTGGCCATCGGCAATGCGAAGACATCTTTCTTCCTGGCTTGTCTGCGGAAGATCCTGCTGTTGATCCCGCTGATCTACATTCTTCCGCTGTTTTTCAACGATAAGGCGTTCGCAGTTTTTCTGGCAGAGCCGGCGGCAGATTTGCTGGCCGTCTCCACTACTGTATTTCTCTTCGCAAAACAGTTCCGCCAGGCCATGTCGGAGATGCAGGGGAAACTTGATTCCAAGGAGGTTACGAAATGATTCTTTATTTTACCGGTACCGGAAACAGTCAGTATGCAGCAGAGGCCATCGGCAGCGCGCTGGGGGAAGAACCGGTGTCCATCAACGAATATCTGAAAAGAGGAGAGTATCCGGCGCTTACCTCCGAATCTCCATGGCTCATCGCCGCACCGACCTATGCATGGCGGCTTCCAAGGGTTGTGGAAGACTTCATCCGACGCAGCTCCTTCCATGGAAACCGGGAAGTTCGGTTTGTGCTGACCTGCGGCGACAGCATTGGCAATGCCGGAGCCTATGCGAAAGCCCTTGCGGAAGAAAAAGGATTGGTTTACCGCGGCATGGCGGATCTGGTCATGCCGGAAAACTATATTACATTATTCAAAGCACCGGGTGAAACAGAAGAACAGACCATCATGAAAGAGGCAGACCGGAGGCTGCAGGAAATCATCGAAGATCTGCAGGCAGGACGGGACCTGACACAGCACTGCGGCAGACAGAAATTCCTCAGTGCGGTGATGAATCCGTGTTTCTATACACTTTTCGTGAAAGCAGGACCGTATTACGCAAAAGAAAACTGCACGGCGTGCGGATTTTGCGAAGAAATATGTCCGCTGGGAAACATCCGTCTGCAGGAAGGAAAACCGATCTGGGGTACCAGCTGCACCCAGTGCATGGCATGTATCTGCGGCTGTCCGGCAGAAGCCATTGAGTACGGAAAAAAATCCAGAGGAAAACGCCGGTACTGGTGCAAACCCTTTGACAAGCAGGCCGTACATGAGGTAAAATAAAGTTTAGTGCATAAAGGTAAAGCTTGAAATAAGGAGCATAAGAAATGGAAGAAAGAAGCACATTCATCAGAAAATTGCCGATTCCTATGGAAATCAAGGAACGGTATCCACTGACGAAATCAGTCACGAAAATCAAACTGGAGCGGGACGAGGAAATCGCGAAGGTTTTTCAAGGTGAAAGCGATAAATTCCTGCTGATTATCGGTCCGTGCTCGGCGGATAATGAAGATTCTGTCATGGACTACATCAGCCGCCTGGCAAAGGTTCAGGAAAAGGTGAAGGATCGTTTGATTCTCATTCCGAGAATTTATACCAATAAGCCGAGAACCACCGGGCAGGGCTATATGGGCATGGTCCACCAGCCGGATCCGGAGAAAGAAGAGGATCTGCTGGAAGGCCTCATCGCCATTCGCCGGCTTCATACCCGGGCCATCGATGCCACCGGTCTGA
This sequence comes from Anaerovoracaceae bacterium, assembly GCA_051893555.1. GTDB lineage: Bacteria > Bacillota > Clostridia > Peptostreptococcales > Anaerovoracaceae > RGIG7179. The sequence continues at coordinate 41,627 of JBJFHL010000020.1, forward strand.
CCTGTGCGGATGAGATGCTGTATCCGGAAAATTATAAATATCTGTCGGATCTGCTGGCCTATGTGGCAGTGGGTGCCCGTTCCGTGGAAAACCAGCAGCATCGGCTGACAGCCAGCGGTATGAGCGTTCCTGTAGGTATGAAAAACCCTACCAGCGGCGGTCTGTCCGTCATGCTGAATTCCATCATTGCGGCACAGGTACCACATAAGTTTATCTACAGAGGCTGGGAAGTGAAGACCCAGGGAAATCCTCTGGCTCACGCCATTCTTCGTGGCTCTGTCAATAAACACGGACAGAACCTGCCGAATTATCATTACGAAGATCTGCGTCTGCTGTATGATCTGTACACGGAACAGAATCTGGAGAACATGGCGGTCATCGTCGATACCAACCACAACAACTCCGGAAAGAAGTATCTGGAACAGATTCGTATCGCCCATGAGGTCATGGATTCCCGCCGCTACAGCGAGGATATCCGCGGCATGGTCAAGGGACTGATGATAGAATCCTACATCGAGGACGGCGCCCAGAAGATCGGAGAAGGTACTTACGGCAAGTCCATCACTGACCCGTGCCTGGGCTGGGAGAAATCTGAAAAGCTGATCTACGATATCGCGGAGAGCGTCTAAGCGAACGAAAAATGCGGCATGCATCCTATGCTGCATTTTTTTTAGGTTCTGAAAGAAAAAAACCGTGGGTTTGTCCGCGGCCTTCTGTATCATGGTACAAAGGGGTAAATAAAAAAAGGGAGAAAGGAAAGGAGGCATCCGGATGGCAGACAGGGAAAAAACTCCAGAAACCAATTTGACGCGTCTTCCGGTGGAGGAAGTAATCCGCCTGCACAGAGGTCTTCTTTACTATGTCATCCGGCCCATTACAGGGGATGATCACCGGGCAGATGACTGCTTCAGCGTGGTCTGTGAGATCCTGCTGAAAAACTATGACAAATTTGATCCTTCCAAAGGAACATTGGCTTCCTGGCTGACTCGGCTGGCGAGAAACGCCGCACTGAACTTCGTCCGGAACCGGAAATACGAAATGACGGCGGGAGAAGAAAAGGATGCGGCAGAACTGACAGATCTGGCCGACCTTCGGACGCCGGAAGACGCCTTACTGCAAAAAGAAGCCATGGAGGAACTGAACAAAGCCCTGAAAAGTCTGGACAGACTGGAAGCAAATATTTTGCTCCGAAAATATTATTACATGCAGTCCACACAACAGATCGGCGCCGAGCTGGGACTGAGTGTTCGGGCGGTGGAAGGCCGGCTTTACCGCATCAAAAAGAAGCTGATGAAGAAGATGGGAGGGCATGACCATGACTGATTTCAACGAAAAACAGCTGGAACAGATGCTGTGCGAACATCTCCCTGAAACTGCGCTGGCCGGTGCGTTGACGGATATCAATCCGTTCCGGGAAGCGGTGTCCAAGGTCATAGCGGGGCTGGTACTGACGACTTTTACCCTGCAGTTTCTGTATCTCAACTACATTCTGCCGACCATCGGCGTCCTGCTGATTTATCTGGGCATGCGGACCCTGCGCAGCGGAAACGGCTACTTCCGGGGAGGCTGGCTACTGTCGCTGCTCCGGGTGATTCTGGTTTCGTTTCAGATGCTGGTGACGGTGACGCCGTACTCTGGAATTCTGGGTGACTGGGCACTTTGGCTGGGGCAGGGAATCCACCTGGGCTTCCTGTTCTGTCTGGGTATGGGAATCCGAAAAGCCGGTCTGCAGGCAGGGCTGGAGCATCCGAAGATGGCCACCTGGCCGGTAATGCTGTGGCAGCTTGTTTTCCTGGGCATTGCCATGGTTGGTTCATCCAGCTGGACGATTCTGATTCTGTTGGTTGTAAGTTGGGTCAATCTGGTCCGGCGCATCTGCCGATGTGCCGATGATCTGGAGACGGTGGGCTATGGCGTGCCGGCTTCGCCGGTGTGGTTCTCCGCAAAACCCCTGCTGCTGACGTATCTTCTTCTCCTGGTGATCGCCATGACCGGGCTGAGTCTCATGGCAAATTATGCACCGGTGGACGGGGAAAAGGTAGATGTTTCTGCCTTCACGGGAACGACGGAATCGGCTTCCGCGGTTCGGCGGGAGCTGATCGAGAAGGGATTCCCGGATGAAATGCTCTCGCAGATTCTGGATGAAGATCTGGAGAATCTGGGGGAGGTGAAGGTGGTTCGGACCCGCGATAGTGAGGACGGACAATACAGTGAGAACCGGATGACCGGAAACGCGGCCGCGGTACAAACAGCGGACGGCAGAATCCGATGGTTTGTCACTTATGGGTATAAAGAGGGAAAGCACCCTGGCATTGTGGAGGGTGTGAAGATCCAGAATGATTCTTCGCATAAATGGGATGCAGTGGTTGGTAGGATTTTTTGGGAAAAGAAGGGGCGGCTGTATATGGCGGAGCTGGATATGGATCTGGATACCAGTACGCATCTCTGGTTTGGTGATATCAGCAAAGACAATTACTGCAGCAGCCGGTATTCCTTCCCGCCGCTCTGCGATGGTGCACGGGGATATTTTACCTACTGGACGGAAGACGAAGCATTTGACGTGACTGTTTGGGCCCTGTGCAGCACGAACGTTTATGCACAGCGAAAGATTCTGGTTCTGCCGTATGAGGATCTGCCGGTGAAACCACAGGGCGATCTGATTCTGTTTGGCGGATTCGGCGACGGCATCGGAGAAGAACGAATGCAAATCTATTCCACGGCGGATTTTTCTGAAATTTCAACGACTCCTTGACTTCAATGCAAGTAGTATGCTACAGTAAAGTCAAAAAGGGGGATTCAGATGATTAGAGGAAATCGGAAGAAAAACCAGCGTTTTGCGGGAATTGCAGCTGCTGTGATTACCATTGCAGGGATGGCGGTGAATGCACCGTATCTGATCGACGGGTCGCCGGGATGGCTGAACGTCATAGCGTCGGCTGTAATTCTGATTAGCTGGATGGTATTTGGTGCTGCTGCGCTGATGGGGGCGTCAGACCGGAAAAAGACTTTTTCAACCATCAGCTGGCTCATTGGGCTGATTCTCGTTTTGCTTCTAGTGCTGACGCTGATTGCCCATTCGGCCGGGGATGGTATCACAGCCATATTTGCTGTTTTCTATCTGGTTTTGCTTGCGCCTGTCAACGGAATCGCAGAGACTTTGTATCTGGCGTATCAGTCTTCTGTGGACTTCACAGGAACCTTCCTTCTGGAGCCGCTTCTGTGCATGGCATGCTATGCTGTAGTCTGGGCCGCCTGCGGGGTGGTGTATCATTTACTCAGGAAAAGGGAAAGTTAAGAAGGAAATTGATGTATACTGTAGAATACCACTGAAAAGCAGATAGAAAATGTTGTTCCATACTTTGATAATCAATGTATAGCACGTGTATATTATTATTCTGAAGAAATGTTCGACGAGGCCAACTTGCAATACATGGTTCTTCGAATTGATGTACTAACCAATGAATCGTGAACTGAAAAGAGCTTGAATGAAGGGTAGCAAAATACATATATATAGCAGTCGACGCAGATGGCCGACTGCTTTTTTCATTTCGCAGTTATACCAGCCCGTAATAGCCCATCAGCAGCAGGGCACTGACCGGGATGGTGACGATGGAAAGCAGGGTGGTGAATGCGATCATTTCCGCAGCCAGGACGGCATTGCGGTTTTCCATGCTGGCCACCGCTACGACAGCCACCGCCGTCGGGAAGACGGAACCGAAGATCAGAGCGAGCTTCATGCTGAGCGGAAGCGGAAGCCAGTTCACCGCCAGGAAGGTGAGAATCGGCCAGAGAATCATCTTCAGAATGGAAGCCAGCACAAGATTCCGGTTGCGAATTACTGTGGAAATGTTGCTGGAACCCAGCTGGATGCCGACAACAAGCATAGAGAGTGGCACCGTGATGCTGCCGATGGAATCCACGGTTTCAAAAAGTGTATCCGGAAGGTGCAGACCGAGAAACAGCAGGATGATTCCAAGCACTGCAGACATGGAACAAGGATTGGCCAGCTGCTTCAGCGTAAGCTTCAGGTCCATCTTTCCTTTGTGGCCGTAATCTACTTGCATGATGCAGCCGGAATACAGGTAGATGGTCAGCATCATCTGAAACAGAACCATATAGAAAAACACATCTTCTCCGAAGAGCGCCAGGGTGATGGGAAAGCCCATGAAACCGTTGTTGATTGTCGTGAGACCTGCCATGTAGACACCGACGTCCGAATGACCTTTCATTTTCAGAATTTTAATACATACGATCCAGGAGAGAAATGCCGAGGCGGCAAACCAGAGAACCGCGCACAGAATCATCAGAAGCGTGGTTTTTACCGTATCCTCGGTGAGCTCGGTAGAGGTGATGGAGGCCAGCACCATGCATGGCGTGGTAATCATCATCAGCAGATCCACCAGATAACGGTTGGACTGGTTGGGCAGAATGCCTTTTTTATTTGCTGCGAAACCGACGAAGGTGATAATGAATATGGATATGATTTTTTTCAGAACGATTATCATGAATAAGCTCCCTTACTGTGATTGATACAAAGCTATCTGCCATTATACCACAAAATCCACCAAATGAAAAACGTGTTTTTCCAGATGTCCTTTTTGTTGTTTTTTCCCCGGAGTTATGGTATGATTTAAGTTGTATCAGTCTGTCTTTTCAGGTAAGGATACAGGATAAGGAATGCGTAAAAAAATCGGAGGAATTCGACGATGAGAATCATATTAGATGGTATGGGCGGAGACAATGCACCCGCAGCAGTGGTGGAAGGTGCAGTTCTTGCTTCTAAGGAAATGGAACACGAAATTCAGATTATCGGCCAGCAGGAGCTGATTCATGCAGAGCTGGCAAAGTACAAATACGACGCGAAGAAGATAACGGTAATGGATGCCAGAGAAGTCATCAGCAATGAGGAAGCACCGGTGCGTGCGGTACGGTCCAAAAAGGACTCTTCCATTGTGCGCGGCATCAATATGGTGAAAAAAGGAGAGGGGGATATCTTCATTTCGGCAGGAAGTACAGGTGCGCTGATGGCGGGAGGTCTGTTTATTCTGGGAAGAATCCAGGGCATTGACCGTCCTGCGCTGGCAAGTGTATATCCTATCGTAGGCAGCATTCCTTCTCTGCTGGTAGATGCCGGTGCCAATGCAGAGTGTAAGCCGAATAATCTTCTGGAATTCGGTATCATGGGAAATATCTACATGGAAAAGGTTCTGGGCAGAAAAAATCCTCGCGTCGGACTGGTGAACCTTGGAGCCGAAGCAGCGAAAGGATCCACACTGACGAAGGCTGCCTATGACCTTCTGGAGCACAGTGATATGAACTTCATCGGGAACGTGGAAGCCAGAGAGGTGCCAAAGGGTGCCTGCGATGTGATCGTGGCGGACGGATTTACAGGAAATGTGATCCTGAAACTGACGGAAGGACTGGCCTGGAACATTCTGAAGCTGATCAAGAGTAAATTTACCGATGGAGCCAAGGCCAAACTGGGTGCTGCGCTTCTGATTGACAAGATGAAAGAGCTGAAAAAAGAATTTGACTATTCGGAATATGGCGGCGCACCGATTCTGGGTGTAAAGGGTCCGATCGTGAAAATGCATGGTTCTTCCAGTGCCAATGCAGTGAAAAATACGATACTGAAGGGAATTCCGTTTGTAGAGGGAAATGTTGTGGATACCATACAGAATTCCGTGCTGGAAATTGAGGAGATAACGCTCGGTGAATAAAAAGGAATTTGAAAAAATCATTGGATATACATTTCAGAATGGGGAATATCTGGAGCGGGCACTGACCCATAGCTCGTACAACAAAGAGCAGAATACCCATCATAAGGATAATGAGCGTCTGGAATTTCTGGGAGATGCATTTTTCGATGCCATTGTCAGCGTGGAACTGTTCCAGCGCATGGGACCGGCAACCGAAGGTAAACTGACAAAAACCCGTGCACTGATTGTATGTGAAAAATCACTGGCGCAGGTAGCACGTACCCTCCACGTGGGACAGTTCATTAATATGGGCCACGGTGAGGAAAGTGCCGGCGGCAGACAGAAGGATTCCATCCTGGCAGATGCCATGGAAGCCATCATCGGCGCCATGTTTCTGGACGGTGGATATGAAGCGGCAGAGAAGTTCGTCGTGCGGGTTTTCAGTGATACCATTGACAAGGCCGTCGGAGGAAAGCTGTTTTCTGACTATAAGTCAGAGGTGCAGGAACTGCTGCAGAAGAAGGGGAGCAGTGTCACCATTACCTATGAAATTGACCGGGAAGAAGGTCCGGCTCATGATAAGACCTTCTTTGTCCATCTAGAATGCAATGGACAGATCCTTGGAAACGGCAGCGGAAAGAGCAAAAAGGAAGCCGAACAGAATGCTGCCAGAGAGGCGCTGGAGAGAGGAGAACTGAATGTATTTTAAAAGACTGGAAATGCATGGATTCAAGTCTTTCGCAGAACCTGTGGTGATTGAATTTCATGAAGGTGTGACATGTATAGTGGGACCAAACGGCAGTGGTAAATCCAATATCAGCGATGCCATCCGCTGGGTCCTGGGAGAACAGAGTCCCAAGATGCTGCGGGGCGGAAAGATGGAGGAAGTCATCTTTGCCGGTACAGCAAGCAGAAAATCAAGAGGCATGGCAGAAGTTACCCTCGTCATCGATAATACGACGGGGATTCTTCCCATTGACTATAACGAAGTTGCCATTACCCGGCGTATGTATCGCTCCGGAGAAAGCGAATATCTGATTAATAACAATCACTGCCGTCTTCGGGACATCCGGGAACTGATCATGGATACCGGCATCGGTGTGGATGGATATTCCATCATCGGTCAGGGGAAAATAGCGGATATCGTCAGCAGCAAACCGGAAAGCCGCCGGGAGATCTTTGAGGAAGCGGCCGGTGTGGTGCTGTATAAAAGCAAGAAGGCGGAAGCAGAGCGGAAGCTGGCTTCTACGACGGGGAATCTGGACCGGGTCAATGATATTGTCAGCGAGATCGAAGGCCGCATCGACGGACTTCGTGAAGACAGCGTCAAAGCCAGAGAATACCTGGAACTGAAAGACAGATATCGGGAACTGGAAATTAATATTACGCTGAAAAGTATTGAGAAACTGGACAGCGCCAATGAGGCACTGAAGCAGGATATGCAGGAATTGGCAGCGTCAATCGGTGCGCTGACCGGCGCGAAAGAGGAAATGGACCGGCAGCTGGCAGAGAGCCGTCAGAGGAATGAACATCTGGAACAGCTGGGCAATGAGGCAAGGGACAAGCTTCTGGAGAAAGTAGAGGAAATCAACCGGCTGACCAGCCAGTCACAGCTCAATGAGGAGCGTGTTTCTGCGATTCAGAGGGATAAGACGCGTCTGGAAGAAGAGATTTCCCAGCTGAATGAAAAACTGGTCCGTGAGCTGGAAAACGGACAGAAACTGGAGGAACAGAAAGCGGAAGTAGAGGCACAGCTTGCCGGTGCGGAACAGCTCCTTACGGAAAAAATTGACGCATACAACCATATTCTAGCAGAGGCAAACGGCTTTTCGGATGCCGTGGAACAGGGAAAGAACCGGATCTTTCAGATGCATAGCCAGGTGTCTGAGAAAAAATCAGAAGCCAGAACCTATGAGAACTATAAAGAAACGCTGGAAAAACGGAGAAAGCAGCTGCACCAGGATCAGGAAGAGATGAAACGGAATGCTGCTGCATACGAAAAACTGATGGCGGAAGCGCAGCGGGAGAAGGCGGAAGCAGACGAGCTGCTGGAAACACTTCGGTCCTCTCTGGAAGAGGCACAGGCAGACCGGGTGGAATACGACGAAGAAATTCAGGCGCTGTCGAAAAAAAGAGAAGATCTGCGTGTGCAGGGAACCCAGCTTGCCGCAAGGAAAAAAACCATCGAGGAGATGGAGCATAACTATGAGGGATATAACGGGGCGGTTCGCTATATTATGCGCAGCCGGCTTTCCGGGATCCGCGGTGTGGTTGCAGATCTTATGCAGGTGCCGGAGGGCTATGAGGTTGCAGTAGAAACTGCGCTCGGCGGCGCCATGCAGAATATTGTCTGCGAGGATGATGAAAATGCAAAGGCGGCGATCCGGCTGCTGAAAGAGAACAAAGCAGGAAGATGTACGTTCCTGCCTCTGGGCTCTGTCAGAGGCCGCAAAGCGGATGTGGAGCGGCGGATCGAGCAGGTGGAAGGCTATCTTGGCCTTGCTGCGGACTGTGTGAAATATAAACCGGAATACGAGGGAATATTCAGCTATCTTCTGGGACGTGTTGCTATCGTGGATGATATGGATCATGCTGTGATGCTTTCAAAAATGCAGGGTGCTTCCGGACTCCGTTTTGTCACGCTGGATGGAGAGATCATTAATGTGAGCGGTGCCATCACCGGCGGCAAATATAAGAATGCCACGGCGAATCTGCTGGAAAGAAAACAGGAAATCTATCGTCTGGATGAACAGATAAAACAGCTTCGAAAAGAGTCTGCAGAGGTCGCCGAACGTCTGGAAGAATTGCAGGACATCGTCCGTGAAATGGGAGATGTCATTGAAGATACCCAGAGGGACTATCATCAGGCAGAACTGCAGGCAACTACCCTGGAAACCAGAATCCGGACGCTGGAAGAGAGCGGGAAGGACCTGTCCGGCGGAAAAGAAAAAGCAGATAATGAACTGGCTGCTCTGGAGAAAGACTTCGCGGAAGCGGACAGGATGATCAAAGTGTATCTGCTGGAGGCGGCGGATTTTGAAAAGAAAATCGATGAAGTGCAGGCGGAAATTGACCACAGCATGGAAGAATGGGAACATGCGAAAGAACAGGTACAGCTTGCCAACGAAGCCATTACGCAAACCAGGATCACAAAGAACAACTGGGACAGCAAAGTGGGATCACTGGATGAACTCCTGCATCGTGTGAAAGAGACTGCAGAAGATTTGCAGACGCAGATTGATGTCCGCAGGCAGCAGATGGATCAGCTGGAAGGCGAGAAGAATCGGATCCTTTTCGGTTCGGAGGATGCAGCCGGTCAGGCAGAAGAAAAAGAAAAAGAAAAAACGGAACTGGAACGCTATATACAGACAGTCAGTGAAGAACGGGCAGGTCTGTCAGAAACCATCAGCCGGATTTCAGCGGAACAAGCCCAGGCGGCAGATCGGCTGAATGCCTTCCAGGATCAGAAATATCAGGCAGAAATCAAAATCGCGAAGAATGACACACAGCTGGATACCTTTAAGGAAAAACTGTGGGAAGAATTCGAGGTTTCCTACCTGCAGGCCATGGAATTCAAAAAGCAGGATTTCGTCATGTCAACGGCGACGAAAGAAAGCCGGGAAATCCGAAACCGGATCCGTGAGCTTGGTGATGTGAATGTCGGTTCCATTCGTGAATATGAGCAGGTTAGCGAACGGTACAACTTCCTGACGGAGCAGCGTGCCGACATTCTGACGGCCATGGATGAATTAAAAAAGATCATTCAGGATATGGACAAGACCATCCGTGAAAGGTTTAAGGAAAACTTCGACCAGATCGTGATCAATTTCGAGGATATTTTCCGTCAGCTGTTTGGCGGCGGACATGCGGAACTGCGTCTGGATGATGAGAACAACCCGCTGGAGGCTGGCATTGAAATCATTGCACAGCCGCCTGGGAAGAAACTGCAGAACATCAACCTGATGTCCGGCGGCGAGAAGACCATGACAGCCATCGCCCTGATGTTTGCCGTGCTGAAAACCAAGCCGACCCCGTTCTGTATACTGGACGAGGTGGAAGCGGCGCTGGACGATGCCAATATCGACCGGTTTGCCAGCTATCTGCGGAAGTTTGAAAATATTCAGTTCGCCATCGTAACGCACCAGAAGGCGACCATGGAGCATGCAGATGTTCTGTATGGTGTGACCATGCCGGAGCAGGGGATTTCCAAGGTTCTGTCTCTGCGGCTGGGCGATAATTTTGAGATGTAAATGAGATTTAAAATAGAAAGACAGGAGGACAGAAATGTCATTATTCGGTGAAAAGAAATCTTTCTTTGGACGGCTTTCTGAAAAAATCAGCGATGTCATCATGATGCGTGCAGAGGTGGACGAGGACCTGATGGATGAGCTGGAAGAGGTGCTGATCACCTCCGATATCGGCATGGATACCACCATGCGTATCATGGGGAATCTCCGTTCAAAGATTAAAAATGAAAATATTACCCAGCCGGAAAAGGTGAAAGAAGCCCTGAAGGAGATCATGACCAGTCTGGTGGACAAGGGAGAGCGGCAGATCCTCTGTCAGGACAGTCCGCTGGTTGTGCTCATGATCGGGATCAACGGGGGCGGCAAGACAACCACCATAGGAAAACTGGCTCACCGCCTCAAATCGGAAGGAAAATCTGTCATGCTTGCGGCAGCGGATACGTTTCGTGCGGCAGCGGCAGAACAGCTTGCCATCTGGGGACAAAGAAACGGGATCAATGTAGTGAAGCACCAGGAAGGTGCGGATCCGTCTGCCGTGATTTTCGATGCGATACAGTCTGCCAGAGCGAAGAACATTGATGTTTTGATTTGCGACACGGCAGGCCGGCTGCAGAATAAAAAGAATCTGATGAATGAACTGGAAAAGATGAACAAGATCATTTCCAGAGAATATCCGGAGGCGTCCAGGGAGACTCTGCTGGTACTGGATGCCACCACAGGAAAGAATGCGGTTTCTCAGGCGAAGGAGTTCGGTGATGTGGCAGATATTACAGGCATCGTGCTGACCAAGCTGGACGGAACTGCCAAGGGTGGAATTGCCATTACCGTGGCAGATGAATTTGACATGCCGGTGAAGTTTATCGGCGTAGGCGAAGGCATCGAAGATCTGATGGCCTTTGACCCGGCATGGTTTATAGGAGGAATTTTCGATGAGTAAACCGATCGTTGCCGTAGTGGGCAGACCAAACGTTGGAAAATCCACGTTTTTTAACCGGATTGTGGGACGCCGGGTGTCCATCGTGGAAGATACACCGGGGGTAACCAGAGACAGAATCTATGCAGAAGCAGAGTGGAACAGCATTCACTTTGCACTGATCGATACAGGCGGTATCGAACCTTCCAGTGCAGATATCATTCTTTCCCAGATGCGGGAACAGGCACAGATTGCCATGGATATGGCAGATGTGATCATCTTCATGTGCGACGGAAAAGACGGCCTGACCACGGCCGATCGGGAAGTAGCCACCATGCTCCGCCGTACCGGGAAAAAGGTGATTCTGGTGGTCAACAAGATCGATGCACCGTCGAAGATGTCCATGGATTTCTATGATTTCTATGAACTGGGGCTGGGAGAACCTATGGCAATTTCCGCAGCCAACATGCTGGGCTTCGGGGATGTGCTGGATGAAGTGGTCCATAGTTTCCCGAAGGAAGAATACGATGAGGATGATGACGCGACGAAAATTGCGGTCATTGGGAAACCGAATGTGGGAAAATCCTCTCTTATCAACTGCCTGCTGGGAGAAAACCGGGTAATCGTTTCTCCGATTGCCGGAACGACCCGGGATTCCATCGATACACCATTTGAAAAGGATGGAGAAAAATATATCCTGATCGATACGGCAGGAATCCGCCGCAAGAGCAAGGTCAATGAAGATATCGAACGGTACAGTGTGATCCGTGCAGTCGCTGCCATCGAGCGGTGTGATGTATGTCTTCTGATGATCGACGCGGCAGAAGGCATCACCGATCAGGACAAGAAGATTGCGGGTGTGGCCCATGAAGCGGGAAAAGGAATCATCGTTGTGGTGAATAAGTGGGATCTGATCCAGAAGGAAACCAATACCATGCGTGATTTCCAGCGGCTGATCGAGGCAGAGATGCAGTTCATGTCCTATGCACCGTCCCTGTTTATTTCCGTAAAGGACAAAGTCCGGGTGAATCAGGTCATCGACATGGCAAGAGCGGTGGCAGAAAACCGTGCTATGCGTGTACCGACCGGTCAGCTCAACAGCCTGATCTCCGATGCAACCATGATGAAACAGCCTCCGTCCGATAAGGGCAGAAGGCTGAAAATATACTATGTAACGCAGGTGGGCGTGAAGCCGCCGCTGTTCAGTTTCCAGATCAATGACCGGGAACTGATGCACTTTTCCTATGCCCGGTATCTGGAAAACAAGATCCGGGAGGGATACGGATTTGCAGGTACTTCTCTGAAGTTCGTGTTCCGGGAGAAAGGAGAAAAGATCGAGTAATGGGTTCATTTTCACCAGTTGTTTTTATGACATCTGATTTAACGGCAGCCGGTCTGCTTTCCATCGTGATTGCCTATTTCCTCGGGAATATTTCCCCTGCGATTATTCTGGGAAAAATGAACGGCGTAGACATAAAGAAAGTGGGAAGCGGCAATGCCGGGACAACCAATGTGCTCCGCACCCTGGGAAAAAAGGCTGCGCTGATCACCATGGTGGTGGATATTTTTAAAGGATTTCTCGCTGTGAAGCTGGGATTCCTGATGGGAGGATATACCGCAGGAACCCTTTGTGCTGTCGCTGCGTTCTGCGGACACATCTGGCCGTGCCTGTACCATTTTAAAGGCGGAAAAGGCGTGGCTACAGCATTCGGTGTCATTATGGCAGTCAACTGGCAGCTGGGTCTGGCGGTTCTGGCTGTGGTAGCACTCTTCGTACTGCTGACCCGCCGCATGTCTGTCGGTTCCATCATGGGTGCAGTGTCATTTCCGGCTCTGGCTTGGTTCATGGAGCCTGGTTTTTTCGCGCCGGGCTTCGTCATGGCAGTCATCGTGATCGTGAAGCATCGCGCAAATATCGGCAGACTCCTGCGGGGAGAGGAACCGAAAATGTCGTTTAAAAAATAAGGGGTAGGAAAAGATGCAAAAGAAAAAAATCGGCGTCATCGGTGCAGGAAGTTTTGGAACTGCACTTGCCATGGTATTGGTTGGAAAGGGACATGACGTCAGAATCTGGGGACGAAAACGGGCCCAATTGGATCTTATGAAAGAAACCCGTGAAAATCCCCACTATCTGCCGGGCGTTCGCCTGCCGGATGAACTGCATATGGCGTATACGCTGGGGGAAGCATTGCAGGATGTCGATGTGGCATTGTTTTCTGTGCCTGCACAGACATTCCGAAGCGTTTTTTCCCAGGCAAAAACATTCATGAAACCAGAAACTATTACGGTAAATGTAGCAAAAGGAATCGAAAAGGGTACACTTTCACGGCTCAGCCAGGTGGCCAGGGAACTTGTGCCGGAGGTACGTTATGTGGCGCTGTCCGGTCCATCCCACGCCGAGGAGGTTGCCAGAAATCTTCCGACCACGGTGGCAGTCGCCGCGGAGAATGAAGAGCTTGCCAAAGAAGTACAGGAAATCTTCATTACGGATCGCCTGCGGGTGTACAGAAACAGTGATATGGCCGGTGTGGAACTGGGGGGTGCCCTGAAAAATATCATTGCTCTGGGTGCAGGTGTGTCAGACGGACTGGGCTATGGCGATAATGCGAAAGCCGCACTTATGACCCGGGGAATCACGGAAATGTGCCGGCTGGGAACCTGCCTGGGTGCTGATATGGAAACCTTTTCCGGACTGACTGGTATTGGAGATCTGATCGTTACATGCACCAGTATGCATTCCAGAAATCGTCGCTGCGGCATTCTGATCGGAAAGGGTGTGCCGCCGGATCAGGCAATGCAGGAAATCGGCATGGTGGTCGAAGGAATTTCCACTGCAGAAGCTGCCTGGGCACTGGCACAGCAGCACGGCATAGAAATGCCGATCACAGAGAGCATCTATAAGGTAATCCATGGCGAAATGGATGCCAGAGACGCCGTCAATTATCTGATGAACCGGGGGATGAAAAATGAAATGCACATCATCTGAGGCTTTTTCCGCGCAGGAGGTGCGGGAGGCCTACGAGAGAATCAAACCATATATTTACAGAACACCGCTGGAAGAGTCGCTCTACCTGGGAGAAAACGGGAGACGGTACTTCTTCAAGCTGGAGTGTGCCCAGACCGTGAAGAGTTTCAAGCTTCGCGGCGCCCTGAGTAAGATGACGACACTGACCGAAGAGGAACGCCGCCGCGGTGTGGCCACCATTTCTTCCGGAAACCACGGTGCCTCTGTCAGCTATGCTGCACAGCTTCTGGGCATTGAAAATGCAATCGTCATCGTGCCGGAAACCACACCGAAGGCGAAAGTGGATAAAATCAGATTCTATGGTGCGCAGGCCATGCTTCTGGGAAAGAATTACGATGAAGCACACCGTCTGGGAATGGCGTACATAGAAGAACATGACATGACATATATCGATGCGTACTATGATGATCCGAAGATCTACGGCGGTCAGGGAACCATTGCCCTGGAAATTCTGGAACAAAATCCGCAGATCGATACCATTGTGGTGCCCATCGGCGGCGGTGGCCTCAGCACGGGGATTGCGGTTTATGCCAAATCCGTCCGCCCGGATATCCGTATCATCGGAGTGCAGACGGAGGTCTGTCCTGCCATGATTCGGGCATTTGCCGACGATGTATTCTATGAAGAATACCCTGTAACCGGTGATACGGTCTGCGATGCGCTGGTAGGCGGTGTGGGAAAGCTGGCATTTGAGATTTTGCGGGACTATATCGATGACATCATCGAGGTAAAGGAAGCATCGATCCGTAAAGCGGTGAAATACATGATCAGGGAAGAAAAGTTTATCGTGGAGGGAGCCAGCGCAGCCACTGTGGCGGCAGTGATGGACAACCGGGAACGAGTAGGAGGCAGAAATGTAGCCCTCGTCATGAGCGGCGGAAATATCGACGGAGACTTGATGGTTGATCTGCTGAATGCCTGAATGGAAGGAGGACGCACATTGAAAGAGGATTTGAAAAAAAGGATGCTGGAAACGGTAGAAATGCATTTACCGGAACTGAAACGAATCCGGGATTATCTTTATGAAAATCCTGAAGTGGGCGGCACAGAGGAAAAAGCATCTGCTTTGCTGGAAGACACATTGAAAAATCACGGATTCCATGTAGACAGCACATTCCATGAGATTCCATACTGCTTTCGGGCTGTGTTCGACAGTGGAAAAGCGGGTCCGTCCATCGGACTGACAGCAGAGTATGATGCACTTCCGGAGATCGGCCATGGGTGTGGGCATGATATTATCGCGGCGGCCCCATTGGGTGCGGCTCTTGCATTGAAAGATACAGTCATGGAAACCGGCGGACGTGTGGTTCTCTACGGCACACCGGCGGAGGAATGCTTTGTGAGCAAAGTTCAGCTCAGTCAGGAAGGTGCTTTTGATGAAGTGGATGTGGCCATGACAGTCCATCCGAATCCGGTGAATCTGTCCAGTGGGAAAACGACCGCACTGGATGCCTGGCAGGTTGAATTTTTCGGGAAATCGTCCCATGCCGGTGCGCACCCGGAGGAGGGAATCAATGCGCTGGATGCAGCAGTTCATTTCTATACTTTGATCGGATTTGAAAAACAGTATCTGAAAGATACGAATATATACGGCGTTTTCGTGGATGGCGGAGAAAAATGCAGTGTGATTCCGGACCATGCTTCGTTGAAATACATCGTTCGAGCAAATTCAGTGACAGATATCCGGAAGATCCGGAGTCTCTTTGAGCGATGTGCGGCATCGGCTGCCGGTGCCGTGGGAGCCACCTGGAAAATCTGGAACAACGAGCCGGGCAACATGGATATGGTGACCAATGATACCTTATCCGATGTGTTTAACCGATATTACGAGTCCCTTGGAGGCGGTATCATGCCGAAAGGGAAAAGCGGCGGTTCTACAGATATGGGAGATGTGAGTCATGTGGTTCCGGCAATCCATCCGTGGATTGGGATGGACTGTCCGCAGTTGAGCCTGCATTCCAGAGAATTTGCCGAGGCGACCATCACGCCAGCCGGAGACCGGGTGCTGGAACTGGGGGCCAAGGCACTGGCGCTTACCGGACTGGAAGTTCTGACGGAACCGGAGCTTCTGGAAAATATAAAAAAGGAATTCGAACAGGCGAAAACAGCCTGGCAGGAGGAAACAGGAGAAGAATAGCTTGGAAAAATCATTTCATATTACAACCTTTGGCTGTCAGATGAACGAGCATGACTCGGAGACCCTGGCGGGTATGCTGCTGGAACGGGGATATATACAGGCAAAGGATCGAAAAGATGCGAACATCGTTATTTTCAATACCTGCAGTGTACGTGAAAACGCGGATAAGCGTTTTTTCGGCACGCTGGGACAGCTGAAAAAGAAGAAGATGGAGCAGGGAGAAAATTTTACGGTCTGCGTCTGCGGATGCATGATGCAGCAGCAGCATATCATCGATACGCTGAAGGCGAAGTATCCATGGGTCGATGTCATTTTCGGAACACATAATCTCCACCAGCTGCCGGAGCTTCTGGATAATCTGTACCGGGAAAAGGAAAAGCAGCTGGCCATCCTTCCGGATCGCGAGGAGATCGTGGAAGGCTTGCCTTCCAAGCGTCTGTTTCCGCATAAGGCATTCGTCAATATCATGTATGGCTGCAATAATTTTTGCACTTACTGCATTGTTCCATATACCAGAGGGCGGGAAAAAAGCCGGAAACCGGAAGATATACTTCAGGAAATCCGCAGCCTGGTGCATGACGGCGTACGGGAAGTTATGCTGCTGGGACAGAATGTAAACTCTTACCGTGGGCAGAATGACAATGGGGGCATTACAGACTTCACGGATCTGCTGTATCAGCTGCAGGAGGTGGAGGGACTGGAACGGATCCGATTCATGACCAGTCACCCGAAGGATCTTTCGGACAAACTCATTCAGGCCTTCGTGGACTGCCCGAAACTGGGAAAATATATTCATCTGCCGGTACAGGCCGGCTCCAGCCGTGTGCTGCGGGAGATGAACCGCAAATACACAAGAGAAGATTATCTGAAGCTTGTGGAAAAGCTCAGAGCCGCAGTACCGGATATTGCAATCAGTACCGACATTATCGTAGGTTTTCCGGGGGAAACAGAAGAAGAATTTGAGGAAACGCTGACCCTCTGTGAAACAGTGCGGTATGATTCCGCATTCACGTTCCTGTATTCTGTACGGAAGGGTACGCCGGCAGAAAAATATGAAGATCAGATTCCGGAGGATGTAAAGCATGCCAGATTTAATCGTCTCGTGGAAGTGATCAACCGGATTTCTGCCGAGAAAAATGCAGAATATGTGGGACGTACAGAGACGGTTCTGGTAGAAGGACCGGGTAAGACCGGCGGCAGAATCTTCAGCGGCAGGACAGAGTCTTTCAAACTTGTCAACTTCCGGGGAACTTCGGAAATGACAGGAAAGCTTGCAAAAGTCAGAATCACAGAATCTAATACATTCAGCCTTGCCGGTGATGTGACCGGGCTGGAAGAATAATCGCAAAAGGTAAGAAAGGAAGTAGAAAATGGACATTTTTTCTGTCATTACCCTGCTGGGTGGACTTGCCATGTTCCTTTATGGCATGGAAGTCATGGGAGACGGACTGAAAAACGCATCAGGCTCCGCTCTGAAAACAGTACTGGGAAAAGCAACCCAGAATATTGTCTTCGGTGTGATCACCGGTATGCTGGTAACGGCTGTCATTCAGAGTTCCACGGCAACCATCGTGCTGACGGTCGGCCTGATCAGTGCCGGTATTCTCAACCTGAAGCAGGCGACCAGTATTGTTATGGGGGCGAATATCGGTACGACGGTAACCGCGCAGATCATCCGTCTGATGGACATTGATTCCAGCGGAAGCATGATTCTGGAATTTTTCAAGCCTTCCACGCTGGCTCCGGTGGCCATGATTGCAGGAATTATCCTTATCATGTTCGTAAAATCTTCGAAAAGCAATACGCCGGGTGAGATCTGCATGGGCTTCGGTATTCTTTTCTCCGGTCTGATGAACATGACTGCCGCAGTGGAACCACTATCCGAATCTCCAGAGTTCCTGGATATCATGCAGCGATTCGGAGACAGGCCGATCCTTGCACTTCTGGTTGGTCTGGTGATGACCGTGATCGTACAGAGTTCCTCTGCAATGGTCGGTATGATCCAGGCACTGTCTGTGACAGGTGCTATGACATTTAATCTGGTCTATCCGATGATCATGGGTATCAACCTTGGAACATGCGTGACTACAGCCATGGTTTGTTCCATCGGGTCTTCCCGGGACGCAAAAAGAACCGGCATCGTTCATATCGCCTTCAACGTGATCGGAACCATTGTATTTATGATCGTCATGTCCCTGATCAAACTGATGGGAGGATTCCCAAGCCTGTGGAACAGTGTGGTAGACAGCGGCGGCATTGCCAACTTCCAGACCCTGTTCAATCTGCTGACCGCAGTAGCACTGATCCCGTTTGCAGGAATGCTGGTAAAACTATCTCTCGCCATTGTGAAGCCGAATCCGCAGGATGCGGAAGACAGGGCTGACCTTATGGTGCCGGATACCAAACTGTATGAAGTACCTGCCATGGCGCTGGGTGAATCCAACAAGGCCATCGGCCACATGGGTGAAGTTGCTCTGAAGAACCTGAAGAGAAGCTGTATTCTGCTGATGCGTTTTGACCCGGGCAGAATTGATGTAATAAATGAAAATGAGGATAATCTGGACCAGTTTACAGATCAGATGGATACCTATCTGGTAAATTTGTCCCGATATGTGGAGACGGACAGCGATAATCAGTATATCAATATCCTGATGCAGGGCAGTACCAATTTTGAACGTATCGGAGACCATGCGATTAATATCATGGAAGCTGCACAGACCATTGAGGAAGAAAAGATTACCTTCACCCCGGAGGCACAGGAAGAACTGAAGGTCGTCCGGGATGCGGTACTGGAAATAACGGATATAACGGTGAAAGCCTTCGGTGCCATGTCCTTTGAGGAAGCGAAGCGGATCGAACCGCTGGAAGAAGTCATCGATGATATGGTCGTTACGCTGAAAGACCGTCATATCGAGCGGCTGAAAGCCGGTAATTGCAGCACCACCAGCGGCATGATGTTTATTGATCTGCTGACGAACCTGGAACGTATCGCAGACCAGTGCTCCAACGTCGCACTTCTAATCCTCAGTCATAAAGATAAGTCCATTCTGGGCAACCATCACGGCTATGTCCGTGAACTTCATAAAGGCGGAGATGTGACCTATGACACGGAACTGGAACGCCAGAGAGAGCAGTATCTGCAGCGCCTTGAAAAGATTGAACTTTAAAACGATACATGACGGAAGCCGGACTCATTGAGTCCGGTTTTTCCTATGTTTCGACAGAGGCTTTCAGTCATAATCCGCCTGCTTCCACATATATTTGGAATAAAGAGTGGTTTCACGGAGGGATACTATGACGAATACAAGCATTTATCAGGATATCAGCCGGCGTGCAGATGGAAACATCTATATCGGTGTAGTGGGGCCGGTGCGGACGGGAAAATCAACGCTGATCCGCCGGTTTATGGATGTGATGGTCTTTCCGAATATGACCAATCCATATGAAAAAAACAGAGTGATGGATGAGATGCCCCAGAGCGGAGAGGGAAAAACCATTACCACCACCGAACCCAAGTTCATTCCTCCGGAAGCGGTCAGCGTATCGACCCGGAGCGGGGCAACGTTTTCTGTACGGATGGTGGATTGCGTTGGGTATCTGATCCCCGGGGTACTGGGTCATGAAGAAGAGGGAAAAGAGCGGATGGTGGCAACACCGTGGTCTGAAGAGAAGATTCCTTTCAGCATGGCTGCCGAAATCGGTACTGAAAAAGTCATTACAGAGCATTCCGTTGTGGGTATCGTGGTAACCACCGACGGAACCATCGGTGAGATTCCGAGAAAGAACTATATCGAAGCAGAGGAACGGACGGTTCAACAGCTGAAAAATCTTCACAAACCGTTCGTGGTTGTGCTGAACTCCGGTGAACCACAGTCTGCGTCTGCCAGAGAGCTTGCAGAAGAACTGGAAACACGCTATGGTGTACCGGTCATGCCTGTGAATTGTCAGAAGCTGAATGAAGAAGGATTCGACAAAATCTTTCAGAAGCTGGTATACCAGTTCCCGGCCTGCGAAGTGGACTTTCGCCTCCCTGGTTTTCTGGATGCGCTTCCAAGCAGTCACTGGATCAAAGAAAGCATCATAGAAAGTGTACGCAGCTGGCTGAGTCATTTTGAAACTATTGGTGATATTATGGAAACCTGTACCATGATTGCCGATGGAAAAATTATAAAAGAGGTCCGCATTGTACGTGCTGATATGGGCGAGGGTATTGTGGAACTGGAGCCGGTGCTGGACGGAAGCCTGTACTACAAGGTGGTGGAAGAACTGATGGGCGCGCCGGTGGAAAACGACAGTCAGATGTTTTTGCTCCTGCGGGAATATGCCGGTGCGAAAATGGCCTTCGATAACATCCGGGGTGCACTGGAACAGGCAGAAGCCGCAGACTACGGAATTGTAGCACCAAGGCTGTCAGACATGGTGCTTGAAAAACCGGAAGTTTTCCGCCAGGGCAATAAATACGGCGTTCGAATGACTGCCAAAGCACCATGTTTTCATATCATAAGAACCACAATTTCTACCGAAGTATCGCCAGTGGTCGGAACGGAGAGTCAGTCGGAGGACCTGGCAGGTTATCTGATCGAGCAATTTGGAAACGAGGAGGAGGACATCTGGGAAACCAATCTCTTTGGAAAATCCCTGAAAGAAATGGTTACGGAACAGATGGAAAGCAAGGTAAATAATGTTCCCATTCCGCTGCGAGAGAAAGTACAGCGATCTCTACAGCGGATCAGTGATGAAGGAAAAGATTATTTCATCTGTATTATCCTCTGATTTTTGAAGCTGCCGGTATCGATCCTTTTCATTCTGTATATACTACAGGTATGAAAAAATCGATATACGGATCGGCAGCGGAAATCACAGCTGAAAGCGATAAAAAGAATACAGTTCTGGTATCGGTGGTGACAGCCTTCATTACCACCTTCATGGGGAGCGCGCTGAACCTGTCCATTCCGTCCATCGGAGAGGAATTTCAGGCAGGTGCTTCCCAGGTGGGATGGACGGTAACGGTCTATATGCTGGTTTGTACCGCGCTGGCTGTTCCATTCGGACGGATGGCAGATAACGTGGACCGGAAAAAAATTCTTACGTCAGGTATTTTTCTGTTTTGTACCGGATCCATTCTCGCAGTCTTTTCCCGAAGCCTTCCGAGTCTTCTGGTATTTCGGGTTTTCCAGGGTGTAGGCGCGTCTATGATCTTCAGTACCAACGTGGCCATGGTATCTGCCGCAGCCGGAAAATCAGAACGGGGAAAGCTTCTGGGTTATACCACAGCCGCAAACTATCTGGGACTTTCTGCGGGTCCTGCGGCTGGCGGTCTGTTGAATGACGTTTTCGGCTGGCGGTCTGTGTTTTCCGCTGCAGCAGCAGTTTCTGCGGCAGCTTTTTTCGTCGCGATGAAAAAGCTTCCTTCGAAAAGGCAGACGGGATTTCTTCACAAAACATATCCGCCCATGGCTGACTGCATTCTCTATGTTTTTGGTATTTCGGGGATCATGTGGGGCCTTTCTTCTGCAGTGAGAAACCCATGGGGAATTGGGACACTGGTTACAGGGACAGGATGTCTGGCAGTACTTTTCTTTGGAAAAAAGGGGCGGCACTACAGTCATACGCCCTTACTGGATCTGCACATGTTTCGCAATCGGTCTGTCTTTCTGTGGACAGGCTTTTCGGGGTTTTTCAGTTATGGATCCATCTTCGCAATGAGCTATCTGATTTCTCTGTATTTGCAGCTGCTTGCCGGCTGCAGCAGCAAACGGGCAGGGTTGATCCTGATTACAGCGCCTCTTGTGCAGACCATATTGTCCCCGGTCATGGGACGTCTTTCAGACCGACGCAGTCCTGCGGTTCTCTCAGCACTGGGCATGGCCTTGACTGCAGCTGTACTGGCAGCATTGGGATTCCTGCAGGAGGATACGCCCATCTGGATGACAGCAGCGCTTCTTGCCGCATCCGGTGCCGGCTGTGCACTGTTTGCTTCTCCGAATACCTGTGTTGCCATGTCTTCCGCAGGAAAGGATGCAGCAGGCATGGCCTCGGCAGCTCTTGCCACCATGCGGTCTGCCGGTCACACGGCATCTATGGCGGTGGTCACCATGCTGACCAGTCTTTT
>JBJFHL010000021.1:0-16251 GCA_051893555.1 Anaerovoracaceae bacterium
TTAATATTATATAGTATTGGTATTGCTTTGTCAAGTAGTTACAGGAAAATTCATTTTTTCTGTGTAATCTTAAACTCTTCCAACGATACATTCTGCATTCTTACATCCTTCCTTGATGCCCTTATTCAATATAGTCATCTGTAAAACTGTGTTACATTGGCGAACTCGTCCATCAGAAAATGCACATGGACCGGCAGCCTGCCGCCATACCGGTGGTCCGCCAGGAAAAACAGCTGTTGGAACAACTGCGTATAAAGAATGCTGACCAGAAAGTTGAACGAAGTGTCATTGTCCGGGATCAATGCGAACAGCGCCACCTTCTTCTCGCCTAGAGACGGCAGATCCAGCTCGTCGGTCATGGTCAGCGCTGCCAGGCTTTCCAGATTGAACTTTTCCAGGTGGGATGCCAGGGTCAGCTGAATGGATTTCAGCGTTTTGGCTGAGCCGCTGCGGTAGTTCTGGTAGTATTTCACCGCGATGTGCTCCGGCTGCCGTTCCTCCAGGTCATAAAACAGATTGTCCAGAGGGCTTGGCTCCATCTCCTGTTCCTCATCCTCTACCGCCCCGGCGCGGAGCATTTCCAGTACCATGCTGAAATTCTGCTCCTCTTCCGGCGCTTCGTATTTCAGATAAAAGATCAGCGCCATCAGCAGCATGCTGGCCGACGTGTCCCAAAACGGATCGCTGGTATTGCTGCCCTTTGGTGTGGTGCTCTTGAAGAGATTGGTCACCAGGCGCTGCACATCGTTATCGTCCCGCAGATATACAAACGGATTGTAGCAATGGCTTTTTTCCATGTTGATCAGGTCCAGCACCCGCACCTCATATCCTTCTGTCTCCAGCAGTCCGCCGGTATCCCGCAAAATCTCCCCTTTCGGGTCTAATATGAAGAAGGACGTATTGGCCTGCATGATGTTCGGTTTGCAGAAGAACCGCGTCTTACCTGCGCCGCTGCCGCCGATGACCAGGATGTTCAGATTTCTCTGGTGCACCCTCCCGTCCAGCCCGATCAGGACATTTCGCGTCAGAATCAGATTTGCGGACGGTGGATTTTGCCGGTATTTGCGGCTGATTTCCACCGGGTTTCCCCACCGAGCTGACCCGTGCTCTGCCCCGCGCCGGTAGTTCTTTCGGGTAGAATAGTAAATGGAGACACCTATAAGGTAGGCAACCGCACACAGACATACGGAGCGAAAGCTATTTTCGCACAGCGTAATATCGAAGGGTTTCTGCAGACTCTCCGTCATGCCTTCTATGATGGAAAACAGATTCCCATCGATATATGGTGCCAGAAGCAGTCCCGCCCAAGTCACCGGCAGGAACCCGGCTGCAATCACCAGCAGGATGGTTCTGCTATCTCTCCCGTTCATCCCGTATCCTCCTGCCATCGAGCGGCACCCTCAACGCTGCAAGCTTTTCCCGGACAGATGCTCTCTCCTCAAAATCTTCTGAACGGGTCTCTCTGTGCCCTGAGGCTTTCCCGGACCGAGGGTCTTTTTCGGTCCGACTGCGGTTTGGGTTCGCTTCTGTTTCCAGATCGTCCCGCACCGCTGCCAGTTGAAAGCGCTCAATGATCCGGTTGATCTTCGGCGCATCCTCTGCCCTGGCAATGATATCGACCGTACCACCCCCTGCACCGTCCTTCTCCTTGATGTCGCAATACAAAACACCGTACCGCTTCGCTTCCTTCTTGAAAACCTGCAGATCCTTCTCCGGTATGGTGAACACAGTCAGTTCTCTCCCGGACCGGATCAATGAGGTGAGTCTGGTCTTTCCCAGTGTCTTCTGTTCTTCCCGCATCACTGCTGCAAGAAGTACTGCCAGATTCTTCGCACCTGCTCCGCTGATCCGCACGGCTACCTCCATTCCTTCCAAACTCAGGCGGACCATCTGTTCCGCCGCATCTGCACCTTGCATCATCTTGTTTTCTCCTCCTTTTTTCTCTCTTTTTTTTCTCTTTCTTTCTGCTGCAGTTTCTCCTTCATGACCGGGGATCTGTTTTTGACCCCGTGGCAGCAGGCCAACTGGTTTTTGCATATTTTCATTTCTATCCTGTTCTTCTCCAGTTTTTCTCCCGTCAGGCTCTTCTGTTCCTTCTTCAGTTGATTTAACCGGGCAGAAACGGACTGCTCCAATAACAAAAGCTGCTCCAGGGTATCAATGTGATATTCCTGAAGCAGCCTTGCTTCCTGGGAAATGTAATTCAATTTCATCAGATCATCCCGCAATGCAGGCGGAACTTTATAGAACTTCGTCTTCCGCCGCGGATAGTATCCGAGGAGATAACAGTAATGCCAGTACAGTCCCCGCAGACCTCCGAGTTTTCTGGTTTTCTTTCGGCTGACTTTTACGTTTCGCCTGCGGCCTGGAACTAATTGTGTTTCTCTTCGGGCCTGCCTTCTTACTTCCGGGGAATTGCTGCGCAGCCTTTCCCGAATCTTCTCATTAGTGTATTCCTCACCCATCCGTGCCAGACGAATGGGCCGTTTCCAGTCATTTTGCCGGATCGTCCAATACTTTCTGTTTTCATCAAACTGGCAGACATATCCTAAAGAAATAAGGAACGCACGGAATTCTCTGAGATTGCAGCACCGGGATAGACCTTCATCCACTGCTTCCTTTGCAATCACGAGCCGGGTCGGTGCCCCTTCCCGTTCTGCCTTGGCAAGACTCTGCGGAATCCCCTTCCCATGACGTTCCACGACGCCGAGCTGATGGATTTTGCAAATCTCATCAGACATCCGGGATAGTTCCGTCCACTGTTTCTGTCTGCAGCGTCTGCCATCCCGAAAAGAGACGGAATTCACGACGAAATGGTTATGCAGGCAGTGGGTGTTCAGATGCGTTGCAACCACCACCTGGAAGTTTTCACCCCAGACCTTCCGCGCAAACTCTGTTCCGATCTGGTGTGCCTGCTCCGGTGTCACCTCACCTTCAGCAAAACTCTGATAGGCGTGGTATGCGATGATGCCGCCGGTCTTTCCAAACTGCTCTTTGACAATCTGAAACTCTCTCCTTGCGATGGCCGGGTTGCAGTTGACGCCGGACACATAAAACTGCTTCTCTGTCTTTTCCTCGTTGACCGCATAGTGCATCACGTCGTTCAGGGAATCGGGCAGAAGGTTGGCATCGGTCTTTTCCGGATTCATGGCGTAATCGATGGGATGATCCAGTCTGCCGCGTACCGGCCAGATTTTCGTTACCGCCATATGACACTTCCCTTTTCCGGCATCAAAATCTTTTGCTGAATAGCTAGCTGGAACGCATGCCAGTTTTTGATTTCTTTCTGCAGCTCGTCGCCTTCCGGCAGACCATCTCGTTTTAGCACAAATGACAATGATTCAAGTCTTTCCGTAAAGAGTCGCATCTGCTGCAGCATCTCATAGAATTCTGCATTCGGCTGAACCTGTGGTGTCGTTTCTCGAATCAACATGCGGAGATAATCCGATTCCGACAGGCAGGTTTTCCGGGCATTCTCTTTTAGCCTGGCATCTTCTTCTGTGGATAGCCAGAACTGCTTTTTAATATTTCGTTTCATAGGTAACTCTAATTCCTAAGTATCCTAGCAAGAAGTTTACCCTTGCTCGGCAAGTTGAAAACCATCTATCCGTTGAGATACAATTAGTTTGCAAATATAGGGTTCACCAATTAGAAACAATAAACTATTATCCATGGTTAGCCTTCACAAATCGAAACAACTGAATGAAATACTAATTTGCAATTCATCGATTTCCTTGGATGAGAATACTCAGCCGCCTAGACCGCAAAGAGACAGGCAATGCTCAATGAATTCTTCCATATTAGTGCATTCAACTTTCTTTAAATCTTTGCAAAATTTATCTATCTCGATTGTTTCTCTTGCTGAATACTTTTTATCTGTGGGAAATATTTTAATATACTCTTTTTTACGTTCTACCCCTTTTTTCTCAAATTTTATACCAGCTTTTGTCAATACACTCTCCAACTCTGGAGAATTAAAGATAGGAACAATAATATCTTTTGCCCAATGAGACGCAAACATTTCTTTTGTTATGTATTTTTTTCTTTCATTCGCATTACAGTCATCTGTATCCATAATGATAAATATTTTGAAATATGGTGCAAAGCTTTTCTTCTTTCCTTTTCTGACTATCTCTACATCATCAAAATGTTCAATAAAATTCTCAATGGTTTTAAATCGCCTATCATATAAAATATGTTTTAGACTATTGATCTGTATAGAATTTTCACCGTTATCTTTGCTTATAACTTCCATATGTAGTCGCAAATTTGATTTTATATAATCACAAATTTGCTTTTCGGATTTACCGTGAACTATAACAATTGATTTAAGATAGTTGGGTTTACATTTAGCCATAATATTCCCCCTCTAATCAAAAATTTCATTTAGTTCTTCAAAATCAACATCACCGCAAATTGGCACGCCTCCATACATTCCTTTTAAGTACCTATTTCTGTAATTGAGGTTTGGATGTAACCGATCTTCAAATTTATCAATCGATTCAAGTTGTTTGTTGGCATCCTTATCCACCATAAATGTATAAATATATTCCGGACTAATATCTGAGTCAAGCAACATTGTATTATGGGTGGTAATTATCAGTTGTCCCTTAATCGCAGGAATTATATTGCTTAAAATGTTATTTATTAAAATATCATGTATCCCCGCATCTATCTCATCAATAACTACAGTTGTTCCCTTAATACTCATTAATAAAAACGGCAAAATATCCAGCAAATGTAATGTGCCCGTTGATTCGAGTGCATAATTAACATCTATTATTTCTCCGTAAATCAATTTTTTAAACATCAACTCGTATTTTATTTTTTCTTCCTCATATTCCCTTTTATAAAAAACCTGCTTTATGTCTGAATACATATGGGTATAGAATTCATTCAGCAATTCCTCTGCTTTATCAAGTTCCTGTTCTTCAAATCTAAATATCTCGCCTTTGTCAAGTTCATTTAAAATTTCATGGTGTACTCCTCTTTTTCCACTTTCTCCTCTATTTCCTTTCTTTACTTTTATTGACATTGTCATAAATTCGGCAATAACTTCATAGAGTCTTTCATGAATTCTTGACTCATAATATTCCTCCGCTTTTTCCTCCTTTTCATTTACAAGAATAGCTAAGAAACTATGTTTTCCTTTATATTTTTCTATTAACTCTCTTATTTCCCGTTCATAGTCTTTATCCCAAAAAAGATTACTATTGATCTTAGTATTATCTGTTGAAATATCGTATACCAAAGTTCTATTGACATTTAAAGCATAGTCCAATCTTTCATGCACTATTTTCGTGTCATCATATTCTAATAGATATTTACCATCCCGTCCGCCAATATTAAAGCCAAATTCAAGAACCATATTTTCATGGGAATTTATAGTTTTACATGTTCTAATAATGGAATCAGTATCGCTGATATTTTTAGAGATTACTTTAAGTAAAAACTCATTTCTGAATTCAGGTTCAGAATCATTTTTTTCAAGTATATTCTGGATAGCTTTTTTTACAGCCATTGTCTGCATTGATTCACATAATGTATAGAACGCAGATGCAAAATTAGATTTTCCAACACCATTTTCACCATATACAATAATTGCTTTCTTTGGTTCTTTTCTTTTTTGTAGAAAGTTAACTTTAAAATTTTTTAAAGACTTGAAATTCTTCAAATATAAACTCGTAAACACTTGTATTCTCCTTTCTCTTCTTATGTTATATTTTATAACATTTTTTCGAGAAATATTCAAGTATTTTTAAAGAAATATATAATTTCAATTTCCATCCTATAAGTTTGCCGGGGTTTCAGGGGCCTCCCCTGAGCATTCCCCTTTCTACTCGCACCAGGAGTAGAAAGGGTCTGCTTGCTAATACAAATCAGGGGCGGCGTGTCAGCGTGCCGCTACCGCTCCCTGCCTTTTTCTTTTGGCTTGGATGGCCGGATTCGGTTAACCAGGATGCCATGCTCTGTCGGCGTGAAGTATTCCGGATCGCGATATTTCCGCATATATTTCTCCGCCTGTCCTCTGGTCAGGCTTTCAAATCGGTCGCTGTCATCGGGCACCCGGCAGATAAAAAACGGCCCGGCGATAATGTCGATGACCTTTCCGCAGTCATCCTCAATGAGCCGGTTCAGCCCCATTCCGTTTGCCTTTCCCTCTTCGTTGCAGATGATGGCAGTGCCGTCGTCAAAGGGCTGAAACATTTCAATCCAGCCTCCTACCGCTTCCTGACAGGCCTCCAGGGTATCTTCCAGTTCCCGGATTTCGGGCTTCTCCCCCGGTTTGATATATACAACCCGGATTTTTCTGCTTTCTTTCCTTTCGCTCATCGCTCGTCCCTCCCGGATTTTTCTTTTTGCAGCATGGATTCGGGCACGCGCCGAATCTGCGGGTTTTCCCGGGTAAATTCATACACGCAGTCCGACAAAATCACTTCCCGCGGAATGGACTGATTTGCTTCACGGAGCATCGTGCCCAGCTTTTTCGGCGTCGTGGAGAATCGTTTCGGTGCAATCAGCACCTCATCCAGGGATACCGGGAGAATATAGTAGTCGTCGCCGATCCTTTTGTGAACCTGCTCCGCCATATCCGGCAGCAGGACTGCTGTTGCACCGAGGCTCCGCTCTTCATTGGTCAGGATAAAAAGCATCTCCCTGCAGACATCTTTCTCTCGGGTCAGCAGATTCTTCTGGTGGCGCTGCTGCGGCGTAAATTCCTGTCTTTCTTCGGATCCTGCAATCAGCACCGGATGGAAGTTTCTTTTCATGTTCCGCTCAGCAACCTGCTCCAGTTCATGCTCCGTGATGCCCCATTCCTGCAGGATATCCTTTCGGATGACCGCCGCATATTCAAATCCATGAACCCGCTGTCCTGTAATCATGTAAACCTTGGCCAGATCTTCTACCGGTTGATACACCGCATCCCGGAGTCGGTCCCGATTCATCCTCTGGTTCAGAATACGGTACTGTATTCTGGATTTTGCGACGCCAAAATCCAGCAGGTTCGGCAGCGGCAATCGCTCCTGGAACTGGACTGCCTGCAGATATTCTGCGGCAATCCCGTGCATGACATCATCGATGTCTCTCCCGCTGAGAAACTGGACATAGTAGGTTTCCAGATAAACGGCAGGACACATTTCCACCGTCTTTTTTCCTTCCTGAATTGTAATGCCTTCCATCTTCTGATCGTTATCCTTCACATTCTGTATCAGTTTCACCTTATGATCCCGATAGGACGGCGGCATATACTGCAGGATGTTTTCCTTTACATATAATAAGAATTCTCTGTATGTCGGCATGGTTTCCTCTCTTTTCATCGTTCGTCCTTTCTTCGTTCCCACCTGCGAACCAGGGAGCCTGGAATCTCATGGAGATACGGTTTTTCTTTCGTAAAGGCGTATGCTCTGTCAGAAAGAATCAGCTTCCGGTCCATGGTGCGGTTGACCTCCCGCACCATATTGCCAAGGACTCTATCCGGCATGGCAGAAGCTTTCGGCAGAATCAGTACCTCCTCCACGGATGACGGAATCACCACCAGATCATCCCCCAGCACCCGCTGCACCTGCTCCAGAACGCCGGGATACAGCACCACGGAAGCCCCTGCCACCCCGTTTACATCGGTCAGGCAAAAAAGACCCATTCGAAAGCCCGGATCCTTTTCGCCCATCAGGTTCACCGGTCCATCCTCTCCCAGAAGCATTTCATCCAGAGAATACAGCGCCGGAGGATACTTCTTTTTCATGTTATCTGCAGCAATCGCATCCAGTTCCTCTCCAGAGATATCCCAGACCTTCAGGATATGCTTCGGAAGCAGCGTCCTGACGCTGCCTGTCTGGTCTGTATGCATCAGCTGGTATGCCTTGGCCAGATTGCAGACCGGCTCCCAGAGGTGATCCTCCAGGAGCTTTTCATTCATCTCGGCGTTCATAATCCGGTAACCGATTTTGTCTTTCATATAGGAAAAATCCGTAATCCGGCTTACATCAAGCTGGGGTCTGTCCGCATACTGATACTGCGCTGCGATGCTTCGAAGTATCGTCTGCACATCCATTCCATGGATGAAATACTGATATAGATCCTCCAGATAGAACACCGCCTGCGTAGGATCTTCTCCGGTGGAAATCAGCAGGGCGACTTTTTGCTTCCCGTTTCCTTTCAGCACCTTCTCCAGGGAGATGTTCATGTTTTCTGCCTCTTCCTTTGAAAAATACTCCCGAATATGACTCTGTACGTATTCTGCAAAGCTGTTAAACGTCGGCATGCCTTTCCTCCTTCTCTTCCGGCTTCAGCTTCTTCAGATAGATCTGCAGATGCTGCTTTTCCGATTCATCGATTTCCTGTTCAATGAATAAATCCGCCTTTTCCGTTTTCAGATACAAATCATGATTCCGCTTCATTTTTTCCTCCTTTTCTCCTGCGGCTTCTTTCGCAGGCCATCATCACAGTAAAAAGCACCATGGAGAACGCCATGAGTGCAAGATAAATCATACCCCCGGTTGTATCGCCGGTCTTTGGCACCTTTGCCGGGGTTTCCGGTCTGGCCGGTTTCTGCGGCTGGTCCGGCGTATCCGGTTTCTCAAGCTTCACAGTCTGGCCTGCATCATGGATATCCTCATGTCCTGCCACCTTCTTTCTCGCATCACAGGTTCCGTCACCGTCCGTGTCCACCAGAAGATACAGTGTTTCAAAGACGACCACGTTTCTTCCGCCCAGCTTGCTTCCGTCAAAGCGGAAGGTCATTTCCACTGAGCCTTCTTCGCTCTGCGGGCGGAAGATCTGTTCTGCCGTAATCTTTCTTCCATTTTCCAGCAGCGGTTTTCCGCTTTCCTGCTCCATCAGGGTGCCGCACATCACATAAGTCTTTCCCGGAAGCAGACTATCGTATCTCACGGTATCCACGATGGTTACTTCCTGACCGGCTGCAGCCGTTTTATCTCCATCCTCTCCATCTGCCGCCGAGGTTCCGATTTCAGGAAAGCGCACGGTCTGACCTTCCTCGGTGATGTCTTCGTGCTTTGCCACCGGCTTTTCAAAATCCGTCATCTCAAACAGTCTTTCGAATACAACGACAGTATCTCCTGCCAGCCTGCTTCCATCAAAGGTGAAGGTCATCTCTATGGTTCCGTCTGCAGTATCCGGTGTGAAGACGGTTTCCGCAGTCACCGGCTTGCCATTGACTTGCAGCGCTTCTCCGCTCGCCTTTCGCATCAGTGTCCCGATCAGCTTGTATTCCTTCTGTGGAACCAGATTGTGATAGGCCACCGTATCGAGGATGGTCACCTGGCTGTCTGCATTTGCGATGTGCTCTGCCGTGTCACTGTCCACTGCGGTCGTACCGATGGATGGGCTGTCCGGCGTCGGTGTCCACGGGATGTCCGGCCCCTGCGGAATATCTTTTGCCAGGTTTTCAATAGCACCGGCGTTCAAATCATCGGAAGTATTAATCTTCACCTGCACGGTTTGCGCTGCGGAATCCTGTCTTGCCATGGTCACAGACCGGTACACTTTCAGGCCTTCTGTTTGCAGCACGCCGTTAACTGCAGCAGTCGGCATGGTTTCCGCGGAAAGCGTCCCATTCAGAATGCCGCTGACAGAAACGGTCAGGTTCCCCTCCGGATCCAGTTTCACGATGTAGTTCTGGCCATCGGCAGCCTTCTTCTGCAGGCTTTCACCCAAGTCAAGGTGCAAGGCTTCCGTTTCACCGCTGAAGATCACATTCACAGAATAGGTTTCCTCCTGCACCCTGACTGCAGTCACAGATGAGGTTCCGCCTGCGCCGGTCAAGGTCACGATCTGATCTGCTGGATCGTTTTCATCTTCCTGTTGTGCTTTCAGCGTGTACGTGGCAAAATATCCGGTATTTACTGCCGTCGGAATATACTGGCCCTCTGTACCGTCATAAGTATAGCGGTACGTGTTTCCGGTCACAGTAAACGTCAGTGTCTTGCCGTTCGGCAGGATCAGTTCTGCCGGACGATCTTCTGTCACTTCCACCAGATAACGTGTTTTGTCGCTGTAGAAAATGGTCTTTACCTTGCTTTCGCTGTTTACGGTAAGCTTCGGCTGCGGTTCCTGCTGCAGCACGTCGATGGTAATGGTCGCCCTGCCATAGCCATCCATGACTGCCTTTGCCGTCACCCCGTCAAAATCCATACCCTCGGCATCCTTGCTGATGTCCAGGGGTGCGGATTTTGTCCCGTCACCGGCGATAAAGTAGAATGGAGTTTCGTTCAGGAAGTAGCCGTCTCTGGTCCGGATCTCCTTCAGGTAATACACACCTGCCGGAATCTTTGCTTCTGCCAGCGCCCTGCCGGAGTCTCCCACGGGAATGACATCGATGCAGGTATCTGCTGCCAGCACCTGATCTTCATAGGAAATCGGCTCTGCGTTATACAGCCCGAAGACTGCACCGCCGCCGGAAACGAAGTGCTCCGTCTGGTAACCGGTTTCGAAGACTTTAGACAGATCCAGTTCCACCTTGAAATAGCGGTTGGCGCTCTGCACTTTTTCCCATACCAGCGGCGTGAATTGATCTTTGTACTTCAGCTGCACTTCCCAGGAAGCTTCTGTATCTGCTGCGAATCCTGCCGGTGCGGAAAGCTCCCGGATGATATAAGTCCCAAGGGGCAGCGCACTGGACGCAGCCTTACCGTCTTCGCCTGTCGTGATGGTTTCCACCAGATCGGACAGGGCATATCTCGTGGTCCGGTCGATGCCGTCCAGTTCCATAATTCCGATGCCGTTTCCTTCTGCAGAAGTGCCGCAGGAAATGGTCGCTTTATAGCCGTCAGCATACCGAATGGAGAACGGCCGCTGCTCTGCCGCTTCACCGGAATCACCGGTGTCTGCAGTCTGATTGGAGAGCATCGTTACTGTATACGTTACATCTTCTCCGTTTCCTCCTTCCTGCCGCGCAGAGGTCAGTCTGACGTTTGCCTGAAGCTCCTTCGTATAGACCGGGGTATCCGGCGAGAGCGGCGTGTACCAGTCGATCACCTGATCTCCATACAGGATCGTCGGAACCGGCTCTGCATAGTTTCCTTCTGCTGCAGACATCGGAATGGTCAGGATGGTCTTGGTCAGTCCGCCGAAGTAGTACATCTCCGTTTTCACCCCGTCCCGGCTCAGGAAATATACCGGTGCATACGGTTCTTTTGCAGTGAAGGTCGTCTGATTGCCCTCGGTCTTCTGGCGGTAGCCGATCCCAAGGGAGATGTCCGGCGTCACGGCAAACGGGCTGGAGATGGTGGTTGATGCTGTCTGATCCAGCGCTGCCTTTGATGTGATCTCAATGCCGTCCCAGTTCAGCAGGAAGCCTTCTTCGTTATCCCCTTGCTGGGTGTAAGTGACTCTGTATTCCTGCACCTGCAGCTTCACGAAATTGCCGTCTTCTCCATCTTCTTCATAGGTATCCGTATTACTCCAGGCATCCAGGATGTTTCCTGCAGCGCTTTCAAAGTTTGTGATCTCGGAAAGAGGAACATCTCCGACGATGGCATACGGCACCGTCCGGAATGGTTCCAGACTCGGTACATCGCCGTCTGCATCCGAGGTGGTCTTGACGATATCCACATCCGTTACGTTCATTCCGCCTGCTTTGTATTCCATCTTCACGCTGACATCATAGCGGCAGTGCAGGCCGTTTTCTGTTTTGGTGCATGTATAGCGGTAGGTGGTCGGTTTCTGCTCCGGCGTAATGTATACCCGGTAGTAATGATTGTCCTCTGCCTGATCCCGCTCTCTTCGGAAATACAGCGTCGCACCGCTCTCATGGTGTAGCGTTCCCTCATCATAAATGGCTCCATCGCTGTGATCACCGGAGTGGGTGGAAATCTCGGTCGGGATTGTGATCTTTTCTCCGGTATCGGAATCAAAAGCTGCCGGGCCGTCATTCCCGTCATGTAAGGTAATGTCTTCTGCTGCAAAGATGCCGAAGACAGCCCCCTTCAGCTTGTCCAGGGCATACTGCGGGGTCCAGACCTTTATGCCGTTTTTGATGGTCTCGATGAAGCCGGTCAGAAATTCTCCCTGCTTTTCGATCTCAATCTTTCCTTTCACCGGATGGTTCGGCATGGCCACCGCCTGATAGTACTTCATATATTCCTGCCCATCCATATGGCCATCCTGTCTGGTGACCTGGAAGGTGTAGTAATTGAAGATCTCGTTCAATTCATAACTGCCGGAATCTTCATAGCGCACAGGATTTCCTTCTTCATCATAAATGGTCACCAGCTGGTTCCAGGTATCTGCAGCTTCCAGCACCTTTGTCTGGCCTTCGGCAAGGGCTGCATAGCTGTGGCTTTTCGCTGTGTCGCTGGCATCATATTCCCCGACAAAGTATCCTTCCGGCAGTAGCCATTCTTCCAACCGGTAGATGCCGAACTCCAGATCATACGGGATGACGATCTCGCCGTTCTCATTGCACTGGAAGGTATAGTCCTTCGAGGTGGAATTGATGTCTGCTGCGTTTGGCAGGAGCCTGCCGTAATTCTTCAATGCTTTGTTTTCCGCATCGCTGTTCAGCGGGGATCCCATATATCGGACGTAGAATTTCGCACCGGAAAGATGTTCTGCAGAGACCGGTTTGCCGGTTTCCGCATCGGTCTTGATGACTTTGATCACGTTTTCTTTTTTCTTGTCCCGCAGGTTCCAGTCATATCGATTGTCATAGGTTTTGCTGTCATACGGGGCGTAGTGGCTCACATCGCCGCCGCTTACTGCACCGTTATGCTCCGCAGCATTCTCTCCGATAAACTGCTCATAGAATTCCAGAACGTAGGATGTATCATCGGCTGCCACTTCTTCCACAATGTAGGTGCCGTATGGGATATCGTAAACATACAGGCAGCCGTTGGTACCGATCTCAAGATCCGTCACGGCGTTATCCAAGCCGGAAGCATCCCGGACCACCCGGTAATAACGGGTACCTTCTTCATTCAGACCTTCATCCACAAAACGGAGATACGGGTGATCCTCCCAGCCGCCGGATTTCAGATACATCTTCCATTTGGAGCGGGTCGATTTGCTCTGGGCACCGGAAGAGCCTTCTTCTTCGAAGACATTTTCCGACTCGTTGGATTTTGAGAGGAAAAGACGTCCCCGGTCGCAGTCGTTGAGAAAGGTTTCCTCGGAGAACGCATACACGGTCTCGTTTTCGATTCCGTTTTCTCCGTAGGTTCCTTCCAGGGTTTCGTCTGCGCCCTGCACGCCGTTTGTTCCGCTGGTGTTTGCATACCGGAGGCGATAATCGATTTCGCTCCAGCTCTCCGGATCATCCATGCAGGTCTGACTGTTTTTTGTCACCGCATAGTAGCTTGCGGTATATGTATCGCGGATACCGGTGTCCGGCTCGATAAACCTGCCGTCGGGCCGGGTCTCGACGATCTTCCAGGATACGCTGGCAGTCCATTCATAGGTCCGGTCCGGTACATTGCAGTGGGTCGAAGTAACCGGCGGATCGCCGGATGTGATTTCATGCGTGTATGGATTGGAAGTGGTCAGATGCAGATCCTCCAGGCTGAGCCACGGCTGGTCATGAAGATACTGCGTGCTGCCGAATTCGTCCAGTGTTACGCTGTCTACTGCCTGCCAGCTGCCGCCGTTGACCGCGCGATACAGGGTATACGTGGCCGCAAGGGAGGCATCGCCCATGCCGGTGCTCTGGTCTCCATCCCAGCCTGGGTTTGCATCCATCTTGCGGACCGGAAATTCAAACTCCGGAAAGAACTCGGGCTCCGGCCGCTCGGAAAGGCCTTCCTCCGGTTCGTCCGGTGTCTCTGTTTCTTCATCAACGACAAATTTCACATATCGCATCACCGGATCTGCTGCGCCCGTTGCGATGGACTGCACATGAGAGCCATCTGAATACCAGCAGTAATACAGCAGATTATCTGCGGCCTTCTGCCCGTCAAAGGCATGTTTCACCATGTAGCCGGTATCATTTGGCTCGCCTTTGATGTGGATGGTATATTTCCGTTCCGCTTCCTCATAGGTGATGGTGATCTTGTCATTTTTCAGTGACTTCCCGTCCTGGGTCAGGACTGCATAGTCCAGTCCCAGCTTCGTGGAGTCCGTGAAGGTGTACCGGTAGCCGCCTTCCACCTTGTGCTCTTTTGTCAGATGGATGACGGCAGGATGCTTTTCTGTCAAGCCGTTCAGCTTCGTCGGAAATTTGTAATGGTTCTTGATGCAGCTTACCATCCAGTTGTAGATGTCGACTGCCGGTCTGCCGGAAATGATGGAAAGGTAGTGGTTGGCACTGACGCCAAGAGCGTTGCTCACTCGCTCCATGTCATCGGTCCGGTTTCTCTGCTGAATCTCCCAGATGAGGCACTGGGTTGCCATGTACCAGTCGTCGGTATTGTATCCGGTCTTTGATGTCTTGTTATAGTATTTGGAATCATTAAATCCAAGACCGCCGTCTTTGACCGAGGTCTCCAGCCGACGTGTGGAGTCTCCATCCTGATATCCATACAGCAGCGCCAGCTCCAGATTCTGCTTCGCCTTCTTGCTGAGTCCGGTATATATGAGCTGTTCCACTTCGTTTTCACTCAGGGTGCTCAGTTTCCGGTCCTCATTGGTTGCCACGCCGTGCTCTACACAGTAGCCCTTGTACGTCGTGCCGTCATCCGACTTGATCAGATAGGATCGCTTCGGTTCGGTGCCGTCGTACTGGCCGCTGAAGGTTTCCACCTTTCCGGTTGCCGTACTGTAGTAATAGATACTGATGTATCCTGCTTCGGATTTGGAAAACTGGTAGGTGCCGCCGTCTGAACTTCTTCTGACTGCGCCCTGCACGAATTTTCCGGAAAGCTTCGTCGAGGCAAAAGCTGCCTGCGGCATCATCACTGCAAGCATGACAACGGACAACACGACCGCCATCCACTGTTTCAGTTTCACTCGTTTTTTCACTTTGTTTTCTCCCTTCGATTTGATTTTTTGTATGAAAAAAAGAGCCCGAAAGCTCTTTGGAAAAAGGTATAATTCCTCACTTAAAAGGAAGCAAGGGTTTCATTTGGATAAAGAAAAACCCGCCTATCTATGAACAGGCAGGTTTCACGGTGTTGTACTGCAGATTATTTCATGCGATAAGTCTCTTCTCCTTCATTATCGTATTATATAATGCATTATCCTGATTTACCTCATGTATTTCATATACATCAACTGGTTTGTCGAAAGCTTTACGTAGCTCCTCAGCCAGTGTAAAATCAGAGTTTTCTTAAATGATTTTCCTCCGAAAACCAGAAAGTCCAAGTCACTATCTTCAGACGCTTCTCCTCTGGCATAAGAACCAAATAAATAGACGGCTTCAACTTGATATTTCAATGCAATTGGTCTGACGATTGCTTCTATCTGATCCAACGTCAATATTTCTTTATTCACAATCTCACCTTCTCTCATTTGGTTTTGGTGATTCTCTACTACAAAACCTACCTGCATTTCTATCAATAGAATCATATCGTTTTAATACACATGTAATACAAAAAACAAGTCACTTCATCTTTTCGAGAAATTGGAATTTACTTATTTCTTTATATCAAGAATTTTTAACACTTTCTCGAAATTATCTTCCAGTTTGTTCTCTCCATCTAAATATAAAATTTTGCATGAAAACGACTTTTCTAATTCATCATGCATTGCTTTACTTCTGATATCCATACCACCATTATCATACGATTTTGCCCATTCAATAAAATCAATATGCTGTTGATACAAATCTCCACCTAATTCGATTCGTGCACCATATCTTTCCTTTTCTCTTATCATCAATCTTTCAATTCGTATACTCTGTTTCATCTCAATTCTTATAGCCAAGGTAAAATATGGAATCAGCTCTTCTCCCCAATCTGTAAGCGAACCAGATATGACAACATTCTCTGATTCTTTAATATCGTTTTTCATCAATTCTATTCGCTCTTTTTTAGGGCGTTTGTTCATGAATGGTGGCTCTGTTGGTATCCAGTAATAATTGTCTGTATCCATTAATGTGTATCCCAATTCTTCACATATTTTCTTTCCCAATGTTGTTGTTCCCGATCCAGAAGCACCGAAAATATGAATTACATTTTTCATTATAAACACCTCCACAAATTGTAATTTACCGATGTATTAAAACACCTTTCGTAAACCGTGTTTCGTTATGTGTTTCATATACTATATTCTTTTCTTCTTCTGTGCATCCAATCAGTATTTTGATTGTTGTTGACGAATTGATTTGACACCACAATGCTCTGCTTGCATGTCATGGAT
>JBJFHL010000022.1:0-6646 GCA_051893555.1 Anaerovoracaceae bacterium
GCATCCAAATGCTGGCTTTTTATCATTTTCAAGTGGCAAACTCGGGTTATAGCACTAAAGATCGCGATGTTCAAGTGCTACCCGGCGTCCTTCTTCACGAAATATTCTGGCCATCTCATTGGCCACCGCCACAGAGCGGTGATGGCCGCCGGTGCAGCCGAAGGCGATGCAAAGGCTGTACTTTCCTTCCTTCACATAGCATGGGATCAGGCGGGCCAGCATCTGATGCATGGATTCGATGAATTCCTGGGTCACCCGATGCTTCAGCACATACTGCGATACCTTTTTGTTGTTGCCCGTCAGGTTCTTCAGACTGGGCACATAGTATGGATTGGGAATGAACCGAACATCCATGACAATGTCTGCCTCCTGCGGCACGCCCTTTTTAAATCCAAAGGACTGAATATCGATCAGGAAGGAGTCCTTTTCCTTTCCGTCGTTGAACAGATCATCCAGCTGGGCATTGAATTCCGCCACCTTCAGGAAGGATGTATCGATAATATAGGTGGCCTGGCTCCGAAGCCCCGCCAGCATTTCCCGCTCCTTGGCGATGATCTCCCGGGAAATCGGTGCCATGCTGAGAGGATGCACCCGGCGGTTTTCCTTATACCTGCGAATCAGCGCCTGATCCGACGCTTCGATATACAGGATCTTGAAATCCAGCGCTTTGTCCCGTGCAAGTTCACCTACGATGTCTTCCATGCCGCCCAGAAACTGGCCGCCCCGGATATCGATGACGAAAGCCGCTTTCGTGATCTCTTTCTTGCCGCTGAGCGCCAGATCGATAAAGTTCTTGATCAGCGCCGGCGGCATGTTATCAATGCAGTAGTAATCCCGATCCTCAAACCAGTCTGCCGCCTTGGTTTTTCCGGCCCCTGAAAGACCGGTGATGATGACAACCTCCATACTTCCTCGCTTTCTTTCTGCTGTCGCTTTCCTGTTGCTGTCGCTTTCCCGTCGCTTACTTCTGTTTTTTCTCTATGTTGACGATTCTGGCAGGATCCAGACCCGCTGCCAGGGCCCGAGCCAGAGAACCCCGGAAGGTTCCCACCGCCTGTGGCACATGGGCATCGCTGCCGATGATGAACTTCACGTCATACTGCGCCGCAATCCGGATCTCCTCCTCCGTCAGGTGCTGATGCTTCATGTTGATTTCCATCAGCGTCCCCGTATCGGCACAGGCTTTGGCGATGTCTTCTATATCGAACGGCCCCTTGTCCCCCGGATGGGTCAGCACGTCGATGTTATTGCTGTACAAAGCATCCAGGATCATGGCCGTATTCTTCACCTTCAGGGTGGAGTCGCCGCCGAAGAGCCCCGTATGGCTGCTGATCCAGTTGGGTACGCAGCCCGCCCCGGTCAGACCGAAATGGTAGCCCGCCAGTACGATGTCAAACTCGGCTTTTTCTTCTTCCGTCAGATCGATGTAAGGTGCCCGCCGTCTTGTGTTGGCTTCGATTCCCAGCAAAACTTTCACATCCGGGTATATCTCCTGCAGACGCCCGATCTCCGCCCGGATTTCTTTCACTTTTTTCATATTAAAGCCGTAAGTCAGATGGCCCGGGCCATGATCTGTGATGGCGATGGCAGAAAGACCCTTCTCATGGGCTTCCCGCACATTATCCTCCACGGTTCCCTTCCCGTGGGAGTAGATGGTGTGCGTATGATAATCGTACAACATCCGGTATTCGTCCGCCATCTGCAGATAATTCTTATCCAATGATCCTCACCTCCGGTTCCAGCGCGACGCCGAATTTGTCGTATACCGTATTCTGCACCAGGGCGATCAGGTCCAGAATATCGGTGGCTGTGGCGCCGCCGGTGTTGATGATGAAGCCGCTGTGGAGGACGGAAACCTGTGCACCGCCCACGGAAACGCCCTTCAGTCCGGCATCCTCGATGAGCTTACCGGCGAAATATCCTTCCGGCCGCTTGAAGGTGCTGCCGGCACTTGGATACTGCACCGGCTGCTTGCTGTTACGCTTTTCCGCCAGTTCCCGCATGGAAGAAGCGATCTCTTCCGGATTGCCGGGAGCAAGCTGAAGCACCACCTCGGTGACGATATAACCGTTTTCTGCCAGAGCGCTGCGGCGATAGCCCAGAGCAAGCTCTCCGGCAGAAAACTCCCGCACCTGCCCACCGTCCGGCGAAACCGCCCGGACGGAGACCAGCACATCCTTCATCTCCCCGCCGTAAGCCCCGGCATTCATAAACACCGCGCCGCCCAGACTGCCCGGAATCCCGCTGGCAAACGCAAAGCCGGCGAGAGACTCCGAGAGGACATATTTTGCGAGG
This sequence comes from Anaerovoracaceae bacterium, assembly GCA_051893555.1. Lineage (GTDB taxonomy): Bacteria > Bacillota > Clostridia > Peptostreptococcales > Anaerovoracaceae > RGIG7179. Next base: position 2,296 of record JBJFHL010000022.1, read on the forward strand.
GAGGAAAGGAGCACGGCCGCTCCACAGCGCACTCTGCCGCCCTCTTCATGGACCATCCGACCGAAATCACCCTCCGAAGAAAGCCGGATCACCACGCCGTCGTAGCCGCTGTCACGAAACAGCGTATTGGAGCCGTTCCCCAGAAGCATGGCCTTCACGCCGGCTTCCGCCACATCGGCCAGCACCTGACGCAGCGCCGCCTCCGTTTCCACGTTCACCAGCACCGCTGCGCTGCCGCCCGCCTTAAAAGATGTATATTTACGCATGGGTACATCCGTCTGTACCGCAATGTTCTGTGTTTTCCACCGGTTCGCCAGCGCCTGCGCCGCCCGGATTGCATCGTTCTTTTCCAAAGATATCCTCCTTATTGATTTTGTATTTGTCAAAGGTCTCATACACCGCTGTGTCCGTCGGCCGCCCCTTGGCCGCCAGCCGGTTATTGATGAACCGGGTCACATAAATATAGAATACGGCGAAACACGGAACGCCCAGAATCATGCCGGCGAATCCGAAGAGACCGCCGCCCACGATGATGGCAAACATGACCCAGAAACTGGCCAACCCCGTGGTATCCCCAAGAATTTTCGGTCCGATGATATTGCCGTCCACCTGCTGCAGCACCAGAATCAGTATGATGAACTTCAGCGCAGCCACAGGACTGACGATCAGCAGCAGGATGGCAGACGGAATGGCTCCGATGAACGGTCCGAAGAACGGGATCACGTTGGTAATCCCCACAATCACGCTGATCAGCGTGGCCAGCGGAAGTCCCAGCAGGGACATGGCGACGAAGCAGATGACGCCGATGATGATGGAATCGATGATCTTGCCGTTGATGAAGCCGCCGAAGGTCCGGTTAGTCAGATACCCCAGCTCAAAGATGTCCTCCGCCCGCTGCGGGGTGCAGAGGGCCAGAATGGCCTTTTTTGCCTGGGCCTGGAACATTTCCTTGCTGTTGAGCACATACACGCAGATGATCAGGGCCACGAACCCGTCAAATACCAGGTTCACCGTACTGATGACACCCACCGAAACACCGCTGAGAACCATGTCCACCGCCGGTCGCACCTGCCCCTGGAACCATTCCAGGAATTTATCCGTCAGATTTTCCAGATTGCCCTGCAGCAGAGACACCAGCTCCGGATTTTCCTGGATGTTTTCCACAAACCAGTTGTTCAGCCGGTTTACCGTATCCGGCAGCTGATAGATGATCCCAAGAATGCTGTCGATCAGGTCCGGGATGATCAGTACCAGGAAACCTGCCACTGCGGCGATCAGTGTGGAGATGGAGAGGAGTGTCGCCGAGAACCGGGCAAATCTATAGGCCCGTGTCTTCTTTTCCACCCGGTTTTCCAGGTTGTGGTAGACTCTTCTCACAATCCAGTTGTAGATGGGACAAAGCAAGTACGCCAGAATGATGCCCACATAAAACGGATTCAGGATATCGTTGATGGCTGCAATTCCATTTCGAAGGCTGTCGGAATTATGTATGACAAACCAGGCACAGATCAGAGCCAGTCCCACCAGAAACAGCATGATGCCTTCTTTCATATATTTATTCGTGATCTTTACTTTCATTCTGTCATTTCCTCCGCCATTTTTTCCGCGCAAATGTCAGGATCCGGTCAGCTGGATCATCAGTTCCAGACGGTTACGTACTGCCCGCATCAGATGGTCCGCCAGCGGCTGGCTGCCGCCGCCTGCCAGATAGGCCGCAATCTCTTTATTGTATTCTTCCTCTGAAAGTTCCAGTGCTGCCATTGGCAGGCCGTTTCGAACCATCGTATAGTACAGAATGGCCCGGGCAAGCTCCGGCGTTTTTTCGCGGTAGGGATAGATTTCCATACACCGGTTGTGGAGCCGGGCTGCCTTCAGGAAAGGGGGTTCTCCGGTTTCCTGTCTTCCCGCAAAATCCACAAGCCTGGCCATTTCTCCCGGAATCTCTTCCGGCAGCAGGGGGCTGGCTCCATATTCCAGCAGCACGGGATTCCCTTTTCGGAAGTCTTTCGCTTTGTCGCCGGAGAGGATGGTATGCATATCCCGTATCATCTGCAGGGAAAGATCTGCTTCCATATCGGACAGCCGGTAGATATACTGGCGCAGTTCCTCCAGTCTGGTGATCATCAGGTGTTCTTCGATGGGCGCGCTGAGAATACAGCCGCCCTGCAGAATCGTATCGATATTCTCCGGACGGAGACTGCTGCCGGAAAGGCGCAGATTCATAGACAGCCACTCCCTCTTTTCCAGATCTCGCAGATAAGACCGGACCTGTTCCGGGAAAGGCTGGCGGTTATGCAGTATGACCAGTTTTTTTCGGATTTCTCGCAGCACCCCGTTCACCGTCTCTTTCAGATTATTCCACTTTTCTTTCTATTTTATCATATCTTTCCGGTTTTTTCTATGATATACTTAGAACTATGTAAGGAGGATTTCAAAAAAATGCGAATACTGGTACTGAGCGATACCCACGGGGACATTTCCCGTGCCTGTCAGATTTATCATATATTACAGAAACAAGGCCAAGTAGATCTGATCATCCACTGCGGGGATTACTACAAGGATGCCATTCAGATGAGCGAGCGTCTGGGCGCACCCACCGTCTGGGTGAAAGGCAACACCGACGGTTCCTTCAATGAGAATGATTATGCCATTGTCGATACGGAATGCGGCAATCTGCTGGTGACCCACGGCCACATGGAAAACGTGGACTTCAGCCAGCAGAATCTCTATTACAAAGCGCTGGAGCACGACTGCTGCGCCGCCATCTTCGGCCATACCCATCGGGCCGTCTCTGCGGAGACCGGCGGCGTCCATCTTTTCAATCCCGGCAGTCTGACCAAACCACGGGACGGCTCCGGCGGTACTTTCGGACTGATCCACACCGGCCCGGACTACTTCCGGGGACAGATTTGCCGTTATGATGACTTCATCCGCCAGTCCGGTTCCGACGGATCGGGCGGCAGCGGCGGAAACGGCGGCAGCTCGAAGGGCGGAAGTAAGCCGAAGATCCAGGGCGGCTACCTGCGGGGGCTGCTCAACTACAGCGACCGATTCTGATGAAAAAAAACATGCAGCAGGAAGTGAGAAACATGCAAACCGAAGAAATGAAAAGCGAAGATAGAAAAAAGAATGAAAATAAAACGCCGGGTGAGGCGATTTTGCGGGAAAGGCTCATGGCCCTGGCAGAAGACAGCTGCGTCCGGCAGAAAGACACGACCAACGGCATGATGGCACCGGAATTTCTCCGGGTGGATCCGGAATCCGCCACCGCCGTCTTCCGCTACATCGTCCATCCCTGGGAAGCCAACCGGGTGGGCGGCCTTCACGGCGGAATCATGGCTTCCATGCTGGATCACGCCTGCGGACTCACTGCAACGGCATGGCTGGGTCACTGGGCACCCACTATGTCCATGAACATCGACTACATCCGGCCTGCCGAAATCGGCGATCATCTGCTGGCAGTGGCCACGGTGGTTTCCCTGGGTCGCCGTCTGATCCGCATGCGTGGGGAACTGCGCAGTGAAGAGAGCGGAAAGGTGGTGGCCGCCTGCAGCGCCACATTCTTCAACAAGGAGGACTGACCCATGAAAAAAAATCACATCCACCAGGAACTGATTCCCCGGGCCGCCAGCTTCTTCAAAGTGGTCGGCGATGAGACCCGCATGAAAATCCTCTGCACCATCGCCCGGGAAGAGCTCTGCGTCAACGATATCGCAGAAAAGGTCGCCATGACCAAGTCCGCCGTATCCCACCAGCTGAAGCTTCTGAAGGACGAAGACCTGGTCAAATCCCGCCGCGACGGCAAAAACATCTTCTATTCTCTGGACGACCAGCACGTGCTGGACATCATCGAGATCGCCTTCACCCACATCGAGCACAAAAGCCACGGTGAAGGCTGCACTTGCAGCTGCTGTCGGGGGGAGGAATAAGGCGCGCAGGGGGCCGAGGTCAGAGCGGTCTGCGGGCCGCCTGGAATGTGCAAAGCAAAAGTGACGCCAAACGTACATTTTTTCGCCAATTGGCGTGTATCGATAATCTAGGTATCACGAAAAATAGAATTGTTTTGCTGTAATATAGTTACATTCCGCGTTTCGAAATATAACTATATGGATATCCATGCAAAATATTGCACCTTCCAAGTTGCAGCGGGCAAGAAAAAATGTATTTTTTGTAAAATATTACAGTAATTATGGTATGCATAGATCATCTAGGTGACGCCAAACGGGTCTGAAATGCTCGATTGGCGTCCTTTTTTGCTTGCAAACTTCTTTTACAGCCCGAACATGGTGCAGCAGATCCGGCTGCCGGTTTCCGTCCGGAAAATCGTCTCCAACGCAGACACAGCTGCAGC
>JBJFHL010000022.1:6746-60986 GCA_051893555.1 Anaerovoracaceae bacterium
GCAGCGCCCATACTTTTCTTCCGCCGGCCGGATGCCGATATCATGCACATAGGCCGCTGCCTCCAGAATCTTTTGCACCGCAGGATCCAGTTTTTCCATTCTCCCGGTCAAGCCGTTCCTGTCTGTCAAGCCGTTCCTGTCTGTCCATCTGCCAAGCGCCTTTCACCTCGCACAATATTTCTACCATTATACCCCTGGCTGCGGATTTTGTCAGGAAAAATTAAGAAATTCCTATCGAAATCTTAATGTTGGCTTAACGTGAAGTTAAGAATCTTCCTGTATGCTGAAGGTATGAAACGAAAGGGGTAATCGTATGAATATTTTAATTCTCACAGGGCGCTTCGGCATGGGGCATATCAAAGCTGCGGGCGCCATCGCAGAGCAGCTGCGGCAGACAGCAGACGACGTACGGGTGGACACGGTGGATTTCATGGAGTTTCTGTTTCCCACGCTGTCCTCCGGAATTTACAAAGGATTTCAGCTTCTGGTTTCCCGCTGCTCCGGTCTTTATAACGATCTGAACCGGATCGCCGGGCGGTACGGCGATGTGCCGATGAAGAACGCGCTTCTTCGCAAAATCGACCGTCTCCTGGCTCTCTACCAGCCGGACCTGATCATTGCCACGCTGCCCATCTGCGGCCAGTATATCTCTGCCTACAAGGCGCGGCGCTGCTGCAAGGTCCCGATGTATACATATATCACGGATATTACGGTCCACGAGGAGTGGCTTTCTGCGGGCACGGACCTGTATTTCGTCGGCGACGAGACCACCCGCAACGCCCTTCTCAGCCGGGGCATTCCATCCGACAAAATCCTTGTGACCGGCATTCCGGTCAGCCAGGCGTTTCATCGTGCAGGGGATACGAAAGCAAATAGAAAAGTGACAGAAACGGCGGCAAAGGCAGAAGAGTCAGAAACGGCATATAAGGTCGAAACCCAATCTGAGAAAAGGAAGCATCTGCTGGTCATGGGCGGCGGCCTGGGACTGATTCCGGGCGGGCTGCGGCTGCTCCAGGATCTGAGCCGCAGCCCGGGGTTGTCCATCACCCTCATTGCAGGGTCCAATCAGAAACTGGCGGAACAGGTACGGGCTGCCTGTCCTGCCGTACGGACTCTGGGATATACCGATCAGGTGGCCCGGTATATGCAGCAGGCTGACCTGCTGATCACCAAGCCCGGCGGGATCACCACCTTCGAAGCCATCGCATCCCGCACGCCGCTGTATGTGGTCTGCCCATTCCTGGAACAGGAAAAGGGCAACGCCCACTTCATTGAAAATGCAGGTATCGGTCGGGTCCTCTGGGACAGCAGCAGCAGCGACGTGGGAGCCGACCTGCTCTCCCTGCTTTTTGATACCCATCGTCTATCTGCGATGAGAAAAAACATGGAACGGCTGTCCGCCTCCTTCCTGCCTGTGACACCGCTGGACTGCTATCAGGCCCAGACGCAGCGCAGTCCGCTGGTGGAAATCAATCGGACGACAGAAAGCAATTCGCAGGAAGAGATGAATCCGAAGTCGGAGATGATGGTTCCGAAAATGCAGGTTGCTTCCACCCATCGGGAGGTCTGCCCATGCTGAACAAACATCCGGACGGGCAGCAGAATCAGCCGCTTCTCTGCCTGACTTTTGATGACGGGCCCGATCCGGTTTACACACCGCAGCTTTTGGATTTGCTGGATCACTGGCAAATTCCCGCCGCCTTCTTCGTGGTGGGCCGCCAGGCGGCGGCCCACCCGGATCTGCTGCACCGCATGGAGGCCGCCGGCCACACCGTTGGCCTCCATTCCAGCACCCACAAAAGCGCCTATCTCATGGCTCCGCGCCAGACTGCAGCGGATTTCCGCCAGTCGACAGACGCACTCCGCGCTGCGGGACTCCAGCCCAAATACTACCGGCCGCCCTGGGGTCACGCCACCCCGGCCAGCCGCAGGCTGGCCGGGCAGTACGGACTAACACCGGTCTACTGGGATGTGATGGCACAGGACTGGAAAGCATCCATCACGGAAGATGAGATCCTCCACCGGCTGCTGCAGCGAACCGGGGTCATTTGTGGTGATCGGCCCGGGGCCATTTGTGGTGATCGGCCCGGGGCCATCGTGTGCCTGCACGATGGCCGGGGGCGCCGGCAGGCGCTCCAGCGCATGGTACATGCGCTGGGCCGGGCCGTGGAAATATGGAAAGCCAAAGGTTTTCGCTTCGTTACACTGGACGAATACCTGTCCGTTTCCCCGGAAAAAGCAGCATGGAGGCGAGGCCTATGAAACAAAAAATTCTCCGGGGCGGCGGACTGTTTATTTTGCTTGCCGCCGCCACAGCATGGCTGATCTTGCGGGAATATCCACTGAATGAAATACTGGCTGCATGCAGCAGGGCGCGGCCTGCCTGGCTGCTGGCAGCCGTACTGATGATGGGATTTTTTTTCTCCTGTGAGGCGGCCAATCTGGGACGGGGTCTGGAACTATCAGGCGGCCGTCCGGGAAAACGGCAGCTGCTGTTTTATGCACTGACCGGCTTTTTCTTCAGCTCCATCACGCCGTCCGCCTCCGGCGGACAGCCCATGCAGCTTTATTGTATGCACCGGGACGGCATCCCTGCTTCGCGGGGCCTCCTGGCTCTGATGACGGAGCTTGCTTCGTTCCAGACCGCTGCAGTGCTGCTGGCTGCAGGAGGCGCAGCACTGTACTTCTGCCATGGCCCTGCAGGACTTTCGAGTGGCGCAGGACCTGCGAGCAGCATGAGCCTTACCGGCAACACCGGTTTTTCCGGCTGCGGCAGCATTGTCTGGCTGTTCCTGGCCGGTGTGATACTGAACCTGCTGATTCTGATGGCTCTGTTGCTCCTTCTGTTTTCCCGCCGTGCTGTGAAGTTTCTCCTTGCAGCAGCCTTCCGCCTGCCCCGGCTGTCTGAAGCACAGCGGCGGAAGCTGCTGGGCAGCGCAGCTGCCTGGCGCAGGGCGGCTGCCGCCCTGCGAAAATCCCCGAAAACCGCCGTAAAGCTGGTCAGCACGTCGATGGTGCAGCTTTGCGGATTTTGCGCCGTGCCATGGCTGATTGCCCGAAGTCTGTCCGTGGAGGGGCTGAGTCTGCCGCTGACCGCAGGAACCCAGGCCATGCTTTACGTGTCGGTATCGTCGCTGCCGCTGCCGGGTGCGGTCGGCGTGACGGAGGGCGGTTTTTCTGTGTTGTTTCAGGGGCTTTTCCCGCCGGCCCTTCTGGGTTGCGCCATGATTCTCAGCCGACTGGCTTCCTTTTATGTTCCTCTGGTCGTCAGTGGGCTTGGCTTTCTGACAATGAAAAATGACGCAAGCTGAAGATTTCTGCCTTCCTTTGCGTCATTTTCTATCTCTACAGATGAAAACCCATCCTTTTTTCGATTTCCGCAGCGCCGACCAGGACCGAGGCCTGAATGGCGGCCACACCCTTTCCCCGTTTCATGCGGCTGGCAGGTCCGGATACGCTGATGCCGGCGATCATTTTGCCTTCCCGGTTGCGAATCGGTGCGGCCACGCAGAGCAGTCCGTATTCATATTCTTCATTATCCAGGCTGAAACCCTGCTGACGGATTTGCTGCAGTTCCGCCTTCATTTCCGCCTCGGTGGTAATGGTACCATCCGTCTTCTGTTCCGGTTTCATGCGCTGAAAATAGTCGTGGAGCTGCTCGTCGGTCATTTCGCTGAGGAAGAGCTTGCCCATACCGGAGCAGTACAGGTCGAAGACCGGCTGTAGCCCCAGCACCAGCAGTGACGCCTCGCCCTGGACGTTTTCCAGGATCAGCACGCGATCCTCGAAGCATGTACCCAGGTTGACGCCTTCTCCCGTTTCTTCGGCAACCCGTTCCATCACGGGCCGTGCGATTTCTTCGATTTTCAGCTTGCTGGCCACCTGCTTTCCTGCCTGCAGGAAGAACAGCCCCAGACGGTACCGGTCGCTGGTTTCGTCTTTCTGAATCCAGTTCCAGCTCTGCAGGGTATATAGCACACGGAAGATGGTGGATTTGGACATGCCGGTCTGCCGCGCAATCTCGGAAATCCCGGCTTCCCCGCCTTCTTTGGAAATGACATCCACCACCTGACATGCTTTTTCAATCATCGGTATGGTATTGTAATTTTCTTTCTCGCTCATGATGCATCACTCTTTTCTGATTTTGCTGTCTTCGCGTGGGATGGCTCTGCCCTCACGGACAATGTTTCTACCCGTGGGGACGTTGTTCTCACTCCGCCCCAATATCAAATTCAGTTTACCACAACACCGTTCTCCCGTCAAAGGGTATCCCCCGTCAAGTGCTATCGTATCTTCCTCCCATCATGCAAACAGGGGCCGCCTGTCCCGGCAGCCCCCGTTCGCGTCGTTTGGGTAATTTGGGTAAATTGGGTATATGTGTATGATTTATGTGTTTTTCAGGTGTACAGAAATCCCTTCCGGAATTTCTTCTTTCTACTGAAAGAGCTCCATTTTTTCGATCCGGTCAAAAACCTCTTTCAGCTTGTCCACGCCCACCGTGCAGGCCAGTCGGAGATACCCTTCTCCGCAGGCACCGAAGGTGTCACCCGGCAGCGTCAGCACATGGGCTTCCTTCAGAATCCGGTCAGCAGCCTCCACAGAAGTCAGTCCCGTCTCCTTGATATTCACAAAGAGATAGAAGGTACCTCTGGCATCCATGACCGACATCTTCGGAATCGCGTTGATCCGCTGGATGGCATAGCAGACACGTTTCTTGTATTCCTCAATCATCGGCGGCTGGATCCGTTTCCGGTCGCGGATGGCGTAGATGGCCGCCCGCTGGGATACCGACGGTGCCGTAAATACCACGTTTTCATTGATGGTCTGAATCGTGGAGACCAGATAATCCGGTGCGATGATATTGCCCACACGCCAGCCGGTCATGGTGAAATTCTTCGAGAACGAGTTAATGGTGATGGTTCTCTCCCGCATACCCGGAAGAGACATAATTGGGATAAACTCTTCCGCAAAGCTGAAACTGCCGTAAATATCATCGGCAATCACCAGCAGATCATAGCGTTTCGCAATTTCCGCCACCTTCTCCAGAGACTCCCGGTTGAAGCAGTTGCCCGTCGGATTGTTCGGCGTGTTGATGACGATGGCCTTGGTCCGTTCTGTGATCAGGCCCTCCAGTCTTTCCAGATTGACTTGGAAACCTTCCTCTTCATAGGTGTCCAGCACTACAGGAATACCTCTGGCCAGCTCGATCTGCTGCGGATATGGCGTGAAGTACGGTGCATGGATGATGACCTCATCCCCGTCATCCAGAATGGCTTCCAAGGCCAGATACATGGCCAGGCAACCGCTGGCAGTGACGAAGATCTCCTTATCTTCCACTTCCAGACCGTAATCTTCCCGGTACATCTGCGCAATGGCAGCCTTCAGCTCCGGGTCACCGCTGAAATCCGTGTATTTGGTATGGCCTGCCTTGGCATCGGCCATGGCATGCTCGATGACCTGCGTATCGGTGATCAGGTCCGGATCCCCCAGACTCAGATTGATACAGTCGTCAAAACTCTTTGCCAGAGCATCCGACTGCCCCATAGCGGTGCTGGTGTCTTTCCAGTACCGCTTGGAAATAAACTTATGTTTCATAACGCTCGCTTCCTTTTTTAGTATACCAGATTTGCGATCAGAATCACGATCGGCAGGGTGATCAGAGATCTTTCCAGGAATACGATGACCAGATCCTTCAGGTTCAGAGGAATGTCAGAACGCAGGATAACTGCTCCGGTTTCCGTCATGTATACCAGCTGGGTGAAGGACATGGCGCCGATGACAAACCGGGTGATTTCATATTCCACATTGGCCACCAAAATGGATGGCAGGAACATATCCGCAAAACCTACAACCACGGCAGGACCGGCAACGTCTGCTGCAGGCAGCTGCATCAGCTCCAGCAGCCAGATGAACGGAATGGAGATCCACTGGAAGATCGGTGTATATTCTTCGATGATCAGAGCCAGCGTACCCCAGCACATTACCAGCGGCATCAGACCCATGTAAACATCCAGTACCGTCTTCAGACCTTCCACCGCCAGTTCCTTCAGGGTTCCGGCAGTTCTGGCACGTTCCACACCCTTTTCCACTGCCCAGTCAGACAGCTTACGGCCTTCCGGAACTTCTTCGTTGATCTGCTTGCCTACGCCCGGATAATATTCATCCTTGATTCTGGTCAGCGGATACAGTCTTGCCAGAATGATGGCGCAGATGAAAGAAGCTATACAGATGGTGCCGTAGAACTGCAGGAATACGTGCTGCAGGTCCAGGAACTCAGCCACAACCACTGCAAACGGCAGGGATACCAGAGAGAAGCAGACGGAAATGATGGCCGCTTCCTTGGCGGTATAGAAACCGGACTTGTACTGTTTGTTGGTGATAACCACACCCACCGGACCGCTTCCGATCCAGGAGGCGATGGCGTCGATGGCAGCTCTTCCCGGAACCAGGAACAGCGGACGCATGATTTTGCGAATCAGGGTGCCGAAGAAGTCCATCAGACCAAACTGCATCAGGAACGGCAGGAAAAAACAGGAGAAGAAGAACCAGGTTGCCAGGGTCGGCATCAGGTCATTCAGCATGGTTCCTCCGGTTGCGCCGGAATAGATCACTTCGGTCCCAGCCTGGAAATAGGTCAGCGGTGCGAAAATAGCACCCAGCACACGGAATACGGTCCACAGCGGTTTGCAGATGAAGGTTGCACTCAGGAACTCGCTCTCCGTAATAAATTTCGGTTTCGCCACATTGGCGATCAGGGTGATGACACCGGAAATCACGATGACGATCATCATGAAGCACGGCAGATACTGACCGATGGCCGCTTTCGTTTCGCTGGCCATCATGCCGACACCGATACTGAAGTCGCCCTTGTACGGCAGAGGGATAATAAACAGGAAAAGACCCAGAATGGATGGGATCACAAACCGCATCAGCTCTTTCTGAGTGTAGGACTTGTTGTTCAGGGTTTCGTTACTCATCTTGATTCTCCTTACTCGCATGACTACATAGACTTTTAAAACTTTTAAAACTTCGCTTTTTCTGGAACGCCGTTCCAAGAATAAAAATAACACGTCGTTAGTTTTTTGTCAACTGTCTTTTTCACTTTTTCTTCACAAAATTTTCACGCCTGATTTTATTCATAGTCCTTCGCCAGATTGGCCCGCAGGGCCTCGCACTCGGCCTCCGATAATCCGATGTTCTCCATATATCGCCTGGCAGCAGCGACCAGGTCTGCCCCGGCCAGATCCGTGTGATCGGAAGAACCGGTAATCATCCGCAGTGTGGAATCGATATTGCTGTTCTTGACTGCGATATACTGTTCGCTGTCTTTCTCCAGGTGATAGTAGTTGATATAGGTCTGCATGTAGTCTTCCACCACCTGGTCATAGGACGCGCCCATGTAGCAGGCCAGAAGAGCGGAAACAAAACCTGCCCGATCCTTTCCCTCATCGCAGTGAACCAGATATGGACCCTCATTGGCGATGAAAAAGCGCAGACCCTCCGCCAGACCGTCCTGAAAGTCTTCCGCAGCAAAGTCCAGGCTCAGGTTCAGTGCTTTCACCTGACCTGCCTGATATAAAGATGCATAATAAGGAGAATCAAAGTCCTCCTGGGTGATATAGCCGGCGATATCCGCATCGGAGTTCGCCAGATTCATCACCGTCCGGATACCGTTTGACTCCACAAAATCATCCGCATAGGCGGCACGGCAAAATTCATTATTGATGGGACTACTGCTGCGGAACAGGGCGTTCTTGCCCAGGTCACCGGCAGCGATGTTACGGAAGTTTGCGAAAATCTGGTCGGAATCGTAGTCCGCACGGTCGTTGGTCCTCACCAGCTGATGAATGAGATACTGGTCATGGTAGCCACCCTTCTCACCCATGGAAATGGAAACCACCAAGTCCTCCATGCTCTTACCGCCAGGGAACACCCACGTGAAGGACTTGTCTTCCGCGGTGATCTTTTCGGCAATGCCGCCTGCAGTGGCAAAATCGCCCATATTGATTGCAAGAATCAACCCTTCCTCTTTATCACAGGCCACATACGAACCATTGTCTACATCAGAATAATTGGTGCAAAATGGGATCTGCCAGGTCTTTCCGTCCATGGTCACGGTAAGTACATCACCGTAGGCATAGCCAGCCTCCTGCAGTTTCTCCGGCTCCACATCCAGAACAATGTTTCCATATTTTTGAATCTCCTGAACACCGATTTCAAACGTCGGATAAGAGGTCTCCACAGAGGACACAAGCAGAGTCAATCCAATCGTCAGTACAGCGATCAGCACCAGTGCAGCAAAGAGCACCAGGGATATCTTTTTCTTCAAAGTATATTCCCCTCCTTTCGGATTGCAGTCAGTTTTTTCTAATTCTACCATCCAGAACAGCATGCTGCAAGTTTAACTGACGAAAAAATACAGCCTTCTGTAGGCTGTATTATCTCTTATAGTCTCTCTTACGCCTGTTCCGGCCAGCTTCGCACGATGACGGCACCGACCCGCTCCATGTCTTCCATGTTGGCTTTCTGAATTTCCGGTGTATTGGAGGAGCAGCACTGCTCCAGAATCACCGTGTGATAGTCCAGGGAGATGGCATCATAGCAGGTGGTCCGCACACAATTCGGCGTGGTGGTTCCGGTGAGAATCACGGTGTCGATCTTTTTCCGGCGCAGGATCAGATCCAGCTCCGTCTGGAAGAATGCGCTCCACCGCGGCTTGATGATCACGTAGTCCTCCGGTCGGCGTACCAGGCCTTCCGGTTCCTCGATGCTGTTGGCGCCGGTGGAATCCGGTCCCAGCGGCCGGCCCGCCGCGTCCCATACCGGATAACGGGTAAATTCCACATCGCTGCCGTCCTGCCGGTAAATCCGCTTCACCCAGAACACCGGAATTCCTGCTGCCCGGGCTTCCTCTGCCGCCCGGTTACATGCAGGCACCGTTGCCTTGGCCATGGCAATACAATGACCGCCCTCCGGCTCCACGAAGGCCTTCTCCATATCAATGATGACCAGTGCCGTCCTGGCAGGATCCACCGGTTTCCCTGCTGCATTCCTGATTGCGTTTAACATATCCCATCCTCCTTTTATTGTCCCGTTCCTTTCATTTGTCATCCATAATCCGTATTGGTAAACAGTTTCTGCGTTGCTTTTCTGCTTTCCGATCCGCGCTCTCCCTCTTAAGTATACTTTATTTTGCTCGCTGTCACAAGCCGAATTCCGCCGGTTTTCGGCGCAAAATCACTTTTCCTGCACTTCTTTTCTCACTGCCTCCACCGTCCTTTGAAATAGCGGATGGCAGGCCCAGCACGACAGACGTTCCACCAGATCTTCGGCCGCACGGATTTTGCGCAGAATCTCGTCTTCTCCGAAATACGCCCGGTCCCAGGCCGGGTACACCGTCCCCACCGCGCCGGACAGACAGAGCGTCTCCAGGCGCCGCAGGCTTTCTGCGCTGTCTCTGCCGGAAACCCAGATGGGGATATCTTCCGGCACGGGGATGGTGTCGCCTGTGAAAATGCACCGTTTTTCCTCCAACAGATAGGACAACCCGCCGCAGGAATGGCCCGGTGTTCCTACCACTCGCAGGGTCAGTCCCGGCTCCGGCTGCAGCACATCGCTGTCTTTCAGAATTTGGTCCACCTTCACCGACTGTCCCGCCAGCTGATAAAAGTTCGGAATCGGCCGCTGCCGGAACTGGAGGTCAATGTCTTCGATCCACGGCTGTTCCCCTTCGCCGGCATAAACCATGCAGCCGCTTCGTGCCTGAATTTCCGCGGTTCCTCCCATATGATCCGGATGGGCATGGGTCAGAAAGATACCGTCCAGTTCATCCATGGTTCTTCCGTTCTGCTTCAGGTGCCGCTCCACCACATCTGCCGCACCGGCCACGCCGCTGTCGATCAGATAGCACCGCTGCCCCAGAATCAGATACAGATACACATACCGCTGTACTTCCGGCGTCACCGAAAAATCCATTCGGATCTGCTCGATTTTCACTTTTTCTTCCTCTTCTGCGATCACAGCCCGGGCGTCTACCGAATCCGCCCGCATTCCTGCGATTGCCTGATATTCTGCCGATCCAAAGCACGTATCCAGCGCCTCTCTCGATGGGAAACGAATGACGATGAGCCGCTGGGGCTGTCGTTCTGCGGACAGGCCTGTGACCTGCTCCGTCCGCAGCAGATACTCCCCGCCATAGCGCTCCACGATGGGTCGGACTGCTTCCATATACTGATCATACTCGCCCCTGCCTCGCTGGGCATCGATGTAGGTATCGATGAGAAAATAACATGCCATAATAATCCTCCTTTTTTCCGCGCAAGTGTTTACTTGCATTCCGCTTAAAAAGATAAGGCTTTCTTCTGAAAGCCCTCTGCGCCGCACCGGATTTTATCCGATGCCGCGGACAAATCGCTCCACGCTGCCGCGGATATAGTCTTCCTGCTCCGTCGCCGTCAACCTGTCTCCGAAGGATGCTTTGAAAAACACGAAGCCGAAGTTCATGGCCAGAAACTGTACTGCCATGCCCTCGTAATCCCGGCTTCGGATTTTCCCCTTCTCCCCCATCTCCTCAAAATACGTTCGCAGCACGTTTCTACATGTCTGGGGAATCTGCAGGATTCCCGGGGCTGTCTCTTCGAACAGCTCCGGACTGCGCAGGCCGATGGACACCTGCACCATCCGCGGTGTCACCTTCTGCAGGTACACCCGGGAGAAGTTCGTCAGGTCTTCCTCCAGATTGCCGGTCCATCGGAAGTCGCTTTCCTTCAGCTGCGGATTCCATGCAGGCAGCGACATGGCCGAAAGGACGATATCCTTCTTTCCCTGAAATTTGCGGAACAGGGTGCATTCGTTGACGCCGGCCCGTATCGCGATTTCCTTCGTGGTAGCTGAGCCGTAGCCCTTCTCCATGATCAGCTCCATGGCAGCGTTCATGATTTTTTCCTGTGTTTCGTCAAACATTACCAGTCTCCTCTCCGGTTTTTCATCTTTCCCCGGTCGTGCAAGCATTCACTTGCATTATAGCAGAGAATTTGTTCTGATGCAACCGGGAATTCCGCATTATCACGGAGCAACAAAAAAGAAAACAGGGGCTCAGCCCTAACGATTTACGCGATTGCGTCAGCCCCTGTTTCCCAGGCAAATTGCCTTCCCAGTTTATGATTTCCAGCTATAGTTGAATTACACAAGTATGTTCTGTACAAATACGTGATCAGGCGCCAAAGCCGATGGCAACGGCAATGACCAGCAGCACTGCCTGCGTCAGAACTAAAATACCGAAGATTGGGAATATAAACTTCCACCACTTGTCCAGCTTTACGCCTGCAAGACCTGCCATTACTGCAGCGAAACCTGTCGGCCATACGATGTTAGAAAGACCATCTCCGAACTGGAATGCCAGAACCGCCACATCACGGCTCACGCCCAGCATGTCTGCCAGCGGTGCCATGATCGGCATGGAGGTCGCTGCCTGTCCGGAACCAGACGGGATAAAGAAGTTCAGAACGGTCTGCATAATCAGCATCGCAACGCCGGTGAGCCATGCCGGGAATGCTGCCAGTGGAACGGACAGTGCATATACAATGGTATCGATGATATTTCCGGCCTGGAGCACAATCAGAATGCCGCGTGCAAGACCAACCAGAAGGGCCGGCATTGCTGCATTTGAAAAGCCCTCAGCCAGCGTCGTGCCGATTTCATTCGGTCTGTATCCCATGATGACTGCCGCAATGATTCCCATAATCAGGAACAGCGTGGAAATTTCCGCAAAATACCATCCCCTGGTTTTCACGCCCCATACCAGCAGTATGATGCATCCCAGCAGGTCAATGAGAACCAATGCCTGACGGATACCGAACTCCTTATTTTCCACGTCTTTCGAAGAACTCAATCCGCTGAAATCCATTCCATAGACGATGCTTGCCGTGGGGTCTTTCTTTACTTTCAGCGCATAACGGATCACCAGTGCAGAAGCAACTACCAGCATTACCAGATGGCAGAGGATTCTGTATCCGGCACCGGACATATAGTCTACTTCTGCGATTCCCTGTGCTACGCCGACGGTGAACGGATTCATAAATGCGCCGGAATATCCAAGGCCGGCTCCCAGTGTAACCACTGCGAGCCCCACGATAGCATCATATCCAATGCCGATAAAAATGCTGGCAAATACCGGAATGAACGGCAGCCATTCTTCGAACATGCCAACGGTGGAGGAACCAAGCCCAAACAGTGCCATAAAAATAGGAATGATGATGACACTGCTGTTTCCCTTGAAGATTTTCATCAGGAATACAACCAGTCCGTCGAACGCACCACTCTTAATGATAAAGCTGGTGCTGGCAAAGCACAGAAAGATCAGCATGGAAATATCTGCTGCGTTCAGCATACCGTCATATACCGCTCTGAACATCTGGAAGGCCCCTACCGGTGAAGATTCCACCTCATGCCAGGTTCCCGCAACCGCAAGCATTCTGCCGTTGGCACCTTCAACACGGTCAAACTCACCGGCCGGAACGATCCAGGTCATGACCGTGCAGAGAACGATGATGGCAAATAAAAGAATAAATACGTGTGGGACGGAGAACTTTTTCTTTTCTCCGATTTTAGGTCCTTTGCTCATTGCAAAACCTCCTTTTCTATTATGAATCATAAACTAGCTAACTGAATCAAATTTCTTTCAACGAGTCGAAATGCTCCTTCTTGATCTTTTCCAGCAGCGCGTCGTCGGTGAAGAGCCGCCAGGTCAGTTCCAGCAGCAGTGCTGCAGAGTCTGTGATGGCCCGGTGGGTCGCATCACAGGTCATGGCCGCTGCAAATTCGCGGGTATGGGCTTCCAGGCCTTTGCCGATGCCCATGACCGGATGGAAGGCGACACAGGAGGATGCCACGTTTCCGATATCGGAAGAGCCTCCGGCCAGCACCCCGGCGTCTTCTCCCAGCGGCCTGCCGATACCTGCGAAGCATTCTTCCAGCAGCTGCAGTTCGGACTTCACCGGCTGGAAACCGTCGTAATCCACACCGTCCGGCAGAATCTCCACTTCCGTCCGGGTGGCCAGAGCTGCCGCCCGGGCGCAGTCTTTCACCCAGTTGGAAATGTCATCCAGCTGCACCCGCTTCGGTGCACGGGTGTTAAAGTTCACCACCGTACGGTCCGGCACAATGTTGGCAGCAGAGCCGCCCTCTGCAATGTAACCGGAGATGATAGCATCCTTGATCACATGCTGGCGCATCATATCGGTGCTGTCAAAGAGGAGTCGTGCCGCATTCAGTGCGTTTCTGCCCTTTTCCGGACAGGCAGCGGCGTGAGCCGGTGCACCATGGAAGATGAACTGTATTCCGTCGATGGCAGAAAATCTGGCTTCCACGCCATCCACCGCATACATATGTACCATGGCTGCGAAATCATAATCATCGAAAGCACCTGCGCGCTGCAGCAGCACCTTGCCGCCGCCCCACTCTTCGTCCGGTGTTCCGATGATATCGATCTGCACATCACCCAGCGTATCACGGACTTCCTGTGCCGCCAGCCCCGCCAGTACGCTGGCCATGCCGGAAGCGCAGTGGCCGCAGGCGTGACCGATTTCCGGCAGTGCGTCATATTCTGCCAGAAAGGCTGCTTTCTTCTTTCCGCCCGGGTTGATCACCGCCCGGAAGGCCGTCTCCACACCGCAGTACGGATACTCCACTTCCATGCCGTGGGCCCGCATCATCTCCACCATTTTGCGGGAGGATTCATATTCCCGGGAACCCAGTTCCGGATGCTCTGCCATGTCATCACTGAGACCCCAGGCCTCTTTCTCCAGGGCCGGAAGGATCTCTTTTCTCAGTTTTTCTCTCGTTTCTGCATTCCACATGCTCGTTTCACTCCTTTCCATCCACTGCATACACCACCGAAAATCCGTCGCCGAACCGTTCATTGAGCATGCGTCCCTCCTCCAGGTACTGGTGGCCCAGGTTCACTTCACCGCTCTCCCGGTTTCCATCTTCGATGATGGCATTCAGCAGATCCGCCGTTTCACCCAGGCGGCCTGCGTGAGTGATGAAGTCATTATGAGAACAGTACAGCTTTACGTCCGACGGGATGATCCGCCGCAGCCGCTCCATGGTCTGCTGATACTGCCGGATATCCGAGTGTCCGAACTGGTCGCAGGCAAAATGCGCATACAGCGCCCCCAGATAGAAGGTGTCCCCGGTGAACAAAATCTTTCCGGCCTCGTCGTACAGCATGATGGAGTCAAAGCTGTGTCCCGGCGTGTGGAGCACCTTCAGCGTTCTGCCGCCCAGATCAAACGCCTGTCCGTCCTCCACCTTCCGGTATGCAAACGGCGGAATATGGAACGTCTTCGGGTCAAACCCTTCCGGATACCCGTATTTGAACATTTCCTCGTCCATCTGCGCCCCCGTGTCAGCACTGACCAGACCGCGCTCCGCCACCTTCTTCACATACTCGTCGGCATAATCGTAAACCGGCTCGAAAGTATGGTTGTTTCCGATGTGGTCGAAGTGAAAATGGCTGTTGACCGCGATAATCTCTCCGTCATACAGTTCCCGGATCAGCGGTTCCACCGGGAAAAATCCCATGCCCGTATCCAGCAGCAACGCCCGCTCCTGACCCAGGATCAGATAGAAATTCACTTCCTGGAAGTGCTGCGGCTCCGCAATGCCGTATACATTGCCCGGCAGGCGGTACACCTCATACCAGCCAAAATCATTCTTCACCTGTACTCTTTCGTACTTATCGTAATACGCCCTTCTGGGCACATCTCT
The DNA here is from genome assembly GCA_051893555.1 of Anaerovoracaceae bacterium. Lineage (GTDB taxonomy): Bacteria > Bacillota > Clostridia > Peptostreptococcales > Anaerovoracaceae > RGIG7179. Next base: position 21,516 of record JBJFHL010000022.1, read on the forward strand.
CCACTCCATGCGTAACCCTCTCCTTTTCCTTTGGTTTGGTATTGATACTGTCTCTATTTCTTCGCAAAATCCGTGCCACCGGCGTTTTTCTCTTTTTTCAGGGGTTTTCGGATTTTCAGGGTTTACAGAAGTAAAGAAATATTTTACAATATGTAATATATTTCTTTACAAAGGAGCCCAAATATGTACGAAAACCTTGCTTCCAGCATCTTCACGGCACAGAATTTTTTCGACGAAATGTCCATCTTCGATACGGACTGTATCTGCCGCTACTGCGAAATCACCAATCCGGACACCTACAGCTTCACCGCCGATGATATCGTCGGCAAGCATCTCTTCGACATCTTCCCTGCCTCCAACGCCGAAACCAGCGAAGTCTACCGCGTGCTGCAGACCGGACGCCCGATGATCTATTTTGAGCAAAATGCTCTGACCTATAAAGGGGATTCCGTTACAGGGTTTTCCAGCGTCTATCCTCTTTTTCACAAAGGAAAGCTGGTGGGCGCCGCCCTGGCACTGAAGATGATGGGGGATGATTACAAAAAAGAGTTCATCAGTGTCCGAGATGCTTCCGGTACCCGCAGCCGGGGAGCCGAATATTACTCGGTGGACGACATCATCACCTGCGACCCTGCCATGAAAAAGCTGAAGCAGAAAATTCTGAAGGTCCGCAATATGGACTCCCCGGTCCTCATTCAGGGCAGCACCGGCACCGGTAAGGAGCTTGTGGCCCAGTCCCTTCATTACAGCAGCAGCCGGGCTTCCATGCCGTTCATTTCCCTCAACTGCTCTGCCATTCCGGAAAATCTGCTGGAAAGCACCATCTTTGGTACGGAAAAGGGGAGCTACACCGGTGCGGTCACCCGAAAAGGGCTCTTTGAGCTGGCAGACAAGGGCACCCTGTTTCTCGATGAGCTGAATTCACTCTCTATGCCTTTGCAGGCCAAACTGCTGAAGGCCATGGAATCCAAGTCCTTCCGCCATCTGGGCGGTCATGATGAGATCTGCGTGGACACCCGCATCATCGCGGCCATCAACGAGGACCCCTTTGAAGCTATGAAAAACGGCCGCCTGCGCAGTGACCTGTTTTACCGGCTCAATGTGATCACCTTCCGGCTGCCGGATCTGAAGGACCGGCAGGGAGATGTGGAATTTCTGACCCGTTACTATATGGATTATTTCAATGAAAAGCTGGACATGCACATCCAGGGGCTCTCCCCGGAAGCAGTCGCCCTTTTCGCCCGTCATGACTGGCCGGGCAACGTGCGGGAGCTTCGAAACATGCTGGAAGGCGCCTTCGCTGCCGCCGAGAGCAGCCTCATCACACCGGAGGATCTGCCGGACTACCTGCTGAAGCCGAAAGTCGTATGGGACATCCCAGCTGCCCCGGGCTTCCCGGAGCTCCCGGAATCCAGCCCTGTCGCCCCGGGCTCGCCCCTCACCTACCAGCAGCAGCTGGAAGCCTTCGAGCGCGACTTGCTCCGCCGGACCCTGGCCTCCTGCCGTACGAAAACCGAAGCCGCCGAAAAGCTGGGCATGACCCGCCAGGCCCTCAACTACCGCCTGACCGCCCTGCAGCTGAAATAGACAGGTCCGGGTGATTCACCCGGACCTGTCACACCTTTTATTTCTGTTTCACCTGCATGGCCCGGAAGGAATTTAGAATGGCCAGCATGGAGACGCCCACATCGGCGAAGACCGCCGCCCACATGTTTGCCAGGCCCACGGCACTGAGAATCAGCACCAGTGCTTTGACACCCAGGGCAAAAACGATATTCTGCCGGACGATGGCCATGGTCTTCCGTGAGATATCCATGATCAGGGCAATCTTGGACGGTTCGTCGTTCATGATGACGATGTCCGCCGCCTCGATGGCTGCATCCGATCCCAGGCCGCCCATGGCGATTCCCACATCGGCCCGCGCCAGCACCGGCGCGTCGTTGATGCCGTCACCCACGAAGACTAACCTGCCTTTCCGCTTCGCACCGTCATCACCGTCCGCATCATCTGCAGCCAGCTCCTGCAGCAGAGCCTCGACCTTGTGGACTTTGTCCCCCGGAAGAAGTTCCGTATATACCTGATCCATGCCCAGCGCGTTCGCCGCCGCTTCACCGGCCGTTTTACTGTCCCCTGTCAGCATGACGGTACGGATTCCTCGCTTCTTCAGTGCAGCCACCGCCTCTGCAGCGTCCTCCTTCAACTGATCGGCGATGACGATATATCCCGCATACCGGCCGCCGATGGACACATGCACCGTGGTGCCTGCGATCTCATCCCTGGAATATTCCAGTCCCAGCATTTTCATCAGTCTGGCATTTCCGGCCGCAACTTCCACACTGGCATCCTGCCCGGTTTCGGCATCCGTCAATTCCACCACAGCCTTCACACCGTGGCCGGAGATTTCCTCCACATCATGGACCCTGGCCGGATCGATCTCACCAGATCGGCCGGCCTTTTCTGCGGTGCCGGCCCATGCCCGCTTCAGCGACGCCGAAATCGGATGAGACGAATAGCTTTCCGCCAGCGCAGCACATTCCAGCAGCTGCTCTTTCGTAAATCCTTCCGCCGGGCAGATCCGCTCCACCTCAAAGACGCCGCGGGTCAGAGTTCCTGTCTTATCCATGACCACGCACTGTGCAGAAGCCATGGCCTCCAGATAGTTGCTGCCCTTCACCAACACACCGGCCCTGGATGCCCCGCCGATTCCGCCGAAGAAGCTCAGCGGCACGGAAATCACCAACGCACACGGACAAGATACTACCAGAAAGTTCAGAGCACGATACAGCCAATCTGAGAAGGCTGCTCCCGGAATCACCAGCGGCGGCAGTACCGCCAGCACCACCGCAGCGATCACCACCACCGGCGTATAAACCGCCGCAAACCGGGTGATAAAGTTTTCTGTCCGGGCCTTCTTCATGGTGGCATTCTCCACCAGGTCCAGAATCTTGCTGACCGTAGACTCGCCGAACGGCTTGGACACTTCTATGGTCAGCACACCACTTAAATTGATGCAGCCGCTGAGCACCTCGCTGCCGCAGCCTGCCTCCCGCGGTACCGATTCTCCCGTCAGCGCTGCCGTATCCACCAGCGAATCGCCTTCCAGCACCCGTCCGTCCAGCGGGATCTTTTCTCCCGGCCGAACCAGAATCACGTCTCCCACCGAAACCACTGCCGGGTCCACCTGCCGGATCTCGTCGCCCACCTTCAGATTGGCTGAATCCGGCCGGATGTTCATCAGATCCGCAATGTTCTTCCTGGAACGGCCCACGGCATAATCCTCAAACAGTTCTCCCACCTGATAAAACAGCATGACGGCCACCGCCTCCGGATAATCGCCCACGAAGAACGCACCCGCCGAAGCCACCGCCATCAGGAAATTCTCGTCAAAAACTTTGCCGCCTGCAATGTTTCGAACCGCCTTCCAGATCACCTTGTATCCCACGATCAGATACGCCGCCAGAAACAGCACCAATCGCACCCGCTGCAGCACTGCCTCCTCCAGCGGCAGAAACGCCGAAGCTGCCGCCCCGAGAAACACCGCTGCCCCGATGCACAGCCGGATGATCCGCTTTTTCATCTCCTCACCCCTCTTCCGTTACGCTTCCTTTACGGTAATATCGGAATCCACTTTCTTCACGATCTTTTTCAGCTTTTTCACCATGTCGTCCGATGGCTCGGTTTCCGTTTCAATGACCAGCTTGGTGGTCAGGAAGCTGACCGCTGCACTGTCCACGCCTTCCATTTTCTTCACGCTATTTTCGATTTCCGCCGCGCAGTGGGCACAGCACAGTCCGTCCAGAATATAAGTTTTTTTCATTTCTTTTTCCTCCCAAAAAAAACAATTGAATAATCGTTCAACTATCTTTATTATAGTTGAACAACTATTCAATCGTCAAGTGTTTTTTCTGATTTTTTTATTTTTTTCATCCAGACCTCAGTCGGCCAGATTCACATACCGGGCTGCCAGTTGTCCCACATGATTATTGGAGCCCATGACCCACAGGATGTCGTCCCGGGTCAGCAGCAGGTCCGGGTCCGGCATGATGATTGGGTAGCCGTCTTTCTGCAGACCCAGGATCAGGCAGTCCCACTGGGTCCGGATCTGGCTCTGGCGGATGGATTTTCCCGCAAAATCCTCATCCCCGTAGATCTTGATGGCGCAGACAGACAGGGCGTTTTCCACGTCCGGATAGTCCGTCTCCATGAACTGCTTCAGGGTCCGCAGGGGCTTCGTCTGCTCCAGCCGGGTCAGGGCATAGAAATTCATCAGAGCTTTTTCTTCACCCACGGCGAAGACCTTGTCCCCTGCATGAATGGTCATTTCGCTGTCCGGCAGAATATACTGCTTTCCGTCGTGACGGATCTTCACCACATACACGTTATACCGCATGCCCCAGTTGAGGCTTCCCAGCGGCCTGTTCAGAAAGTCCCCGTCCTCCGGTGCGATGAAGGACATGATATAGAGCTGCTGATCCAGCCAGGTCTGGTGCCTGCCGGCCCGTTCCTCCTGCCGGATGATCCGTTCGTTGAAATTCCGCAGGAATCGGGTCTCCAGCTGGAGATAGGCAGTGGCCATGAGCCCGGTTTTCGGAAACGCCAGCAGCACCACCGTCACCGCCAGTGCCAGCAGCACCGGGTGTGCGTCAAAGAATGCCATCATAGGGATCATGGCGATCAGCGCGATCACCACCAGTTTGATGGCATTCAGCACGATCAGCGGCAGATGGAAGGACACCTGCTTCAGCCACAAGGCTGTAAACAAGTTGTTATGGAGGTTGAGCATGGGCCGTACGAACACCGCCATGACGAGATAAATAAAGACGCACGAAATGATTTTGCTCGGAAAATCCGGGAAATGTGCCGCCAAAAACGGCTCCAGGCCCCGCACGCCCACGATGACGGCCACCAGCATGATTCCGCCGTAGACGGTCATGCGGAAGAAGTATTTCTTAATATATGCGTACCAGTCGCTGTCCTGTTCCTCCTCCTGCTGCTCCGCCGAGGTGTAACGTTCCAGCTTGGCACGCAGCCGGTCGGACAGGTGATTTTCCAGCCATCCTACCACAAAAGGCGCCGCCTTGATGCAATATGGCGTAGTGAAGGTGGTGATGACGGAAACTGCCACCACGATGGGATAGAGAAACTGACTGATGAGACCCAGCTTGTTTCCCAGCGAAGCAATGATGAACGCAAATTCCCCGATCTGTGCCAGGGCCAGACCGCCGGAAACGGAGTTTTCCAGATTTTGTCCCGAAAGAAGCATGCCGAGGGCCGAGAAAACCAGCTTGCCGAGCAGCGTTACGACAATAATCACGAGAATCGGCACCGCATACCGGGCGATCATGGTCGGATCCACCATCATTCCTACAGAAAGGAAAAATACGGCGCCGAACATATCTTTCACGCCCCTGGTCAGATGCTCCACCCGTTCCACATGGAGGGTACCGGCCAGCAGGGATCCCGCCAGAAACGCCCCCAGCGCCGTGGAAAACCCCAGCCAGTCGGCCAGCAGCACCATGCCGAAGCAGATGCCCACAGAAACCACCAGCAGCATTTCGTCGTTCATATACTGAATGGCCCGATTCAGAAGGGTCGGCAGCAGGTAAATGCCCAGGAGCAGCCAGATGATCAGGTAGAGCACCATCAGACCGAGGCTGAAGACGATCTGACCGCCGGATATGTTTTGGCGGACCGACAAAGTAGACAGAATGACCATCATAAAAATGCCCACGATGTCCTGAATGACCAGGGTGCCGAAGACCATCTCCGTATATTTCTTTCCCTTCAGATGAAGCTCATCGAAGACTTTGATGATCACCGTGGTGGAACTCATGGAAAGCATGCCGCCCAGGCAGATGCTGTCCATGAGGCCGAAGCCCAGCAGCTGTCCGGCACCGAAGCCTGCCGCCAACATGCCTGCCACTTCGATGATGGTGGTCACGATGGCCGTACTTCCCACCTGTGCCAGCTTGTGAAGGTTGAATTCCAGCCCCAGATGGAACATGAGGAAGATGATGCCGATCTCACTCCAGATATGGATGGCTTCCGTATCTTCCACCGTCATGAACAGGGGGAAATACGGGCTGGTGAGGAACCCGGCCAGGATATATCCAAGGATCAGGGGCTGTTTGATTTTTCGGAATAATATGGTGATTGCTCCGGCGGTCAGCATCATGACCGCCAGATCGGATATGAATGCTGGTATATGCAAAGTGTCTCCTTTCTGCTGGTGCCGTTCTCTTATATCTGGCGGATCGCTTCAAATTCCTTCCGGATCGCTGTCAGGTGATCCGGATTGGTCAGCAGCTCGGCCGCCGTCATAGCGAATCCTTTCACGAAATGCATGGCGTTGTCCAACGCCTGTTCCGAGCAGGCGTGGCGTACGAATTCTATGGTATGCGGCCCGTACTTTGCCTCGCCTTCGTCCAGTCCCATACCGCAGCAGAGCTGGATCGCCGGGCACTGATAGCTCACGTCGCCCAGATCGGAGGAACCGGAAATCACGGTTCTGCCCGGATTCGGGATGGTTACGCCCAGCTTTTCCATCTGGCTGCAGGCCAGATTGGCCAGATACAGATTACTGCAGGTGTCTTTAAAATCTTCTTCTGCCTTTGAAATCTTCACCGTGGTACCGGTGCCAAGTGCCGCTGCTTCCGCGCAGGCCGTAATCTTTTTCAGCAGTTCTTCCACATAGGCCACCTTCTCTGCACGGATATAGAACAGTGCCGAAGTGTAATCCGGAATCACATTGGGCGCCGCACCGCCGTTGGTAATGATGCCGTGGATTCGCGCATCCGATTTCGTCTGCTGCCGCAGGGCATTCACCAGATTGAAGAAGTTGATCACTGCATCCAGTGCGTTGCAGCCTTCGTACGGTGCAGCTGCCGCATGGGCGGTCTTCCCGAAAAACTCAAAGCTTCTGCAGTACATGGCCAGGGTATCCATGGAAGTAAAATTCTCATCCATGGGATGCGCCATCATGACAGCGTCATATTCTCTGAATGCACCTTTTCGTGCCATTTCCACCTTGGCACCTGCCGTCTCCTCTGCAGGTGTGCCGATCACATGGATCTCACCGCCCAGCTTGTCCACCAGCCGGCGGATCACCAGCCCTGCGCCCACGCTGATCATGGCGATCAGGTTATGCCCGCAGCCGTGGCCCAGCTCCGGCAGCGCATCATACTCCGCCAGCATGGCCAGCTTCGGCCCTGCGCCGGACGCTTCGTTCTGTCCGCCGGCCGCTTCGTTCTGTCCGCCGGTCTGTCCGCCGGCTTTGCCTCTGTACACCGCCTTATATGCCGTCGGGATTCCTTCAAATCCCACCTCAACTTCAAAACCATACTTCCGCAGCAGATCCGCCTGCCATCCGCAGGCCTTGAACTCCTGATGCCCCAGTTCCGGATTATCATGGATGTCCAGCGCCAGCTTTTTCAGCTCCGGCGCCAGTGCCTCCGCCGTCTCCTCAATCAGCTTTCTGAGATCATCCGCCGTTGTATCCATACACATATTCCTGTTCTTGCTGTCGCCCATTCTTTCATCCTCCTGTAAAACTTCTGCTAAGATAGTATTAGTATACATCCGAATCCCCCGCCCTGCCAAGTGCTGAATTTTTCCTGCAGAAAAATTAGCGGAGTCGAAACGCCTGCAAGGCAGTCCGCTTTGGTTCGCGATGGTTAGCCATTTCAAACCCATCCAAATTGAAGTAAAATATTAAAAAAAGGTTGATTCGCGGTTTGGAAAACGAGCGGAATCCACTGAAATTCGGAGTTTTTTGCTGCAAAACCGGCTTTTTTTCTCAAAATCGGGCTGTCTCGGAGAAATCGACTCATACTTTTTTGCATTTTTTTGTTGAATCTGGATGAACTTAAGGTGTACAGGGTTGAAGCGAAAAAACCGCAGGAAAAACTCGTGGAAAGCGCACAAAAATTTTTAAAATACTGGCGATTTCTATTTGACAAACCGGCATCTATTCGTTATAATAATATGGTACGAGTTCCAAAGAACAAGTATATGCGCTATTAGCTCAATTGGATAGAGTCGCGCACTACGAATGCGAAGGTTGGGGGTTCGAGTCCCTCATGGCGCACCAACGAATAAAAGCCTTGAATCTATTGAAAAATCAATGATTCCAAGGCTTTTTTCGTCTCATAAAATTGTATATTTTTTTCTAAAAAATGTCAAAAATAATCAAAAAAAATCAATAGAAGTGTTGTACCTGGTGTTGTACCTTATGTACCGCTTCCATCTACAAGAGCTGATTGTGGTATAAAATCTTTATGGCAGGAAACGTTTCTTCCTGCCTCTTTTTTTCAGTGTTGAGGTCCGGACAGTTTTTGCGTATGAAAATAGCCAGGGTATTTATTCGCCCTGGCTATATTCCACATTATTTATTTTGTATCGCTCTCGTCTATGCAAATGATCTGCAAGTCTGGTATTGATATATTACGAAAATCGCTATCAGTTGTTACAAAATATTCTATTCCGTACTCTCTCGCAATAGCTAAGTGCATTGCATCGTTGCTTCCGAATATATTGTACGTTTCCATCATCTGATCTCTAATCTTCCTAGTTTCTTCAGATGCCGAAAGAATATCTGGCAAAAATGCATCATTCGTTAATACCTTTCTTTTGTAACTCTTGTAGTCATTAAGTGCCTGTCCCAAAACTCTGCAATATGTATCTGGAGCAGTTTCTTTTAATCTTTTTATATCATGTTGATTTTTGCAATCGGCATTTTTAAACGCGTCTTTTATAATTACATTCAAAATTTCATCAAACACAATTTCCGACACTACCAGCGGTGCATTTGAATTGTATGCTTCCGCAAACAAAGATGCAACGTTACGCCTTTTCGATGCATCATTATCATACCCAAGGAACTGTAAAAGTGCACTGGTATCGGTATATATATATTCCTTTTCTTTAAAATTTACTTCTTCAAAGGCAGACACTTCTACACCCCTTTTCTCGTGCTATAATAGGTTCTCATAATGTCCTGATTTTTTGAACCCTGCAACGCTGATAATTCTTTTTCTATTTGTTCTGGAGTTTTGATTGTTGCCTTGCCATGCTTTTTATAAGTCCGCGCTTTAATTCTGTCCAGTTGCTCTCTTTTATTATTCATCCTGAGCTCCCTTCCCAAATGACTTATTTAGTAAAAAATTCCACCTTCTCAGCATACTTAAGATAAGCATCTTCGAAATATTTTTCTATATCTTCTGCTGCAACATCCTCTCGATTGAATAGTCCTTCTATAAACATCTTTTTTGTATCTCTAATAAGTGGTTCAACTTTGATTTCGTCATAGATATTATCTCTTTTTATGAGAAATCTATATCCTACGGTTGATACATCTTTCAACGCATCCTCTTCAAAATTATATGTACTCATTCCTTTCAATATGACTCCAGTATCACGGGTCTTTGACTCGAATACATTTACGAATCTAACTGTACAAGCTTCGCTTTTTCCGCCATCTAATAGTGCTTCCATTATTTTTCTGCACAAAATTGAATAAGAGGTTAAGTCATCTCTTTCGTATTGACGTGCAACTTTAAAAGCAAATTGCTCGGTATTGATAATAATTTGCGATCCCTTTTTGTCATCAAAAATCTGAAATACCGGAGTTGAAGCAACCACATTATACTCAGTTTCCTTAATAATTTCCGCAATTCTCTCGCTCTGTGCCTCAGTAAGTTGTCCAAAATTTAGTTTAACATTTAAATCGAAACCAGTCATTTTTTTTCATTCTCCTTACAATAATGAATATACCTCCGCTTTATTATTATACCATACTCTGTCAAGTCGCTAGATGTTGTATCTGTGGAAATTCGTACACAATATCTGCAAAAAATGCAACGAGCCAGGACAAACATTTGCCCTGGCTCTCGTCTTACCCTATTCTATTCATCGTCTGGAAGCTCAGTTGTGTACTTACTTAAAAATCCCTTTACTCTCGTCCAGATCCCATGTACAGGCAGGCCGCAGAGTGCCATGTTCTTCAGAATACTGATAATTTCATAAGCTATGTATAACAAACTAAAGAACTCTGCCAGACCGATGGCGTCAACTCCAAGCTGGCCGCGCACCGCTTCCGGCACGAATCCGATCAGGTTTACCTTAATCACTGCATCCACCAGCACCAGGAGTGCCAGCGAGATGATCATGCCGATTTTGCGAATTGCGCCGTCAATGCCGACGCAGCTGTTAAACTTATGGTCCCGGATGGCCCGGATCACCCCAAAGATGGTGTCAAACACCACAGCGATGGCCACCAGCTGCAGCAGCGGGTTGTGTGCTGCCGTCTCAAAAATATCAAATAAAATATTCATTCTTCTTTCCTCCTGTTATTCATACTTTTTGCAATACCAGATGAGTGATTTTCCGACCGTATCTGCGATCTGTTTTACCTCTTTGTCGCTATCGAAGTCCTTGCGATCGGTTTTGTTGTCCACGTAACCCATCTCAAACAGCAGCGACGGGCAGCCGCCCTGCAGTATGATCAGATCCTCCCGTTCGTGGATGGCATGTCCGATTTTCCCGTCGTATGAGTGCCACGGCCGGCCGATGGCCTTCTGGTCGTTCAGGATCCTCTCGGCCAGTTCCCGGGCATATTTATTCTTGTTGATGTGGCATTCGCATCCTATTCCTTTTCCAGCGTTGAGATGCCAGTCAATGACTACGACCCGGTACCGCTTGCGATACTCTGCGATATCCGCCAGATGCTCGCCAAGGTGCATGCCGTCGCCGTCCCGCTCCGGATAGGCTACCTTAAACTTCAGGCTGCCTCGCTCGTTGATGAGATACTCCCGCAGGTCCCTGCAGGCTGCCAGCGCGATCTCGCTCTCAATAAAAGATCCGGACACTGCGCCCGGATCGCGCCCGCCTCCGGCCACCATCTGCCGGTGCCCGGACGTGAGGTATAATAATATTGGTTTCTTTTCTGCCATGCTTTCTCCTTTCCAATAAAATAGAGGCTTTCAAGCCTCTATTTTCTCTTCCGATATATTTTTTCGAGGTTTTCTCTTTATCACCTCCTATCTATACGGATTATTCTTATCCTTGCAGCCAGTTAAAGCCTTAAACATCGCATATTTTTCCTGCCTGCTCATTGCTGTTCTGCTGTCAAGGTATGCTTTTGCCTCTTCCATGCTGACTCCGCTGTTTCCATTGGTGTTTGCCATATCCCATGCCATCCGGTATTCCTGTACTCCGAATCCTGCGTCGTGCAAAGCACTTGCCTTTTCTGCAGTTTCGTCGGATATTCCCAGCGCTGCCAGAACGTCCTTCGTATAGCTTTCTTCCATGAGTGCAACCGCTTTTTCAATGCCCCTGCTGTAATCCTTCTGCGCTTCATAGGCGCTCATTGCCTTTTCCTGGGACATTCCTGTGCCTGTCAATGCATTGATTGTCTCTTTCTGACTATCTGACATCTTCGAGTAGTTGTACTTCAGCTGGTTCCCGTAGTCGCGTGCATCGTCTGGCCAGAGTGCCTTTCCAACTGCATTCTTCTGCTCTGGCGTCAGACTGGATGCCAGCAGCTCGTTTACCTGCTGCGTCTTCTTTTTACTTTTCAAAATCGTCCGTATCAGTTTTTCTGCTTCGGTCGGTTTCAATCCGGATGCCGTCAGCGCTTTGTATGCGTTCGTCGGCTTTGCCGAAAGACTCTTAAACCCACTCTCAACATAATCACCGGAATTTCCCACGGAGTACTGGCCGAATAACGCACTCAATCCGATGGATAACGGATCATTATCCACAGCAAAACGCAGTGTCTGGTTTCCGTCGCTATCCATTCCAAAGCTTCCGCCCTGCACTGCGTTCCTAGCCGTCTCTCCGATTTTCTTCAGCTGCCCTCCGCCAAACGGCGGCAGAATATACGTTACCGGTTTTTCTGCTTCCTTGATCAGATTGTAATAGTCCTTTTTGGTCCCGTCTCCGTTAATGATGTTTCCAAATGCCGTACCAACGGTAGTCACATCCGGCAGTGCGCTTTGAATCGGTACACGACCTCCGCCAAGAACTCCTCCGACGAACGGAATATTCTCTGCCACATTTTTACCAAGTCCCGCTAAGGCTGCACCGCCTTTCTTCCGGTCTACCTCTTCCAAGGAGAATCCTTCTCCTTTTGCGACATCCACCAGTGCATCGATGAAGTTTGGAAGCTTTTTTCCTGTCGTATCTCCGACGTAGTCATTCACCCAGCTGATTGGATCCAGTGCCGGGCGCCGTCCCACCAGCCACTCAAAAATATCGTCAAACAGGTACGCTCCAATTGCGAATTTTGCAAAGCTCATCGCAATCTTCATCACGTTCTCTTCCGTCCGAGGAATGTCTTTGAATAAGTGTGACCATTGATTATTCACTTCCACCTGGTACATCGTCAGAATTTTGCTGACCGGATTTTTCGCATTAAACACCGTAGGAAGTGCACCTTTTGATCTGTCAGCAATTACACTTGCCGCAAAATCGTCCGCCAGATTCATTGCCTCGTTTATGCTTTTCCCGTTTTCGATTTCTTCGATGTATCTTGCTCTTACAAGAGATTCCGATACGAACTCATCGATCCACTGCATCGGTTTCGTTGCAATGTCCTGCCATACCTCCCTCGTGCTTTTCCAGAGAACATCGCTTCCTTTCCGGTTTGTGATAAATGTAGACATATCCGTAAATCCGTCGTTTCTGAACATATTTTGCACTGTCTGCGCCATGCCGCGGATGATGTTGCTGTTCTTTACTTCGGATCCCTGCACCAGCGGTATAAAGTTTGTCAGCCAAGATCCCGGGTTGATTGCGACCATATTCGCCGCCACGCGATTCTCGATTGCTTTCGAAGTGTTATACAGTCCTCTTCCAAGATTGTGTTCGAAGACTCTGTCGATCTGTGCTTTCTTTCCTGCGAGAGTGTCTGTATAGTTTCGGATCCACGTTGCAAGGCTTCCGAGCTGTGAATCTCCGTTTCGATATATTGTCTCAAGCCGGGCTTCCTTATCCATTTCAGACAGATCCGGTGCATTTCTCACCTCTTCAATCTGTTTTTTCATGCCCTCGCTGCCGTGCTTATACCGAATGGCGTTCTCCAGTGCACGCAGCTTCTGGATATCCTCGGTATGGAAAATTACATCTGAGATTCCTTCCAGGTAGATATCGAATCCTTTGATTGCGTCGTACTCCGTTACTTCGCTGGTACGAGACAGTGCGTTTCGAAACCACTTTTTCCCCGGTCGGAAGGTATGCGTCAGGCCCGAAATGTCTGCCGGAAGCTCGTCCCTTTGAATATTAAATCCAAGTGCACTTGCCGCCTTTGCCAGTACGCTGTCCGGTTTGTCTTCGGTGAAATGTGGGAAGTAATCCTTTCGGTATTCGATTGGTTCATAGCCAAACCTCACCAGTTCTGTGTTCGCTGCATCGATCAGCTGATTGTATATGTTTCGCATTACCGTCGCAGTGCTGCTTATTTTCTCCACATCTGCTCCGAGCTTCTCAAGCATCCAATCGTCAATTCGTTTCTCGCCGTAAAGCTGCAGCAGTGTACTTTCGCTTACCTTCACCCGCTTTCCTTTGCTTCTTGCCTCTCGAATTTGTTCTGTAAGTCCTGGCGCCCGGATCGTAAAATCTGTGATGTCGAATTCGTCCTTTGTGGAAATCCCATTTTTCTTCACGGTGTTCCGGAGTTCTTTCTTCATTTTTGTAGCCAGTGCTTCATGGTCATGGACCGGCCGGAAGTAGGTTTCGTTCAGTTCCTTCCCCTTTTCTTTCCCGGCAACATCCACCATGTTTCGTTCTGCAGTTTCTCTTCCGTATGCAATGCCTCGTTTGTCTTTCCAGTTCTCGCTGCCTTCCAGAATTGCTTCTGCGGTATCCATGTCCGATTTTCTTTGCTCCTGGCCAATTGATTTCAGTGCTTTTTCTGCTGCCCGAAGTGGTTTTTCTGCTTCATAGACCGTAAGAATGGCTTCCGCATTCGGTTCCAATGCGCGCACCATTTTTTCGGTCGCTCTTCCCTGATGCAGTTTTTCAATCCATTCCTTATCGCTTTCCGCAAGCAGAACTTTTCCTTTTATCTTCTCTACTTCCCGGCGCATCATTTTGATGTCTCCGATCCGCTGTTTCGCATCTTCTACTGAGATTTCTTCTTTATTCTGAAGATATTTCTTTACGATATTTACCTGCTTTTCCAGCTCATTCAATGCAGTATCGAAAGATTTTCTGGCAGAGTCATATGTTTCTTCCCAGGCCGCTCCGGACAGGTCTGAAAGCTTCGTTTCCGTCTTCTTTATGCTCTTTCCGACTTCGCTGATTCGCTCCAGCATTTCTGCCGGCGTGTTCAGCTCTGGAAACAGTTCTGGATACTCCGTTCTGAGCTCATCATAAAAAACATCAATTTCAGCCCCGGAATCGTTTGACAGGCGCACCGTGTTCAGGTTATGCGTTCTGAATGCATTGAAATCCGTCACATTTCTTCTGATGTCCTCTGTCACATGCAGCTTGGTATTTCTGATTGTCTGCTTCAGATTCGCATACTGCCTGTAAAACTGCTCATCCACCAGTACGCCTTCTGCGAACATTTCATCAAAAAGCCTGTCTCTGTCCGCTGTGGTCAGTGTGCCTTCTTCCAGCTTCTTTACCGTATCCTCCGTCATGGACTGGATCCTCTTGCTGTCGCTGAACTTGTTCACACCCAGAGATTCCTTCACGGTCTCAACGAAGTCTCGATTCGCTCTTTTCTGGTAGCTTTCTGCTCTCTTTTGGCCTTTCACTATCGGCTTTTCCGCGGCTACTTCTGCAAATCCTTCATCCAGCGGAGAAATCGGTGTCTTTCTCCCTATCCTGGTGTCCAGGTATTTGTTTCCCTCTTCACCGTATAGGCGGTTCGACGCCCTCCGCAGCCGCTCGGTATATCCCGTGCCAACGAGCTTATTCCCTGCAGAATAACTCTGATTCGTGAGATATTCTGATACATCCAGTACTGCATTTCTGTTTTTCAGTGGTATGCGGAAGTGCGCCTCATTGTCAAAGATATCATCGAGCTGCAGTATTTCCGCAGGAACCTTCAGCTCGACCACGGTATCTCCATAGCCGTCATTGTACCCTGATTTTTGGGTAGAAAAAAAGATGCCATCTTCTTTTCCTGACATCTTTCCGCTTTCCCGTATTTTCTTTGCATTTTCTGCACTAGTTCTGTGATATATGGTTACATACCCGTTTGTATCGACTTCTCCTCCTACGCTTTTCACCATATCAATTGTGTCCTGCGCATCCAGAAGCTGATCACCGGATACTCTTTCCTCAAGTGGAACTTCCCGACCAATAGAAAAAGCAGACTCATCGCCTGCTACATTATCGGCCCGTATATTTCGTTGCGCACCGCCCATTGAAGCAATATTCCGTCTGCTTTGTGACGAATTTTCTGCGTTGCTCTTCGCTCTGCTGCGAATATCTTCAAGGCTACGTCGTCTGGAAGCGGTCTCAAAAACACCCGCACCCATAGTTTCTCTGCTTTGAACGCTATTACTATAATCTTTATGTGTAATGGCGCCTTTTTCAAAATCTGGGTAAGTATTTCTTCTTCCCAAGGCATCTCGTGACAACCTTTCCGCTGCGTTTTCAGCTTCTCTTTCTCCTAACAAGGATTCATAGGCTTTATATTTCAACTCTTCAATGTTATCAACATTATATTCTTTCATCAAAAAGTTGTCAATATATTCTGTCGCTTCGTTTGTGCCATTGAAGAAGTCTCTCTTACAAGCATCAAGATATTCCATGTATTCTTTTTTATACTCTCCATCATGGTACTTGTCGAGTTGTTCTACCGCTTTTCTTCTTAATGCTTTTATTCCGGTATCTAAATTTCCTCCTTCCTCAAAATCTTCCATCTGTTGTATTGCGTGCTGTATTTCGTGAACAATGGTTTTATTCCTTTTGTCTTTCAGATACTCGTTGTTTTGCAGTCCTTTTCTTATTTCAAGTGTGCCTGTTGAAGGTTTGTACCTTCCAAGCTCATTTGGTTCAAGGTCACGTAATCTATATGGCATTCTTCGTAGCTGCGGATAATTATCGAACAGCTCATCATGCTGTATCACATCCTCAAGGAACGCCATGTCATTTTCGAGGTTTCTGTTCAGTCTCCCATATTCGTTTCCCCAAACTTTTTCCAGTTCTCCAAGTTCTTTAACCTCGCTTTCTGAAATACTGCCATCCCAAAACTTTTCGTACAGATTTTGAAGTCTGACATATTCCGGATGATTTGCACTGAAGGCAGCGTCACCATTAGGGAAAACCTCCATCTTACTGTCATCAATCTCGAATCTCCACTTTCCGTCAAGTCCAAATCTCCAGCCAGTCTTTTCCCATACTTCCTGTGGTGTCTTCCCAGATTTCAGCATGGTCTCCGCAGTCTGCCTCGATGCTTCATTCGCATTCAGCGCATTCACTCCGGCAAACAGATACTGGGTTTTCCCGTTTTGCGTATTGCCTACGGTTCTCAGTGCCTTTTCGTACTTTCTCTGTGCGTCGATGAGGAACTTCGTTTCGTCACTGGCGCCGATCTTACGGATGGTATCCACAATCCAGTCGTAGATCTGGCGGAATATGTTCGGGTTTTCCCTTGCCAGGCGCTCGATTGATTTTTCGGAGTTGAACAGGTACTCTTCTGCGAATTTTGCCGTGAACTCTCTACTCGCCTCATCATACGACAGTTCTTTCCCAATGGCTGCATAGTCATCCATGATTTCCTGCATTGCAGCTTGTACGTCGTATCCGGCAGACCGCATGCTAAGCTGAATGAAGTTTGACAGTTCCTGATAGTTACCACTGGATTCGATGTGGTGCGTCAGCTCATGCTTCAGGACGGTGTACGCCGGGTTCTTTGCGGTATTTGAGATCCTAATCACTCCGTTTTCGTACATGCCGTCGATTCCTTCCGGGAGATCTGCGTACATTACCTTCGCTCCGCTCCGCTTTTCAACTGCAGCAATCACTTTTTCCTGTGCCTGCGTGCTTAGCCGCATTCCTTTGAGTTCTTTCCCGGATGCGGCGTTCTGCACGGTATCCTCCGGCATCTTTACCTCTGCCTGCGGCTCGCCTTCTGTTTTCGCATACGGGATTTCTGTTGCCTTCTTTAGTCCGGCAAAGGCCGCTCTCTGGCCACCGCCCATGATTGCACCGATTCCTGCACCGTATGCGCCCTGAATTGCCTGTGCCGTCGGATTGATTACGGCGTCCTCGTTCTGGTCTGCCGAGAACCACTTTGCCGTATTGCTTCCCAGTGCTTTATTCACCAGGTTTTCTGCGGAGTACTGCTTCATTTCTTCCAGGCCTTCTTCTCCGGCCGTCTTTATGAGAGATTTCAGCACACCCTGGTTCGGATTGAACTTTTCAATACCGCCACCGATTTCAATGGCGGATCCTATCAGTGCGTTTGCCATCGCGCTTGCCGTCGCACGTGCTTCGGAGGCGCCCTGCTCTTTTTCTTTTTCGTATGTCGGACCTGCTGTCTGTAGAAAGCTTGTCCAGAACGCTGGATTCTTTGCAGCCTGCTGTGCCGATGCCTGCAGTGCTTTTGCGCCGGTCTGGGCGCCGATGGACGCTCCTTGCGCGCCAAGAGAGGTGCCGCCAGACATCATGGCAAGTGCAGCGTTCGGCAGCGCCTGCACGGTTCCTTGGATGAGCTGACCAGCAATCTCTTTTCCTTTGGTTGTCTGCATATCCTGCAGTTTCTTTTCCTGCTCATCGCCTACGTTTTTATAGTAATCGATTCCTTTCTGGACAAAGTCCGGCGTCAGGAAGTCCGGCAGCAGAAAATCGGCCGTCTGCGCCAGAGTTTTGTTAAATCCGGTCAGCCCAGTATACGCAGCCTGTCCGGCAAACTGCGCAATCGATTTTGCATCGCTTTGTGCATACGGTATCGGAAGCTGCGGCTTCTGTATGCCTTTTTTCTCTGCCATCGTTTCCCCGTAACGAAGTGAAGAACCACCGGTACGGTTCTTCCCTCCGGTGGCCTTCTTTGCATACGGTATCGGCTGTGGTTTTTCGGTTTCTGCTTTCGCGGTCCTTTTCTGGGCTGTTTCCTTTCGTGCGGCTTCCAGCTTTCTGTTTTCCTCATCGATTCCTTTTTGTATTCTTTTTTCGATATCGTCAAAGCCTGATGCCATTTTCTCCTCCTTAATATCCGAACTGTGTCAGGATGTAATCTGCGTCTTGGTTGGTAATCGTACCGTTTGACAGTGCGTTCTTCACTGCATTCAGAACAGCATTTCCTTTCGCCTCCGCCGTAATTCCTGCAGGGAACCTAGAAGAAATTTGGGTGATCAATCCTGTCGCTGCAGTAGTCGGTTTATATGTAGTTGTCGTCGTAGTCTTTCCGGGCGCCTGCGTAGTGGATGTACTATATGTGCTTCCATTGGCTCCAGATGCCTGCTGTCCACCAAATGTTGAATTGATGTACTGGCGGAGATATGCAATCTTCTGCTTATTGTATCCGTACGGATCATCCATTGCCTGCAGATTCTTGATCCACTGCTCATATGTAGCCTTTTTGTTGTACTTTCCTTCGAACGTATTCAGAAATGTGTTGAAGTCGTTTTCCGCTTTTTCCTTGCTGGCTGCAGTCTGTGCATCCTTCTGTGACTGTGCGAGCTGATTTTTATACTGCTGCTGTTCGAACTGCTGCTGTGCAAGCTGCAGCTGATACTGGCGATCTGCGTTCGCCTGTGCCTGCTTATCCTGTGAGATCTGGTAATTCATCTGCGCCTGGTTGTTCAGCATGTTGATATAGTTATCATAATAGCTGTTTGCGATATCTGCCAGATCTGAATTACCGCTTACCTGCGCCTGCGCCGCGAGCTTGTCCAGCTCCAGAAGCGCCTGATCACGTTCCGACATTGCCTGCTGCCGGTTATTCGCGTAAGTGTTCTGCAATCCCTGCATTGTGCTCTCAGACATCCCGCCGGTAAATCCGGATGCCGCAAGGTAGTCTCCCATCTGGTTACCCTGCAGTACCTGGTTGATGTAATTCTCGCGCTGCGCCTTCTGGTAAGCATCCTCGATGTTTCCCTTATTGGAATAGATATTATCAATTGCAGCCTGTGTATTCTGTTTTGCAGCCGCCTGCTGCTGCGCAAACTGTTCCTGCTGCATGGCCAGCATGTTATCGTAATAAGCCTGCATGTCCTGATACGGCGCAAGCGCTGCTTCGATTTGCTGCTGAATCAGAAGATTTTGTGCATTCTGATTTGCCTGGGCAATTGCATTGAGTGTTGCATTTCCAAACGTCGCTCCTTTATATGCACCGCCATTTGCTGAATTTGGCCCA
Source organism: Anaerovoracaceae bacterium (assembly GCA_051893555.1). GTDB lineage: Bacteria > Bacillota > Clostridia > Peptostreptococcales > Anaerovoracaceae > RGIG7179. The sequence goes on from JBJFHL010000022.1 coordinate 40,828, forward strand.
AGCAGATCCTGCTTTGCCTGAACCAGCGCATTCTGCATATTGTTATCATACTTTCCTGAATAGCTTCCCATATATCCGTTGTTAACAAGGAAGTTTCCAACCTGATCTACTGCATATCCGCTGTCCCCAATTTTGTACAGCGTTCCACCAGAACTTCCTCCCGAAGATCCAGATGGCGATACAATGGTTACCGGTTTCGTCGATGTCGCCTGTGCCGGTGATTTTCTGTTCACAATGTCTGCAAAATTCTTAATTGCAGACCCAAGTCCAATTCCCGATGCCATATTCTATCCCTCCTTGATTTCGAAATATTGCCCAACCAGCTGCGACGGGAGATAATACAGCGTGATCTTCTCACCATCTGCCATTCCCTGACGGTTCATCAGATAAAGCGTTCCATCTTCGATGTAGTACAGTCCTTTGGTATATTCCATTCCAGCAACCGCCGGAATCGGGTCTGCAAGCGACCCGGCATGAGTTACATCAATCACCGTCCATAGTGCTGGTGTTGCGTCCGGTGTCCAGTCTGCCTGCGTGGTATGGGCCTGTCCGACCTTGTACAGTCTATCTCCGTACTGGTACCGCTGTCCAGCTTCTACAGCAATTCCTGCAGCCCATACCGGGTACATGGCCTTGAATTTCAGTGCCTTTGTGTCTGTGATGGTTTGTCTTGCTTCGATCAGTAATTCAATCAGTTCTGCTTTAGTAGCCATACTCAGATACCTCCTGTAATAATGTGTCTACTTCTGATGTTTCCTTTCCGTTGATGATTGCATCAGCCTGTTCCTGCGTGATGATTCCCTTTCTCACAGCCATCTGCACCATGGCAGCAGACCAAAATCCATTTACATAATTATACTTAATCTTTTCGTAAGTCATGATTTACACCGTCCCTTCTGTGGTTGCGTCATCCAGAGCCATCATGTTCTGGAACTCCAGCTGAGCAGCGATATTCTGCAATGCTACTGTGCTTTCGTCCACGGTTTCTTCTGGTTCCGGCTCTGGAGTATTCATAATATCCTGAATCGCCTGAATCGCTTCTGCTTCTGTCAGACTCGCATCAATGCCATACTGAGTTCTCATAGCAGAGAGATTATACATACCAAACATAACCTCCCCGTTTACATCAGTCTCTACAATATGAGCAAACGCCAGTGATGCCGGAAAATCAGTAAGCACTCTTTCCGGCGTAGCCAGTGCAGCATTAGGATACATGTAAGTTTTTTCTCCAGTGTATTTTTCTAAGTATTTCATAATTTTTCTCCTTCCTAAGCTATCATATAAACATCTACAGTATTTTTTGCGTTACCTGAGCTTGATGAAGCATTGTAATACCCTCCGGCGAATAATATATAATCTCCGGTCTTTGCGCTGTCCAAATAACCTCTCGCAGCAGATAATGCATTAGCAGAACTATGAACAAGAGAAGTGTCATATACATCAACGTTGTTTTTAGACATTGAACTGCTGTTATATCCGCCTGCGAATAATGCATATTCGTCACTTGATTCCCCTGCTAACCAATATCTTCCAACAGACAATGCCGTAGGTGTACTCCTAACTAAACTCTTATCATAGGCATCTACTACGGCACTATTACTAGACCCTCCTGCAAATAACACATAACTTCCATTAGATGCGCCTGCTAAATTAGATCTTGCAACCGATAATTCTGTAGGCGTACTCCTAACTAAGTTTTTATCATAAGCGTCTACTTTAGCACTTGCGGAACTTCCAAATCCACCAGCAAATAATGCATAATCCCCATTAGATGCACCTGCTAAATCACGTCTAGCGACAGATAAATCCGTAGGAGTACTTCTTACTAGACTCTTATTATAAGCGTCTACTTTAGCACTTGCGGAACTTACATACCCACCAGCAAATAAAGCATATTCACCAACCGATTCTCCTGCTAGCTCACGTCGTGCTGTGCTCAATGCAGTAGGTGTACTACGAGTTAATGCAGAATTATAAGCGTCTACATTACTTAAAACTGTTGATGATTTTCCACCAGCAAATAATGCATAATCCCCATTAGATGCACCTGCTAAATACATCCTCGCGACAGACAGTGTTGACGGTCTACTTCTAACCAAACTACCATTGTAAGCACAAACTTCCTTAGAATATGCGCCATCGCTATCATACCCACCAGCAAATAAAGCATATTCACCAACCGATTCTCCTGCTAAATTATATATTTGTGTTACGAGTGAGGTAGTCGTTCCATAATAAGTCAATTCTCCACTACTCCAACACGGTCTTGCAACTCCACCAACACCAATATACGCTGATTTGATTTTTCTGGCTACTCCGTCAATACCGATATATCCATCTTTGATTTTTCTTGCCACACCGTTTACACCGATAAATGCTCCTTTACCCATGTAACCTCACCACCTTACTCATATCTGAAATACAGCTTCCCTGTTTCCAGTGCGGATGAACCTGCTGTAAGGTCGTCTGTGCCGTAGGTGTATGCCGGAGCTTTTCCTGCGAGTGCAGCATTGGTGTCTGCAGGTATATTTGACACCTTTGATTTTTCATCATTGGTGTAATCGTTGGTAGACAGTCCTTTTCCTGTAACCTTATCAACTTTATTTGAAAGTTCTGTATTCGTGTTTGCAGGAAGGTTTGATACCTTATTTTTTTCTGTTGTGGTGTAGTCATTGGTTGAAAGACCCTTACCGGCTACCTTATCAACCTTTGCGTCGTCTACCGCCTTTGCGGATGGGTAATGCGTGTCGTCAGCACCACTTAACGTGGTAACAAGATTTTCTTTTGTCTGCATGCTCGCAATTTCGCCAAGATACGTATTAAACTGTGCCTCTGTCCCGGTGAACCCTCCTTCTGTGGCACTCTGAAATGCAGATTTACCATCAGCACCGGCAGGACCGGTTGCTCCTTGTGCACCGGTAGCACCCTGCGGTCCCGTTTCTCCCTGTATTCCTTGTGGACCTTGGATTCCCTGCGGACCCTGTGCACCGGTATCACCTTTTGCACCAGCTTCACCTGTATCACCTTTATCTCCCTTATCACCTTTATCTCCTTTCGGGATAGTGAAGTTAAATACAGCATTTTCGGTCGTTCCGCTGTTCGTTACGGCAGCTGCACTTCCAGCCGCACCGGTTGTTACCGCTCCGATCTCTATTGTTCCTGACGGACCTTGAATACCCTGAACACCTTGTGCGCCCTGCGGGCCTTGTGGTCCGGTTGCACCTTGCAGCTTTCCGACAGAAATCCAATCATTTGAATTTTCAGACCATATATAGCACTCACCATCAGCTTGTACCATATACATCTTATCGTTTCCGGAAGGGATTGCATTCCTCAGCGCTGCAATAGTAGAATAAACATCTTCAATGAAAAGAGATTTTCCATCTTTACCGTTTGCTCCGGCAGGGCCTTGTGGGCCGGTTGGGCCTTGTTGGCCTGTCGCTCCGGTTGCACCTGTCTGGCCTTGAGGACCGGCAGGGCCTTGTAATCCGGTATCTCCCTTATCTCCTTTATCTCCCTTGTCTCCCTTCTGTCCGGTTGCCCCGGTTTCACCCTTCACACCGGCTGGACCTTGTTCGCCTTGAATACCTTGCACTCCGGCTGGGCCTTGAATACCTTGCGGTCCGCGCTCGCCTTGTACTCCCTGTGCCCCTTGCACACCTTGCACGCCTTGCGGGCCACGAATACTCATAGGCGATGGTGCAATCGCTTCATCTTGAATCTGCCAAGAAATCACACCGGCAGAGTTTACGGAAGGAACAATTACTTTTCCTGTAGGGCCTTGCTCTCCCGTTGCACCGGTATCACCCTTATCGCCTTTTTCTCCGGTATCTCCGGTATCACCTTTGTCACCTTTCAGACCGGTGATTACCGTATTCGTTCCGTCATCAGCGATATCAACACCGTTAAATTTCAGTCTGGAACGCTGCGTCATCTGCGAACCGTCTTCTTTTACGATGATGTGACCGGAAGAACCGGTTGATTCCCAAGTTTCACCGTCAGAAGAAGTTTCGATTACTTTATCTTCGTTCAGCCTGATGAATACGATATTATCAGAGGTCACTGCTTTTTCGATTCCGATCTCTGTGAGCGCATCAATCAGGTCGTTGAACCCTCCCATTGCAATCATCACTTTTGGCATATTATCAAAATACGCCTTCAGAGCCTCGGCTGTCATGCCATCGCTGGAAGGCGTATTCGAAAGATCTTGTATTTTTTTGGATATAAAATCCGATTCTTTGAATTTTAAGTCTTTTAGAGCCATGGATCCTCCTTTCTACTTCCGATACTCGTTTCCAACTGTGTATTTCATTTTCGCAAACAGTACTGAAAATGGCTGTGGTTTTGAATTTTCAAACCGGAACTGGATGTGAAGAAGCTTCTTCCCTTTGAACTTTCCTCCAACCAGTGTAGGCGTCGCATCTGTTCGGAATGTGAAATCTTCAAAGTCAATGTCATTCCAGTCGAAATAGTTTGCGCTGGAGTCATAGTCAAAAATCAATTCCCAGATTCCATCAATATTCGCCCACACCCTGCATCCGGTATGAGCAAAAGCATTCAGTGCAATGGCAAGATGTTTGAACGTCTTTTTCAGCTCGCTGTGATCCACATTTGCTCCGGTATAGATTTCTGCTGTTTCCCAGTAGCACGGGAATGATTCTTTCGTGATGACGGTTTTCCCATCCACAGTAATGCTTTTTTCCGTTATCCTTCCGTCGTCCGTAAACCCTCCGACGTCCTCATCAAAAAACCGCTTTACTTCGCCATTCTCTGTGCCGAAAAACAGTCTTCCGTCCATTACCTCTATCACTCGTGCCCCGATGTCTGTCCACAGATAGCATTCATACTGTCTGGTCGAGTATGGTGCATTTCGTTCATATGCTGCCTGCGCGGTGTCCAGAATATAGATTTTTGCACCGACTGCGAGCATGTAGAAGTCCTGATATTTGCAGGCGTATGCCTGGCTGAGATCCTCTTTTGCCAGTGCCGGTGAGATATAATAGGACCGCTCCTGCGAGCTCCTTTCTCCCAGCACATCAGATGGCGTCAGCGCATGTATACTTGCATCTACTGTGAGATACATCGGTTCATTCTGCAGCGTAACAAAGGTATGTTTTCCCATAGCACCTGCAGCCTCATAGTTTCCGATTGTACGGAAAACAATTGCTTTCGTATTTTCATCGTATGTACCTGAACGCAGAATTGCATTCCCGTCATTGGCAGCTCCGTCTTTGTAAGTAATCAGATTTCCATTCAGAACCGAATAACCCATGATGGAACTGTCATCCTGTCCAAGGATTGAATACCAGATATCCCCGAAATATGTCGGATCGTTCGATTTGCAGTACCAGTCATAATTCGGAAAATCCGGATTTCCTGCCACAAACATGCGGTCCCTCTGGCCGTTCATTCCGTACAGTGTACAGATATCACATCGTTTTACCCTGTCTGCGTATCCTTTCACCGTCTTTGCATACGTTACATACAGGTTATCTACACCAGTTACCGGCGTCGCTCTTGCTTCCGTCAGTGTGAAGATTCCAAGTGTCCTGTCTACCGTGAAGTCCGTATTTTCTATCAGTGTGTCGAAGTTTGCCTCTTCATTCAGTGCCTTTATGACAACCTCTGTCTCGTCAATGTCTGTCTGACCAAGCTGGAATGTGGTATGGGTCTCATCCCCTGTGAACCGTTCCGTGCGCTTTGGCTGCAGCATGTTCACCGGTTCTAATGACGTGCCGCCTCCATCATAGGTCTTTGCAATGGTCGTTGTCGGAATGTATGCTGCATCACTTATGCTGCATACTGTCTCTCCGTCGTAAACCAGAATGTCTGCTCCATCCAGAATGTATAGCTTGGAGCTGATCTGCCTTGACATTGAAAGATGATCATTTGCCGCAGCGTATAAAAGCGAGGTATCTTCGGTATCCGGAAGATATTCGTACAGATTTGTTCCTGCATGGATTAGATACTTTGTCCCAGATGGTCTTTTCAGCGTATGAAATCCGTTTATTGCTCCATCCAGTACTGCAATCGTCTCATATCCATGGCGTTTTCTGTTTGTCCCTACCGTATCCCGGATCATATTTACACACATCGGAGATCTGGTAAGATCTACGTTCGATGGCGCGTTTCTCAGGTCGATGCCAAGAAAGCTCTTTATCTTCAGTGCATATGTGGTCTTCGGTTTTGGTGCCTCCACTATTCCCACCCCCATACATCTTCAAATGTGGATTTTCCCTGCTTCACGGTAGGCACCAGCTTCTGTTTTGCCTCTTCATACTGCTGGCGGAAGTAGTAGGCTGTCGATGTATCATCATCCTCATAAAGCTCCGATGCGATGTATACCGGCAGCAGATTTGCTACCTCCGGATCCAGTGTCAGCTCCTGGCTGTCCAGTGTCTCTTCCGTGATGGTCTGCGGATAGGCAAAATAGTGCACTTTATACACTCCCGGGTGCAGTCCGTTTAGGATCAGCGTGCTGTCACCTTCCCACTCCCAGTCCTGGTTTTTCTCATAGAGTCTGTCGTTTGATTCGAGCACCACATCATATGTCACGAGTCGGAAGAAATCGTCTGCCATTTCCTTCAGGTCATATCTTCGGTGTTCGCTATACTCCCATACGTCTTCATCTGTTTCGAAGTTTACATCATACAGCGCAGCGCTTCTGAACTGGTACGGATAATCCCCGGAAAAAACGATTCTGACCGGTTTTTCCTCTTCATTGTCCAGTTTTCCCTTTACGACCTGAAAACCCGTCTGCGACGTGGTTTCGCGTGTCACAGCAAGCGTTTCTCCTACATACACCTTCACCACCGCTTTTCCGGAGACTTCGCAGTAATATGCTTTTGCCATCGGTCCTTCGACTTCGATGTCCGTATTCAGGTGCTGCCGGATGGCTGTATCCACTTCAACGATGCTTTGCACATCCGGCACCATAATGGACATGGACTTTATAATAAATTTGCCTGCTGTCGCAAGGTCCTGCAGGCCTCTGTTTGCCACCGGTATCATGGCATTCAGATAATCCTTGGTGTTTCTCGTTGGCGTCAGGCTCGTGATAGCAGGATCAATCTTTTTCAGCGCTGCAAGTTTTACATCATACCATGTTACCATCGCCTTCTCCTATTCTTCGGTTTCCTCTTCCGGTCCGTTTCCCGTTTCTTCTTCTTCCTGATCTGCCGTAGTCTGCGGATCAATTTCCACTTCTTCCGCAGCAATTCTTTCGACGAGTTCTGCCTTTGTGCCGAATGTGTATAGTCCCATATCCTTTGCCAGTTTTTTCAGTTCTTTCACGCTCAATTTTTCCAGATCCTGTGGATTCAGGTTTGCTTTTACGCATCCTGCTGCGCCCTCGGATGCTGCCACTGCGGCTTCTGTCTTTTCCTTCGGGCACCAGAGTTCCGACAGATACGTTCCATCCTGATTTACTTCTACGACTACGAATGCTCTTCCGCCATCTTCAAACAGATCACCTTTTTTCAGTCCTTTTCTTAAACTTTCCATGCTCTTTCTCCTTTTTCAAAAATCGACAAAACAGGGAGGCAATTCGCCTCCCCAAGTTCTTAAGCTAATGTGGTTCCGGATTCTGCTCCGCCAAGTGCGATGCCTCTCCAGTCGTTGAAGCCTGCAGAGAGTCTTGCTCTGCCCTTCCATACATTGTCGTCCGTGTTCTGGTCGATGTACGAAGTGACTGCAAGCTTCACGCGGTCATACCACACTGCGGTCTTGTAGTCTTCATTGTACTGCGAGGACATCATCATCCATGGTGCAGATACCGATCCGATGAACTGATTCAGATAGGACCATACGATGACGTTCCAGCGCCCGAACTGGAAGTTGAACCCATTGTTTGCCGTATCCGGATCCTTGTCGGCGCCGATTGCTGCAAATACCGCTTTTTTCAGGTCCGCGTTGTTCGGGATGATGATGGTGTCCGGAATCACCGCAAGGATATTCCCGTTGTCATCCTTAAAATTCTGCATGCTGGCTTCCACCCTTGCCATGGCGTCCACAGAGAATGCATTGGTAAAGATGTTGCTCTGGTTTGCCGTTCCTCCTGTGACGGAAGTATGCGCGGTATGAAACAGTGCAAGTCCATCGTTTGCCGTGGTGTCAAAGGCCTTTCCTCTGAACTTCATGGAGCTTTTCCCCTGTACCGCAGCGCCGAGCATGGCAGAGCCGAACAGTTCCCTTGTGCGGTAATAGCCTGTCAGAAATGCAGTTGGTTTCTGCTTCAGGTTCATCACCTTGGAATCTTCCACCATTTCCTGCGTGATTGCAAAGCTGTCCTTGAATGTTTCATGCTGGATTACCTTGGAATAGCCTTCCTGCATTTCATCCTTCGGATATGCTCCACCTTCACCGACCGGAGAAAATCCGTGCATGGATGTCATGCCGGTGAGCTTTTCCGCGAAGTTTTTTGAATTCTCTGTAGAGAAGATTTTGTCCACCACGGACATGTTTTCGAATGCTTCTGCTTTCTTTTCCATGAACATTCTGATCGGCACCTGTGATTTGCCGAAAATGCTGTCGTTTACGCCAGAACCCTGGCTGAAAGTAATACCTGCCATGTCTTATCCCTCCTAAAATTTCACCAGTACGGCATCCCCTGCCGCCTGTTCTTCCGTCATGAATCCTGTGATCTGTGCCACGCCGCTGGCGGTCGTTGCAGTCACCCGGATTCCGTCCGCATCAATGGTTACTTTGTTTCCGATTTTCAGTGCAGATCCTGCTTCTGAAAGTTTGGCTTCGTAGGTTTCTCCCTTCAGTACCCGGATTGCCTGTACGTACTGCCCGGCTTCGCCTTTTTTCTCTGACATGCAGATGTATTCCGGCGTCGCAGTGGCCCCTACCTTTGCCGCAGCGCCTGCAGAAACGACCAGCCCCATGCCGATTTTGTATTCCGTTCCGGCTGCACACGGCAGATTTTCCAGCGCCGGAATGCTGGCATTCTGTGATGTATGTAATTTCATTACTTCTTTCCTCCTTTTCCGGTTCTCAGGTCTTCCCCTTTGGTCACCTTTCCACCTTTTCCTTTCTCCGCCGGAAAGATTGCCTTTACTTCCTGCGTCCCTGCGTTGCTGATTTTCCCTGCATATGTCGGTTTCTTCATTGTCTTTCTCCTTTCTATCTGTGGTTTTTGCACCACGCATTGATTTCCTTGCTCGTCATACCCATTTCTTTGCAGAGGCTTATTTCCTCAGCTGATAATACCGATCCGCCTCCGCCAATTCCGCCGTTTACCTGCGACATATGGCTTCGGTTGTCCGTTTTTGGGATGCGAGCCTGCTTTCCTGCGACTACCTGATAGGCTTTATCGATGTGCATTCCGCCTTTGACCAAAGCGTCAAAAACCTCCTGCTGATCTCCCAGGTTTCTCAGATCTGCAATGCTTCTGATCTCCGGATTGATCTTCTGGATGTTCCGAAGCTCTGCATTGAACATGTCCTGATTGCGTTGCTGCACCAAAAGATCCGCAAGGCGGCGTGCCTGCACGACCGCAGGGTGGTTATTGATTCTTTCGTCAAATTCCCTCTGCTCTGCTTCCCGCGTGCTTCGCACGTCTTCTGCTGTCTGTCCTGTTCTGGTTGCGGTGATCGCATCCGCAATATCCTGTGCGGACCCGTCATAGCCATATCCCTTCAGCGCATTTCTCAGGATGTTCAGATCTGCAGACAGACGTGCATTCTCTTCCTCTGCCTTTCTGGCCTGCGCTTCCGCCTGCTTTCTTGCCGCAGCTGCTGCCTGATTTTCTGCCCAGCTCTGTGGATGGGGTGCGGGTCCATCTACATCCAGATCCTCTGCCTCTCCGGCAGGCTCTCCTTCTGTTCCTTCGTCCGTCACATCACCGGCTGTCTGGTCCACGACTCCAGACTGACCTTCGTCTTCGACTTCCTCTTCCAGGTCATCAAATAAAGTGTTTTCAAAATTGTCCATCTTCTGTTCCTTTCCGGCATTCGCCTTGCTTATTTTTCAAGAGGATTTCCCTCTTTTCCGCTGTTTTCGGAGTTGTAGTATTCTTCCTCTACATCCGTTTCATCGAAGATATTCACTCGGCGTTCCCCGATGTCTTTTCCGCAGTTTGCGCATAACGGGTTGTTGCAGGTAAACACCTGCACCCAAAGTGTTCGGTCTTTCTCCTTTTTCGGCGTTCCGCGGCGCACAATCGGCGCCACATTACATGAACATTTCATCTACTTCACCTCCCGGTTCTCCTTCTGTTGCAGGTGTCATTCCTGTATTCATCTTTGCCAACATTGCCGCCTGCTGCTGTGCAATCTGCTCCTGCTGCTGTTTCAGTTCATCCACTTTTTTCTGCCAGCGTGCCACCTGACGTTTTGCGTTCGGATAGTTCAATGCTTCCCGGTCTTTCCAGAATGTCAGGATGGTTTCCGGGTCCTGGATGTTTCCGTACAGGCCGCCGCTGAAATCCGCTTGCATCATTTCCAGCATCGTCTGCCGATTTTCCGCGATACTTCCGGATGGATCGATCGTGATCACAAACTGGTCGTTATAGTACCAGTTTCCGAACTCATCCTGCTCCAGAAAGTCATACCTGGAGAAAATGATATCCTCATCTTCCCCCGCATCATCCTGATACGGATAGTTTCGCGGCTCGTCCATGTATGCAAGTGCATATTCCATCATGGCTCTGTAGATCTGCTGGTAGAAATTGTTCTTCATGACCACCTTGGAGGCCTGTCGTGCCTGTGCACGGGAAATCTGCGCTTCTTTCGCTCTTCCAGACGTTGCTGTGGTATCCTGTTTCCCCTGAGACGAATCGTTGATCCCTAGAAGCGACTTAGCCCATACATACAGCTGATTTACCAGGTTCACCTCCTGGCCAACGTCAAACCGCAGGTCAATATTTCTGATTGCCGCCAGTTCATCGATGGAATTTGCTTCGACTACCTGAATCCCATTTGAGAAATTAAAGTCTGAACTTTTCAGTTTTGCAAGGATCTGTCCTGCATTTCTGGTCTTATCCACAAGTCTTGTGGTCAGTTTATTTGCTTCATCCTGCTGCGTGAATATCATCTCTACGTCAGAATCTCCGAATACCTTACTCTCTGCAGAAACATTCTTCCGCAGGCAGACCGGCCAGCTTTTCGGCACGTAATACGGAAGTTTCGTCGGTTCCATGTACGGCTGCTGCTCTATCGTCACGACAGGCCTGTCACCGATCACATTCATTTTGTCATCGAATACCTGCTCATAAACCTGTTCCTGGATGCCGGTGATCGGATTTACTTCCGTTACCGGTACTTCCACCTCCTGCGTTTTGTAGGTTCCGTCTTCCTCTCTTGCGTAGCTCATGGCCGGTATGGTGATGCCGTCATCCCGCAGTATATCCTGCTCCAGTTCCTCGAACTGTGCTTTCCGCAGTTTCCAGGATGAAGATCCGCAGGCACACCTTGTTTCGCCGACCGGCCGCGTCATTCCGCAGCGCTCGCATACTTCGTCCGCCCTGGCCTGGTACTCCTCGTCATCGATGATCACCTTGTCTCCAACCCAGCTGAATACGCCAACGCCGCCGTTTCTGTTCCGGAAGAATGCCCATACCTGCGTGACCGTATCGTTTGCCGTGTCCTGCTCCGCTCGCTCCGGATCCACGGATTCGTCATCCACGTCTACCCCGTAGACTTTCAGAATATTCTCTTTGGTATCCTCAAAATCCAGGAATATGTAGTCCATCCTCCTCAGTTCGTAAACGCCAGGTTGCGGAGTGAACCGCTCTGGGCTGATTAGTCTGATATCGATACCGCCCACGGTGTTATGGGTTTTGATGTTGTTATTCCATTCCACCATAGCGATGTCTCCACCGGCGATTTTTGTGGTTCTTTCGTCCAGATCATTCATCGGCTCAAAATTGATTCTCTTGGCTTCGTTGACGAGCATGGCTTCAATGACCCGGGCAAGATGTTTATTTCGCTCTGTTTTCACCAGAGGCTCTACTTTCGGCCGCGGAATCGAAGAATCCACCGCCGATTCAATCAGCTCTTTGGTGAAGTTGTAGATGCACTTTACTTTCTTTCCGGAATCCGGTTGCAGCGTTCCGTCGTACTGCTGTCGGTTTTTCTGCATCTGCCGCCGTACATCCTCGTATTCTGTGACCGCCGTCTGGTACCGAGCGTCCCATTCCATTATCTTCGCATTCATTTTTCCTCCTATTCCGGTGCTCCCCAGAGCTCTACCATAAGCTTTCTTTCCTCATCCGTTGCTTTCTTCCAGTCTTCCAGCATATCCTTTGTGTATGCTTTTTTCGGCTTTTCCGGCCGTTCCGGTGAGAATGCCTGCTGCTCCCTAATCTGATTTGCAATCATATCTGACATCAGGAGATCGTCGTGTTTTCCATCCATGGCATCCGGACGCCCTTTGTCGTCATAAATAAACGTCAGTGCTTCCTGCAGCGTAGGAATATCTACAATCAGGTCAATATTTTCTGAAATCAGCTCTGCGTACTTATCAATGATCAGCGGTCGGGTATTTCCATCCGTCTTCCAGCCGTACCTTGGCTCCGTCTTTTTGGTGTATTCGTCATACTTTCGCCGAACATACTGCTTCGGGTACCGGAGCCGCGTCAGTTCTTCAATCGGACCGGTATTGAAATTCATTTCGACGCCAATGAGTGCGTCATTATAGTATCTTCCCAGGCAGTAAATCTGATGGGTATATGGGTACGAAGTCATGACCTGCATATGAAGTGATGCGACCCTCCGGCCAGTGGTGTTATCCAGCACCGTTGCCGCATAGTAGTCGCTGCCTTCTCCCTTGGTGTCTCCGGCGATGACATACGGAATTCCCTTCTTCGGCTCCTCATAGATTCTTACCAGCGGTTTCTGTCTGCTTTTTGTAAACCGGATTGCGCTGTCCACAATCCGGTTCTTTGTTTCCGGCTCCTCCCAGCTGAACTTAAAGTATCCTTCCGTGTATGGTTTCTTTTCGTACTTTTCTTTCAGCTCTGCGATTCGATTGACGATTTTCTCCAGATCAAATACCGGCCGCCCGGACATCAAAAATGCTTCTTCTGCGGTGCACGGATATTCCTGCCGGATTTTATCCTTGTCCACAAGCTTTTCCCAGGTCTTGTAGTACCAGTACAGCTGACCGATCTTCAGGTTTCTTCCTTTCAGCCACCGGAGACGGTCTGCAATCCATCCGGTGCCGTTTTTCAGAATATCCAGAAATTCTTCCTTCTTCCTGCGGCTTTCGAACTTTGTCGTATATTCCGGCGTCCTCCACCACTCGTAAAAACAGTTGATGTATGCGCCAGAGTCCCACATGTCCTTAAAATCATTGAATCCGTCTGCCGTGCTTTCATAGATGCTGATGCAGTCTTCCGTCATTGCCGGTGACAGTGCTGCCTGCAGGTCGCTCATCTGCACCTGCCAGAATGCCGCCTCCGAGCCGTGGAAAAAGTTTATTGTCCTGGATCTACCGACGTTCTTTGACGCAACGCCAACTTCCCACGACGAATTCAGCTTTATGAACCGGATTTCGTTTCTGTTGTTCAGTTTCTCGGTTGGCTTCAGCGGCTCCGGCAGGTTTCTATGTGGGAATTTTGCCTTATTCTCGAAGATCGTCTGGGCATTGCTTGTTGCATCTGCCAGTGTAAAGCCTTCAAAATTCCTCTTCAGCACACAGCACGCCAGCTGGTATGCCGTGATGAATGACGTGAAGCCCTGCTGCCTTCCTTTCAACACGAGAAATGATAGCGAGGAGAGTTTTCCTTTTGAAAATGCCTTAATGGATTCATTCAGCCGTTTCAGGAAGTCGTGCTGCACCTCGTTCAAAAAGAACGGCACAACCTGCTTCTTCTTATCCACGATGACAAACTCCAGCTCGATCAGGTATTCCGGATTCCGTTTGATCTCCAGGCGGAGCTCTTTGTTCTCCATCATTTCATCCGCAACTGCCTCCCGGAATCTTCGGTCCAACTCTAAGTCGTGGTGTTTTTCCCAGATCTCCTTTCTGCGCCGGATCCAGAACTTTGCATCATGGCTCATTTTCGAATGACTCCAGTTTCTTCTTGATCTCCAGGTTTCCGTCTGTCGTCTGTCGATTCTTCCACTGCTCCGGCAGGCGATTCGAAAGCCAGAACTTGCCCGCTTCGACATCCGGTGCGATCTGCCTTGTCACCTCTCTGGTCACGACCAGTTTTCCGTCAATCCTCTCCCGCACAATCTCCTTTTGCTCGTACCCGGTGACTCGCTTATAGAAGGATCCGATGGCCAGTCTGTCCGCCGCCTGCCGGTTTTCCACCAGAACGCCCATCAGCTCCGGGTGCTCTCTTGCATATTTTCGGAATCCGGAGTACGATACACCAAGGTTTGATGCAATTTCTTTCATGGTGCCGCCTTCCGCTGCCCACTTCCTGATCTCTTCCAGTCTCGGCTCTATATTGGTTTCATACTTTCCCATAGTCTCCTCCTTTCTGCATACAATGTATCGCGCGCACGTGCATGCGCCTGCGCATAGCGCTAAAGTGCTATTTTCCCGCAAACGGAAAGACACCCATCGCTGGGTGCCTTCGTCTGTTTTGTATAAAGCAAGTCCTGAACCTAGAAAACCTCAATATCATATTAGCATTTATTTTTTTCCCTGTGGTTGCAGCTTTCAGATCCAGTGCATATTTTTCGCTACTTGGTAGACGAATCTTGCCTTCCATCTGCCATATGTGCTTCTGTTTGCATCGTCCGGATATCTGCTTCCCCATATGATATTCTTCCAGATTCCTGGTATGTATTCCTCTGGAATGCTTTTCTTTGCCTTTTCGATCGCCGTTACCCGGTCATGCACCGACTCGAGTCTAACTGCCAGCGCGCCGGTCGGGTCTCCCGGCCCGCCGCCGCCGACATTTTCCGGATCCGGTCCTTCGTCGATCATGTCGCCATACTCTTCAATCAGGCGGTAGTAGTCTCTGATCAGATACAGCGTCTGCCGGTACAGATCCTTCGGCAGATGGTACTGGTTGTTCTTCTCCCTCTGATAGTCCCTCATGTCTCCTCCTTTCGCATTACAAATACAGCCAGTCTTCCAGATCAAGCTGTTCCTCTTCATAGTTGATGTATCTTCCGTAATCGATTTCCCGCGCCGGTTTGCCTTTATAGTACTTCTTGATCCGCGGCACCTCGGTTTCTGCAATCATGATATACTCCAGATGTTCCAGCCCGGTCACCGGATGCTCGAACCTTCTGATGGAGTCCTTTACCAAATAATAGTCCTTCCTTGGCTGCGGATCTTCGAACAGCTGTCTTGCGCTTACCGGTTCTACCATCGGAACCGGCTGCTTCATATTCCTGCTGTGGCTGTATCTGGTCTTGAACGGGCAGTTCTCTTCCCGGAATGTTGTAACAGTCTCTTTGATTATGTATTCTGCAATACGCTGGTAGTTTGGTCCCTCATCCATTGGTCTTGGTAATACCAGCCCTTCCGTCCACGCTTCCCGTACCATCTCAACCGGTGCATTGGTGATGAAGTGGTGGTGCAATCTTTTTTTGAACTCAGGAGCTGCTATCCACATGAGTTCCATTCCTGCCTTTTTCATTTTCCGACGCAGACGTGCCAGGAACCGAATAAAGATTTTCATTCCGAGTTCAACAGAGACTTCCTGTGCATAGGTCAGCGTGTCATGAAACCACGACGAGTCGCAATAGGCATTCAGTAGTCTCGCCAGTCTCTTTGCTGCAATCCGGTCGTTATTCTTTTGTACCGTCTCTCTGGTGATGCACATCTTCTTTGCCCGTGGGTTTCTGTGGTTACCGGATGATACTCTGACGGTGACATCGATCACCTTTCCTGCTACGCATGTCTCTCTGACTACTTTCATGGATGATAACTTCATGGAATGCTCCTATCTTTAATACTCTAATCAAGTCTGAATGCTCCTACCGAGCGCCGTGCTTTCCTTCTATATATAATGTAACTTTTCTTCCGATAGGTAGGCCTGAGGCGGTGTGCCTCAGGCTGATTGCTACCTTATTTTCTGTCCAAAATCTTCAGGACCTCTTTCATGGTCTCTTCGTCGACGCCGAATTCTATGGCGATCTCTTTTACCGACCATCCGGCTTTTCTCAAGGCTCCGACCTTCCCGCAGTCAATGGTGACTGCAATTTCTTCTGCCTGCGGCTCCTTCTTAGGGCGGCCGGCGCGGCGAGCTTTTTTTTTCCTGCGGTGCGTCCGGCAGGTCCGCCAGGATTCGCACGCCGGAAAACAGATTTCGGAGATCTACCAGCTGTTTCTCTTCGTTGTCCAGGTTTACGCCCCAGACGGGTTCTTCTTTCTCGATCCGCTCCACGGCTTCCCGTAATGTAATTTCTCGCAGCATCTACTTCTCCTTTCCTTTCAGCCGGTACCGAAGCCTTGTCCGCAGGTTCGGCTCATATTCATGGCATACTCCTTCGAAAATCACCTGCGTGATGCCGTCTTTACAAGGTTCTGTCAATGGTGCTTTGTGTTTATATCTGCAGGAGTCGCAGCGCCGCTTCTGTAGTGTTACTTCTTTTCTGGTCATAACGTCCTCCTATTCTACGATCATCCAGTCTTCTGCTAAAATATCACTTTGTGAAGCCAACCACATCTGGAAGCTGCCATCCACGCATTTCATCTGCAGATACGGTCTAACCTTGAACAGAGTGCCTTCTGGGATACCCACCGCATCTGCAGTATTTTTATTGCACGGAATTCCTTCCGGATATCCTGTTCTGTAAACAACCCACATCCCTTTACCGTTCCAGCCTCTTCTGGCCACTTTATGCCCCATCTTCATGGCTTCAACTGCAATGCCAAATGTCAGATGATCGCACTCGCGGTACGCTTTCTCAAACACCTCTTTCGGTGACCAGGAAACATATCCGTCCGAATACTTCACCAGATATCCGGCGTCTTCTGGATCTTCGTCTGCCGGAATTGTCCAACCGCGATATTTGTTATATTCGCCTCTGGTCATTGGCTCTGCTTCGATTCTCTTTGTTCCGATGTACTTCTTCATTTTGTTCTTCTCCTTTCTTTTTCCATATAAGCTTCTCCAAGCTTCATGAATACGTTGTCCTTATGAATTAACTTGATGCCGGGTTCATCCTGCAGGCTCTCCCGCTCTGTAATTCTCATCAGTTCGTCAAAGTTGCCATCTGCCGCAGGATCATCCGGCGTCACTATCATATAATCCATACATACTCCCATGAATATGTATCCGCTGCACTCCCATTCGCCATCTTCGTCGTCTGGATATCTTTCCAAACAGTGTACTCGGCTTCCTGGTTTGCATGGATTTTCAGTTATGAGCCCGGCTTCATCAAGAACCTCGAAATAGTAAAGCTTTCCGATGGCTTCCAAATATTTATCGTGCAGCTGTTGTCTGGCTTCTTCCTCATTGCCCGGGTTGTCCAGCTTGAGTGCCGGGCCTTTTGTTGTGAGTATTGTCAGTCTTTCACTCACTCTCATCACCTCCGATCTCCGCCAGCTTGTCACATATCTCGCCGTATGACAGCGGGCATACCTTGTCGCACAATTTCCCTTTTGTCAGCTCGCAGACTATGTTCTTTCCGTAGCTTTTTACTGCAAATATGCAGTCTCCTGCAGATTTTGGTATTTCATTCACCATGATTCTCATTCTCTCTACCACCTAACTTTGCCTTGAATTTACTCAGGTAGCAGTTTCTGCAGTGACTGCACGGGTACTGATCCGCGGTCCGTTCGTAATACTGGCATGACGTGCAGTCTTCTTCGGTGCTGTTTTCTTCTTTCAAATTGCAGGCTGCAGGTTCCGTCATTACGAGCTTTATAATTTCTTCTGTTGCCTTTACTGCACCTTTGTCATAATACGTTTCTGTATGATCGCACGTTTTTTTGCAATCTCCCAAGTACAACTTCAGCTTGTCAATGAGAAGTTTTCTATTGATAAGCTCCACTTCAGCGTTACACTCTTCGCCTCTCCACGGTTCTGACAGCGGCTTCCATGCGATGACCGAAGCATCCACCGCGTGAAATTCCTCGCCGAAGGATACGCTTTCCCACCAGCCCTCCGGGATCCAGTATGCATCTTCTTCCTCGATGTATTCTTCGAGATCCATGTCATTCCATGCGTAGTCGCTGTCATACGTACTATGCTTTCCGTCGGTGTAGAAGGCTCTGGCGGTATAGTACAGTGGTTCTCCGGTTCTGTAGTGCTCCATGGTGTAAGTGATTTCCACGATCTCTTCATTGTCCGGCATCCGTACGGTGACCGGGACCCACCCGCCCTTCTTTTCCGTATCATCTATCTGGTTACTGTTACTCAGCATTTACTATCGCTCCTTTCAGACGCCCGGTGAGTGCGTTCAGCAGCACGCCGGCTTCGTTTTCTGTAAGTGTAATCCCCTTGCTGCATCTGGTGTGGTCCTCATTCCATTTCCGGATGTCGTACTTCACGGGATTGCCATCTCACAAAATTAGATTCAATTCCAATGACCATGCACCCTTTCGTGACAGTACAGCGATTGTCTCAATAATTTTGCAGTCCATATGTTTCCTCCTTCTCTTCTTCGATCATCAGGCGCCCGGATGAATATACCTGATACAGTGTCTCTCCCCGGTCGTTGGTCAGGTAAGGCAGGAAGGCTTCCTGCAGTATGGCATTTCCGGCTTCGATGAAAGCCATTTGCGCCAGCACCCAGTCCCGGACATTTCTCCATGCCGTCTTTTGCGCCTGTGCTCTATCAACTTTCAAGTTTTGCCGTTTGAATACCTCCAGAACGCCGTCGACGTTGGCCGGCAGCTGAAACCCCATGAATCCTCGTGTTGTTTCGACGGCAAAGGCGATACCCGTTGGATCACCTTTTCCGTCATACTCGATCATGACTTTTTTCGCTCCGCCCCGGGCCAATGCTGCCTGGATTTCACCGATGCTCTCCGGTGGGAGTATTTTGGTTGTGTAGTTCTTTATGGCCATATGTACCTCCTAGATTCTTGCTGTCAGCTGCTCCATGACGGTCCGGAGTGCGGTTTTCATGTTTTCTGCCAGCTGTGGATTTTTAGAAGTAATTTTCTCAATGCAATCCAGACATGCTTCAAAATTGATTTGCATCTGTTTTGATATCACGCCAAACGTTGCAACGTCCTCGGAATTTTTCTGCAGTCTCTGCAGGCGGTCGATTTCTTCGGCGGCCTGCCGGTTGCTCTCGATGAGCAGGCGGTTATCCTCCTCAAATTTCGTATTTGCTTTTTCGACTGCAAACTGTGCGGCTTCTTCGGCAGCTTTCTTCTTCTCTGCTTCCAGGTTTTCCTGCAGCTTCCGGCTTTCTTCTTTCTCCTTCTCTGCTTTCTTCTTTTCCTTCTCGGCGGCGGCACGGGCCTTTTCCAGCTCTGCCTGCAGGCGGGCAATTTCTTTTTCGGATTCCTCGGATTTTGCCGGTGCCTCCTTGTAAATCTGGATTTCTGCTTCCAGCTCTTCCATCTGCTTGCGGAGCTGCAACTCCCGCTGCCTATTTTCTTCTTCGGATGCCTCCATGTTCTCTGTGAGATTCTGGTTTTTCTCCTTCAACCGGCGGATTTCTGTCTCCAGCTCTTTCACGGTCATGTCCGGCAGTTCCGGGTTCTTCACCACCTCTTCGGCCACTTCCTCCGGTGCTGCCAAAAGTGCCCAAACCTTTGAAATTCCAATATCCTTCAACGTTGACGGATTTGAAAAAATGCTCGTTTCTTCAGATATTTTTTCTGCCAATTTCATCATGCGGTTTGCTTTTACCAGGCTGAATTTCAGATTGTTTTTGCACCAGTCTTCCCACTGGCCGTGGGCCAGCCGGCTCTTGATGACGTTCAGGCGCTGACCAGCCTGGGCAGCCATCATCAAGCCGAGATTTCCGATGGCTTCCATCTGGTTCCACAGGGTGTTGGCTTCGGCGGCCAGTTCTTCTGTCGATTTTTCCGACAAATCGGTGATTTCTGTATATTCCACATCAATGACTTCGTTCATGCTGCTTTCCTCTTTCCTTTCTTTTTCACGATTTCTTTCATCCAGCGATCCGCAAAGGCTTGCACTTCATCGTCAGGCTGTTGATTCCCCTTCGCTCTGCACTGCACCAGTTTTCCATCTTGCATTTCTACTGTTACCAGAGAGGTGTCCGGCGCACTTTTCAGACGAATGACGAAAATTCCGGTTTTTCCAGCGGTGGCACGGTCGT
>JBJFHL010000023.1:0-58935 GCA_051893555.1 Anaerovoracaceae bacterium
GTCAGTTTCTGGAGCTTTCCTGCGATAAGATCATAACCACAAGAGTAAACTATGAAATCGTGCCGGAAAAGGAAAAACTTCAGGTCAACGCCCTGCCCCCGGAATACTGGCCAAAGCTGATTGAAACCTGTTCCGGCGGACTGGAGCCGGCAAAAACAGAACAGCTTCTGCAGTACGGTTATCAGGTGGAAGGTCACACTTTAAGCATCAAAATGGCATCCGTCCAGGCTTCCTATGGAGAGCTGTCCGGACCTCGCGACAACGGATCTCACATAACTTCCCTGCTTTCCTCTTTCCGGTTGAAAAAAGCCGAATGGGAAACCCTGTTGTATTTGTCCGTTCTTGCACCGCAGGGAATGGAAAAAGATCTGTTTCTCCGGATATCCGGTGCGTCGGAACATACACTCCGGTCGCTTCGGAATTATCTTCTGGTGGATGTTCTTGTATTAGGAAAAACGACGGAACATTCTCCGGAAGATCCGGACAGGGAGACAGAAGCCCGTCTTCTTCTCCGTGTACATCCGCTGATTGCCGAGGCCGTCAGGCGTATCATGCCTCCGACATGCATCAACTGCAGCCGTCTGCTGCGCGGCTTCGAGAAGTATATGTATGGAGATGATATAGGGATCTGTACATGGAACCGCACCTATGAAGAGAACCTAGTCCTGGAGCCGCATGTGCTTGCTGTCTGTGAGACGTTTCCGGACCCTGCCCCATGGCTGGCCACTGCTTTCGAAGAGATCGTTACCTTTCTGTGGGTTCAGGGATATTATGAAAAAGCGCTGCCCTATGCCTTAAAAGTCTACGACGCCGTCATGAATTATTATGGTCCCAACCATGTTCTTCCGGGAAGAGAAGCCCTCCGGGTGGCAGCTGTCTATCATAACCATATGGATCACGATCAGGCGCTTATGTGGTATCAAAAGGGATATGAACTGCTGAAGGCGGTGACGCCGCGAACCTTCGAAGTGATGGACCAGCTCAGTTCCGCCTGTGCGAAACTTGCAAAGGAATACAGCCACCGCCAGGACCCGGTTGCCCGGAATAGATATACGGCCGAGTATCTGCAGATCGCGGAGGCCATCATGCAGATGGATGACAAAGACCTCTCTGCGTTCCAGAAGCAGCGGTTTTCCATGAAGCAGAACTATGTTTTGCTGGAAGAAGCAAAACTTGCACTACAAGAAGGGCGCATTGCTGTTTCCAGAGAACTCTATGCAACCATCGAAAAATGGATAAAAAGCCGGGAAGACCTTGGATATCGGAAAACAGCCTTCAAGGAGCTGCAGATCGCCCTTCTGATCCATGAAAACCGGCTGGATGAGGCAGAAAAAACTGCCCGGGAGAATGTACAGTCCGCGCTCCTGTATCGTGGGGAGAAATACAAGGATTATCTTTCCCAGCTTGAAATCCTGGCGGATGTGCTTGCTCTGGAGCAGAAATCAGCAGAGGCTTTTTCCATATACGAAAAGATATTGATCCACCTGCAGCGGGATTACCCTTACGAAGAGAATTGGATTCGGAAGATCATGGATCATCTGACCGTAAAAGAGTAAAAGGCATGCAAGGAATCAAAAAGTCCCCAAACCTATGATTTTCAATGGTCTGAGGACTTTTATTCTTTTTCTGTTTAATTGACTTGCAATTAGTCAGCTACATAAGGCAGCAGAGCAACGATTCTTGCTCTCTTGATTGCTGTGGTGACTTCTCTCTGGTGCATAGCGCAGGTACCAGTGATTCTCTTCGGCAGAATCTTGCCTCTTTCGGTCACGTACTTTCTCAGCTTTTCTACATCCTTGTAGTCGATTCTTTCGGTCTTATCCGCGCAGAACTGGCATACTTTCTTTCTTCTCATGCCACCGCCACGTCTCTTATCCATCATGGTCATTCTCTCCTTTCTCTTAGAACGGGATATCTTCGTCAATTGCGGAGAATCCTTCCGGTGCGGCATCGAAACCGCCTGCCGGTGCAGAACTCTGTGCAGCAGGTCTTGCTGCCTGACGTTCGTTTCTGTCTCCCCATTCCAAAAATTCTACTCTGTCAGCTACGACATCTGTGGTGTAAACGGTTGCGCCATCCTTATTGGTATAGCTTCCGGTCTGCAATCTGCCCTGAATTCCCACCAGTCTGCCTTTCGCCAGGAATCTTTCGCAGTTTTCAGCCTGTTTGCCGAATACTACGACATTCGGAAAGTCAGTCTGCTTTTCGCCATTCTGTCTCGGTGGTCTGTCAATCGCTACAGAAAATCTGCAGATTGCCATCTGTGTTCCGGCAGAATAACGGACTTCAGGATCTCTTGTCAGTCTTCCGATCAATACAACACTGTTCATATTACACCTCGTTCTTATTTTTCATCCTTGTTGATGATGATGTGTCTGATTACGTTGTCAGAAATCTTCAGCTTTCTGTTCAGCTCGTAAGGCAGGGTCGGATTGCCCTTGAATTCTACGACTACGTAGTATCCTTCTTCCTTCTTATCGATTGGATAAGCAAGCTTTCTCATGCCCAGAACTTCTACTTTTTCAACTTCACCATCAGCAGCAATGATCGTCTGAACGTTTTCTACTGTTGCATCCTTGGCCGCATCTTCTAAAGCAGGATCGATAATGAACATAACTTCGTAATTAATCATTTGTTTCACCTCCCTGTGGACTAAATGGCGACAGCCCAACCTGTCGCAGAGATTTCGCATGCAAACTCATGCCCAATTATTATATCTGTATTTTTCGAAAAAAGCAAGGACTATTTTTCTTTTTTCATCTCTTTTTCTTTCTTTTTTTCGCAAAATCCGCCGGCTCGCTTTATTTCGGAACCCCGTTCTCCACCAGGAAATCGAAGACTCTCTCATAAAGCAAGGATGTCATGATTCCGCTTTCCTCTGCGTACTCCTCAATGGAAGCGGAGTATTTTTCCTTAAATTCTCTGGCTGTAATTCCGTTTTCCGCCAGCACATCGTTCAGGTACGCCTGCTGCTCCTGTGGTGTCATTTCCAGGCTGTTCTCTCTGGCGATATAGTAAAGAATCATTTCCTCTTTCACTGCATTCTCGGCACTGATCCGAATGTTTTCCATGAATGCGGCTTCATCGGTTTTCAGAATGGAATCCAGTGCTTCTTCCAGGGAAGTTCCGTATTTTTCGCAGATGATACGAAAGCTTTCTGTCAAGGCTGCCTGCTTATTTTTCACTTCATCTTCCGGATATTTGAGGACTTCAGAGCTTTCCAGCACTTTGTTCCAGATTTCTTCTCCGGCCTGATATCTGGCATCTTTCTGTTTCTGATCGTAAAGGCTCTCCTCCAGATTTTCCAGATAAGCATCTGCCGTTTCAAATCCCAGATTTTCAGAAACAAATGCATCATCCAGTGCAGGAAGTGTCACATCGAAAATCTTATTTACGGTAATGGTAAATAATGCTTCTTTTCCGGCCATGTGTGCATTCATCTCGAAATCTTCCGGAAATGTGGTTTTCACTTCAAATGTCTCTCCGGCTTCTTTTCCAACCAGGGCTTTATCGATATCTTCCAGAATAGCTTCTTTTCCCACCTGCACGGTGTAGTACTGGGAAGCGGCACCGTTCAGCTTGCTTCCGTCCACTTCCAGTTTATACTGAATGTTAGCATAATCGCCTTCTTCCAGAGGGCCTTCTGTCCGCTCTGTCTGGACGCTGTATTTCTCCAGAACCTTTTCGACT
This sequence comes from Anaerovoracaceae bacterium, assembly GCA_051893555.1. Lineage (GTDB taxonomy): Bacteria > Bacillota > Clostridia > Peptostreptococcales > Anaerovoracaceae > RGIG7179. The sequence continues at coordinate 3,691 of JBJFHL010000023.1, forward strand.
TCTTTCTGTATCTCCTCTTCCGTGACATGTATTTTGAAATCTGTATAGGAAATCCCCTTGTATTCTCCCACCTTCACATAGTCCTGCAGGTGGATATCATACGGTTTGTCCGCACCGCAGCCTGTTAGTGTGACTGCTGTCAGCATCATGGGAATCGCCAGCATGGCGGAAACAAAGTGCCGCGCTGCTGTTTGTTTCTTCATGGTCCTTCACCTCACTGTCTGAACCTATTTCCATAATTTTTCCGGGTATTCTCCCTTGTCTTTCATGGATTGAAGTGCATCGACCACCTGTTGTTTGTCTTCTTTATATGTAACGCCAAACCACCGGTCCTGTGAATGAAGCACTCTGACCTGCGCTTTTCCTTCCCGGATCAGCCGGTCCACCACCCCCGGCAGGAAATATTCGCCTTTCATCGGATTTTCCTGCAATGCCGTGTCGAGAAACGACGGAAATCCTGCTTCCAGTTCCTTCATCATGGAAGGTGTGAATCCCCAGAAGTTCATGGAAACCGTGGTGCCGCGGGTCAGCTTCGTGAATCCTGTCCGGCTGCTTTCGTCCTCATATACGATTTCTTCGTCCTGCCACTGAATCCGGGTTCTTTCTGTAATTTTCTCCAGCATGCCCGAAGCGGATGTCTCACAGATTCCCCGGGAAACATACCCGTTTTCTGTCAGGGTGTTTTCCAGCGGATATCCCACCATGCAGTACTGATATTTTTCGGTATCTTCCGCCTGTTCCAGGAACGAATACATACTCTGGAATGCGCCCGGTCCATAGTAGTCATCTGCATTGATGACAGCAAACGGTCCGTCCACCATATGCCTTGCCGCCAGCACGGCATGTCCGGTTCCCCACGGCTTCTCACGACCCGCAGGTACGTCATATCCTTCCGGCAGATCCGCAAGCTCCTGAAATGCATATTCCACTTCCAGGAACCGCCCCGCCCGCTGGTCGATCAGGTTCCGAAATGCTTCTTCATTTTCTTTTTTTATAATAAAAACTGCTTTTTCAAATCCTGCCATCATGGCATCATACAGAGAAAAGTCCAGAATGATTTCCCCCTCGCTTCCTACCGGCTCGATCTGTTTCAAACCGCCAAACCGGCTTCCCATGCCGGCTGCCATGATAACTAATACTGGTTTTTTCATTGCCTTTTCCATTCTATCATCCTTCCTGAAAATCCCCGGCAAATCCCTTTGCCCTTCTCTTTATTTTATTACAATCCAGGGCAGGTTGCAAGTAGGTTCCGGTTTATGATAAAATATGGAATGATAAAGTCCAGCGAGGAGGAAAAAGCTATGCTGAAAACCATGAAAGATGCAGAGCGGGATGCCTGTCTGCAGGTTGCGGATCTGATGGTGGCTGCTGCGAAAACAGCACCGAAGGGGAGCGGGAAGGATACCGTGGAAGCCTGTATTGTAACCGGAAAAGAAAAGGATCTTCTGGCGGAAGCCATGCGGCAGCTGGGAGAAGAATACGAAGAAGAATTTATCCTTCGGGATGCCGGAAATGTGGAAAGCAGTCACTGTGTGGTTATCATCGGCTGCCGCAGCACCCCGTTTGGTCTTCCGAACTGCCATATGTGCGGGTTCGAAAACTGCGGTGAAATGAAAAAGGCCGGTACAAACTGTGTATTCAATCTGACCGACCTTGGGATCGCCATCGGTTCTGCCGTTTCCGTTGCAGCAGATCACCGCATTGACAATCGTGTCATGTACTCAGCCGGCAAAGGGGCTCTGAAAGCGGGTTTTCTCTCCAGGGAGGTAAAAATCTGCTATGGAATTCCGTTGGGTGCAGAATCCAAGAGCATCTATTTCGACAGAAACCCGGGTGCCGTGCTGCGTTAAGGATAAAAAATTAAGTTGTTGTGTGGCTTGTATCTCTATTATAGCAGGCTTTTCAGCGTCTTTCCTTATGATGACAGACAAATAGAAAGGACGTGTTTTGTACAAAATACAATTCACGTCCTTTTTCTCTTTCATTGTCTGCTTTTCTCGCTACTCATCTTGTTACCAGCGGTTAAATTTTGTCAGCATATAGATTCGAATGGCAATGGATAAGCTTTCGTAGAACGCCTTATCGTTGCTTTTCGGATCCACCATCTCCTGGATTTTTGCCAGTCGGTACCGTACTGTATTTTTATGGCAGAAAAGCTGTTCTGCTGTCTTTACCACATCCCCGCTGCAGAGAATATATGCTGTGGCAGTATGCAGGAGCTCACTTTCTTCCGGCTTCAGGATCGGTCCCAGATACTCTTCCATGTATGCTTTCATATTGGGAGAGTTGATTTCCGGTACGATAAACCGGTAGATTCCCATCTCTTCATAGCGTCGGGACGGGGTTTTTTCCATCCGGGCCACAATACATGCCCAGAAGGCTTCACGGATGCAGCGGCCGAAATCCTCTTCCATCAGCTTGATGGTGCTGAATCCCATCCTGCAGTTCTTTCTGTCCAGATCAAGCTGGATGCATAGATCCTCCAGCAGGGCAGCAAAGCGGCTTTCTTCCGGTTCATCCTGACTGAGAATCAGGAAATATCCCCGCCGGAATTTGCAGAGGGCTGTTTTTCTCCGCAGCCTTTCGGAATCCAGGTGCTGACGTACCAGCATTTCGATTTCTTCCGGCTCCCGTTTTTCATCCCATACAGCAACGACTCCGATGAACTTTTTCAGATTCGGATTGATTCTGCGGCAGAATTTCAATTCCTCTTTTGGATTCAATTCCTTATCCAACACCTTTTCCAGGTCCCCTTCGATGGCCAGAATGTCATTTCCCCGGTTCAGCTCGTTGGTTACCTGCAGTACCACATCTTCGAAAAATTCGTCTCCGCCAAATTTCAGAATCGGAAAATCGTTGCTGTCAGCGAAGTGAAGCACCTCTTCCGGAAGATTTTGGATAAATACCGGCTTATAGGCGAAGCAGCTCACATTCAGCTCATACAGCCGCATGACCGTATCCAGTATCAGCGACGGATTGTCCTTGGCAAACAGCAGGCTGGAGATCGCAATGCTTTCGCCTTCAAAGATCCGGTCCCTGTCCATTCCCACACCCTGGACGAATTCAAAATCCAGAATTTCCGTTCTGGTGATCGGTCTGTCCAGCCCGCCGGCACCGGCTACCAGTTCAAAATTTTTCATAATATTCAGATCGAATAAATCTTTTACGGTCAAACCCATCTGCCGTCCTCCTATTTCTTTCCGCGGATTTTCCGCGCATCCCATACCTCAAGAATCACCAGAAAGATCAAAAGCACACCTCCGCCGATACACCAGCCAGCAAGTACATCTGTCGGCCAGTGTACACCCACGTAGATCCGGCTAGGTCCCACCAGCACTGCCAGAAGCAGGCAGATTCCAGACAGAACATTCCGCAGCACCGGACGATTGCAGTGCTTTCGGATCAGATAAAAGAGCAGTCCGAACACAATCACAGAAGTCACAGAATGACCGCTGGGGAAAGAAAATCCTCCCTGCTCTACCAGATGGAGCGATACATCCGGCCGCGGCCGCAGAAACAGATGCTTCATAGGTTTATAGATGGCCAGTCCGCTGAGGGCAGCCAGTGTCACCGGAAAGCCGTATTTCTTTCTGCCCGGAAACGGGGAAACCACCAGTATGACGCACAGCACCACAATGGTAACGGTATCCGAAGTGTGGGTCAGTGGAATGACCAGAGCATTGAGCCATGTGCTGCGCAGCGAAAAGAACCAGTCCTGTACACAGCGGTCCAGCGGTGTCACGCCGCACTCATAGACAGAACCTACCTGCCAGCTGATATACGCTGCGGCGGCAAACAGCAGCAGTGCCGCCGCCAGCATGAAGCCATATTTTCTCTTTTTTATTTCCGTTTTACGATTTTCCATCTGTTGACTCCTGTTTTCTCCTGTTTTTCATTTCAGATATTACTTTAATTATACACGTTTTCTGTGGAAACTGCTACCTGTTTTGTGTTACAATACTATCAAATACACATCGGAGGAACAAACACTGTGAAAATCATAGCAAATATTCCGGGCTTTTCTGTCATTGCCAGAGGCCTGCTGAAAGCAAGAAAATATAATCATCTCATCGACGGAGCCCGGGCGGCCGGAGAACTGGAAAAGGAGCAGCAATATATCAAAGAAGCGGTATATGGCTTTTCTTCCTATGTTTCGGAAAGCCTGGATCTTTCTTTCCATGTGATCCATCCGGAGAATCTCCCGCAGAGCGGCCCTGCCGTCTATATTGCAAACCATCAGTCTTATGCGGATATCCTGGCTTTCATGTGCTGCGTCAGAAACCACCAGCTTGCCTATATCGCCAAGGATACCCTGGAGAAGATCCCTGTTTTCGGCAAATGGGTGAAGCGGATCCGCGGCATTTTCATTCATCGCGGAGATGCCAGATCTTCTCTGGCCACCATAAACGAAGGTGCGGATTATCTAAAGCAGGGGTTTTCCCTCGTGATTTTCCCGGAGGGCACCCGTAGCCACGGCGGACAGATGGCTTCCTTTAAGCCGGGAAGCTTCAAGCTTGCCACCAAAGCACGGGTACCCATCGTACCGGTTTCTCTCAACAGAGGGTATCATATCTTTGAGGATCAGGGCGTGCTGACAAAACATCACTCCATGGATTTTCTGGTCCATCCGCCGATCGAAACGGCCGGCATGGATCGTCATCAGCTGGCGGAGCTTCCGCAGCAGGTGGAAGATATTGTCCGCCAGGGACTGGCAGAACTGCAGGAAATGGATCACGAATAAAAACAACCTCCGGATGCACAGGTTTTCTGCCTGTACAAATGGAGGTTTTTTTCGGACTTTATCTTCCCAAACCCAGACCGAAGTGATCCTTCACTCTTGCCATGGTCTTCTGTGCGATGGCATCGGCGCGCTGGGCACCGTCCTTCAGAATCTCGATCAATTCTTCGGAATGACGGATTTCTTCGTACCGGCTGCGGATCGGCGCCAGGGCTTCCACGGTAACTTCCACCAGATCCTTCTTGAAGTCGCCGTATCCCTTTCCTTCGTATTTTGCTTCCAGATCTGCCACGGAGATGCCGGACAGTACGCTGTAGATATTCAGCAGATTGCTGATGCCCGGCTTGTTTTCCACATCAAATTTCACGACACCGTCGGAATCGGTGGTCGCCTTCATGATGGATTTTTTGATTTTAGCAGGATCGTCCAGAAGGGAAATCCGCGAGTGAATGTTCTCCGCACTCTTGCTCATTTTTTTCGTCGGATCATCCAGGGCCATGATGCGGGCGCCTTCCTTCAGATAGCGGCCTTCCGGAATAACGAAAGTCTTCTTGTATTTATTGTTTACCCGGGTGGCGATATCGCGGCACAGCTCAATATGCTGCTTCTGATCGTTGCCCACCGGAACGATGTCCGTATCATATAGCAGAATGTCGGCGGCCATCAGCACCGGATAGGTGAACAAGCCGGTTGGTGCGGACTCTTTATTCTTGCTTTTATCCTTGAACTGGGTCATTCTGGACAGCTCGCCGGTGTAAGACTGGCAAGTCAGCACCCATCCCAGTTCTGCGTGACCCGGAACATCAGACTGCACGAAAACGATGGATTTCTTTGGATCGACTCCTACCGCCAGATACAGGGCAGCTACATCCAGAATATGCTCCCGCAGGGCTTTCGGGTCCTGCGGCACGGTGATGGCATGCTCGTCCACGATACAGTAAATGCATTCATGATCATCCTGCAGCTCTACAAACTGCTTCAGTGCACCCAGATAATTTCCCAGGTGAATGTTTCCTGTCGGCTGTACGCCGGAAAAAACTCGTTTCATACTCTATCTTCCCTCCTCCGATATGGACCGGCTACCCGGTCTATCGATTCATTTCTTTCTTAAACCGTTCCACAATGGCTTTTTCCGCACGGGAGACGGTCATCTGGGAAACGCCCAGCGCCTGTGCGATTTCCGACTGTGATTTATTAAATAGAAACCGTTCTCTGAATACGTAACGGTATGTGTCACTCAGCTTTTCCAGAACGGTTGTGATGATCTCGTTGATCTCAATCCGCTCATAACCGATTTCCTCGAACCCCACATACTTTTCCAGAAGATTTTCCTCGCCGTCATCCCCCAGGCTGTTTCCGGCACTATCCAGAGAAAAAGTTCCATAAGCCTTGGCACTTTCCATGGCCTGCATAATCTGCTCATGCGAAAATCCGGTATGTTCTGATATTTCTTCCAGCGTAGGGGCACGGCCCAGACTGGTCGTCAGTTGATCCCTGACTTCCTGGACTTTCGAGGAGATTTCCTTCATCCGTCTGGGCACTTTCAGGCTCCACTGCTTGTCTCTGAAATACTTTTTGATTTCTCCGAGAATGGTAGGCGTGGCAAAGCTCTTAAACTCGAAGCCTTTCTCAGGGTCGAACCGTTCCACTGCAGAAACCAGTGCAAGGGCCCCCACCTGATACAGATCATCGTAATCCACGCCTTTTCCCAGATACTTTCGGATCAGTATGTCTACCATATACAGATTTTCTTCCACCAGCTGATTTCTCAGTTCAATGGTAGGGTTCTTTGCATATTCCTTAAAAAGATCGGATGTCATTTATATTTCACCATTCTGATTGTTTTTTTACCCTGGGCACTGTCAATCAGTTCTATCTCATTCATCAGTGACTGAATCACAAACACGCCCAGATTTCCTTCATTCGGACAATCCAGACATGGTTTCGCCACCTTTTCCAATACATGACCATCGCTGTTATCTGTCACATAAATTTCCATTCTGCCTTCCTCGGCCACACATTCCACTGTGTATTCTTCGGCAAAACCGGAAAGACCATGACAGGATATATTTTTACATGCTTCGCTTACAGCGGTTTTTATATCCTCAATTTCTTCAATATCAAATCCCGACATATCGGCGATGGAACCGATTGCCAGCCTTACCATGGTAAGATAAGCGGGCTTTCCCGGAATCATGAATTTAATTCTGTCTGCCATTCTGACACTTCCTTTCGTTGTATACGCAATCATTATACATGAAAAATGCAGTTTCGTAAATGAAAAATCTCCGGAAACAATGTTTCTGTCTCCGGAGATGTTTATTTTTTCATTTCAGGTTTTTCTACAGCTTCATCTGTTCCTGACCGTCGTCATTGGTCGTCTGGTTTTCCTGACTTTCTTCCTTCTCTTCGATGGAATCGTCTCTGGCAACCTTCGCCAGTGCAATGATATTGGCATCTTCATTGACGCTCATAATCTTCACACCCTGAGTTGCCCGGCCCAGTCTGGATACTTCGCTGGCTTTCATACGGATGATGATTCCGTCGGAATTGATCAGCATGATATCATCATCTTCGCTGACTACCATAGCGCCGACCAGTTCGCCGGTCTTCTTAAACTTGGCCTTATCGTAGGTCAGAAGCCCTTTGCCGCCGCGAACCTGGATCTTGTAATCTTCCACTCTGGTCCGCTTTCCGTAGCCGTTTCTGGTCACAACCAGCAGTTCCTGTCCCGGTTCCACCAGCTGCATGGATACCACTTCATCATCCTTTTCCAGATTGATGGCACGGACACCGCCGGCAATTCTGCCCATCGGACGTACATCATCTTCGGAGAAGCAGATGCACTTGCCATGTTTCGTCACAATAATCACATTGTTTCTGCCGGTGGTCTGCTGGATGCCGATGAGTTCATCTCCATCCTTCAGATTCATGGCGATCAGGCCGGTCTTCCGGTTGGTATCAAAGTTGGATAAGGATGTCTTTTTTATAATACCCTGTTTGGTGACACCGATGAGATACTGGTCTTCGGAGAATTCCCGGATTGGAATCACTGCAGTGACTCTTTCTCTGGACATCAGGTTCAGGAAGTTGACGATCGGAATCCCCTTGGCCGTTCTGGCAGCCTCAGGAATTTCGTAAGCCTTGATCTTGTGTGCTTTGCCGGTATTGGTAAAGAACATCAGATAGTCGTGGGTGGAGGTCATAATCAGATCCTTCACGAAGTCGTTTTCCTTGGTGGTAAGTCCGGTGATTCCCTTGCCGCCCCGCTTCTGCGCCCGGTAGGTATCCACAGGCACTCTCTTCACATAGCCCAGATGAGTCAGGGTAATGCAGACGTTCTCTTCCTGAATCAGGTCCTCTTCATCGATTTCCTGTGCATCTGCCTTGATCTTGGTGCGGCGCTTGTCGCCCCATTTATCCTTGATTTCCAGCAGCTCATCTTTAATTACGCCCATCAGCTTATGAACGTCAGACAGCAGTTCATTATAGTACGCGATTTTTTTCAGCAGCTCCTGATATTCATTTTCGATCTTCTCTTTTTCCAAACCCTGCAGACGTCTCAGCTGCATGTCCAGAATGGCCTGGGCCTGGATCTCGGAAAGGGAGAACCGTTCCATGAGCCGTTCCTTGGCATCATTGTAGCTGGTACGGATGATCTTTATGATTTCATCGATGTTATCCAGAGCGATTCGTAAGCCTTCTAAGATATGTGCTCTGGCTTCTGCTTTCTTTTTATCGTAAATGGTTCTTCTGGTGACAACTTCTTTCTGGTGTTTCAGATATTCCACCAGCATATCCTTCAGATTGCAGATCTTCGGCTTGCCATCCACCAGAGCCAGCATGATCATGGAAACGCTGTCCTGCAGCTGGGTATGCTTATACAGTCGGTTGAGGATGATGTTGGCATTGGCATCCTTTTTCAGTTCGATGACGATACGCATGCCTTTCCGATTGGATTCATCCCGGATGGCAGAAATGCCGTCCACTTTCTTATCCTTTACCAGCTCTGCGATTTTTTCGATCAGTCTGGCCTTATTGACCTGATACGGGATTTCCGTCACCACGATCTGCTGTTTTCCATGGGACAGTTCCTCGATTTCAGATACAGAGCGGACCAGAACCTTTCCCTGTCCTGTCCGGTATGCCTCCTTCATCGGGGTTTTTCCCATGATCATGGCACCGGTCGGGAAATCCGGACCTTTGATGTGCTTCAGCAGATCATCCACTGTTGCATCCGGGTTGTCGATCAGCTCCACGGATGCATCGATCACTTCTCCCAGGTTATGCGGAGGGATGGAAGTGGCCATACCTACGGCAATACCGTTGGAACCGTTCACCAACAGATTCGGGAATCTGGCCGGCAGTACCCGCGGTTCTTCTTCTTCACCATCGAAGTTCGGATCGAAATCCACCGTTTCCTTTTCGATATCCCGCAGCATCTGCAGGGCCAGCGGCGTCATTCTGGCTTCCGTATAACGCATGGCGGCAGCACCGTCTCCATCCACGGAACCGAAGTTACCGTGTCCATCTACCAGCGGATAGCGGATATTAAACGGCTGTGCCAGACGAACCATGGCATCGTAAATGGAAGAGTCTCCGTGAGGGTGATATTTACCCATGACTTCACCGACGATACGGGCTGATTTTTTATGAGGCTTATCTGGCGTAACGCCAAGCTCGCTCATGCCGTAGAGAATTCTTCTGTGTACCGGTTTCAGACCGTCTCTCACGTCCGGAAGGGCACGTCCTACAATAACGCTCATGGCATAGTCAATGTAGGAATTCTTCATTTCGTCATGAATCTCATGCTGCTTCATGCGCTGATCTTCTAAAAATGTATCCATATTTTATGCCCTCCTTTCCTAAATATCCAGTGTCGCATACTGGGCGTTTTCTTCGATAAATTTCTTTCTCGGCGGCACCTTGTCTCCCATCAGGGTTGTAAAAATCTCATCTGCCGCAATGCTGTCTTCCAGCGTGATCTGAATCAGCGTCCTGTGGTTATAGTCCATGGTGGTTTCCCACAGCTGCTCCGCATCCATTTCACCAAGACCTTTGTATCTCTGGATGTCTGCCTTGCCCGGCTTGTCTGCCAGAGATTCCAGAAGCTTTTTCTGCTCCGCATCATCATAGGTATAGTAAACTTCCTTGCCTTTCTTTACCTGGAACAGAGGAGGCTGAGCCGCATACACATATCCGCCTTCAATGAGAGGTTTCATGTACCGGTAGAAGAAGGTAAGCAGCAGCGTACGGATATGGGCACCATCCACATCGGCATCGGTCATGATGATGATCTTGTGATACCGGAGTTTTTCAATGTTGAAATCCTCTCCGATGCCGCAGCCGAATGCTGTGATCATATTTTTAATTTCATCGGAGTTCAGAATTTTATCCAGTCTGGCTTTTTCCACATTGAGGATCTTACCTCTGAGAGGCAGGATGGCCTGACGCTTTCTGTCTCTTCCGTCCTTGGCGGAACCGCCTGCAGAATCACCCTCGACCAGGAAGATTTCGCAGTTTGCCGGATCCTTATCGGAACAGTCCGCCAGTTTTCCAGGCAGGGAATAGCTGTCCAGAGCACCCTTTCTTCTGGTCATATCCCTTGCTTTTCTGGCTGCTTCTCTGGCGCGGGCAGCCCGAACGCATTTTTCCAGAATGATCTTGGCCGGTGCCGGATTTTCTTCCAGGAAAGCCATCAGATATTCACTGGTGGTGGTTTCCACAAATCCTCTGATTTCACTGTTTCCAAGCTTTGCCTTGGTCTGACCTTCAAACTGCGGTTCCGAAAGTTTTACGGAAATGATTGCAGTCAGACCTTCTCTCACGTCATCGCCGGACAGCGTCTCATCATTTTCCTTCAGAAGCTTGGCTCTCTTGCCGTAATCATTGATGACACGGGTCAATGCGCTTTTAAATCCAACCAGATGGGTACCGCCATCCGTTGTATTGATATTATTGGCATAGCCCAGAATATTTTCATTATAGCTGTCTGTATACTGCATGGCAACTTCCACTTCATAGGTATCTTTTGCCACTTCAAAGTATATAACTTCCTTATGAATCGCATCCTTGTTCCGGTTGAGGAATTCCGCATATTCTTTCAGACCACCTTCATAATGATAGGTTTCACTCTTTTTCTGACCTTCCCGTTCATCCTTGAACGTGATCTTAATCCCTTTATTCAGGAACGCCATTTCCCGCAGGCGATTCTGCAGGGTATGGAAATCAAAAATAGTTGTTTCGAAAATTTCGGGATCCGGCCAGAATGTGGTCTTGGAACCGGTCTTCTTCGATTCACCGATGATTTCCAGTGGACTTACGGTTTTTCCTCTTTCATAACACTGCTTGTAGATGTTTCCGTTTCTCTTGATTTCCACTTCCATATGGGTGGAAAGGGCATTTACCACAGATGCACCTACACCATGAAGACCACCGGAAACTTTATATCCTCCACCGCCGAATTTACCGCCGGCATGGAGCACCGTATGAATGACTTCCACTGCAGGGATACCCATCTTCGGATGTTTGTCCACAGGCATACCGCGGCCGTCATCTTCCACCATGATGGAATTATCCTTCTGTATGGTGACATGGATATTCTTGCAGTAGCCGGCCAGCGCCTCATCGATACTGTTATCCACGATTTCATAAACCAGATGATGAAGTCCTCTCGGTCCTGTACTTCCGATGTACATGCCCGGACGCTTGCGGACTGCTTCCAGACCTTCCAGAACCTGTATCTGCGCCGCATCATACTGGCCTTTTGTTTTTTCTTCTAAGCTCATCGTTTCAACCTTTCATTCAAAATATAATATGACATAAGAAAGCCCCTTTGTGGGGCATATTTTGACTATAATTAATCGCAGATATTATATCACTTTTTTTGCCAAAATTCAACCTTTATTAAACTTTTTATCAAAATCATAAAAAAAATCGCCCACAGGGGCGATTTTCGTTTTATTTACCATATAAAAAGTGTCGGGGTTATATTAGTATTATACTAAAAGTTGTAATTCGACAAAATCTGTTTGCCCGCGGTTTATTTTTCCCGCAGAATCTCCCGGAATTCTTTTACGGAAGCTGTAACCAATTGACGGAATTTCGGTGCTGCCTGATTGGCTGCTTCCTGCACCTCTTCGTGGGTCAGCGGTGTCTGGCTGATGCCTGCTGCAGGATTGCTGACGAATGAGATTCCGCAGATTCTCATTCCCATATGATTTGCTGCGATGGCTTCCACCACGGTGGACATGCCCACTGCATCTGCGCCCAGGGTATGAAGCATTTTGATTTCTGCCGGGGATTCAAAGGATGGACCGGTAGCCTGTGCGTAAACACCTTTCTGCAGCTTGATGTTATTTTTTTCTGCTGCTTTTTTTATACACTTCTGCAGCGCCGGATCATAAACATGGCTCATATCCGGGAAACGTACACCCAGTTCATCGATATTGGCACCGATCAGCGGATTCGGCGCAAACATGGAAATCTGATCCGTAATCATCATGAAGTCGCCGGCTTCGAAGGATGGATTGATACCACCGGACGCATTGGTCAGAAACAGAATCTTCGCACCCATCAGCTTCATCAGGCGAATCGGAAGAACCACATCCGTGATCGGATACCCTTCGTAATAGTGAATACGGCCTTTCATGCAGACTACCGGTGTCTCTTCCACGTAACCGAAGATAAATTTGCCTGCATGTCCCGGCACAGTAGATACGGGGAATTCTTCGATCTCATGATAATCCACTTCTCCCACCACCTGAATATCCTGTGCATAGTCTCCAAGCCCGGATCCCAGTACGATCGCTATTTCCGGACGGAATTTACTGAAATCAAATTTCTTCTGAATGCTTTCATAACATCTTAATAATTTTTCATAAACTGGATTCATTTTCATTCTCCTTTACTTTCTGTTTCTTACTCATTTTCTGTTACATTTCCTTCTTTCACATAGAAGGTCTTTCCCGGCGGAAGCGTTTCCAGAAGTTTTTCCGGTATTTCTGTCGTAGTGATGAACATCTGAATATTCGAAAGGGATTTGATCAGAAATTCCTGCCTCTGCAGATCCAGTTCACTCATTACATCATCCAGAAGAAGGATGGCGTCTTCGCCTGTTTCTTCTTTGATCAGCGAAAGCTCTGCCAGCTTTACCGAAAGAGCAGAAGTTCTCTGCTGTCCCTGGGAACCGAAACTGCGCACACTGATATCATCGATAAAGAATTCCACATCATCTTTATGAGGTCCTTTTGTGGTAGTGCGCTGTCTGAAATCACTCTCAAAGCTGCTTCTTATCACCTGATAAAACGCTTCTTCCGTTTCTTCCACGGTAGAAGAAACGGATACATTGGGTGCGTAGATCAGATTCAGATTTTCCTTTCCGTTTGTTATGGATCTATGAATCACCCGACTGATATCCCGCAGCTTTTCCACGAATTCTTTTCGCATCACCATGATCTGTGCACCATATCTGGCCAGCTGCATATCCCAGAGGTCCAATATGGAAGGATCCACCGATTCTTCTTTCAGATAGGCATTTCTCTGAAGAAGCACTTTTTTATAGCTGCTGAAGGCTTCATAATACTTCGGCCTGAGCTGACAAAGCTCACGATCTATGAATTTTCTTCTTTTTTCAGGTTCTTCCTTTACAATCTTCAGATCCTCCGGTGAAAAAACGACCATATAAAGATTCTCCAGAAGCTCTGAAGCCTTTCGGATCCGTACCCCATCCAGCCTGGCGGATTTTCCTCCGTTCCGGCTGTAAATCAGTTCCACAGAAGTATCATAGTATTCTTTCTGCGCCTCTGCTTTTACTCTGGCAAATTCAGATCCAAACCGGATCAGATCGCTGTCCCTGCCGGTACGGAAAGATTTTCCCATGGAGCACAGATAGATGGATTCCAACAGGTTTGTCTTTCCCTGCGCATTGTTTCCCAGAATCAGATTTACGTTTTTATGAAATTGTAAATGCAGTTCTTCATAATTTCGGAAATTGTGAAGTTCGATTTCTTTGATATACATACTTAATTGTTGGTAATTCTTACAGGAAGAATCAGGTACTCGAACCGGTTTCCGGACAGCGGTCTCACCAGACAAGGGCTGATGCTGCTGTTAAACAGCATGACGATTTCCTCATCATCGATGACCTTCAGCACATCCATCAGATATTTGGAGTTAAAGCCGATCATCAGATCATTCCCTTCTTTGGAAATGATCACATCTTCTTTTACATTTCCTTCTTCCGATTTGGATGTGATTTCCATATTGTTTTCTTTCATGTCCAGTTTGATCAGATTATTTTTTCCTACCTTTGCAAGCAGGGACGCCCGCTCTATACTGTTCAGAAAATCACTTCTGTTTACCACAATCCTGGTCTTACTTTCCTTCGGCAGAATATCCCTGTATTTCACAAATTCTCCCTCCAGGAGACGAAGCACTACGCGGATATCTTCCATCAGGAAAATAGCACGTTTATCATTGATAGAAAGACGAATCTGGTCGTTTTCTTCCATTTCGGTTTCACTGATGATCTTGCTGATTTCTCCGAAAATCTTCGCAGGAATCACAATACTCTCTTTTTCTTTGTTCTTCATATTCTCTCTGGCAATGGCCATACGGAAACCATCCAGTGCAACCATATTCAGACTATCTTCTTCCATTTCTACCAGCACACCGGTGATTACACCCCGGGATTCATCAATACTGGCAGCAAAAGACGTTTTTCGAATCATTTCCTTCAGCACATCTTTACTGAATAATATCTGATCGTCCGCTTCCTCCGGCATATTCAGATTTGGAAATTCATCTGCCGGCATGCCGATAATATTAAACTCCGAACTGGCACAGCGGATCGTAACCTTTCCATCATCGTATTCGATGGTAATCATATCGTTTGGAAGTTTACGGATAATATCTCCGAAGAGTTTGGCAAACACTACAGTTTCTCCCGGAACAAAATTTTCAACCTCCAGTTTTTTTTCAATGCTCAGGTCAAGATCGGATGCAGACATGGTAAGTTTTCCGTTTTCGTCTACCCTCAGAAGGATGCCTTTCAGAATTGGAATGGTTGTTCTTGAAGTTACTGCTTTGGAAACGATGTTTAAGGCTTTGGATAAAGCCTGCTGATGACATGAAAATTTCATTTTGATCCTCCGATCTGTTATTCTTTATTTATATTCTTTTATAGTAGTAATAGTAGTAGGGGATGTGGAATCTGTGGATAACTTCCGGATATCCTGAAAACCCTGAAAAAAATATTGTTTCAGCATGGTGGATAAAAGAGAAAACCTTACTCTTTTAATCCATAATCTCATCTTTCATCTGTTCAATCCGCTGCGCGAAGGAAGGATCCGATTTCATCTCACCTTCAATTTTATCACAGGCATACATGACAGTCGTATAGTGTTTTCCTCCGAACATCTGTCCTATTTTCGGAAGAGAGTAATCTGTCATCTCACGAATCAGATACATGGCTACCTGTCTTGGATATGCGATGCTGTTCTGTTTCTTGGAAGATTCCAGATCTGACATTTTAATGGAGTAGTGCTTGCATATGTATTTTTTTATTTTTTCGGGTGTCACTTTTATGTCACCGTCGGTCAGAATATCCTTCAGTGTTCTTCTGGCGAAGTTTTTATCTGCTTTCTCTCCGAGAAGCTGGGAAAATGATACGATTCGTGTGAAAGCTCCCTCAAGTTCCCTTATATTATCTTTAATTTTCTCCGCAATCAGACAAATCACATCGTATAAATCTTCATCCACTTCTATATTCAGATTTTCTGCCTTTTTCGTCAGAATTGCAACTCTTGTTTCGTAATCAGGCGGCTGGATATCAGCAATCAGGTTCCACTGGAAACGGCTTCTCAGTCGATCTTCCAGGTTAACCAGTTTATTCGGTGCCCGATCACTGGATATGATGATCTGTTTATTGGAATCATACAGGGTATTGAATGTATGGAAAAATTCTTCCTGTGTACTGTCTTTTCCTTCCATGAACTGGATATCATCAATGAGCATGACATCCACTTTTCTGTACTTGTTTTTAAATTCGCTGATTTTGTTTTCACGCAGTGCGCGAATCAGCTCATTGGTAAACATTTCTGAAGAAACATAAAGAACATTCAGTCCCGGATTATGCTCCAGAAGATAGATGCCGATGGCATGCATCAGATGTGTTTTTCCCAGTCCGGATCCTCCGTAGATAAACAGTGGATTATACGCTTCGGATGGAGATTCTGCAACAGCCAGAGCTGCTGCATGGGCATATTTATTGCTGTTTCCTACCACAAAATTATCGAAATTATAGCGGGGATTAAATATCTTTTCCATACCTATTTTATTGAAAGGTGCAGCAGGAATATCAGCAGCGGGCTCCGGATCCGGTTTTGATTCTTCTGCCGGAGGTTCCTTCAGAAATTCATCCATTCCTTTGATCACTGCCCGGTATCGATCATGAAGTACTGTTTCCAGGCAATCTTCAATAACCTGAATATATCTTGTTCTTATAATATTCAGGATGAAATCCACATCGATTCCGCCGGAACGCTTTACACCAATATAGGCTATTTTCAGATCATTGTCGATCTGAAAGACTTCCAAAGGTTGCAGCCAGGTGTTGAAACTCACGGAAGTTGTTAATTTTTGTAATTCTTCCTTTAATGCTTTTGTTGTTTTTTCATTTCTGTTCATATTGTGAAACCTTCAATTCTGTTTTTCAAAAAAAGTTTTCTTTGTTCTTATTGTACAAAAATAGTTATCCACAAGCAAGTATGAATTACATGGAAAAAGAAATATATTTTTTTCGTATTTTATCCACAGGTTAAGGATAAAATTGTGCATAAGTAAAAAAGTGTTTTTCTTCTGCATTTTCAGCCGTCTGAAACTTTGTTTTCTTTTACTTTCAAATCACAGAATGTGGATATTGTTTATATTTTGAACATACATGAAAATCATGAATGTGAATACTGAGAAATACGGAGAAACAATAATTTCATTGACATTTCATTACTTTTGAAGTATACTACTTAGGTATCTGTGTGCCATTGGAATTTAGATGCACACGAGCTTATTATTTTAGAAGGGAGAACAACCAATATGAAAATGACTTTACAGCCTAAGAAACGGCAGAGAATGAAGGAACACGGCTTCAGAAAGAGAATGTCCACCAAGAACGGCAGAAACGTGCTGAAGAGAAGAAGAGCAAGAGGCAGAAAGAAATTAACTGCTTAATTTCCTTATGCTTTGCGAGAGCAGAAAACGCTCGAAAAGAGGAAACATGCTGAAAAGAAATGTTTTGCGAAAAAAAACAGATTTTCAGTCGATTTACAATCGCGGAAAATCTGTGGGCGACAGGTTCGTGGTGCTTTTTTACCGGCCCAACGGGCTTGTTTACAATAGGACAGGTTTTTTAGCAAGCAAAAAAGTCGGAAACAGTGTGAAAAGAAACAGGGCGAGACGGCTCATGAAAGAAAGCTACCGTCATCTGGCGGACAAACTTCCTCAAAATGTGCATTACGATTTTATCATCATCGCCAGAAACACTATTTCCGGAAAAAAGTGTGCAGAGGTAGAGAAATCTCTTTTTTCTGCAATGAAACGAGCCGGAGTAATAAAGAAATAATGAAATACGTAAGTTCTTTTTTTAAAAAGATACTGATAGGTCTGGTGAGATTTTATCAGATTTGTATTTCTCCTTTATTTCCACCTACCTGCCGGTTTACGCCCACCTGCTCGGTATATTTCATACAGGCCGTAGAAAAATACGGAGCGATCAAGGGCACCTACTTAGGAATCAAACGGATTCTGAAGTGTCACCCCTGGCATGAGGGGGGCTACGACCCTTTGGAATAATGGAGGAATTGAATGAGAATATTAGCGCAACCAATGGGTTATCTGCTTATGTGGTTATATGAGCTGATCGGTAACTACGGAATTTCCCTGATTATTGTTACCCTGGTCGTAAAGCTCTGTTTATATCCGCTTTATGCGAAGCAGATCATGTCAACTGCGAAAATGTCCAAGCTCAATCCGAAGATTAAGGAAATTCAGCAGAAATATGCGAAAGATCAAATGCTGATGAATGAAAAGCTTCAGGAGCTCTACAAGCAGGAAGGTGTCAGCATGTCTGCCGGCTGCCTGCCGATGGTGATCCAGATGTTCATCATTATGGCTCTGTTCGCACTGCTTCGAAATCCGATGGTTTATTTCAGCAACATGGATAATGCAGACATGATGCTGTTCGCAATTCATGAACCTTTCCTTTGGATCAAGGACCTGGCGCAGCCTGATAAGTGGATTCTGCCTGTTGCGGCAGGCATCGCCACATATATTTCCTTCACCATGAGCCAGAAGAATAATCTGAACGGCGCAAATAATCCTTCCATGCAGCAGATGAATGTCATGAATAAGATGATGAAATACATCTTCCCGATCACCATTCTGCTGATGGCAAGAAGCTATCCGGCTGGTCTGGCCATTTACTGGTTCTTCAGCCAGGTGATTCAGATTTTCTATAATATTCGCTTTAACCAGCTGAGAAAGAAGCTGAATGAAGAAGAAGCACCGAAGGGAAAGAAAAGAAGCAAGGCAAGAGCATAAGTGCATTGGAGGAACAGAATTAATATGGATTATTCTGAAAAATGGGGCACAGACGTCGAAACTGCCGTGAAACTGGCACTGGACGATCTGCAGCTTACAATAGACGAAGTCGATGTAAAAGTTCTGGAAGAGCCTTCAAGAGGCTTTTTCGGTATCGGTTCCAAACTTGCAAAAGTCAGAGTTGAAAAGAAACAGCCTGTAAAGGTGGAAGAGAAGAAGCAGGAATCACCCGCTCCGAAGGAAGCACCGAAAGCGGCCATTTCTGAAAAGTCTGAAAAGACAGAAAGAACCGAGAAGCCTGTAAGGACTGAAAAACAGCAGAAATCTCAGACTTCCAGAGAACCTGAGAACAGAACAGCTTCACAGAAGCGCAATAATAATAACAGAAAAGACAGAAACAATCGTAATAATAAGCCGAGAAGAGACCGGAGAGACAGAGAATTAAAAGAATTCCAGGAACCGATTGAACCGGTGATTGCAAGAGTTCCTGATGAGGAACTGACAGTATGCGAAAATCATATCGCACTGGATTTTCTTGCAGAAGTTACCGAGCAGATGGGTCTGTCACTGGACATCACTGCGAAGGAAGGCGGTGACGCCCTGTATATTGATATTCAGGGTAAAGATTCCGGTACGATTATCGGGAAACGTGGCCAGACGCTGGATGCCATTCAGTATCTGACCAGCCTGGTCGTAAATAAGGATCAGGAAAAATACACCAGAGTTGTTGTAGATGCGGAAAATTACCGTGCCAAGAGAGAAAAGACACTGGAAATGCTGGCAATCCGCCTTGCCAATAAGGTGGTGAAAACCAGAAGAAGTGTGAAACTGGAACCGATGAATCCGTATGAGCGGAAAGTGATCCATGCCACACTGCAGAACCACCCTTATGTCACTACGAAGAGTGAGGGTCAGGACCCATACAGACGGGTTATCATCGAATTAAAATAATTGGAATACAGCCCGCTTGCTTTCGAGCGGGCTGTTTTATTCAAAGTGTACTGAAGGAGAATGCTATGGAAGATACCATTGCTGCGATTGCCACGGCGCCGGGAGAAGGTGGCATCGGCATCGTCCGGATTAGCGGAGAAGAAGCCCTGCCAATTCTTCAGAAGATATTCCGAGGACGAAAAACAGAAGATAAGGTTCTCACATATGGCCATATTTATGACAATGTTACCAGTGACTGCGTCGATGAGGTCATGGCTGTCTATATGAAAGGTCCCCACTCATATACGGCGGAGGATGTTGTGGAAATTCAGTGTCATGGAAGCATCGTATCCCTTCGCAAAATCCTTTCGCTGACGCTACGAAACGGCGCACGCCTTGCCGAACCCGGTGAATTTACCAAACGGGCCTTTCTCAACGGCAGACTGGATCTTTCCCAGGCAGAGGCAGTGATCGATCTGATCCGCGCCAAGTCGGATGCTTCTTTTGATGTGGCGCTGGGTCAACTGGAAGGAAAGCTGGGAAATGCAGTTCGTGAAATCCGGGCAGACCTTCTTGATCTTCTGGTAAATATTACGGTGAACATCGATTATCCCGATGAAGATATCGAGGAACTGACGTATGAAAATCTCCTGTCAGGATTAAGCCAGGTGAAGGATGAAATATCTGCTCTTCTTTCTACGGCAGATACAGGCAGAATGATCCGGGAAGGACTTTCCGTTTCCATTATCGGGAAACCTAATGTAGGAAAATCTTCTCTGATGAATGCTCTGCTCAGAGAGTCCCGTGCCATAGTTACGGAAATTCCCGGAACCACCAGAGATACCATTGAAGAGATGCTGTCCATACGAAATATTCCTGTGAAACTGACGGATACAGCTGGAATCCGTCAGACGGAGGATATCATTGAAAAAATCGGAATTGAAAAGAGTAAGGAATCGTTTCATCAGTCTGATCTTGTTCTTTTCGTGGTAGACAGCAGCAGAAACCTGGATTCTGAAGATGAAGAGATTCTGTCCCATCTGGGAGACCGACAGGCTGTTGTAATATTGAACAAGGTGGATCTTCCGCAGACGATTACATCTGATCAGCTGCGGCAGCGGATCCCGTCCGCTGTCATCATTGAAACTTCCCTCAAAGAGGAAAAGGGGATTACCGAGATTGAAGATGCCATTGCAGACCTGGTATACGGCGGCCGTGTGAAGCAGAAAAACAGCGTACTGGTAACCAGTGTGCGTCATAAGAATTTGCTGGAACAGGCGGCTTCTTCTTTGACGGATGCAATTTCCATGGCAGAGATCCGTCAGCCGCTGGAATTTCTCGAGATTGATGTAAACCGGGCTTACGAACTGCTTGGAGAGATTATTGGTGAAACCGTATCCGGTGATGTGATCAACGAAGTGTTTGCAAGATTCTGTCTGGGCAAATAACCCTGACAGATCATATAGATGATATAGAAGGAGCGAAGAATGGAACATATTTTTATGGGGGAATACGATGTCATTGTCGTCGGTGCCGGACATGCCGGCTGTGAAGCGGCGCTGGCATGTGCCAGAATGGGAAAGGAAACCCTGCTCTGCTCCATGAATCTGGAAGCAGTGGCCATGATGCCGTGCAATCCATCCATCGGAGGAACCGGAAAGGGACATCTTGTCCGGGAAATTGATGCCCTGGGCGGAGAGATGGGTAAAAATATCGATAAAACATTTATCCAGAGCAAGATGCTCAATACGGCCAAGGGTCCGGCTGTGCATTCTTTGCGAGCGCAGGCTGACAAGCACAGATACCATCTGGAAATGAAAAAGACCATTGAGCATACGGACCATCTGGATATGCGGCAGATGGAAGTCACAGATCTGATTGTGGAAGAGGGAAAAGTATGCGGTATTGAAACAAGAACCCACACCTGGTATAAGGCGAAAGCGGTTATTCTTGCCACAGGAACCTTCCTTCGCGGAAAAATCTTTATCGGTGACAGTGCATTTGAAAGCGGTCCCAACGGACTGGCGCCATCCAATGATCTGGCAGATAATCTGAAAAAACATGGTATGAAGCTCCGCCGGTTTAAAACCGGAACACCTGCCAGATGTCTGGGTCAGAGTCTGGACTATTCGAAGATGCAGGAACAGAAAGGGGATGAGCATATCGTTCCGTTTTCTTTCATGAATGATGCAATCGGAGAAAATCAGGTTTCCTGCTGGCTGACTTATACCAATGCGGAAACACATAAAGTGATTCGGGCTAACTTTCACCGTTCTGCGCTCTTTGGCGGTCAGATCGAGGGAATCGGTCCGCGGTACTGTCCATCCATTGAGGATAAGGTAAACCGATTTGCGGATAAAGAGCGGCATCAGCTGTTTATTGAACCGGAAGGACTGGATACGGATGAAATGTACATACAGGGCATGAGCTCCAGCCTGCCGGAAGATGTACAGCTGGCGTTTTACAGAACCATTCCCGGTCTGGAAAATCTCCGCATTGTCCGTCCGGCCTATGCCATAGAATACGACTGCATCGATCCGCAGGATCTGCAGCTGAACCTGGAATACCGGCATATTGAAAATCTGTTTTGTGCAGGACAGTTCAACGGAAGTTCCGGATATGAAGAGGCAGCCGCCCAGGGACTTATGGCGGGAATTAACGCTGCACTGAAAATTTCTGGAAAAAATCCGCTGATTCTCGGAAGAGACGAGGCTTATATCGGCGTTCTCATCGACGATCTTGTGACAAAAGGAACTAATGAGCCTTATCGAATTATGACCAGCAGAGCCGAATATAGACTGGTTCTGCGGCAAGACAACGCAGACCAGCGTCTTACGGAAAAAAGTTACAGTATAGGACTGGCAAGTAAGGAAAGATATGATCGATATCTGGCGAAAAAGGATGCTGTAGCCAGGGAAGCAGCTCGCCTGGAAGAAAAGCTGGTGGGACCGAAAGAAGCAAACGATTTTCTGATTGCCCGGGGGACCTCTCCGCTGCAGAATCGTGTTTCCATGGCAGAACTTCTCCGCCGCCCGCAGATTTCCTATGCGGATCTGGCTGAAATCGATGACGAAACCAGACCAACGCTGTCTTATCACGAAGTGACACAGCTGGAGGTGCAGGTGAAATATGAAGGATATATTCAGAAACAAATGGCACAGATCGAACGGTATAAGAAACTGGAAAACCGAAAGCTTCCCCAGCATTTTGATTACAGTCTCATAGAAGGTCTGCGGATTGAAGCCGTGCAGAAGCTGAATCAGATTCAGCCGGATTCGGTCGGACAGGCATCCCGTATCAGCGGTGTGTCTCCTGCCGATATCAATGTACTTCTGGTTTATCTGGAGAAACAGAGAAGAAAGGGTCAGTCATGATGCAGATAAAAGATGCCTTTGATGCAGTGGGTATTTCCTGTACAACCAAGATGGAACAGCAGCTGGAATGTTATATGGAAGGTGTTCTGTCATGGAATGAGAAGGTGAATCTGACTGCAATTACGGATCGGGATGATTTTATCATCAAACATTTCCTGGATTCTGTGCTTTGCTGCGGATTTCCTGAATATCAGTCTGCGAAAAAAATTATTGATGTGGGAACGGGAGCCGGGTTTCCAGGTGTTCCTCTTGCTGTCGTTTCCCCGAGAAAACAGTTCATTCTGATGGACTCTCTGAAAAAACGACTGAATATCATCGACGAACTGACCAATTCCCTCGGGATTGAAAATGTTTCCACGGTGCATGCCCGTGCAGAGGAACTGGCCCGAAAGAAGGAACATCGTGAGCAGTATGATCTCTGCGTTTCAAGAGCAGTTGCAAATCTTGCGACCCTGTCTGAATATTGCCTGCCTTTTATCCGGCAGGGAGGGTACCTTCTGGCTTATAAGGGACCAGATGCAGAAGAAGAAATCATACAGGCAAAAAAAGCAATTTTCCTGCTGGGCGGACAGCTGGAGCGGGTCGAATCTGCTCCGCTGAACCGATACGGCCTGGATCATCGGATTTTGTTCATAAAAAAAGTAAGAAATACGCCGGCGAAATATCCGAGAAAAGCCGGAACCCCGTCGAAAGACCCCCTGAAATAGCGAAAACTGGGGGTTTTCTTTTTTATTTTGGCAGAAAAATAGCAACACAAGTTTTACGGGAAATGATATGATTTCCCTGAGAAGTGTGTACAGACCTTTGTGCATATGGTACAGCGCATAAGGTCATAGAAAAGGGGGAAAAGATATGTTGGAGATATTGAGTAAAAAAAACGGGCGTTTTTCCGGCGTGATGCGTAATATAACACCGTCTGTTTCCGAACGGAAGGAAGGACAGGATACTCCATCGGATTTGAAGCAGGAGGTTGTAGAAATACCTCTGCAGCAGATATTTCTGAATCCGCAGCAGCCACGAAAAATTTTTCGGGAAGAAGAACTTGCACAACTGGCAACATCCATTCGTGACTATGGTGTTTTGCAGCCGATTCTGGTAAAGCCGGCTGCAGAGGGAACTTTCTGTGTCATTGCCGGAGAAAGGCGTTACCGGGCTGCCTGTCAGGCAGGTCTTTTTACGATTCCCGCCATCGTGCGGAGTATGGAGGAGGAAGAGGCTGCTCTGGTGGCACTGGTGGAAAACGTGCAGAGAGAAAATCTGGGTTACCTGGAGGAAGCACGTGCCTATAAGAAGCTGATGGATGACTTCGGCCTGACCCAGAGTGAGATTGCGCAGAAGGTTGGCAAGCAGCAATCCACCATATCCAACAAAATCCGAATTCTCTCTTTGCCGGAAGATATCCAGGAGCTTTTGACGGAGCACAGGTTAACCGAAAGACATGCCCGTGCCCTTCTTCGGGTGCAGGGTGAAAATGACAGGAGAAAGGTGATTGCCCGGGTGATAAAAAATAATCTGAACGTAAAGCAGACGGAAAAACTGGTGGAAGATCTGCTTTTGGGCCAGGAAGCACAGAAACGAAAGAAAAACAAGGTGAATTATATCAGTTATAAGATCTATGTAAATACCGTTCGAAACGCCTTTTTACAAATTAAAGAAATGGAAAACAATGCCATTTTTTCACAGGAAGATAAAGGGGATGTACTTGAACTGAAAATAACGATTCCTAAAAAGGACCGATGTTTCACGTGAAACATCGGTGTTTTTTTCTGAAACCAGTGGAAATAAAGCGGAAAATAATATATAATAGTACCTGTCAGCGAAAAGATAAATGAAACAGGAGGGATGACAACTTTGGGAAAAGCAATTGCTATATTTAATCAAAAGGGTGGAGTAGGAAAAACAACAACAAACATCAACCTGGCAGCTTGTCTTGCAATCAAAGGGAAAAAGGTGCTGATATTGGATATCGACCCACAGGGAAATACTACTAGCGGTATCGGTATTTCAAAAAAGAATCTGGATAAAACGGTATATAATATTTTAGTGGATGAGAACTTCGACCCGAGGGAAGCGATCATACAAACGACAGTAGAGAATCTGGATCTGATTCCGGCAAGTGTGGATCTGGCAGGGGCAGAGGTCGAACTGGTACAGATGAAGGGAAGAGAAATTTCTCTGAAAAAAGGTCTGGATAAGATACGTCATATGTACGATTACATATTTATTGATTGTCCGCCGTCACTGGGACTGCTGACAATTAACTCTCTGACAGCGGTGGACAGTGTGCTGATTCCGATCCAATGTGAATTTTATGCATTGGAAGGAGTGAGTCAGCTGGTAAGTACCATAGAGCTGGTAAAGAAGAGCCTGAATCCAAAATTGACAGTGCAGGGGGTCATTCTCAGCATGTTTGATGGAAGAACAAATCTGTCTCTGCAGGTGGTGCAGGAAGTAAAGAAATACTTCGGAGGAAAAGTATATTCCACAGTCATTCCGAGAAATGTACGGTTGGCAGAGGCACCGAGCTACGGAATGCCGATTACCGAATATGATCCGAAATCCAAGGGAGCAGAAGCATATATGGATTTTGCTGAAGAGTTCTTAGAACTGGAGGAAGCGTAGGATGGCAGCAGCAAAAAAAGGAGGACTGGGCAGAGGTCTGGATGCATTGTTTGCAGATGTACCTGTGTCTGCGCCGGAAGAAGATAGAACCGGAGAAAAAAGCAAATCGGAAGTGCCGGCAGAAGACAGAGTGAATTATATCGGAATTCACGAGATCATGCCGAATGTAAACCAGCCGAGAAAAACGTTTTCTGAAGAAAAAATAGAAGAACTGGCAGATTCGATTCGGGAACATGGTATCATACAGCCTATCGTTGTAAGAAAGAAGCAGAAGGGATACGAAATTGTCGCTGGTGAAAGAAGATGGCGTGCTGCTATGAAAGCAGGGTTGTCGGAAGTACCATGCCTGCTTCGTGAACTGAGCGATGAACAGAATATGCTCATTGCCATCATAGAAAATATGCAGCGGGAAGATCTGAACCCAATCGAAGAAGCAGAGGGACTGCATCAGATGATCAGCTCCTTTGGTCTGACACAGGAGCAGGTATCAAAAAGCGTAGGGAAAAGCAGACCGTATATTACGAATTCTCTTCGTCTTCTAAAACTTCCGGAATATATTCGTGTAAAGGTTTCGGAGGGAGAGCTGACAGCAGGCCACGGCAGAACACTCATTACGGTTGAGGACGGAAATCTTCAGCGTCAACTCTGTGATAAAATCATAGAAGAGGGACTGTCTGTCCGCCAGACAGAAAAACTGGTTGGAGAACTGGGAAAAGCACCGAAAAGGAAGCTTTCGCAGAAACTGAAAAATCCGGATACATTACGGGTAGAAGAGGAACTGAAAACAATTCTTGGAACGAAAGTAAACATCGTGGAAAAAGGAAAAAAAGGAAAAATAGAAATAGAATGCTTCAGCCGAGATGAATTGAATCGTATCATAGAACTGTTGAAAAACCTGGCTTAGAGGGGGATGTTTCACATGAAACCTTTACTGTGGATAGCCGTTCTGTGGCTTATATGGAATTTGTTCACTTTTCTTCAGATGGGTCTGGATAAAAGAAAGGCGATCAAGGAGAAAGAAAGAATCAGCGAAAAAGCGCTGCTTTTATGTGCGTTTTTCATGGGAGCGATGGGAAGCGGTGCAGGGATGCTGGTCTTTCATCATAAAACAAAAAAGTGGAAGTTCCGTGTTTTGATCCCGATGGCACTGCTGATCAATCTGGCAGTGATTTGTGCCAGTATATATTTGGTTCAAAGTACATAGAAAGAATAGAGGGTCTCCGAAAAGAGGCCCTTTTTTAGCCAATGCTGAGACGAGGAGTGAGGCATGAATACGACAAGCTTAATGGAAAAAAAGGAAGAGAAAAGGGAAGAGAGGGCAGAATCCCTGCTGAAAAATTGCAGAGAATTATTACGAAAAGAAGGGATACCTGCATCGGAAAACATCGTAGGACTGAAAATAAATGACAGAATTCGAAGTCGGTTTGGAAGCTGCAGAAAAGTAAATACAAGGAATCAACGCAGTGGGGAGTATCTGATCGAAATCAGCGGAAAAATTCTGGAAGGAGAGGATCAGACGGTAGAGACTGTACTTCTTCATGAACTACTGCATACCTGTTATGGATGCATGAATCATGGAAAGCGATGGAAGAGATATGCAATGCAGCTGAATCAAAAATATGGATACGAAATAAAGCCCTCTGCCGGATATGAAGCCTTCGGTCTGGAAGATCCGGGAAGCAGAGAAAAGATTCGATACAGAATTGTCTGTATGAATTGCGGTATGGAAATGACAAGAAAAAGACGGTGTCCGCTTGTGGTAAATACTGACAGATATCGATGCGGCAAATGTGGAGGAAAGCTGGAAATTCGATAAATTGTACTATATCTTGTAGATGAAAAACAAACAGAAATGTGGTAAAATATATAGAAGTGCCTTTCGAAGCAGGTAAAACCATCTGCACGGTCTTTTGTGGTGGGATTATCACAGAATCAACACCGAGGCGAAAGGAAGGATATGATATAATAGATAAAGGAGGGGACCATGTCTGAGCGAAGACTTGAAAAAATCATTTCTTCATATATTCCAATGCCTGTCTGCATTATCAACAGACTGGGAAAGGTTGTAGAAGCCAACAGCAGAATCGGCGAGGTATTCCTCTATGACGGAATCGGAGGCGGCGATATTTTCGCGCTGACCGGAATCCGTGCGGCAGATCTGTATGAAGCGGCCGAAAAAGACCAGCATCCTTTGCTGAAGCGAAATGACAAGATTTTTCGTCTCATGCTCCAGAAAGGTTCTGACATGAAGAGTGAGGAAGATGGAGATCTGACCATTGTATTCAATGATGTTACAGGACTTGAGGATCTGAAAG
This sequence comes from Anaerovoracaceae bacterium, assembly GCA_051893555.1. GTDB lineage: Bacteria > Bacillota > Clostridia > Peptostreptococcales > Anaerovoracaceae > RGIG7179. The sequence continues at coordinate 31,266 of JBJFHL010000023.1, forward strand.
ACCGATACAATAATGAAAAGGCATGTATGGCCAAAATTCAGGTAGATAATTACGATGAACTGACCTCCAGTACAAGCACGGAGAAGAGACTGATTCTTTCCGGTGAAATTGACAGGCTGGTCCGCCGTTGGTGCAGCAGAATTAACGCATCCGTCAACCGGGTGAGAAATAATGCATATGTCGCCTGGTTTGAACAACAGTATCTGGACCGTCTGATTGCCAATAAATTTGACATTCTGGATGAGATACGAAATGTGGAAACCGGCGCAGACTTTCCTGCCAGCCTGAGTATTGGCGTAGGTGTAGGCGGAAAAAATCCGGCACAGACAGAGGAATATGCGGATGCGGCTCTGGATCTTGCACTGGGACGGGGCGGAGACCAGGCTGTCGTGAAAAGAAACCTGAAAATTGAATATTACGGCGGAAAGCTGCAGACCGTGGAAAAGAGCAACAAGGGAAAATCAAAAATTGTCGGTCATGCGCTGAAGCAGCTTGTGGTACAGGCGGGAAAGGTCTTTATCATGGGGCATCAGAATCCGGATATGGACTGTTTCGGAGCTGCACTGGGAATCTCCCGGTTCTGCGAACTTTTTGAGAAAAAGGCAAGTATAGTCATCGATGACTATAACGAAGCGCTGCAAAGTATTTATTTTCAGGCAAGGCAGAGTGAGAATTATCAGCTGATCAGCAGTGAAAAAGCGATGAATCTTGCAGACAGTGAAAGTCTGATTATTGTACTGGATACACACCGGCCAAGTATGACCCAGTGTCCGAAGCTGCTGGAGATGACGGACAGGATCGTAGTCATCGATCATCATCGAAAGATGGAGGAATTTATAGAAAATCCGACGCTGGCATATATGGAATCCTACGCTTCATCAACCTGCGAACTGGTTGCGGAAATTCTTCAGTATATGGCAAGTAAAAAAAGCCTGGTGAAACTGGAGGCAGAGGCGCTTCTCGCCGGAATTACCGTGGATACCAACGGGTTTGCCATGAAAACCGGAGTACGTACCTTTGAAGCAGCTGCATGGCTCAGAAGGCAGGGTGCAGATACCACGGAGGTAAAACGCTTTTTCCAGAAAGACGCTCTTAGCTTCCAGATCAATGCAGAAGCACTGGCAGCTGCAAGATTTATGGAAAACGGCGTAGCACTGTCCATCTGCAGAAAGCCGCATGCAGATGAACAGGTCATCTGCGCGCAGGTGGCGGACCAGCTCCTGACCGTGAAAGGGGTAAAAGCTTCCTTTGTCATCGGCGTCAACGGAGAAGGACGAACGGTAATCAGCGCAAGATCTATGGGAGCCGTGAATGTACAGGTAGTTATGGAAAAATTTGGCGGAGGCGGTCATTTGACCACAGCAGCAGCACAGGTAGATATGCCGAAAGAAGAAGCGGCAGAAAAAATCATAAAGATCATGGAGGAAATGTTAAATGGTAGTAATTCTTAACAGGGACATAAAAGGAACAGGAAAAGCAGGAGATGTGGTAAAGGTCAGTGACGGATATGCAAGAAACATGTTGATCCCGAGAGGATGGGCGACGGAGGCTACGGAGGGAAATGTCCGCAGTCTGGAAAAACAGAAGGCCATTGCAGCTGAAAAGAAAGCAGAAGAAAAAGCAGCTGCGCAGGCACAGGCCGAAAAAATCAAAACGTTGTCTGTTACGATAAAAACAAAGGCAGGAGACGGCGGCAGAATCTTCGGATCTATTACATCGAAAGATATCGCGGATGCACTGAAAGAGCAGCACAAGCTGACGGTAGACAAGAAAAAAATTCAGCTGGACAACCCAATCAAGCAGACCGGAGAAATGGAAGTCGCCATGAAGCTGTATCCGGAGGTTACCACAACGTTGAAAGTGGTCATTGTGGCAGAATAATCCGCTGAAGGAAAACCGGGCAGAAAACAGAATGGAGTGAAAACAATGGTAGAACGGATTCCGCCGCATAACGAGGAAGCGGAGCGGTGTGTTCTGGGTGCATCCATGCTCAGCAAGGACGCATTGTATGATGTAATTGAAGAAGTGACCGCAGATGATTTCTATAACGAAAATCACCGTGAGATATTCAAGGCTATCATGGATCTGTACAGAGAAAATTCACCGGTGGATATGCTGACAGTGTGTGAAACATTGAAAAAAAAGAAGGCACTGGAGATTGTCGGAGGAAGAGCATATATTGCCACCCTGACAACGGAAGTTCCTTCTACGGTCAATGCTGGAGAATATGCCAGAATCGTCTCGGAAAAAGCAGCCCTCAGGCAGCTGATCAATACAGCAGAAGAAATCATGAAGAAAGGCTATGAGGGAAAGGATGATGCCAGAGAAGTCCTGAACTTCGCAGAAGCAGGCATATTTCAGATAGGACAGAAGCGGCAGAAAAGCGACTACACACAGATCCAGGATATTCTGCTGAAAAATGTGGAGATCATCGATGCCGCATCGAAGAATCAGGGAAAAGTAGTAGGAATCCCTACCGGATTCAAGGATCTGGATGCGCTGACATCGGGGCTTCATCGTTCTGATCTGATCATCCTGGCCGCACGGCCAGCCATGGGAAAAACTGCATTTGCACTGAATATCGCACAGCAGACAGCAGTCAAAGCCGGTTCCTCTGTGCTTATCTTCAGTCTGGAAATGTCCAAGGAACAGCTGGGACAGCGGCTGCTTGCCATTCAGGCCAGGGTGGAAATGCAGAAACTGAAGACAGGAACTCTGGATCGTAAGGACTGGGACCGTCTGAATATGGCCCTGGATGAACTTCACAACTCGAAAATATTTATTGATGATACGCCGGGCATTTCCATCATGGAAATGCGGAATAAATGCCGTCGTCTGAAGGCGGAGCACGGACTGGATCTGGTGGTAATCGACTATCTGCAGCTGATGCAGTTTGACGGCAGGGCAGATAGCCGACAGCAGGAGATTTCCGCGATTTCCAGGCATCTGAAGCTTCTTGCCAGAGAGATGGACTGTCCGGTGATTGTACTGTCTCAGCTGTCCCGGGCACCGGAACTGCGGCAGGATCACCGGCCGATCTTATCGGACCTGAGGGAATCCGGTTCCATCGAACAGGATGCAGACATCGTAATTTTCCTGTATCGGGATGATTATTATAATCCGGATAACAGCGACAAACACGGTATCTGCGAAGTCAATGTGGCCAAGCACAGGAGCGGGCCTACAGATAAAGTGGAACTGACGTGGGTGGAACGATACACCAAATTCAGTGATAAAGCACTGTAAATCGGTAAGCGCAAGCGGAAAGGAGCAGAGATGATCACGAAAGACATGACCGTTATTGAAGTTCTGAATATGGGGCAGCAGTATGGCCGGGTGTTTGATAAATTCCTGCTGACCTGTGCGGGCTGTCCGGGAGCAGCAAGCGAAACACTGGAAGAGGCAGCAAAAGGACACGGTGTTCGTCTGGAATGCCTTCTGGATGCGTTGAACCGGGCGGCAGAATAAAAGCTGACGGAGGCTTTTCATGAATTACATCAAAGGAAAGATAAAGGATTTTTATCTTCTGACAAGTGAAATAGAAAATATATTTCTGAATGAATATATGCCAGGCGCGCCGGGCGATCATGTGAAGGTCTACCTGTTTGGATCTATGTATGCACAGCAGGGAGAAGAAATGAGCCATGAGACGCTGGCACGCCAGCTGCGGCTGTCTGTTGAACAGGTGGATCAGGCCTGGACATACTGGTCAGATATGGGGGTAGTGAAAAAGCACCCGCGGACAGGGGAAAGCAGAAGCAGCTGCCGACTGAACTATGACGTGGAATTCCTTCATCTGCGGGAGCAGATGTACAGAAGCCCGCTGACTGCAGAGCAGGAGGAAGCGGAAACTTGTGAAGATGAAACTGACGGAATGCTGCAGAATCAGGACGTAAAGTCACTCCTTGCAGACATTCAGCGGATTACGGGGCGGACTCTGAGCGCAGGAGAAGCACAGGAAATACACAGCTGGCTTACCGATCTGGGAGCGAAACCGGAAGTCATCGAACAGGCGTATCAATACTGCATAAAACGCGGTAAAAGCAACGTAAAATACATTTCACGGGTAGTGATGCAATGGACGGAACAGGGCTTTCAGACAAAAGAAGAGGTGCAGAATTACCTGGACGAACTGGATCAGCGATTTGGAATGCAGAAGCGGATTCTGCAGTCTCTGGGAATGAATCGAAGTGCAACAGAAGCAGAGAAGGAGCTGATGAACCGCTGGTTCGATGAAATGAACTTCAGCCTGGAGCGCGTGCTGGAAGCATGCGGACGGACAGTATCCATTTCCAATCCCAACCTTCGTTATGTAAATAAAATACTGGAAAACTGGTATCAGGAAGCAAAGAAAGAAGGAAGGGACGTAAATAAGAAAGTAACAGTCACACAGACTGTACTCAATAGATATTATGAATTCCTTCGGAAGAAGGAAGAAAAGGAAGCGCAAGAACGAAAGGAACAGGTTTATGAAAAGCTGCCGCGTATTAAGCAGATAGACAGGATGCTTGCAGAACTGGGCAGCAGTATTTCCCGCAGTCTTCTTTCCGGAGGAAAACGAAGCGACATTGAAGAAATTCGAAGGCAGATGAGAGATCTGGAAAGTGAGCGGGCTGTTCTTCTAACAGAAAACGATTTCCCGATTGACTATACAGACTTGAAGTATTCTTGCGAAATCTGCAGGGATACCGGTATCACTGAGGAGGGGCGCCGGTGCAGCTGCACGGGAAAGAGAACAGAAGAGGCAGAAATATGGCAAAACTCAAACTGAAAAAACCACAGAGGAAGGACCGGGATCTCCTTGTGGATCTGGGTGCTGGACTGATCAATGTATTGGATGAGATCCTCGATGAAGTCGGCGAAATCGCCAGAGACGGCGGCGAACTGATCATCGATGTGGCATCAGGTGCGGTGAAACTGTTTGATAAAACGGCCGACATCATTGACTGGATCGCCGGCAAGACTTTTATTCTTGCTGCCAGAAAGATACATGACGGCAGGATGAAGCTTCACGCGTACCGCAGGGAACTGATCAAGCTGTTTATGGTGGCTCTTATAGGAGGAACTGCCATTATCGCTCTGATTTCACTGGTAACCGATTACGAATATGCCTACAACGGAAGAACACTGGGCCTCGTCAGAGACCAGCAGGATGTTCTTGAGATTCTGGACCTGGTCAGTGAAGAACTGACGCAGGAATACGGCTCAAGCATCACCATTGATCCGGAAACGGATATTACATTTACACCGGTTTTTTCCTATGGAAAAGAGATCGATGACGCGGATACCGTGCTGAAACGCTTCACTTACATGGGTGACATTCAGGCACAGGCATATGCCATCTATGCAGATGGAGAGCTCCTTGCCGTAGTGGAAAGTGAAAAAATCGCAGAGGAAGTCCTCGATAAAGTACTGGATAATTACCTGAAAAACGATGACAACGTAGAATATGAATACGTAGGTTTCGCAGAAGAAATCGAAATCGAACCATATAACACGTCGCTTGCCAACGTAACGAGTAAAAATGCAGCCTATAATAAGATTAAGAGCGGCGGACAGCAGGAAGTCACGTATGAAGTGGTAGCCGGCGATACATTATCGGGAATTTGTGAAAAACTGGACGTCAGTCTGAAAGAACTGCAGTCCATGAATGAGGGACTGGATGAAAACGACACCCTTCACGTAGGCGACAAATTTGTCATCTCGCAGGAAGTTCCGCTGCTGACCGTAGAAACCGTGGAAGTATCCACCTATGCGGAAAAAATTAAATACGAAACGGAATACAAGGAATCCAGCAGCTACTATGAAGGGGAACAGTATGTTACCCGGGCAGGTAAAAACGGAAAAGCGAGAATCACAGCCAGAATTACACGGCATAACGGAAAAATCGTAGAAAAAGAAGTCCTGAAGGAAAAAGTTATTACAGAACCGGTAAACAAGATCGTAGTCAAGGGTACGAAGAAGGTACCGCCGAAAAAGGGAACCGGAACCTTTATCCGGCCGGTCAATGTAGGCGTTTATTCCGGATATGGCTATCGATGGGGCCGGATGCATTACGGTATTGACCTTTCCTGCAGCGTCGGCACGCCGATCCATGCAGCCGACGGCGGAACCGTGACCTATGCCGGCTGGTATTACAGCTACGGCTACACTGTGATCATTGACCACGGCGGCGGATTTACAACCCTGTATGCACACTGCAGTCAGCTTAATGTGGGCGTGGGGCAGAAAGTATTCCAGGGCGAGACCATTGCACTGGTAGGTAACACGGGCAGAAGCACCGGGCCGCACTGTCACTTTGAAATCATGAAGAACGGTGTCAATGTGAACCCGTCGAACTATGTATAGTACCTGACGCAGGTCAGTTCTGAACTGGCCTGCTTTTCCATATACTTTTACCAGACACTCTGCGCTTTTACAGCGGGCAGAGATGCGGAACGGGAGGATGTATATGGAAAATCATCATATTACCATCGATAACAGACAACGGATGACCATTACTCTGGTAGCAGATGTGGATGCATTTGACGAAGAAACGCTTTGGGCGAACCTGAAGGAGGGCGGCCTGGAGATTACCGGAGAGAAACTGAATATTGAAAAGCTGGACCTGGAACAGGGTCTGCTGGTAATTACCGGCGAAATCTGTTCTCTCTGTTACACCGACCGAAAAACAAAAGAGAAGAAAAAGCTGTTCGGAAGGGCCGCCCAGAAATGACCGAACTGATTCGGGAGCAGCTGGGGGCCATGGGACTTATGGCCTGCGGCGGAATGGCCGCAGGGCTGCTGTACGAGCTGTTTTACAGTGTGGCAGCGCTTTTCCGCAAAACAGATTTTCAGGGGAGTACAGGAAAATACCGTGTGTATGGTATTCTGGCCGGAATACTTGAAGTGACGGGATTGTTTCTGATCGGCTGGTGCAGCAGCGTATTTTTGTATTACAGCAGCGATGGAAAAATTACACTGCAGGGGATTGTGAGTTTTTTTGCAGGACTCTGGATCTGGAAGAAACAAGTGCACATGAAAGAAGGGGAAAAAGAGTATGGCGAAGAAAGGAAGTCGGCTGCGGGAATTCGAAAAGAATCACCGGGTGCTGGATATCACCAGCGCACAGAAAGAGAGGCAGAAGAAAAAAAACAGCCGAAAGCCGCAGGAAGAAAAAGACACAGATTCGGCAAATACATCAAATAATGTCATTCAAAAGAAACGCCGGATTAGCTGGGTCAAAGCCATCGGGCTGGCAGTCTGCGCTGTGTTTCTACTGGTCGTAGGAATTTCCGTGAAGAATATCTATGACCTGAAAGAACGGGAAGCGGTTTTACAGAAAGAGAATCAAAAACTGGAACAGATGAAGGAAGAGCTTGCTGTAGAACTGGAAAATGTGAATACCGATGAATACATCGAAGAAAAGGCACGTCGTGAGCTGAAGCTGATCCGGCCCAATGAACTGGTCTTCTATTTCCCGGAGGATTTTCAGCTGCAGCAGGATGAAAAAAAAGAGAGCAAAGAGTAAAATGGAAAAACTGAAAGTACAGGAGGTCATCGTCGTGGAAGGCAGGGATGATACCAATGCCGTATTGCGCGCCATCGACGGTATGACCATTGAAACCCACGGCTTCGGGATACGGAAGGAAACCTGGGATCTGCTGGAAAAAGCATATGGAGAGAAGGGTCTGATTATTTTCACTGACCCGGATCACAGCGGGGAGGAAATACGGCGGAAGCTGACGGAGCGCTTTCCGGAAAGCCGCCAGGCCTTCCTCACCAGAAAGGCTGCAGAGAAAAAGGGTGATATCGGTATTGAAAATGCCAGCCCGGAAGATATTGCTGCAGCCATTTCTATGGCACATTATACAGATCGGAAAGAGCGGGAAGAATTCACGGAAGAGGACCTGTATGAAGCAGGTCTCCTTGGCCGCAGCGATTCAAAAGAACTGCGCCAGGCCCTGGGCGCAGCCTTGGGCATTGGCTACGGAAACGGCCGGACGTTTCTGAAAAAGCTGAACCAGTTTCACGTCAGCCGGGAGGATTTTGAGAAGAAACGAAAAGAGATAAAGGCGGGAAAATAGAATGAAATTATATGCACCATCCACGGTGAATGACATTCGAAAGCGTTATGGCTTTCATACAACCAAAAGTCTGGGACAGAATTTCCTGACCGATAAGTCCATCATCGATCAGATCATTGCGGGAGCAGATATCGGGCCGGAGGATCTGGTGATTGAGATCGGGCCGGGGCTTGGAGTTATCACATGGGAAGCAGCACAGAAGGCGAAAAAAGTGATTGCCGTGGAAATCGATAAGAAGCTGCTGCCGATCCTGGCGGAGACGCTGGCGGATTGTTCCAATGTGGAGATCCTGAATCAGGATATTCTGAAGACCGATGTGAACCGACTGATTGCAGAGGAAAAAAAGAAGGGGATCCGTCAGGTGAAGATCCTGGGAAATCTTCCGTATTATATCACAACACCGATCATCATGAAGCTGCTGGAGGATGGGGTAGAGGCCGAAAGCATTACCGTGATGATGCAGAAAGAGGTGGCAGACCGGATCCAGTCTTCGCCGGGGAAGAAGACATATGGGGCAATTTCTGCTGCAGTGCAGTATTACTGCCAGCCGGAAATCGTGGCCAGAGTACCTCGTGATGTGTTTATCCCGCAGCCCAATGTGGACTCGGCAGTACTGAAGCTGACGGTGCGGAAGGAAAAACCGGTGGAGGTTACAGATCACAATCTGTTTATGGCATGCATAAAAGCCGGATTCGGGCAGAGAAGAAAAACGCTGGCCAATTCTCTGACGGGAATGGAAGGTGTGGGGAAGGAGCTGGCAGCACAGGTTCTGTCGGCCTGCGGCATTGACAGCAGCAGGCGTGCGGAAACGCTGGATTTGAATGAGTTTGCAGCCATAGCCAATGAACTGAAAAAAAGACGGGGTTGAGATTAGAACGTACAAAAGCAAGAAACAGGGGAGAAACAATGGAAAAATTTAATAAGTTTGAGAAGCTGGATCGGCAGATTGAGCAGACCATCCATGAAGTGGAAACCATGAACCGACATGCTTTTTTCGAGAAGTTTATACACAACAGCTTTGCTTTCGCAGTGGTATGGGCGCTGTTTCTGAATCTGATCATAGAAACGCTTGGACGGTATCCGACTACATCCATCTGGGGAGGAATCCAGTTTATGGCGGGCCATCCGATGATCTTCTGCTACAACGCGCTGCTGATTTTCAGCACGTTGCTGGTGGCATCGGTATTTCGCCGGCGAACATTCGTCTTTACGATTATCAGCATCTTCTGGCTGGCCATCGGCATCACCAACGGCGTGATCCTGACCCAGCGCATGACACCGTTTACCGTGAAGGATCTGAGCAATCTGGAGGATGGCGCAACCATCGTAACCTCATATCTGTCGAAAATAGAGATCGTTCTGATCGGAGCAGGTGTCCTGCTGGCGTTGGCAGGGCTGGTTCTGTTGTTTGTCAAAGGGCCGAAAAAGAAAGGGATCCTGAAATGGAAGCGGAATCTGATCGTGGTACTGCTGATGATCGCCATGTGTTTCGGCGCCACTTCGTTTATGGTGAAAATCGGCAAGGTGGAAACTTTTTTCGGAAACCTGGCATACGCATATCGGGACTATGGCGTGGTGTACTGCTTTATCAACACCTGGCTCAATACGGGGATCAGTAAGCCGTCCGGCTATAATGAGAAGAATATCAAAGAAATATTCCATGAGGATGAACTGGGAGAAGACGGGGTCATGCTTCTGGAAGACAAGGATGTGGACGAAGAATATCCGAATATTCTGTTTCTGCAGCTGGAGTCTTTCATCGACCCGTCTACGGTGGAATATCTCAAACTGTCCGGGGATGCCTGCCCGAACTTCCGGGCACTGTCGGAGCAGTATTCCAGTGGGGAACTGACAGTTCCGGCCTGCGGAGCAGGAACCGCCAATGTGGAATTCGAGGTACTCACCGGGCTGTCAGTGAAGTTCTTCGGACCGGGAGAATACCCGTATAAGGCAGTACTGAAGGACAAGCCTGCCGAAAGTCTGGCCTTTGACCTGAAGAGTCTGGGCTACAGCAGCCATGCCATTCACAATCACCGTGCCGTGTTCTACAACCGGAATACCGTGTTTGCAAATATCGGTTTCGATACATTCACAAGTATTGAGTATATGAACAACGTGGTGAAAACGCCGAAGAACTGGGCGAAGGACCGTGTATTGACCGAATGCATCACAGATGCTCTCAAATCTACGGAAAGCCGTGATATGATTTATACGATTTCCGTGCAGGGGCATGGCAAATATCCGACAGAACAGGTTCTGAAGAATCCGGTCATTCAGGTGCTGGAAGCGCCGTCTGAGGAATTGAAGTGGAAATGGGAATACTATGTGAACCAGGTCTATGAAATGGATCAGTTTATCAAAGAGCTGACCAATACGCTGGCCGAATATGATGAACCGGTGATTCTGGTCATGTACGGAGACCATATTCCGGCCATCGAAGTAGAAGAGCAGGATCTGAAAAACCGCAACCTGTACGGTACAGAATATATCATCTGGTCCAATTACGATCTGCCGAAGGAAGATGAAGACCTGCATGCATACCAGCTGGCAGCGCACGTGATGGATCAGATCGGCATGGAAGTGGGGACAACCTTCACCTATCAGCTGAATCACAGCAACAGCGAAACCTATCTGAAGGATCTGAAAGCGCTGGGATATGATATGTTGTACGGGAAGAATTATATTTACGGCGGAACGAATCCGTTCACCGCGACGGATCTGAAGATGGGCGTAAATACCATAAAGATCACGGACGTGGTGAAAATCGGAGAAAAATATTATATCAAAGGAGAGAATTTCAACCAGTACAGTAAGGTGACACTGGACGGGAAGGAACTTTCCACCATCTATCTGGGTAAGAATGTACTGGGGCTTCTGGAAGATGTGGATCCGGAGGACGCACCGAATATGAAAGTCAGCCAGATAGAAACCAAGAGCAATGAAATATTAAGTACAACGGAATAAGACGCTGTACGGAAAAAGCAGAAGATGCAGCAGGAAAGCAGGAAAAAAGGAAATGGAAACAGGACATTTAATCGGTATCGTTATTTCGGTCTCTATTCTCATCGGCGTGGGGATCTATTCGGCAAACAAGGTGAAGAATGCCGCAGATTTCGACACAGGAGGGGGACGCGGGTCCATCTTTATGGTAAGTGGCCTGCTTCTCGGATCGCTGATTGGAGGACAGTGCACCATCGGAACCGCGCAGCTTTCCTACTCATACGGGCTGTCGGCAGTCTGGTTTACGATGGGAGCCGGACTGGGCGCACTGGTTCTGTGCCTGATCTATGTGGCGCCGCTTCGCAGACGACGCGATGTGACCCTTCTGGAAGTGATCCGAAAGGAATACGGTGAAACTGCGGAATATCTGGGCTCGATTCTTTGTTCCATCGGTATTCTGGTCAGCATCATATCCAATGTGGTGGCATCCAGTGCCCTGGTAATGGCCCTGACCGGGCTGCCTCTCTGGAGTGCGGCCATCCTGTCCGTGGTACTTATGTGCTGCTATGTGGTGTTCGGCGGCGCATGGGGTGCAGAAATGGGAGGAATTGTAAAAGTAGCACTTCTGCTTCTGACTTCCGCGGTCTGCGTGATTCTCTGTTTCGTGAAATCCGGCGGTCCTGAAGCGATGGGAGGAACGCTGGAACTTCATCTTACGGACCTGTTCAGCCGGGGCGTGGGCAGAGATCTGTCCAACTGTATGTCAGCCATCCTGGGCGTACTGTCTACCCAGACATATGCGCAGGCCGTATGGTCCGCGAAAAACTATCATGTCGCAAAAAAGGCTGCGCTGATCAGCTGCCTCATCTGTATACCGGTGGGATTCACCGGTATGGTGGTAGGGCTGTTCATGAGAAATTCCGGGCTTTCCAATCCGGCGGAAGCATTTCCGATGTTTCTTCTGGAAAACCTGCCGCCGGTGGTGGGAGGAATCGGGCTCGGGGCGCTGCTCATCACGGTAGTAACCGGGGGAGGAGGACTGGCTCTGGGCGTATCGACAATCTTCATCCGGGATATCGCCGGAAGGCTGGCGCCATCTCTGCACCACGGAAAAGCGCATATCATTTCCATGCGGCTCTGTATTCTGGGTGTACTGTGTTTCGCAGGTCTGGTGGCTGTCATGATTCCGGGGGCGCTGATCAACGACCTGGGTTTCCTGTCCATGGGACTCCGCGGCACAGTGGTGTTTATCCCGCTTACGCTGGCGCTGTTCTGCAAAGGAAGATTTCGCAGAGGCCCGGTACTGGCTTCGATGGTATGCGGCCCTGCGGTGATGCTCTTCAGCAATCTGGTATGGTCTCCGGTTGATCCGCTGCTGGGGAGCGTGGCGCTGTGTTTGTTTATCTGTATGTTCGGTTATAAGACCGGGGAGGTAGAAAAACTATGAAAACATTGGAAACAGAAAGACTGCTCCTGAACGGGTGGAGCCTGTCAGATGAGGATATCGACGGTCTGTATGCCTATGCAAAGAATCCAAACGTAGGACCCAACGCGGGATGGAAGCCCCATGAAAGCCGCGAGGAGTCCAAAACGATTATAGAAGAACTGTTTTTGCCTCACGAAGTCTGGTCGATCCGTGAAAAGGAAACCGGCAGGATCATCGGCAGTATCGGTCTGGAGCCGGACCGCCGGAGAGAAGATGTAAGGAGCATGGAGATGGGATATTCCCTGGCAGAAGAAAGCTGGGGAAAGGGATATATGACAGAGGCCGCCCGCGCGGTCATTGATTATGCCTTCGGTGAGCTGGGGCTGGTGGTCCTGGCGATCTGTACCGGACCGGAAAACCGCCGGTCTCAGCGCGTTATTGAAAAGTGCGGGTTCCAATATGAAGGACGTCAACGGAAGGGCTATCATATTTATGACGGAACAGACAGGGACAACCTGATGTTCTCCATCATCAGAGAGGAATGGGAAGACAATGCAAGGGATTAAGCGCTTTTTTCTCCGGATTATTCTGGTTCTGTTTCTCGTTGGGATCCTGGTTGTGCTGACGGTGTTCTGTGTCAGCAGCAGCGTGAAGCGAAGCACATCGGACGATATCGCATGTATTGTTACCGGTGAAGTATCTTTCAATCAGGTGACACAGCAGCAGCTTGCAGATTTCAACGCAGACTGCATTCTGGTTCTGGGAGCCGGGCTCAAAGATGAGGAAACGCCAAGCCCTATGCTGAAGGATCGGCTGGACACCGGAATCGCGCTGTACAATCTGGGTATCGCACCGAAGCTTCTTCTCAGCGGGGATAATGGGCAAGTGGAACATAACGAGATCCATGTCATGCTGAACTATGCGAAGGAAGCTGGGGTTCCGGCAGATGACATTTTCTGTGATCATGCCGGTTTCAGCACGTATGATTCCATGTATCGGGCAGGAAGCATTTTTGGCGCAGAGCGTGTCATCGTGGTAACCCAGGAATATCATCAGTACAGAGCGCTGTATATCGGGAAAAAGCTGGGTCTTACGGTGTGCGGCGTGGCGTCCGATCAGCGAGACTATTTCGGTAAAACTTATCGGGAAATGCGGGAGATGCTGGCCCGCTTTAAGGATGTGTTCAAAGCGCTTCTCCGCAGTAAGCCTGTGCTGGGCGGAGACGCCATTCCCATTAGTGGAAGCGGTCTGATCAGCCACGGGGAATGAAAAAAGCAAGCGTCAGCACGAAAAACCGGGAGGAAATATTTTGCGGGAAAACGCATAGTATGTAGAGGGCAGGAATGCCCTCTATTTTTCCTTTCAGGGGGTACGCAATGATTTATCTTGATAATGGGGCCACGTCATTTCCCAAACCGAGGGGCATGGCTCTGGCAATGGAGGAATGCATGCTGCAGTACTGCGGAAATCCCGGGCGTTCCGGCCACCAGATGTCTCTGAAAACGGGAGAAGAAGTTTACCATGCACGGCAGGCGGTGGCGCAGATGTTCCACATCGAAGACGGATCCCGGCTGCTGTTTACCAAGAATACAACGGAAGCGCTCAATATGGCAATCCGCGGCGTACTGGAGGAAGGGGATCATGTGGTGACCACATCCATGGAACACAATTCGGTGCTGCGGCCTCTGAAATTCCTGGAACGGAAAGGAATTTCGCAGACGGTGGTGCAGGCAGATCAGGAGGGCTTCCTGCGGGGCTGCGATGTGGAGAAGGCGATGCGGTCCAATACCCGAATGGTGGCGGTCACAGCGGCTTCCAATGTGACCGGAACGAAGATGCCGCTGGAGGAGATTGGAAATATCTGCAGACGAAAGGGAATCCTCTTTCTGGTGGACGGCGCCCAGGGAGCGGGCAGTATGGATCTGGATGTGAGAAAGCTTCACGTGGATCTGCTGGCGTTTCCGGGGCATAAAGGGCTTCTGGGACCGCAGGGAACAGGTGGTCTGTATGTCAGGGAAGGGGTAAAGCTGCGGCCTCTGCTGCAGGGAGGTACGGGAACCGAATCCAAAAGCAGAGTGCAGCCCTGTGAATATCCGGACGGTTTCGAGGCGGGGACCGTCAACGCTCCGGCCATCATCGGTCTGGGGTATTCCGCAGCTTATGTACAGAAAATCGGTGTAGAAGTGATCGGCTGCTATGAAGAGGAGCTGATCTGCAGGCTGGAGGAACGGCTGGCGGAGATGCCGTTTGTCCGGATGTACGGGCCGGAACCTTCACGGAAGACAGGAATTACGCTGTTTAATATAGATGGATATTCCGCAGAGGAAGTGACAGATCTTCTCAGCAGCCGGTACGGCATCGCAGTCCGGGGCGGTTTCCACTGTGCAGGGCTGGCCCATAAGACCATCGGCACCTGGAAGCAGGGGGCGGTCCGGGTCAGCGTAGGTCCGTACAACTGCCCATCGGATATGGATGCGCTGGCAGATGCTATCTGGGAGATGGGCTGCCGGAAGGAGAAATAAAAGTCCGCAATTATTTCACCAAAACCACATGGTTTTATGGTATACTCAGAGCATGAAAAATACAAAAGAAGACAAGGAGATTATCCCCATGAAAAATATCCGGATGAAAAAAGCAACAGCACTTCTGCTGATTTTTCTGCTGACCTTTGCAGCGTTTGGCTGCGGCAGCAAGGATGATACAGACCAGCCGCAGGATGGCGATGGTACTTCTGTTTCCGATGAGACCGGACAGGACTCCTCAGAGGATGAGGCAGACACCATCGACGAAGCAGATGTAAAAGAAGCAAGCTACGATGAAAAAGTAAATGAAGATACCAGCGATATTGATGCCAGTGATTATGCAGCGGAAGATATGGAAGCGACGTTCGACTTCGGATTTTCTGCCAGCAAAGATCTGGGCATGTCCGTCATGCTGGAACAGATGAATTACAGCAACCTGGAAAGTCTGGCATCCGATCTGGAAACCAGAATGAATCAGGGCATTTCGGCTTCACTGGGCGGCACCTATGATGTATTCAGCAGCTATGAGCCGGAGGAAGAAGATGAAATCGACGATCTGGTTCTGGCAGCGGCCATGGAGAACGGAGAAATGGAATCCCGTTATCTGGAAGGCGGTGTATTCCATCTGCAGTCCACCGGGAAGTATTATCATTATCTTCGTTTCTATACAGAGAATTTTACGGAAATTGACAGCAGCAGTCTAAAGACCATCCGCTCGTCGGTAAAGAATGCCATGGGCATTACCCTTTCCGAAAGCCGCCTGAAAAAGGCAGTGGAGATCGCTTATGGAAATGCGAAGAAGAGCAAGGACGAATATGTGCTGGTAGAGCAGAAGGCCATCCAGGGCAGCGGCTATACGGAAAAAATCACTGTCGCTGTAGAGGGATCGACCAATGAAGACAACGAAAGCTGCTACTATGTCTGCATTGAAAGAGAGCGGTGCTATCAATAGTAACATGAAGCAAGCGATATTGAGTTAAAATGATATAGATTATAAAACAAAGAAGAAAAAGCACATTCTGGCTGGAGTAAATCGGATAGAATGTGCTTTTTTATTTCAATCCATCAAATGAATTCAAAAGGATATGGGTTATTATGAGTAAAAAAGTGGGGCGGATTTATATACCAACTCAATTATTAGGAAAGGTGAGAAAGGAGTTGAAATAATAGCGCCGAATGCATGCCGCCCCTGCCATGCAATATGAAGAAGTTATATAAGGAGAATAATGAAAAACTATGTTTCTTTTGGTGGCATTATGATTGCCTCTCCATTCACAACCACCTCACCATTTTGGTTTGTACAAGTTGTTTTTAAAACAATCTTATTTTTTTCTTTTATAATTTCTGAAACCTCAACCTCTGCAGTGATTGTGTCTCCGATATGCACAGGACGAAGAAATTTAAGGGTTTGTCCAAGGTAGATAGAACCCATCCCTGGCAGTTGGTTACCTATAACATTAGAAATAAAGCTTGCAGAAAGAATTCCGTGAGCAATTCGTTCTTTGAAGGGTGAATTTTCGGCATAGACTGCATTTACATGTGCAGGATTAAAGTCACCACTTACTCCTGCAAAATTGTATATGTCAGCTTCAGATACAGTCTTAGAAAAAGCCGCCTTTTGTCCAATGGTTAGAGTATTTATTGTATAAGCCATGGCATGAACCTCCTATAGAAATAAATGTAATAATGTAAGTTTATAATTAGAATAACGCAAATTGCGTGCCATGCAAAAATAAATGAAGGAGATGTAAAAAGACGAAATAAAGACAATCTGTGTCGCTAAAACGACAATTGATGTCGCAATTTCGACAAATAAGAAAAAATATTGAAAGCCAATTCACATTTATTAGGCAGATTTATGAATAATATGTTAATTTTTCAACAGTTCACGGTACAGAGTAAAAAAAGAAAGAAGATGGCACGCTTATTGCTTTATATGTTAGCGTGCACGCAAAAGTATGAATTTACATAAACTAGCTAGATGTACGGAGGAAATTAAAAATGTCATCTAAAGAATTACTAAGATACTATCAAGAACATTGCATGTCAGTGGATGACGCAATGAAGCTTGTGAAGTCAGGAGATTTCATTATTGATGGTCATGGCCATGGACGTTCTCCTATATTCGGACCTGCACTTGTTAAACGGGCAGCAGAGTTAAGAAATGTTAAGCTTTCTACAGGGTATAATCTTGAGCCCAGCTTACATTGCAATCCAGAGTATTCCGACTCATTTAGACAGGTATCTATGTTTAATACGGGATCAACCAGGCAGGCACAGTGGGAAGGAAGAGCAGATTTTTTACCAGGTCACTTCTCGCAACTTGAGAGAATTTATAAGAGCATCAGACCAAACATTCTGTTTACTATGGTGACACCACCGAATGACGATGGAATGGTCAGCATGGGTTTGAGCGTTGACTTTACAAGAACAATGATGGATGAGTGTCCACTTGTAATTGCACAGGTAAACCCAAATCTTCCTTGGGTCGATGGGGATGCGGTTGTTCCTGTAACTAAAATTCATGCATTTGTGGAACAAGAAACACCGCTTACCATTATTCCTGAATCTGTAAATCCGTCTGAAATAGACAGAGCGATTGCAGGGCATGTTGCAGAACTTATCAACGATGGCGATACTCTTCAGATTGGCGTGGGCGCAGTTCCGGATACGGTTCTTTCAATGTTAACAAATCATAAACATCTGGGAATTCATACAGAGCTTGGCTCAACAGGAATTATGAAGCTTATGCAAAAAGGGGTCATTGATAACTCAAAAAAGACCCTGGATCCAGGTAAAGTTGTTTGTACACTTATGGGAGGAACTGAAGAATTTTACAAGTTCGTAGATCATAATGATGATTTCTTAATGAGAAGATCATCGTACGTCTTAAATCCAGCTAATATTTGCAGGCAGAAGAATATGGTTGCACTGAATTCATGTATAGAAGTAGACCTGCTGGGGCAGGTCAACTCTGAGATGATTGGAGGTAAAGAGTTCTCTGGTGTTGGAGGGCAGGTTGACTTTTTAAGAGGAGCAATGATGGCAGAAGGCGGACGTTCAATTTTATGCATGCCTTCGACTGCAGCAAAGGGAACCAAATCCAGAATTGTTTCGCAGCTTGATGCAGGGACAATAGTAACAGCCTCAAGATATGACGTTATGTATGTCGTAACGGAATATGGCATCGCTGATTTATGGGGTAAAACAAACGACGAAAGAGCCAAACAGCTTATTAATATTGCACATCCGAAGTTCAGAGAACAGCTTGAGAAAGAATTTTGGGAAAAAATTCATAAAGTAGTATAAAAGCTATGGCCGAATAGGAAAAATGCATGAATTTTAATCGTGGTTATAATTTAGTAAATATATAACAACTTTTATCTTTATTGATGTAGGAGGAATGAAAATGAAAAAAGTATTGAGTGTTTTGTTAATTGCTGTAATGCTCTTCTCATTCACAGCATGTGGCGGAAATGAAGGCGGTGGCGGTGCAGACACAGAAGAACAGGAAGTAACATTAGTACTAGGTAACATGGCTTATGGCCAGGACAACCCATACAACATCGCCTGCAAAAAGGCAGCTGAAATTCTTGAAGAAATGGGTTCAACGGTTCATCTTGATTTACAGTTGGAAGCTGTACTGGGAACAGAAAGAGAACTTATTGAAAACACTATCATGGGCAACGTAGATCTGGTACAGGGCGCAGACATGTCCTTCACACCGTTCGTTCCGTCCATGGCATTCGTTAACTTTCCTCTGATTTTCAAAGACTATGACGATGTATACGAACTTTGGGGAAAAGATGGATGGGTATTCCAGACTTGCGACGAAATGCTGGCTGAAAAAGGATTAAAGCTTCTGGGTGCAACTGATAATGGATTCAGATGGATCACCAACTCCAAGAGACCGATCGAAAGCATCGATGACATCAAGGGTCTGAAGATCAGAGTACCTGAAATTGAATCTCTTATCGACATTTGGGATGCATTTGGTGCAGTTACAGCTCCAATTTCTTACACTGAATTAACAACGGCTCTTCAGCAGCAGGTTGTTGACGGTCAGGAATTAGGCATGCAGCACTTCTATACCTGCGGTTGGTATGAATATCAGAAGTATGCAACAAATCTGGACTATGACTATTCTGCAGTTATCACTTGTATGAACTTAGATAAGTTCAACAGCTTAACTGAAAAACAGCAAGCAGACCTCGTAACAGCATTCCAGGAAGCAAGTGAATATACCTTAGACTATGCGATCAACTTTATCGAAGAAGGTTATAAGGTTTCCGAAGAAAACGGCGTAGAAATTCTTGACAGAACACAGGAAATGTATGATGACATCTACGCAATCGGTGTTGAACTTGCTACAAGCGATAAGTGGATGAGTGTATTCGGTGAAGAACTGGTTGAAAAGATGTACCCAGGTGCGACGAAATAATTAAACCTTATCGTGCTGAAAAACAAAGGGGCTGTTTGACAGCCCCTTTTCTAAGAAGTATGAGGAGATAAATATGAAAGACAAAGCATCAAAAAAATGGGCTGTATGTCTGCATTCTTTCGATACGAAATTAGCGACTGTTACAGAATATGTTTGTGCAATTATGCTTGCAGTAATAATGGCAGTCATGTTCGTAGCGGTACTTTGCCGTTTTATTTTCGAATATTCCACTCCTTGGTCAGAAGAACTTACACGTTTTACGTTTATAGCGATGGCTTTCTTGGGATTGGGTGCATGCCTTACGAAGAATGAGCATATAGAAATAGACGTATTTGCAGCGTTAGCAAATAAGATTAAGAACATTAATATGAAGTATATTGTCTATAAAATTGACGATCTGTTTAAATTCGTTTTTATAGGTGGATTGGGCGCTTACCTGCTGTATATGTATTTTGACTATACGGTGAAACAGAAAATGATGAATCAGATTTCTGCCGGTCTGCATTTGCCGATGTGGATATTATATGCGGTTTTAACATTCGCATTTGTATTATTGCTTGTACACTGCCTGATTAATCTGGTTTTAATTATTGCGGATTACAGCGTAGTTAGAACAAAAGAATCACTGGAAGGAGGGGACATCTAAATGACAGCTATAATAGTTTTCTTTGTAGCCTTCTTACTTCTTGCATTTTTAAGAATTCCAGTAGGCTTTGCGATTATCGGCGGCGGTATCATTGGTTACGTTGCTGGCGGAATCTCTATGAATTCTATTCCGTCTGCATTGTTTGCAGGCCTTGACTCATTTCCGCTGCTTGCAATACCGGCATTCATTTTATCCGGAGACCTTATGGCACAGGGCGGTATTTCATCTGCAATTATGGACTTCCTGGGTGCAGTTTTTAAGCGAATCAGAGGAAGTATGGGTGCTGTACTCGTTTGCACTTCAATGATCTTTGGAGCAATCTGCGGTTCTTCCGTAGCAACGGTATCTGCAGTCGGTGGCATCATGCTGCCGGAAATGCACAAGGCAGGATACGATAAATCATATACCACTGCGTTGATTTCTGCAGCAGGCTTCTTAGGCATTTTGATTCCGCCTAGTGTTCCTGGAATTATTTATGCATTATCTGCTGGACAGAAAGTAACACAGGTATGGATGTCAACGCTTGTACCTGGTTTAGTATTAGGACTCTCTTATATCATAGTGAACTACTTTGTGGTAGGAAGAAAGCTTCCGAAGGCAGAGGGAACGTTTAAAGTTGGACCTTACATTTCAGAAATTGGACGCAACACACCAAAAGCTCTGGTCGCATTCATTATGCCGCTGATCATCTTCGGAGGCGTATATGGTGGTATCTTTACTGCAACAGAAGCTGGCGTAGTTGCTGTAGTATATGGACTCATCGCAGGATGGATCATTTATCCTGTATTTTTCAAGCAGAAGCCGGAAAACAGTCTGGCGAAGACAACCAAGATGAGCGCTGTAACAGCAGTTACAATCGCGCTTTTGATTTCCTCCGCATCTATCATCGGAAGAATGGTTGCAATGGGCGGAATCACTGCCAAAGTACAGGACTTCCTGATGGGTGTAACAGATTCCAAATATGTGTTCCTGCTTATCGTAAATCTGATCCTTATTCTCGTCGGAATGTTCCTGGAGACAAACTGTGGAATTCTGCTTTTTGCACCAATTTTTGTACCGATTGCACAGGCATACGGAATTGATCCAGTTCATTTCGGTGCGATTATGTTGTTGAACCTTGAAATCGGTCTGATTACTCCTCCATTCGCAGCAAATCTGTTTGTAGGATGTAAGCTTTCTGGTGTAAGAATTGACCAGGTTATGAAACCGCTGCTACCGTTCTATGGATGCTGCTTACCGGTGCTTCTGATTACAACGTATGTGCCAGCTTTTTCACTTTGGTTACCGGGAATCACAGGTTAATTTTAACTGCAAATTTAACTCATAAATAAGATAAAAATCTTTAGGAGAAAAAATGGATACGAACAAAAAGATTGTCATTGTAAGTGCATGCCGTACGCCGTTCGATAAGTTTGGCGGTGTCATGAAAGAAATACCTAGCTATGTTTTAGCGCAGAAAACAATCGTTGATGTGCTGGAAAAAGTAAATTTTCCGAAAGAGAAGGTTGAATTCGTAACATATGGAACTGCAATACATGCAGAAGTTGGTCCTTATGTAAACGTTCCGATCAGACAGGCGTTACTGCGTGCTGGATTTCCAGCTACAACAAAATCTGTAACTGTAGACAGAGCATGTTGCTCTTCTATGACAGGTCTTATGTGGGCTTGCAGAGAAATTCAGGCAGGAGAGATTGAGGTTGCTCTGTGTGCCGGAGCAGAAAATCTTTCAAATATTCCGCATATGCTCCAGGGCGCCAGATGGGGAAAGAAAATGGGGGATTGGAAACTATATGATGTAGCTTCGGGTTTCAATTATCCAGGCTTTGGACCGGTTTCCGTTGATACTGACAATGTTGCAAAGAAATATGGTATTACGAGAGAAGATATGGACAAATGGTCTGTTAGAAGTCAGCAGATGTACAAAAAAGCTCTTGATGAAGGGAAATTTGTTGATGAAGTTATTCCGTATACTGTAATTGGACCTAAGGGACAGGAAACTGTTGTCGAAGTTGATCAGGCAGCACGTCCGGATACTACACTTGAGAAACTTGCGGCTCTAAAACCAGTCTATGGCACAGAAGCTATCACAGCGGGTAATGCCCCTGGTCTTAATGCTGGTGCCTCTGCAATGCTCATCATGACGGAAGAAAAGGCAAATGAATATGGCCTTGAACCTTTAGCTTATATAAAAGACTTTGGATGTGAATGTGCTGAATATGAAAATATTCCTACAGTTCCTGCCTTAGTAACAAATAAGCTACTTGAAAGAAATGGAATGAAGCCAGAAGACTTAGATCTGATGGAAATCAATGAAGCATTTGCAGCAATGCCTCTTGTTTCAACAAAAATTATCGCCAGCGGCGATGATGCGCTGCAGGAACATTTAAGAGAAATCTGCAATGTAAACGGTGGTGCTGTAGCAATTGGACATCCTATGGGAGCAACCGGACTGCGATTGATTATGACTCTTATGTACGAATTAAGAAGGAGAGGCGGCGGTAAGGGTATTGCTTGTCTTTGCGGTGGTCTTGCGCAGGGAGATGGTGTTCTGATTGAAGTAAAATAGGTGAAAAGCGAATGATAAAGAAAATCAATCATATTGGAATAGTTGTCCCGGATTTTGCAAAGGGAAAGCAATTTTATGGAGAGTATTTGGGACTTGAACATCTTAAGGACGAAGTCATTCCTTCATATGGATGTGAAATCGCTTTTTACCAATGTGGAGAGGCTATGCTTGAAATTGTGCATCCCATTTCACCCGGTCCAAGCTGGAATTTTCTGAATGAACACGGACCAGGGATTCATCATATTTGTTATGAAGTTGATGATGTAGATGAGGCACTAAAGATGGCCAAGGAAAAATTTAGAACTGACTATGAGATGCCAGACTGCGGAGCTGGTGGAGCAAAGGTTTTCTTTTTGGATCCAAGCAGTATCTTCAATGTAGAAACAGAATTTACAGGTAAATAGTATGTAATTTGAAAACATAGTGTTTTCAGTATAATCAGATAATTATAAGAAAGACGTTTCCTTTTAGATAAGGTTTTAACTGAAAGGACAACGTCTTTCTTTACGAAGGACAATTCTATTGATAAATCTATATATGTTTCTATGTTTGTAACTGGTGGTGAAAATGTCAAAATGTTAGAATATCCAATGCTAATCCGATGTAGAAGAAAAAGGAAAACCGTGCAATAACATTTTCAAAAAATTAATTATATGATAAAATGATAACAGAAAAACTCCTCTGAGATTCTGGTCCTTGCATTCCCCATAGGGCAAAAGATTACAATGCATGCATTCTATTATCGTAGGAATACATATGGCTAAAATCCTCCCTATTAATTATTCATCAGATCCAGGATTTTGTCCGCACCCCGTGGATCCTCTTATATTGATATTTACATATGTGAAAAGTATGATAAGTTATAGCAAGAAGTATATTATGAGGTTGTAGCAGACATGATTAACTATGAAACTAATTGTGGAAAGATCCGACGAATTCTTACGATTCTAAACTGTGGATTTACGAAACGTGAGATAAAAGATATTTTTTCGATCAGCGAAACGGAATTTGAGATTTTAATTGACAGAGCGAACAGTGAAGGTGAAATGTCGTGTGTAAATGGTCAATACTTTTTCAGTTCGGCAAATGGAAGAGAAAATATTGATCAGAATATTAGAGAAGAGGATTTCATAAAACCAATATATGGATATTTTTATTTTCAAGAATGTACGATGGATTCCTATAAGTCTTTTTTAAAAAATGTGTCTTATTTTTTGTCGAAATCGAAGGAGGAAATGATTAAATTTGGTCTGACTATAGGAGAATATGCAGAGAAAGATAAAGAAATTAATATTGCGATTTTAATATATAGATATACGGCACTAATCGCAGAAGAGGTTGATATTGATCAACGCAAACGGAACTTGGTTAAATCTGTATTGAAACTTAGCAAATTAGAATTCATGCGGGGAATCAGCCCAGAGGATACGTTAAACCTGCAAAGAGAGGCGGTGAAACTGATTAACCAGTCAAATCTAACATCGGAAGACGCCCTTTTGCTTATGTACGCCGGTATGGGTGAGCATTTTGCCGGAAGTTTGGAAGAAGGAGAAGCACTCAGAGCAAAAGGAATCAAATATATGAAACAGTTTGACTACGATGATCATGAAGCTGAAGCGATACCGCTCATAGGATGGCACTACTATCTGGAAGGAGATTTCCGTAAGACAGTTGCATATTACGAAAGCTTTATTCTTTCCATTGAAAACAGGGAGGATGAGGATATAATAATATTTGCATATCCTCCAATAATCTTCAGTTATTTTTTTATGGGGGAGACACATCGCGCTCTGGCACTTGCTGAAACGATTTATAAACATGCGATTAATGAAAAAGATGTGACTGCTGCAAACCTACTCAAAGCAATTATTGGACGTGTATATATTTATCTGGAAAAGTATGATACAGCCAAAAGAATTCTAAATGAAGCGTATGCTGAAGGAGCAGAACTGAAATATGGATGGGGAATGTATTATACGCTCATGGGCATGTGTTTTCTGGAAGAAAGGAATGGAAACTATGAACGCTGCCGTGAACTTATAGTGGCTTCGAGAGAAGTTGCTATTAGCGAACATTTTGCGCCAATAATTGCGTCGCCGTTTGTACTGGAAGCTTTAAAGAAAATTAAGGAGACGAATTGTAAAGAAATAGAAAATTTTACATATAGCCTAGAATTACAGAAATATGCGATTTCCAATAATATGCATTTAAAAGGGATTGCGTATAGGCATATTGCTGAAGATAAGATGGGGGGAGTAAATAATCTGGATGATGTCCTTCAGGATTTGAAAATGAGCGCACACCTGTTGGAAATATCAGGAAATACCAGCGAATTGTATAAGACATATGAGAATTTAGTGAAAATCAATCTCAAGAGAGGAAATGATGAAGATGCAGAGATGTATGCGTCACATATGCTTAGACTGCCGGGAAATACAAAAAACGATTTACCATTAGAGCTAAAGGAAAGAATAAGTAATAAGATTAGTGATAACCTAAAAATTGAGTTGGAGACACTGTGGTTGGAATTAAGAGATATCATCAGCCCTGAACGACAACAAACACGCCTTTTGAGCAGTTTATGCAGAACATTAGTAGCGGAGAGCGGTACTTTTGCAGTTGTTACAAATAAGGGGATTGAGCTTAAGCTTGTACAGAATATTGATAAAAGCAGAAATAATCCAAATCTACAGAAAATCTATGCAATTCTTGAGAAAGTTAAAGAACAAAAAGAACCTATTATTTTTGATTATAAAAAAAATGAAAAACAAAACCTTGGATATTCAGACATAGATAATGAAATAAAAGAACCTTTATTCTATGTGGCAATACCATTTATAAATGCCAAATATGGAGAAAAAGTCGAAGCAATTTTATATCTTCAAAGTTTTTTTCCGGGAGAACGTATAGTGCCCGGAGATGAAAAATATATTTATGAATTTGCACAAAAGGTTAGCGAACCTTTATTGTCCGTCATGGCACAGGCAAATTCATCAAAAATATGGATAAGGAGCGTTGATGGTCCCATTGATAGTACAGTCGAATTCAAAAATGGGAAATACTGCAAGAGCCAGGACGATGAAATAAGATTCATAAATGAGCAAATTCATAAGGTTGCCAATACGAACGTTCCAGTTCTTATTATTGGAGAGACAGGTGTAGGGAAGGAAGTTTTTGCACGAGAAGTCTATGAGAATAGTGAATACAAAAAAAACTTTGTGAAAGTGAATTGTGGTGCAATCCCTGAAAGCCTGATTGAAAGTGAGCTTTTCGGTTACGAAAAGGGAAGTTTTACCGGGGCAACACAAAGAAAAAAAGGGTATTTTGAACTTGCTGAAGGAGGAACCATTTTTTTAGATGAAATTGGAGAACTGTCACTTCTTGCACAGGTAAAACTGTTGCGCGTGCTGCAAGAAAAAGAGTTGATGCGAGTGGGCGGAACAGAGGCTGTAAAAACGAATTTCAGACTTATTGCAGCAACAAATAAAGATCTCAGAGAAGAAGTGGATAAAGGAAATTTTCGAAGGGATTTGTATTATAGACTGAATGTTGTACAACTGACAATTCCACCACTTCGCAAAAGGAAAGCGGACATACCTGTTTTAGCTAGTTTTTTCATTCAAAAATATTGTGAGGAGTTTGGAAAGCCAATTTGTAATATAGAGCCTGCTTCGATGATAGCAATGCTGGAATATTCTTGGCCCGGTAATGTAAGAGAAATGGAAAACAGTTTGCAAAATGCTGTGCTTTTCTCAGAAAATAACGTTGTAAAGATTGATTTTGATAAACAACAGCAAAAAGCAGTTTATACAGCGAAAGATAATAAAATCTTTACAGAAACGGCACATAATGATAATATCGACGATTTTGATAATATGAATATACTGACACTTGCAGATATGGAACGACAATATATAAAGCGAGTTATTTCATATTGTGGTGGTAAAATCTCTGGTAAAAACGGTGCAGCTGAGTTGCTCGGGCTTAAACGTACAACTCTCATTTCTAAAATGGAAAAACTGGGAATTCATAAATAAAAGAACGGTGAGCAGATATGAAGTGGTAAGCCAAAAGTAGACACTTACCCACTTGTTGTAGACATTTTTCTGTTTGGAATAGTTTTTACTTATCAAGTGATCACAGCTACAACAAAGTAATTATGGAAATGCCACATGAAAGACACGAGAGACGAACAAATAGACATCAATTGTCAGTTTTATACTTATAAACTGTTTCATAAGGAGACAATGCAGAAATACGATGTAGCCAGTCTTGTGTCGAAACATGTAAATGGTAAAAGAAAGGAAAAAGAAAATGGAGATCAAAAAAATGTCATGTGTTGACTGTGCGGTAAAGAATTGTGATAAAATGGATAAATCATATCCGGAGTTTTGTCCGACAACACATATGGACGAAGAAGTGCTTCAGGATGCGATGAAGTGCTATGAACAAGAAGAGAACCATAGAGCAATGATTGCAGCCGCAGAAGTTGAATTTGAGCATTACTGCCAATATACACGAGTGGAAGAGATCATGGAATTTGCTCATAAGATTGGAGCAGAAAAAATTGGAATAGCTACATGTGTTGGATTATTAAAGGAGAGTCGCATCCTGGCGGAGATTTTCCGGAAACATGGATTCGAAGTATTTGGAATTGGATGTAAAGCAGGGGCGCAGAAGAAAACATCTGTGGGAATTCCAGAAAAATGTAACGGTGTTGGAAAAAATATGTGTAATCCTATATTGCAGGCAAAGATGTTAAACAAGGAAGGCACAGACTTGAACGTAGTAGTAGGTCTGTGTGTTGGGCATGATAGTCTGTTCTATAAATATTCAGAAGCGTTGACCACGACTGCAGTGACGAAAGACAGAGTGCTTGGACACAATCCGGTAGCAGCACTTTATACAGTAGATTCTTATTACTCAAAGTTAGGGGACACTCTCTAAAAAGAATAAAAAAATTTAGGATATTATGAGTCCTATGGAGAACAGACGAAGTCTTGGTCTGGCTGTTGTTGACGAATTGATTTGACACCACAATGCTCTGCTTGCATGTCATGGAT
>JBJFHL010000024.1:0-57865 GCA_051893555.1 Anaerovoracaceae bacterium
AACTATTCCTAAAATCACAATTTTGGGAATAGTTATAGCAAAATAAACAAACCCTCCAATGTATACACCTGGATTCAGACTTTTCGTGTTTCCGGAGGGTTTGTCTTTTGAATTATTATATTTCTTGAATTTGTTCTCAGCCACCAATCAGGAAATCAAGAATATCCATCGCATCGTCCGCGGATTTCTTGTATAACTCGGTATATCCGCATCTGCTGCATGATATGGTTGTAAACCGTTTATTCTGAATGTCGAACATCCTGGCGAAATTACCGCCTGTTGCCTGGAACTGATCGCTTTCATATTGTGTGCATCCACACTTCGGACATACATATTGTTTTCTCTCCATTGATATACTCCTTTTGCCTCTTACATAGTAATATCGGTCAAAATCTATTGTATCATGGATGAAATCCCTATGCAAGAAAAGTGATACTTTTATAGATGAAAAAGCGAGGCTCTATTTTCCGTTTTAAGCGACTTTTTGTTCACAGGTTGATATCTTATACCTTTGGGAAACGACGATTAAACTGCGTCATAAGCTGTTTTTCACATGACACTCGAAAATAACCTTATACAGTCTGAATCGGAATCTGAATTGTCATGCCGACATATAATTCACCGGCGCTGATCTCATTCAACTGACAGAGTTCGTATACAGCTTCACGGATATCTGAAACATCCGCCATATAAGTTTCAGCAATCGACCATAAAGTGTCACCGGCAGTAATTTCATAATCCATATATGTAAGACGTGTTAAACTATCTGCGGTGTTGAGGCCCAGTGCAAAATTGACCAATGTGGTAATCAGCAGGATCATCATTACTACGAAAATCGTAAAGCGAAACTTATTTACAACTCTATATCTTTTGGTCATCAGGTTCACGCCCCTTTCGAAACATCTGTTCTTTTTCTATAATATACCAGAATAAATGTTCTTTGTCAATAAGAAAATAAACAAATGTTCGAAACAACGCAATCTTTTTTAAAAATTCTGAAATATTCCGTATGTCTGTGTGATCATGATCAGAACCGGAAGCAGATAGGAAATCACAAGATTTACGACTGCCAAAATCATGGACGCCTTGTACTGCCGGTCATATTTGTCTACAACGCCTGCGATCAGACCGATCAGCGCAGCAGCACAACCCACTTTCGGACCGAAAATCCCTGTAGCAGCCGTTATGAAAGAAAAAATTCCCATAAAAGAAGCGAAGAAATATAACGGTCCATCAGTATATATATTACTCAAACTTACGGTGGCACAAAGCAGCAAATAGGATATGACAGCAACCATGGAAAGCAAAATTGTGGCCATACTGATTTTATTGAATACCGTCAGCGATTTCCAGAATTTCTTCCATTTCGAATCGGTATTCTCCCTATTCCGTTTATGTTCTATAAGCATAAAAATCAGATAAATCAAGATAACGGCTGCACCGCAGATCAGTATGAGTTTCCGGTCTGTCAGCATCATGACGAAATCAAGAAGTCCGGCTTTTTCCACAGAATAAAATGTATGTTCTGCTTCTCCTGGTATGCCTTTTACCAGACAAACTGAAAACAGTATGGAAAGAACAAATCCTCCGATCAGTCCCATGTTTCGCAGGAATGGAATACGCCGGCGGCTTCCCCTGCAATACCTTTTCAGATTCCAGAGAATCAGAAGAAGCGTTGCAACCAACAGGAATCCGATCATAAAGAATGCCTGATATCTTGTACTAAAAAAGCCGTATGAGGTTGGATTGGAAATGCTCTTATACAGAAACCTTTCGTTTGAGGAATAAAACACCAGCGTCAAAATCAGAAAATAAGCCAGATGAAGCGTCTTTTCCGAAAGAATATTATTCCTGACAAAATCCTTCCAGTCAGAGGCCGGCCAGCATACCGGACGCTCCGCATGTCGCATGGGTTTCCGGGTTTCATGTTCCGGTTCCGCTCCCGATTGTGTTTCATCCGTCAGAAGTTCATCCACAGTGACATGCAGGTGATGTGCCAGAGCAGATAGTACGGAAATATCCGGATAGCCCTCTCCTGTCTCCCAGCGAGAAATCGTTTTATTGCTTACATTCAGTTTTTCTGCCAGCTGCAGCTGCGTCAGTCCCTGTTTTTTTCGCAGCGCAGAAATTTTTTCGCCGAATTCTTTTGCGTTCATCGATGCCCTCCATCCCAATTCCATTGTACTCTTTTGTCCTTTCATTGTACCATAGAACAGAAAAAAAGCCTATCTGCTTTTCAGGGAAAAGAGTCCATGAATCACAGACAGGCCGGGTGGATGGATTTTGGAAACAAATGTAAGCAGTCAGCGGCTGATTTTCGCATAAATCCGGTCCAGATATTTGTCGATTTTTTTCCGATAAACAATGCAGAGGCAAAACGCGATGACCGCAACTGTAGCAACAATGGCCATTCCGACGTAGTTTTCCCGATCCCAGAGCATGCCGAACAGCAGACAGCCGATCATGCCGGGCAGCCTGCCTGCTGCAGACAGAATCAGAAATGGTTTGAACCGGATTTCTGAAACGCCGGCGGCGTAGCTGACCATGTCCTTAGGAATCCCGGGAATCAGATACAAAAGAAACACCAGTGTATATCCTCTTTTGGAGTTCAGACGGGAAATATAGTAGGACATTTTTTCTTCCCCGAAGAACATATGAAGAAAATCGCGTCCAAGGATTTTGGCCAGAAGGAAAGAAATTCCTGTGCCGATGACAGCACCGACCATGGCATAAAGCAGCGCCAGCCAGAAGCCGTACAGATAGCCCGCGGCCATCTGGAATACCTGGCCCGGGATAATGCTGATGACCACCTGCAGAATCTGAAGACCGATGTAGACGAAAATGGACTGTGTTTCGTAATGCTCCAGATAGGCAACCACATCGTCGAAATCTTTGAAGCTGGTCAGCCATGCATGGTGGAAAAAGTAAATATAAAGCGGAATGGCCACGACAATGGCTGCCAGAAGTGCGATTTTCAGAATCGAGATCACCAGTTTCCGCTTGTTTTCCTGCTTTTCTTTTTTGATATTGTCAATTCCTGTACCCATTTTTGATCTTTTGTTGAGCCGGTCCACCCCCTCTGGACCGGCAGATAACTCTTGTTATTTGATGGTGATCAGATTCTTTTTCAGCAGTGCGTCGATGGATTTGATCACGCCGAATTTGGAATGTTCATAGGTGAGTCCGCCCTGGAAATATACATTATAAGGCGGACGGATCGGTGCATCAGCGGAAAGTTCAATGGAAGATCCCTGAACGAATGCACCTGCAGCCATAACTACCTGTGATTCATATCCAGGCATGTCCCACGGAACCGGCGCTACATGTGCATCGATCGGCGCAGCAGCCTGAATTCCCTCACAGAAGGTTACGACAGCTTCCGGGCTGCCCAGGCGGATGGCCTGAATAATATCGCTTCTGGTATCTTCCGGTTTCGGACAGATTTCGTACCCCAGTTTCTCATAGGCTCTGCCGCAGAGAACAGAACCTTTTACAGCACCGTTTACGACCTTTGGTGCCAGGAACATGCCCTGAAACATGGCTCTGGTCTGTCCGAAGGTCAGTCCGCATTCTCCGCCGATACCCGGACAGGTCATGCGGTACTGTATCTTATCGATCAGATCTTGTCTGCCGGCTACATATCCGCCGGTCAGTGCGAGACCGCCGCCCGGATTTTTGATCAGCGAACCGGCGATAACGTTTACTCCCACATCGGTAGGTTCTTCAATATCCAGAAATTCGCCGTAACAGTTGTCCACCATTTTTATGATGTTTGGATTCAGTTCGGTGACAAACTGCGCCCACTGGCGAATCTGGTCTATGGTGATGGCTTTTCTCCAGCCGTAACCGGTTGCACGCTGTACGGTGACCATACGTGTTTTCTCTGATATTGCATTTCGTACCCCTTCCAGGTCGATGGAGCCGTCCGGCAGCAATTCCACCTGTTTATACGTGATTCCGTAATCCTTCAGGGAGCCATTTCCTTCACCGCGTATACCGATCACTTCTTCCAGCGTGTCATAGGGACCTCCGGTGCAGTAGATCAGTTCATCGCCGGGACGGAGAATCCCAAGGAGCGTGATGGCAAGTGCATGGGTTCCGTTTACGATGGTCGGGCGGACAAGCGCTGCATCCGTATGGAAAATATCTGCATATAACTGCTCCAGCTTCGCACGTCCGGCGTCATCATAGCCGTAGCCGGTATTCCAGCTGAAGTGCATATCGCTGACCCGGTTCTTCTGAAATGCAGATAAAATTTTATACTGGTTGTATGCCATGATATCATCCAGCTTTTCGAACTGGGCGGATACATCTGCTTCTGCCTGTGCAATCAGGTCCAGTACCCGTGGATCAATCTTAAACTGGTCTTTTAATAGCTGATTCGTATAGTTCATTTGAATAATTGTTTCCTTTCTGTTTTATTGTTCCTTGCGCTCAATTTCCCATTCCATATCTTTTACCAGATCACGTTTGACATTCTGCTTATGACGGGCGTAAAGCTGGGTTGTAGTTACCTGTTCGTGATCCAGAAGTGCCTGCACATCGAAGATGGAGTTTCCACGGCCGATGAGGCTTGTGGCCGCGGTGGCACGGAGCTTATGGGGGCTGTAACCTGCTTTTCTGCTGGTTTCCAATGCAATGGAGGTGTACTTTTTTACCAGTTCACGAATCTGCCGCTCGGTCATACGGCGTCCCTGCAGGGAAAGAAACAGCGCGTCTTCATGGCCTTCCTGAATCCGGCTGCTTTCAGGCCGTTCCAGCTCCATGTAATCCTGCACCACCATGGTGACCGAACGATTCAGAGGCATGAGCGCTTCCTTGTCCCGTTTCCGGTAAATTTTAAATTCTCCCCTCTTCCAGTTGAAGGAAGAAACATTCAGCTGCTGCAGCTCGGAAAGCCGCAGTCCATAAGTCAGGAAAAGAACAAGAATCGCCTTATCCCGCAGTTTTGTCTTTTCCCAGTAGGAATGTTCATGGGCAGTGAGCCCGCTTCCGTTGGAGACAGCATCCAGCATGATCATCACTTCATCATCTTGCAGAGCTTTGATTTCTCTTTCTCCGGGTTTAGGTACCCGAATGGGGTCGAATCCGTCTGTGATATTTTTTTCCAGAAGCCCATCACGGTAAAGCTGCTTAAACAGGACAGAAACCGAAGATTTCTTTCTTGCCAGTGTCTTATTGGTATTTTCAAAAACGTAGATGTTTTTTTCCGTTTCTACCTTATATTTGCGGCAGTAGTCCACAAACATGTTTACATCCACGGCTTCTACCTTTGCCAGTTCTTCAAGCTGGATATCGTGTATGGATTTTGCAGAGGTCAGGTCTGTCTCATGAATCAGATACTGCAGGAAAAACTTCACATCATGCAGATAAGCCAGTCTGGTCTGAGGCAGGACATTCCCGCGCAGATAGACAAAATACCCGCGTAAAAAACCGGGCATTTCCTTTTCCAGGGCTTCACACTGCAGGAAAATTTCATTTTCTTTTTTCACGATATTATCCGGTTTATCCGACTTATTATGAATTTTTACCTGTTTTTCAGCCATATGATGATATCCTCTGCTGCTTCCTCGTCACTGCCATATTCGCTCAGATTAAACCAGGTCATATCCTTATAACGGCGAAACCATGTAAGCTGCCGCTTGGCGAGATGGCGTGTGTTTTTTTTAATCAGATCAATGGCCTCTTCTCTGGAACAGAGACCGTCAAAATATGCAATGATCTCCTTGTATCCGATGCCTTTCATGGAAATATCGTCTTCTGTCAGACCGCGGTCAAGAAGGTCCTCCACTTCTTGAAAGAGTCCTTCTTCTACCAGAAGATCGACTCTCTGATTTATTCTATCATATAACTCTTCCCGATTTCTTGTCAAACCGATTAAGATTGGGTGATAATCCTTACATTTTTCTGTACAATTTCTGAAGTCACCGATAGGATTTCCGCTTGCGGCACCTTCCAGCGCACGGATTACTTTTTTTACATTATTCGGATGGATGCGGGCTGCAGCTGCGGGGTCGGCCTCCTCCAGCTTTCTGTACAGATATTCCGGGCCGAATAATTCCACTTCTTTTTCCAGCGTCTGACGAAGTGCTGTGTCCTGGGGTGCACTGCCGAAATCCATATCATACAGCAATGCATTCAGATACAGTCCTGTCCCGCCGGCGATGACCGGCGTTTTTCCCAGGGAGAAAATATGTTCAATGGCTTCTTTTGCAAGCTTCTGGTATTCTGCTGCCGAAAAGGGCTGTGCAGGATCGATCATGTCCACCAGATAATGTCTGACCTTTGCCTGTTCCTGCGGCGTAGGTTTTGCACTTCCGATATCCATATACCGGTAAAGCTGCATGGAATCGCAGGAGACAATCTCCCCATGAAAAGCCAGCGCAACATCAATGGCAAAACGTGTTTTTCCTACCGCAGTGGGACCTGCGACAACGATGATTTCTCTGTTTTTCATGAAAGTGTTCATCATGATTGTATCCTCTTAAACAGCCGTTCAATTTCATATCGGCTGAGTCGTACGAAGGTCGGCCTTCCGTGTGGACAGCTGAAAGGATTGACGCAGGAAGACAGCTCTGTCATCAACGCTTCCATTTCTGCCATGGAAAGGATATCGCCGCCCTTCACCGCAGACTTGCAGGATCTCATGATCAGCTTATTGATAACCACACTGTTTTTCAGATTCGTGGAATCGGAAATCTGATCGATAAAATCGCGTGCAAACTGCTCTGCTTCCTCCAATGTCATAAATGTTGGAATTTCAGTAACTCGATATGTACTCTGGCCAAATTCTTCAATTGTATAGCCCATCTTACGAAGGGATGTAAGCCAGTTTATCTTCTCCTCATCCGCTTTCAGAGAGACCTGCAGCATGATCGGAAGCAGAACCGGCTGTCTGGTCTTTTCGTCCTCCTCGTATTCCCGAACCAGCTTCTCATAAAAAATGCGCTCATGAGCGGCATGCTGGTCGATCAGATAAAAGGCGTCTGGTGATACGGCGGTAATATAAGTGTGAAAAATATTGCCTGTAATCTGCAGCTCCTGAAAAACAAAGGGTTTCGAAGCAGGCGGCTGGATGGTAAGCTTTGCTGGTTCTTCTGTATGTGCCGGAGCAGCCGGAATCGATGAAACCGAATGTTCTGAAGATGATGCTGTATTCCGATTCACGAACACCGGCGCCCCATGGGATAATACAGATTTCTGCGGAATGTCAGATTCCGGTTCGTATTTCTGTTTGAGAATAGAATCGGAAGTATTGTCAGGAGATATACTTGACAGAAATTTTTTTATGTCAACTTGCTCTTCTTCCTTCCTCTGCGCTTCATATATTTCCGTTTTTTCGCGAAACAAACTGACTCCGCTGACCATAGCACCTTCGCTTCCCAGTGTAATGCGGATTGCCCGAGTCATAAAGTCAATGATATCTGCTTCATGGTCGAAACGGACTTCCCGTTTGTTGGGGTGGATATTTACATCCAGATCTGCCGGATCGGTTTCCAGAAACAGATAGGCCACCGGATGTCGTCCGTCGAAGATTCTCTCCCTGTACCCTTCCGCCAGACCTTTTTCCATCACCTTGCTGTGAACAACCCGGCCATTGACGAAGAAGACCTGCGAGGAGCGGCTGTTTTTCGTCTGTGCCGGTGTGGAAATATAACCTTCCAGATGAAGCTTTCCTTCTGCATAATTGACAGGTGTCAGATTATTCGGGTCCACATTCTTATATACGCGGACAATGGTATTGAAACGATTTCCGTCTCCTGCTGTGGAGAAAAGAACGGTACCATTGTTGATGAAGCGGAATTTAATCTCTTTATATGCAAGGGCCATCTGGCTCATAAAGTCAATGATCATGCCGCTTTCGGCAGAATCGCTCTTCATAAATTTCAGCCGCGCCGGCGTATTATAAAACAGATCCGTTACGATCATGGTTGTTCCGTCCGGACAGCCTGTCGGCTGATGAACCATCACTTCTCCGCCGTGAAGAAGGACCCTGGTTCCGGTCTTTGCATCCCGGCATTTCGTCACCATCTCTGTACGTGTCACCGCGCAAATGGAGGCCAGCGCTTCTCCCCGGAAACCGAGGGTACCGATGGCATCCAGATCGTCGGCCGTGCGGATTTTGCTGGTTGCATGACGAAGAAAGGCGGTCTCCACCTGGTCTTCGGGAATGCCGCAGCCATCGTCTGTGACCCGAATATAGGTTTTTCCGCCGTTACGAATTTCCACTACAATGGAAGAGGCCCCCGCATCCACCGCGTTTTCCACCAACTCTTTTACGATGGAAACGGGCCGGTCTATGACCTCTCCTGCAGCAATTTTATCCGCGATGTGCTTCTCAAGTACTTTAATCATCTAAGGATTCCTTCAGTTCTTCCAGTATTCGAAACGCCTGCGAAGGCGTAATTTCCATGAGATCGATATCACGCAGCCGCTCCACGACGGAAACCGGCGCGAAATCAAAGAGAGAAATCTGCCCTTCCACTGCGGCTCTGGACGCTCCGGACGATTTCGACGGCCTGGCTGCTTCGGATAACCTGGATATTTCGCCTTCTCCTGCCTCTTTTTCAGAATGCCCCATTGTTTTTCCACTGTGCTCCGTACAGGCCTGGCCTGTGAACGCATAAGAAGCTGAGGCTTCCAGCTCCGCAAGCTTGTCCTCTGCACGTTCCAGAAGTGTTTTCGGTACGCCGGCCAGTCTTGCCACATGAATGCCGTAACTTCTGCTGGCAGAGCCTTCTACAATCTTATGGAGGAAAACGATATTCCCGTTTTCCTCTGATACGTCGACGTTCAGATTTCGGACGCCGGAGATTTCATCCTCCAGTACCGTCAGTTCATGGTAGTGAGTGGCGAATAGTGTTCGGATATGTGTCTTTTCATTGCAGAGATATTCCACGGCGGCCCAGGCGATGGAAAGTCCATCATAGGTACTGGTGCCTCGTCCAATTTCATCCAGAATCACCAGACTCCGCTGACGTGCAGATCCCAGAATATAAGATAATTCGCTCATTTCCACGAAGAACGTGGATTGGCCCTGTGCCAGATTGTCGGAGGCACCGATTCTTGTAAAGATCCGGTCTACCACACCGATCCTTGCGCGTTCACAGGGAACGAAGCACCCTGCCTGCGCCATCAGAACGATCAGGGCAGTCTGCCGCATGTAGGTGGATTTTCCCGCCATATTGGGGCCGGTAATCAGCAGAAGGCTGGTATCGTGGTCATTCATGTACACATCATTGGATACGAACTGACCATCGGGAATGGTCTGTTCGATGACGGGATGACGGCCCTTACAGATCTCCAGTTCCAGAGATTCATCAATCACCGGTTTCACATAGCCAAGCCGGTCACTGACCTCTGCGAAGGAACAGAGCACATCCAGACAGGCCACTGCGGAAGAAGTCTTCTGAATCGGCACAATATATGCCTCAATCTGTTGCCGTAAATCGCAGAAGATATCATATTCCATCTGGTTGATCTTTGTTTCCGCGTTCAGAACCAGACTTTCCATTTCCTTCAGTTCCGGCGTGATAAATCGTTCTGCGTTGGCCAGCGTCTGCTTGCGGATATAGTTTTCCGGAATCATGTCATAAAAAGATTTGGTGACTTCCAGATAATACCCGAACACACGATTGTATCCCACCTTCAGGTTGCGGATTCCGGTCCGCTCTCTCTCACTGTTTTCCAGATTGGCAATCCAGTGCTTTCCGTCTTTGATGGAATCCTTCAGCTGATCCAGTTCGGCAGAAAACCCGGCTTTGATCAGCCCGCCCTCCCGGATCTGAAACGGCGGATCTTCCACAATAGCAGCTTCGATCAGCTGATATACCTCCGTCAGAGGATCCATTTCATCATTGAGATCCGAAAGGAGCACGGATTCTTCCGACAGTTCCAGAAGACCGTCCTTCAGCTCCGGCAGCACCGCGATGGAATTCCGCAGTGCAATCATATCCTTGCCGTTGGCATTTCCGCAGGCAATACGACCCGTCAGCCGTTCGAAATCATAGATGTCCTTCAGAGCTTCTTTCAGATTATTCCGTATCAGAGGGTTATCATAGAGTGATTCTACGGCATCCAGACGGAGGTTAATCTCTTCAGCCCGTTTCAGCGGTTCACGGAGCCACTGTTTCATTTTCCGGCTTCCCATTGCAGTATGGGTCTTATCCAGAACGCCCAGAAGGGACCCGGATACTTTGCGGTCATACAGGGTTTCCGTGATTTCCAGATTTCGCAGGGTTGCCTTATCCAGGGTCATATGGCCGCCGATTTCGTAAATCGTTACGTGGGTGATATGCTTCAGAGACTGCTTTTGCGTCTCAAGGAGATAATTCAGCAGGACGCCCAGTGCGATGACGCCGTAAGGCCGGAAATCCAGACCCAGTCCCGTCAGGGAAATGGTCTGAAACTGCGCCTTGATGGCTTCCTCACAGGCACGAGAAGAGAAAAAAGCATCACTGCGCACATCCAGACAGGCTTCCGTAACCTGCTTCAGTTCGTACACATCATACTGCTCCGCCAGCGTCTGACTGACTATGATTTCTTTCGCTTTGATTTTTACCAGTTCATTGAGAAGAGTCGCATACAGATCCTCTCCTCTGTATTCAGTCACATTCAGCTCGCCGGTAGATATGTCGCAGTAGGCTACAGACAGCCCTTCTGCATCCATATGCACGGCAGCCAGATAGTTGTTTTCTTTTTCAGCCAGCATAGACTGTGATGTGAGGGTACCGGGCGTGACGATCTGAATGACCTCTCGTTTCACGATGCCTTTGGCAGACTTCGGATCCTCCATCTGTTCACAGATGGCAACCTTATATCCTCTCTCCACCAGCCTTGCAATGTAACTTTCTGCGGAATGGAAAGGGACTCCGCACATGGGAGCCCTTTCTTCTTGTCCGCAGTTTTTTCCGGTCAATGTTAATTCCAGTTCGCGGGATGCCGTTTTCGCATCCTCAAAGAACATTTCATAAAAATCCCCAAGTCTGAAAAACAGAATGCAATCCTGGTATTCCGCCTTGATCTCCATATACTGCTGCATCATTGGTGAAACTTTCATAAATGTCCTTCCTTCTGATTGTTTACGATATATCTGATTCCTTAAAATATAAAAATGAAAACTATCTCGCAGATTATCTTGCGTTATACGCCTTGATACCTTCTTTGATGATGTTGATACCAGCTCGCATATCTTCTGCCTTCAGGACATATGCGATACGAATGTCGGACTGGCCAACACCCGGCGTGCTGAAGAAACCGCCGGCAGGTGCGAACATTACGGTTTCGCCGTTTACATCGAATTCCTGCAGCAGGAACATTAAGAACTTTTCTGCATTGTCAATCGGCAGCTGGCAGGTGATGTAGAATGCACCTTCCGGAACACCAAACTTGATGCCTTCGATTTCTTTCAGGGCTTCTACAGATACGTTTCTTCTGTATTCGTATTCCTTCTTAATGTCATCGAAGTAGGAAGGATCCAGATTATACAGCGCAGCAGCACCCATCATATCCAGCGTCGGGCAGCACAGTCTGGCCTGGCACAGCTTCATCAGGTTGCCCATCAGTTCTTCGTTCTTGGAAGCGATGGAACCGATTCTGGCGCCGCATGCAGAGAAACGCTTGGAAACGGAGTCCACAATGATCACATTCTGTTCTGCTTCCTTGAAGGAACCAAAAGTAGCCATTTCCTTGCCGTCATACGTAAATTCTCTGTAAACTTCATCAGCGATGATGTACAGATCATGCTCCAGAGCGATGTCCACGATCAGCTTCATTTCATCATGAGTCAGCACCTTACCGGTCGGATTGCCCGGGTTGATAATGCAGATTGCTCTGGTCTTATCGGTGATAACGCCTTCAATTTTTTCTCTGACGGCATACTGGTAACCGTCGTCTGCAGTGGTCGGGATTGCAACCATCTTGCCTCCTGCCTGACCTACGAAGGTCTTGTAGTTGGTGTAGAACGGTTCTGCCATGATGACTTCGTCATCGTTGTCCAGAATTGCAGTCATCAGCATGTTGATAGCTTCGGATCCGCCGTTGGTGATGAGCAGGTCTTTCTTTTCGAAGTCCAGGCCGATTCTCTTATAGTACCCAACCAGAGCTTCCAGAAGACTTGCTTCACCCTGGGAATTTGCGTAAGCCAGAACTTCCTGGTCGAAATTCTTCACGGTATCAAAGAAAGCCTTTGGCGTCTTAATATCCGGCTGACCCAGATTTAAGCGATATACCTTCTTGCCGGCTGCAACCGCAGCATCTGCATACGGAACGAATTTTCTGATTGGGGATAATTCCATTGCCTGGATTTTTTTGGATAGTTTCATTTCACTCTTCTCCTTACAACTAAACTTTGCCTGGGACGGCGCCCAATAACGCCATTACCCTTAGAATTAACATTTATTCAAGCTCCTCATGGGAGGCATTGACGATGGTTTCAATGAGGGCAGGATCCAGCGGGCTTTCTTCCCCCGCAAAATCCTTCCGCCCGGCTTCGGCAGCAAGTGCAGAAGCCTCTTCTGTCCTTGGTTTTTTCAGGTACATCAGATATTCGATGTTTCCTTTGGCTCCGGTGACCGGTGAAAAAGTCAGTCCTTCCGGTTTCAGACCGCACGCAGCAGCATAGGCCGCAACGTTTTCAATTACTTCTTTGTGTACCTTCCGATCCCTGACGATGCCCTTTTTTCCAACCTGTTCTCTTCCCGCTTCAAACTGAGGCTTCACGAGACAAACAAGGCATCCATCCTCTCTGAGCAGTCCGGCTGCCACCGGGAAAACCAGCTTCAATGAGATAAAGGACACATCGATGCTGATAAAGTCGACGGGGTCCTCGATGGTCTGCGGATCCAGATATCGGATATTGCACTTCTCCATATTTACGACGCGGTCATCCATACGCAGTTTGTAGTCCAGCTGTCCGTAACCTACATCGACGGCATAGACCTTCCTGGCACCTTTCTGCAGCATACAGTCTGTAAATCCTCCGGTGGATGCACCGATGTCCATACAGACACAGTCCGAAAGCGGAAATCCCCACAGATTCATGGCTTTCTCCAGCTTCAGACCGCCGCGGCTCACATAGGGACAAAGATTTTCCTTCACGGTAATTTCTGCATTTTCGTCTACCATGTTGCCTGCTTTATCACTCTTCTGTCCGTCCACATAGACAATACCTGCCATGATGGAAGCCTTTGCCCTTTCTCTGGACGGATAAAATCCCTTATTTACCAGTAAAACATCAAGCCTTTCCTTCAATCTGTTCACAAATCCTTTCTGCAATCTTTTCCGGTGTCAAACCATATTTGTCTCTCAGCTCGGCCACAGACCCATGTTCGATAAAGGAATCCGGCCATCCGAAACGAAGAACCTTTGCACCTTCTTGTCTGCGAGAGAATAATCTCTTTTTATCTCCACCGGATGAAGCCGATGCCAGTGCAGCAGCAACCCGCTGCCCAAAGCCGCCCTCCAGCACATTGTCCTCCAGAGTGACAAGAAGCTGACAATCTTCAGACAGCTGAGACAGGTCGAGAGGTTTTACCACAGTTACATTCACAAGACCTGCTGTGTATCCATGCTCTCGCAGCAGACTGCATACCTTTTCTCCGCAGGAATACATGGAGCCAACCGCCCAGATATCAATGGCAGGCCGCGGAGAACTCATATCTTTCATTCGAAGATTGCATCCTGTATAAGTTGACAGAATGTCGTTACTGTAATCAGTTTCCCCTCTTGGATAACGAATGGCACATGGGCCATTCAGATGCAATGCATATTCCATCATGACCTGCAGCTGATTCCCGTCCTTTGGCGTCAATACTGTCATACCGGGCAGCTGACTGAGATAGGATAAATCAAACATGCCGTGATGGGTTTCCCCATCTGCACCGACACAGCCTGCACGGTCTATCAGAAAAACAACAGGAAGGTTCTGCAGGCAAATGTCTTCCAGAAGCTGGTCATAAGCTCTCTGCAGAAACGAAGAATAGATAGCCACAAGCGGCTTCATCCCGCTTTTTGCCATGCCGGCAGCAAAAGTTACCGCATGTTCTTCTGCGATTCCAACATCAAAAAAGCGATCCGGAAACTTCTCTGCAAAAGGACCCAGCCCTGTTGCATCACACATGGCTGCAGAAATCGCAACGATCCGACTGTCCTTTTCTGCCATCTCACAGGCAAATCTGCCCATCAGAGAGGAAAAGGTCGGATTCTTATTCAGCTTTTTCAGCATGCCTGTGGTGGGATCGAATGGCCCAATTCCGTGAAACTTCCCGGGATCCTTTTCCGCATTGCGGTAGCCCTTCCCCTTCTTTGTAATCACATGAACCAGTACCGGTTCATCCAGGCTTCTTGCCCGATTCAGAATATCTGTCAGGGATTCCAGATCATGCCCGTCCACCGGACCGAAATAGGTAAATCCCAATTCTTCGAAGAGTACACCGCCGGAATGCAGCATGGAATATTTCAGATCATTCTTAAATTCTGCAAGACCGTCTGCGATGCTCTGTCCGATATTCGGTATTGATGCAATTCGATCCTTGATAAACCGTTTGGCACCAAGATACCCTTTTGATGTCCGTAGCTTGCCCAGATGCTGAGAGATTCCGCCGATATTCGGGGAAATGGACATGCCGTTATCATTCAATATGACAATCACTTTTGATTTGGATGCCCCGATATTATTCAGACCTTCATAAGCAAGGCCTCCCGTCAGAGAACCATCACCAATCACTGCAATGACTTCATACTCTTCTTTTTTCAGATCTCTCGCTGCTGCCATTCCCGCAGCGACTGAGATGGATACACTGCTGTGTCCTGTATCATAAACGTCATGTTCACTCTCGTAGGATTTGGGAAATCCGCTGAGCCCGCCGAATGTACGAAGATTGTCGAACTGGTCTGCACGTCCCGTGAGGATCTTGTGTACATAGGACTGATGTCCCACATCCCAGATGATCTTATCCCGCGGACTGTCAAAAACGCGGTGTATCGCCAGCGTCAGTTCTACTACGCCCAGATTGGAAGCAAGGTGTCCTCCGGTTTCCGAAACCTTGTCGATGAGAAAATCCCGAATCGCACAGGCCAGAAGTTCGGTATCATGCAGTGACATGTTCTTCAGGTCCG
Source organism: Anaerovoracaceae bacterium (assembly GCA_051893555.1). Classification (GTDB taxonomy): domain Bacteria; phylum Bacillota; class Clostridia; order Peptostreptococcales; family Anaerovoracaceae; genus RGIG7179. The sequence continues at coordinate 15,118 of JBJFHL010000024.1, forward strand.
CAGGAAAATTATATTCTGACAAATTTTTCATTCCAAAATATGATCCTTTATTTTTTTCTGTCTGCAAGCTTCAGCACGAGATTGCGGAAAAATTCCGCATTGTCATAATACGGAGCAATCGCTTCCACCGCATTATCCGTCAGCTCTTTCAGCCGGTTTACTGAAGCTTCCATACCATTGATTGATGTGTAAGTATTTTTATGCTTTTTCTGATCCGAACCGGTTGCTTTTCCCAGTTCTTCCGGATTTCCGATCACATCAAGAATATCATCCGCAATCTGGTAAGCCAGTCCAAGATTCTCGGAATACTTTTCCAGGTCCGAAAGCATCTGGCTGGTTGGATTGCCCAGATACAGACCGGCACGCACCGCTGACTTGATCAGTGCACCGGTTTTATTAATATGGATGTATTCCAGCATTTCATTGGAATACTGCATATTTTCTCCTTCAATATCGGAAACCTGTCCGGCAACCATACCGCGGCATCCGGCGCCTTTTGCAATTTCATACGCAGCCTTGATGCGCCTTGTCATCTTTTCCGGTTCATCAAAATACAACATCATATCTTTGTTGATCGCTTCAAATGCCGAAGTCAGAAGACCGTCTCCGGCAAGGATCGCCAGAGCTTCTCCGTATACCTTGTGGTTGGTTGGGAGTCCCCGCCGCAGATCATCATTATCCATGGCAGGAAGATCATCGTGAATCAATGAATATGTATGTATGTATTCCATTGCACAGGCATACGGTATCGCTTCAAAGATGTCGCCGCCTGCAAATTCACAGGCAGCCAGCAGCAGCACAGGACGCAGCCGCTTGCCTCCTGCAGTCAGACTGTACTTCATGGATTCATAAAGAGAGATGCTCTTATTATCCACATTCGGTAAAAAGTCCAGCAGATGCTCGTCTACCAGGTTCTTATAATCGTCATATGTTCTGTCCATACTTCTACCTCTTGTCTTCCGGTTTTATCTTGAAAAAAATTCTATTTTCTGCTCTGCCTTTTTCAGTATGGCATCACACTGTTCATAGCAGCGGATTCCTTCTTCATAGCACTCCATGGCTTCTTCCAGAGATGTATTTCCATCACGGATTTTTTCCGAGAATGCTTCCAGCTGTTTCATTGCATCTTCAAAGCTATTACTCATGCATTTTCCTCCCTCCGGATATTCACTGCAGTCAGATGCACATCGCCATCCTGCAGACGAATGCGATAATCCCGGCCTTCCTGCAGATCTGAAACAGAAAGAATCATCCGTCCGTCTTCGGCTTCAATCACTGCATAACCACTGGCAAGCAGTCTCTTCGGCGAATTTTCTTCGAGAAGAAGCCGCTTTTTTTCCAGATCGTTCCGGTACAACTCGAGACGCTGACGGAACAAAATCTGCAGATCCAGAATGTACCGGTCAGCCCGCAGTCTATGATAATTTACTTTATTCTCAAGCTGAAGCAACAGATTCTGTCTGTGCCATTGCAGCTTTTCCTGCAATTCACAGTCATTCGGTACAGCCATCTCCGCCGCAGCCGTAGGCGTTTCTGCCCGTTTATCCGCTGCAAAATCCGCAATCGTAAAATCTGTCTCATGCCCCACTGCAGAAATTACCGGTATTCTGCTGCGATAGATTGCTCTTGCCACAGGCTCTTCATTAAATGCCCAGAGATCTTCCATGGAGCCACCGCCGCGTCCGACGATCAGTGTATCGATTTCCGTGTGATTTTCATTGATATAGTCCAGCATGGAGGAAATATCTGCTGCAGCGCCTTCTCCCTGTACCAGTACCGGAAAAACCATCACGTCTGTCATTTTTGTTCTGCTCTGAATGATTTTCAGAATATCACGCACTGCAGCACCTGTTTCCGATGTAACAATTCCGATCTTTTTCGGATATACCGGGATGGGCTTCTTATGCGCAGGATCAAAAATACCTTCCTGCTGCAGCTTGTCCTTCAGAAGCTGAAATGCGGCCGCCAGGCTTCCGGCGCCGGATATCTCCATACTGCGGACAAAAAAGGTGTAGGTTCCCCCTTTTTTAAATACATTGATATATCCGCGGACCACCACTTCCATGCCGTCACCCAGTCTCCACGGAAGCGTCTGTGCATAAGAAGAAGGCAGAAAACAGTTCACTTTACTTCCTTCATCCACCAGTGAAAAATACACATGTCCGGAACTATGATATTTCAGATTGGATATTTCCCCAATCACGGATATATTCCCAAGGAGCGGATCCGTCTGCAGCACTCTGCCGATATAATCGTTCAGTTGTGTGACAGAAACCGGTCTCAGCGCCATAATTGCTTCCCCCCCAGCAGTGCCATACCAATGGCGTTATCGGAGGACAGTTCGCTTTTTCCAAATACGATATTCAGATCCCGATAAAGGTTTTCCGTCAGAAACTGACGCATATACTGGCTGCAGGAAACGCCTCCCGCATAGATAAAATTCTGAATATTGTATTTCACAGACAGCTGCAGCGTCATTTCCATGATGGACCTGGAAAGAGTTTCAAATAAATCATCCAGAAGCATGGTCTTGGGATATTCTTTCAGAAGGCGCTGTCCCTGTGTTTCAATGCCGGAAAGATTTACAAAGCCATCCTTCACCTTAATTCTGGTAAAGATCTGCGGATGCCCCTGGCTGGCCATGGCAATCTTATCCATTGCCTCTCCACAGGGGAAATCAAGTCCGAGCGCTACACCAATCCGATCCAATACCTGTCCGTATGCCAGATCCCGGGATCCGCCCACGATTTCAAACCGGTTTTCATTCACCAGCAGCGCTTCTGTGGTTCCGCCAGAAAAATGGAAGCAGATGATCGGGTTCACATCTCTCAGTTCCGAATAATAACGAATTGCTTCGATATGACCTTCCTGGTGGGAAAACTCATAAAGCGGTACCCCCAGCGCAGCGGCAACAGCTCTGGCATAGCCTAGTCCTGCAGTAAATACGGGCATATAAGATCCCTTCACCGGTCGTGGACGTGACGAAACCGATACTGCACCGATCTGCTGGCGCAGGCTGTCTTCTTCAAACAGCCTTTCCAGTACAGGCGGCATATTCTGTACATGCTGAAAGAGAGCTTCCGATTGCCGCAGCCCTCTCTCTCCTCTCTTTACCTGCAGCAGCTGCTGATGATTGAAAAGGATTTCTCCTGAGGCATCGACCACTGCCGCTGAAGTTTTATAGTTACTGGTATCTATCCCTAAAGATAAGCTCTTTTTCATGCGATCTTCCCCAGAACGGCATTGACAAATTTCGGTGACTGGTCTGTACCATATGTCCGGGCCAACTCGACCGCTTCGTTGATGGAAACTGCCGCCGGTATATCATCCATAAAAAGGATCTCGCCGACAGCAAGCCGGATAATGGCCAGATCCATTTTCGTCATACGGGAAACAGGCCAGCCTTCGCTGCAGCTGTCGATCGTTGCATTGACTCTGCCGATGTTTTTATAAATTGCTGTAAGAAGTTCTTCCACATACGGCTTCTGTTTTCCCAGTTCCTCTCTGGACAGATATTTCTCCATGTCCGGCGCTTCGAAGTCCTGCTGTGCTTCCATCTGAAACAGTGCCTGCATGGTATATTCTCTCGCTTGTTTTCTGTTCATATTTCTTCCTTCGTTACCTTTCCTGAGACAGGCCCTTCTGCAGGTTGACACCCTGCACATGAATGTTTACCATCTGTACCGCCAGACCGGTCACAGATTCCACTGCCTCTTTGACTGAACTCTGTACTTCCCACGCCAGATCGGGAATTCTGGCGCCGAACTCCACATTCAGATAAATATCGATGCCAAGCCCTTCTTCTTCTTTGGTGAGATCAATTCCTCTGGTGATATTCTCTTTTCCAAGAATTTTCTTCGTCAGATGATCTGTAAACTCCCCGTTCAGTCTGCTGACACCGGAAACCCGCAGCGCAGCTCTGGCAGCAATCATACTGACAATTTCTTCTGAAACTCTGTTTATCGTCTGTTTATCATTACCGGTTCCTGCCATTCTTTCACCTCGGGCATATTAAATCAGTATCTATTATAACAGACTCCGTCCGTGTTTTCAATGGGTATTAGTACATGCTCTGAATAATGATTTTATCAGCGGTTCTGCCGGTTTCCCGCATAACGATATCGCAGATCTTAGCCACTGTATTTGTGTCCAGTTCCTGTTTATTTACCGTCACATTGACGCTGCTCTCTGTGATCAATACGAAAGAATCAGGCAGATTTTTCGATTGGATCAGGCTCTCAATGGACAATTCATTTTCCATGGCCGAAAGGATCCGTTCTTTTTCTTTCATGGCATTGGCTTGTTCATCCTTGTTTTTGCTGTCATTGATGGTGGAATCCAAAGCTGCGATCAGTTTGTTTCTTTCCAGCTCCAGTGTTGCCCTGCGCTCGTCGAACGAACCATCTGCTGCCAGGTCCTTTTCCTTCTCCTCTGTCACAGCCAGACTATCCACCAGAACATCCCCATCATGGACAGGAATTTCGGTTTTTCCTGTCTGGGTCAGCAGCAGACCTGCGCCGAATGCCACCACAAGGGCAGCTGCTGTGAGCCTTTTGCTTTTAAAAAGAATATCCTTGTAAGTAAACTTTTTTTTCTTACTTTCCAAAACATTTCCTCCTTACGAATGATTTGCGTCAGATTTCTTTTCGAAAACAATAACGCTGGATACCGGAATATCATAAAGGGTCGCAACACCATCGGTCAATTTCTTCTCCACTACGGGATTGCCTGCCCCATCCGCAAGAACAATGACGCCCTTTACCTGATCCCGGCTGTCGTATTCGACCATGACTTCCACGCTGCCTGCCCCTTCAATGGATGACAGAACGCTGCACAGCTTCTCCTCCGTACCTCCATTTCCATCCAGAATCTGTTTCCTGCCATTTGTGTCGGAGAGCAGCAGATTCAGTGCGAGAATGGCAATGGCAGCAACAAGGAGTGCCCTTACAAGCCGTGTGAAGTTCTCTTTTCCTGTTTTTTCAAACATGTTTCTCACTCCTATTTATATGAAAAAATAAAATCGTTATGCATTTATTCCATTTCACCCACCAGATGTATCAGTGGATCCAGAATCACAGCAAGAATGACAAGAGAAAAAATAAATTTCACGTATTTCTCCATAGATGATTCCGGAATCAGGATCTGAAAGAAACTCAAAGACAAAATCACCAGAAACACATTACTGATCCATGTATATATTTCCGTCATGTGCCGCCTCCCATATTCATGATCGTAGAAATAAACAGAATAAAAAGCAGGCAGGTAAAAAATAGAACGGAAGCGATGGAAATCATAGCGGTTCCCATATCGCTGATACCATCGACCGTCTTTCCTTCCGAGACCGGCTCCATCAATGCACCCGTCAGCTTGTAAATTACGCCGACAATGAGGATTTTGAGAAGCGGAACCGCCATCATCAGAAGCAGCGCAAGCAGACCAAAAACCCCAACCATATTTCGAATGGAACCCATACAGCGCAGAAAAAGCTCGACAGTATCCGATGTAAAGCCGCCCACAATGGGAATAAATGTACTGATGGAATACTTGGCAGCACTCATCAATATTCCGTCGGAAGCTTCCGTCAGAAGACCCTGTATCGTGATTACACCGGTCAGTATGGTAAGGATCAGTCCGGTGAGAAATACCGCGCCGTTTCTCAGCAGCTTTGCCAGTTTATTTACATAATTTTTTTCCGTTAAACAATTGATCAGACTCAGTACCGCAGAAAGATACAGCGCCGGCAGGATAAATGCTTTCACCAGAAATCCAAAACCAGTTACAGCACCAAGAATCAGTGGACTCAGAACGGTTCCTCCCGCTGCAGATCCGGTTGCGATCAGAATACCCATGAGCACCGGCATGAGGATTTCCATGGTCCAAACCATCGTTGAAACGGTATCCAGCGCCAGTCCGTAAGCAATGCGAAAGCTGTTGAGAGAAATTCCGATAATGACCATGGTGCATACCAGCAGGCTCAGTTGGGATACGTTTTTGCTTCCAAAGCCTTCAGACAGGCTGCGCAGAAGGCCGAGTATGATGCAGATGCACAGGATCTCTGCCATCACCACCATAGCACCTTCCATTTCATATAGAAACAGCTCTTTCAGATTGTTAATCGTGGAGCTGCTCTGAAACAGGCTTTTCTGTTCCAGGGTTGCCTCCAGAATATTTTCCAGTGTAAACGGATCAGAAATTCCTTCTGATAATCTTGCAGCTTCCTCGGAAATTCCGTTGAAATTCTCACCTTCCGTCACATGTTCAAATTGTTTTTCCAGTATACTTTCGTAATCCATATAGTCTCCTTATACTATGCTGTTCAGCAGTTCCAGCAGGGAGGTGAAGACAGGAAGCGCGATAAAAAAAATCGCGATTTTTCCTGCCATTTCCACTTTACCTGCGATGGATTTTTCTCCTGCATCCTGACAGATTGCAGAGGTAAATTCTGTCACATAGGCGATTCCCAGTGCTTTTAAAATAATCGGAAAATAACTCTTTCCATAAGAAAGCTGGTCGTAAATATCCTCCAAATATGTGAAGCTGTACTGTATGCTTCCGATGACATAAAAGAGCAGGAGTATAGACGCACATAAAACGGCTTCGATCGTAAACTCCGGTTTATATGCTTTAATCAGTGCAATGAGAATTACACAGATTACGGCTATGGCGCAGATTTTCAGGATCATCATGATATGTACCTAAAATGTGAGAAAAACACGGACAGTATCAAAGAATTCTGTCAGCATATTGATGATGATGGCCAGCACGAGAATCACGCCTGCCAGCGTGACCATCATGGCCTGCTCTTCCCGACCGGCCTTGTTAAGCACCTGATTGAGAATGGCGATCGCGATGCCGATGGCAGCGATTTTGAACAAAATATCCACATCAAACGTCATACTTTCCTCCTGTTACAGCAGCACCAGGGCTGCGACGGTACCCCCGAAAAAACCGATCCGACAAAACATGGGACCCTTGACCCTGCTTTCTTCTCTGGCTTCTGCCAGTTGTTCCTCCAGCCTCTTTTCGAGATAATCAAACTGCATCTTCTGATTTTCATAATCAGTCTGCCCGATGAAAGATCCAAGATGACAGATGGACTGTATGTCCTCTTTCGTCAGCGGAGTATTTCTGTATGTTTCTTTCGCTGCACGGATCCAGATACACCGGATTTCACCCTGGTTTTCCCGCAGTTCTTTCTGACAACGGTCCAGAAGTATATATGCCGGCGTAGCTTCTTTTGCTGCAGTCTGTTGAAATAACGGAAGCAGCGGCTGCTTGAAATAATCGATCCTGCTTTTCAGCGCCAGCATCATTTTCAGAAAGTCCTCCAGCAGGCGGATGCGCTCCTTCAGTTCCGCGGCTTTCCGCACACCTGAAAAACCTGCAGCAGCCACCAGCGCGATCAGTCCGATCATCTTAAGCATACTGTGCCTCCCGATGGATTTGGGATGTATCCGCGATTTCCCGGATCGTACCGGCGCCTTTCTCATTGGATAAGAAGACAAGCCGCCGGAATATTCCTTTTTCCACCAGTTTCCCCACAGCGGAGCGGCATACATCCTCCCTGTCCCATCCGTGGATGGAGGTAATTAATGCCACACCGGAAGCCAGACACTGCATGACTGCTGAAATATCTTCCGGTTTCCCGATTTCATCGGTAAAGATGACCTGCGGTGCCATGGAACGGAGCAGCATGGAAATTCCCCATGCCTTATCGCATCCGTCCAACACATCACATCTGGGGCCCAGATTAAAGCTGGGACGTCCGTGAAACATTCCGGCTATCTCAGACCGTTCGTCGCAGATACCTACCTGAAAACGGCATTCTGACAGCTCTCTGGCCAGATCACGAAGCAAGGTGGTCTTCCCACAGCCAGGCGGAGAAATAATCAGGGTATTGACCGGACGTCCGTTCTCCAGTATTTCCGGCACCAATTTCCGGCTGCACCCCCGCACCTCTCTGGCGAAACGGATATTCAGCGAACTGATTTCCTGCAACAGAGCAGGCTGCCCGTCTTTCATAACAGCTCGTCCGCAGATCCCGACCCTGTGACCGCCTTCGATCGTAATAAATCCGCGGGCCAAGTCTGTTTCATATGCGTAATAGGAATACTGGATCAGCTGATTTAATGTATCGTGAAGTTCATCCTGCGTAATCCTGTGCTGCAGATACCGTTCCCTGGTTCCGCATCGCAGACAGATCTCCTGCCCGCACCGGAAACGTATCTCTTCCACCTCCCGTATGACTGAATCGGGCAGAAGAAGCATCTGCCCGGCGATCTCCCGCGGCAGTTTTGATGTAATTTCCCGTAAGTTGTTCATAGTATGTTCCTCTTTTCCATTTTCCCTGCTTTCTCCCTTGTGGGATATTACAGTCTATGATTTGGACAAGGTTTTATGACAAAAAAAAGAAACAGCCAGGGGCTGAACATTCTCAGTCTGAAAGCTGTTTCTGTTACACATGTTTGAAGTTCGTTCCGTCGAGCAGTCTTCGGGCAATCTCCGGCAGATCCGAAAATTGAACAAGTATGTTTTGTGTCAGTTCTTTTTCCACATGTCCGAATCCGTAAGAGGCATAGATAAATGGAACGCCGGCCAGCTTCGCAGCTTCCTGATCACCGGCAGTATCGCCCACATATACTCCCTTTTCAATCTGGTTACGCTGTATCACCAGCGAGATGTTTTCTCCTTTTGACAGTCCGGTTCTGCCAGCCATTTCGATATCGTCGAAATACTTCCAAAATTCAAAATGGTCTAAAAATGCCTGCACATAGCCATCCTGACAATTGCTGACAATGGCAAGAAAAAAGTTGCGCGACAGTTCATTCAACACCTCTTCGAGGTGGGGATACAGATTACCTCCATGCTTTCGTACATAAGGGTGTTCCGCTTTGCTGCACTCTGCCATGATTTTCATGTATTCGTTTTCTGGTTTATCCGGGAAAATCAGTGAACCGATGACCGACATGGTTTTTCCCATGAAACCGCACATCTGCTCCAATGTAATTTCCGTGCTGTATTGTCTCAGTACCGGATTCCATGCTTCCACGATCTGCCGGGATGAATCCCACAGAGTCCCATCCAGGTCAAAGATAACTGCTTTTCGTTGATGTCTGTCTTTCTCAATCATTTGAAACGGTTCCTTTCTATACACCGTTTATCTTACACCAGCCTGCAGGGATTGTCCAGACAAAAAATGACACAGAACCCTGCCCGAAAGCCGGGAAGAGTCTGTGTCAAGCATAAACTGCTTATGAAAAAGAAAACATTTTTCTAAAATCTGCTTGTTTCCTTATGCGCCGCAGGCGGTGAAAATAAAGCAAACAGCTGCGATGAATAAAATAGGTACTAAGTTTTTCATCTCGAATCCTCCTCTTGAACTTTCTCAATCCATTTCTTTGTCTTTTGCTTTTTCGTTGTGCGCACTTTCTATAATATAATCAAAGTATATGCCCAAAAGGTTACATCAAGATGTAAATAATATTAATTTTTTATTAAGAAGATGCCTCGGAGAAAGAAGCTGCTCCATGATTTCTTCCACGAAGCCCCTTCGTTTCCTTCAGCTCGGCACCATCGTTGTCGCCATCGGCAGATTGATCAAGAATATAAATTTTTACCCGTTCAATCCGTCGGTCGGAAACTGCCATGATCTTCATCTGGTAGTTCTCAAATTCCACAATTCTGCCTACATCGTTTTCGTCTGGTATCTCACCCAGCAGATCAATAATAAATCCTCCAATCGTTTCACTGCTGTCAGACTGCAGATCGACGCCCAGTTCTTCGTCCAGATCATCCAGACTCACGTCACCGTCTACCAGATAGATATTCTCATCCACCTTATCGATGATCTCTTCTTCTTCGTCATATTCATCATCAATATCGCCCATGACCTGCTCGATGATGTCCTCCATGGTGACAATACCAGAGAAACCGCCATATTCATCGATCAGAATGGCGATCTGCTGCTTCGTTTTCTGCAGTTCAAAGAACAGAGAGTCGATATTTTTCGTTTCCGGTACGAAATATGGTTTACGGAGGATCGGTTCGATTTCCACCGTCTCAAAACTGGCTTCCCTGGCTTTGATCAGAAAGTCCTTCACGTTGAGAATACCGATGATATTATCGGTTTCTTCTCTGCATACCGGAATACGGGAATACCGCAGTGTCATGAGATCGTCAATATATTCTTCCACGGGATCATCGATATCAATGAGAAAGACATCGGTACGAGGGGTCATTATTTCGTAAGCCAGCTTATCATCGAAGGCGAAGATACTGTTGATCATCTTCTTGCCTTCTTCCTTCAGAACGCCGCTTTCCTGCCCCACCTCCAGCATGGACATAACTTCCTCTTCGGAGAAGGATCCGTCTGCTACGTTGGTTTCCTGACGGAAGATTCGCAGAAGCAGATTGGCAATGGTCATCAGAATCCACGTCACTGGTCGCAGAACAGTGGAAATTCCGTTTACAAATGGCATAAATGCCTCTGACAGTTCCTCATCATGCTGGAGTGCCAGCTTCCGCGGGAAATACTGTCCCAGAACCGTCAGTGCAACCACATACCCTGCGAAACTCCACACGGAAACAGCAGAAAACCAGCCGCCTGCACAGGCAGAAATCAGAAGCAGAAGCTTATTTGCACTCTGGAATTTCTCTGTGTTCCGTCCGGCTGCACCAAGGGCAGTATTGATCACTGTAAATAAACCGTAAACGAAAATGCATGCAACGATGACTCCAATCTGACTGGGGACGCTGCCTAGGTCATTTGACATTTTTCTTATCCTCTCTTTTTTCTTAACATATCATAAGGGCTGACCGGCTGCTCCATCGGAATCCGCAGAATCTGCTGCGGATGTGGTGCGGACTGCACCGGCATTCCCTCTTCGTCGTACATTTCTTTCAGAGTCTGGGTGAAAAAGTCCCGCCCCGGACCCATGACTTCAATTTCATCGCCCAGAACCATCTTATTCCGCTGCTCTACCGTTGCCATTCCGGTCTGCGGATCATAATCCAGAACAAGGCCGGTAAAGGAATATTCCCGAGTGTAGGCGCTGGTCTGATAATTCTGGTCTTTATTGGTCGGCTGATGGAAGTAGAAGCCTGTGGTGAATTCCCGGTGGCTTGCTTTCATCATTTCTGTCATCCATTCTTCCCGGAACACATAGTGCTCCGGATCTGCATAGTAGGCATCGATGGCACGACGGTACGCAGATACCAGCGTCGCGACATAGAAGATGCTCTTCATTCTGCCTTCAATCTTGGCAGATACGATACCGGCTTCGTTCAGTTCGGGAATATGCTCGATCATGCAGAGATCTCTGGAATTGAGGATATAGGTCCCTCTTTCATCTTCTTCTACCGGATAGTATTCCCCCGGCCGCTGTTCTTCCACTAACGCATATTTCCACCGGCATGGGTGGGCGCAGGCACCACGGTTTGCATCACGTTCAATCATGAAGTTGCTGAGCAGACATCTTCCGGAATAGGAAATGCACATGGCGCCATGGACAAATGCCTCCAGTTCCATGTCATCCGGAATTTGCTGCCGCAGCTGGAGGATCTCCTCGAAGGTCAGTTCTCTGGCCAGAACAATACGCTTCACACCATGCTTATACCAGAAATTGGCGGTCCGGTAGTTTGTCATATTGGCCTGGGTGGAAAGATGAATTTCCGCCTCAGGGATTATTTCCTGAATCAGGTCGATGATCCCCGGGTCACTGACAATGAATGCATCCAGATTCATATGCATCTCCCGCAGCTGAAGCAGATAATCGGTCAACGGCCCGATATCTTCATTATGGGCGAAAATGTTCACCGTCAAATAACACTTCACACCTCTGGCATGGGCGAATTCCACCCCTTCTTTCATTTCTGCCAGCGTCATGTTTCCGGCGCCGGCCCGCAGACTGAACATTTCGCCGCCAAAGTAGACGGCATCGGCTCCATATACTACAGCAATCTTCAGTTTCTCCAGATCGCCGGCAGGAGCCAGCAGTTCCATTTTTTTCAATGGTCGTTTCATATTGTATTTTTCTCCCTTACCCTGCTGATGGCCAGACCGTCGCCGCAGGCAATCAGGCTGGTTTCCAGATCCGGATGATGATAGATGTATTCCATATATTCTTGAAGGCGTCGGATATTCGTCTTATGGCGACGATCCAGATACGCCTCGTCTTCTGCCACGCTGCCGCGAAATAATACATTGTCCGAGACGATGACGCTGCCCGGATGTGTAAGTGGCATGGCTGCATCCAGAAAACGCTTATAATGGCTTTTCGCGGCATCGATAAAAACAAAGTCAAAAGGTTTCTCACCGGCTTCCGCCAGTTTCTTTATTTCCTCTTCCCCGTCGCCGAGAAGCAGTCGGATTTTTCCCTCCAGACCCAGCTTCTTCACATTTTCTGCAGCAATGCAATACATTTCATCGGACTTTTCTACCGTAATGACATGTGCACCTGTTTTCTTCGCAAAATATGCTGCGGAGTACCCGACGGCTGTCCCGATTTCCAGAATGCGCTCCGGCTGAAGGATGGAAAGAAGAACATTCAGGAAGTCTTCTGTCTCCCTTAGAATGATGGGAACCTGTGCTTCCTCCGCACCAAGACGAAGTTCCATCATTTCCTGGCTTTCCGATCTGTAAAATCCGTTCAGATATCCGGTCACCTTTGGATTTGTAATCAGGCTGGTTTTCTCCATGAAATGGTTTCCTTTCTGTATTTTCAGGTGCTAATACCATAAATTATTCTTTACATTTGCATTGTGCTCATCCAGTGTTCTGCTGTATAATACGGTGCCGTCTTCGCAGGCGAAGAAGTAATAGTAATCATGTTCCTCATAATTGGCACATGCATCCAGAATCTCTTCCTGTACTGCACAAATCGGTCCGATCGGAACACCGGCATACTTATAGGTATTATACGGAGAATCCACTTCCAGATCTGCGTATGTCACATCGATCCGCTTTTCCTGCAGTGCATAAAGAACCGTGCTGTCACTCTGCAGCGGCATGCCATTTTTTAAACGATTGAAGAAAACACCGGCTATCATTTTATAATCTTCCGGGAACAGGCTTTCGTCCTGCACCACCGATGCCAGAGAAAGAAATTCATGCACTGTCATTCCCAGTTCTTCGATGGGGCTCTGATATGGACTGAGCTTTTCATTCATCAGGTCAAGACAGTATCTGGTCACAGATTCCACAGTAGGATTTTGATCCGTAATAAAGTATGTTTCCGGATAAAGATATCCTTCCAGAGGATACAGGATCTGATGGTCCAGTATGCTGTCCGTCAGGAACCAATACTGATCGATCAGTTCACGAAGAAATGCTTCATCAGACCAGATCTTCACCACCTCATTCTTTTGGAAACCCAGTGCATCTGCAATGCTTTCTGCAGCGGCGGGAATGGTAGAGCCTTCAATGATCGTAAATTTTGTCTTTAATAGATATTGGAAGTCGCCGGTACTGATAATATCAAGTATGGTCTTAAGATCCATAGATTTATTCAGTACATACGTATTGGCCTGCGGATTCTCCGGACCGAAAAAGCGGACATACAGTTTTGCCATGGTTTTATTTTTAATCAGACCTGCCTGATCCAATGCTTCGATAATCTGATAATAGCCGCTTCCGTTTTCAATGGCAACGACAACTTCTTCACTTTCTGCGGATACTGCTCCTGTACCGGATTGAAACAGAGATACACCGGTGATGCAGCATATGATAATCACAATCAGAAGAAAGATTGCAATCCACTTTCCTGTTTTTTTCGAATCTTTTTCTCTCATTTTCATTCGGTTCTTTCTGCATTCAAACAAAGGGACGCTGAAAAACGTCCCTTTACGTTATGGATTCTGTGAATTATTTGGCGCGACCCAGATATTCTCCGCTTCTGGTATCGATCTGAATCACTTCGCCTTCCTCGATGAAAATAGGCACCTGAACCACGGCACCGGTTTCTACGGTTGCAGCCTTGGTTACGTTGGTTGCAGTATTACCCTTGACACCCGGCTCGGTTTCAATTACTTTCAGGTTTACGAAGTTATCCGCTTCTACCAGGAATGCATTGCCCTTGTAGAATTTAATGGTAGCTTCATCGTTTTCGCGCATGAACTTGATGGCATCTTCCACCTGATCAAATGGCAGTGGAACCTGGTCATAAGTTTCCGGATCCATGAAATAGTACAGATCACCATCATTGTACAGGTACTGCATTCTTCTGGTTTCAATATGTGCCTTCGGGAATTTATCCTCCGGGTTGAAGGCTTCTTCTCTGGTGGCACCGGTCAGAATATTCTTGTACTTGGTTCTGACGAAAGCGGCTCCCTTACCTGGTTTTACATGCTGGAAATCCAGAACTACATGCGGTTCACCGTTAATTTCAAAGGTAATACCTTTTCTAAAATCGCTTGCGTAAATCATTTTTTATCTCTCCTGTTATTAAAGTCTGAAAAATTAAATCTATATTTTAGTATACCAAATCTTTATGAACGAAACAAGTACTTATTTTAACATATCTGCCATGTCGCCGATCCCGACCGCCTCTCCGATGATCTTATATACATCGTTCATCATGAGGGAAAAGCGCATCTGAGCCTCCATGTACTGCATGGCAAGAGGATCCCGCATCATGATGGCATAAAGCTGCTGTGCCTGCGCCATCATTTCTGCATTCATCTGCTCACCCATCATCTGTTTCGCCTGCAGTTCAAACTGTTTCGTCTGAACTTCTTTTACCATAGCTGCCAGCTCCGGATTGGCATCCACCTGCTTTTTCAGCGCATCATACTGGATAAATTCCTGGGATGCTTTGATCGCCTGTGCCAGTCCGTGGGCCTGATCGTAAACGTTCATGTTCTTCCTCCTCGAAAAATCATACCTCCAGGAAAATCGGCAGAATAATCGGCGTCCTCTTGGTGGTTTCATAAATATAGCTGCTGAGAGAATCCCGCACCTGGGATTTCATGGAGTTCCAGTCACGAATATTCTTGTCGTGGCATTTTTCCATGGCGGCCATAGCCACCTGTCTTGCTTCTTCAATCAGACCTTCATTTTCTCTCACATAAACGAAGCCTCTGGATATGATGTCTGGTCCGGAAACGACCTCCCGGCTTTCCCGATCGATTGCAGCGACCACGATGATCAGTCCGGATTCTGACAGAAGCTTTCTGTCACGCAGTACGATATTTCCCACGTCTCCGATACCAAGACCATCCACCAGAATCGCATCTGCAGGAACTTTCGTCTCTTCCTTTACAGCAGAGTTTCTGGTAATGTTCAGTGTATCCCCGTTATCCAGCACAAAGATGTTTTCCGGATCCATGCCCAGGTTTTCCGCCAGGCGTGCATGCTGGATCAGATGTCGATATTCTCCGTGAACCGGCATGAAGTATTTCGGTTTCAGAAGAGAATGCATCAGCTTCAGTTCTTCCTGGCAGGCGTGGCCTGAAACATGAATATCTGCTATATCCGAATAAATGACTTCGGCACCCTTTTCAAACAGTTTATTTACCACATTGGATACCGTTTTTTCATTTCCCGGAATCGGAGAGGATGAAAGGATTACCGTATCACCAGGTTTCAGCTTTACCGCACGATGTTCCCCGCTGGCAATCCGTGTCAGTGCTGACATCGGTTCACCCTGGCTTCCGGTGGTAATAATCACAAGCTTGTCATCCGGAATGTTTCTGGTCATTTTCAGGTCCACCAGCGTACCAGCCGGAATATCCAGATACCCCAGCTCAATGGCAAGCGCCACTACGTTTTCCATACTTCTGCCGGAAACAGCAACCTTTCTTCCAACCTTAATGGCACTTTCGATGATTTTCTGCACTCGGTGAACATTGGAAGAGAATGTTGCGATAATAATTCGGGTCTTGCATTTTCTGAAAATCGTTTCAATGGTCTGGCCGACAACCTGTTCGGATGCAGTGAAACCCGGCCGTACCGCGTTGGTACTGTCACAGAGCATCAAAGTCACACCTTTCTTGCCCAGTGAGGCAAGCTTGGCAAAATCGATCGGCTCTCCGTCCAGTGGTGTATAGTCTATCTTGAAGTCGCCGGAATGGAATACCAGTCCGGCAGGAGTATCGATGGCCAGACAGATTGCGTCAGCCACCGAATGAGTCGTGCGGATTGCCTCTACATTGAAGCAGCCCAGCTGGATCTTATCCCCTGCATAAATGGTACGAAGGTCACCCTGAATGTTGTGTTCCTTCAGCTTGTTTTCCACAAGTCCCAACGTCAGTCTGGTACCATATACCGGCACATTCATATATTTGAGCAAATAAGGAACCGCGCCAATGTGGTCCTCATGACCGTGTGTCAGCACCATACCCACAATCTTTTCCTGATTGTTGATCAGGTAGGTGAAATCCGGAATGACGATATCGATTCCGTACATTTCGTCATCCGGGAAAGACATGCCGCAGTCAATAATCAGGATCTCATCTTTATATTCCAGCAGGGTCAGGTTTTTTCCGATTTCATTCAGACCCCCGATGGGAATCACTTTCAGGGCTGCTTCCTTCTTTGGTCTTGTTTGTTTTCTTCTCATAAAATAATTTCCGTCCTTTTCTTTTTATGAAAAGATAGCAAAGCCTGTTATAAAGTTGTTTTTCCTATTTTACTACAATGTTCAACAGTCGGTTCGGTACTGCAATTACCTTCACGACCGTTTTTCCTTCCAACAATGCCTGGACTTTTTCATTTTCCATAGCTATCTTTTCTAATTGTTCTTTGGTCAAGTTGCTTTCTACCATCAGCTTTTCCTTCAGCTTACCGTTTACCTGTACGACGATTTCGATTTCGTCTTTTACAAGTGCATCTTCATCATATTCCGGCCATGCCACGGTAGTCAGGGAACCTTTCTGTCCCATATGTTCCCACATTTCCTCACAGATATGCGGAGTGAACGGAGATAAAATGATAATCAGCTCTTTCACCGCCTTGCCGAAGAGTCCCGGATTCACATCGGTTCCTTCTTTATAGCGGTACATTTCATTTACCAGCTCCATAATCGAACTGATGGCAGTATTGAAGCTGAACCGTCCGCCTACATCTTCACTGACCTTCTTAATGGCAGTATTCAGCATGTAGTTTAAAGATTTATCAGCTGCAGTCTTCACTTCAAAGTATGCCGGAACTTCCGGATACTTTTCCTTGAATTCATAAACCAGACGGTATACACGGTTCAGGAAACGATAGCTTCCTTCCACACCGGCATCCGACCAGTCCAGTTCTCTTTCCGGCGGTGCTGCAAACAGAATGAACAATCTGGCAGTATCCGCGCCGTACTTGTTGATGATTTCTTCCGGGCTGACGACATTGCCCAGAGATTTACTCATTTTCTTGCCGTCTTTATTCACCATGCCCTGAGTCAGCAGGTTCTGGAACGGTTCCTCACAGGATACCAGTCCCATATCGTAGAGTGCCATCATAAAGAATCTGGAATACATCAGGTGAAGGATCGCGTGCTCCACACCGCCGATGTACTGATCCACACCGTTTTCTCCGAACCAGTAGCTGACTTTGGAGAAGTCAAACGGCGCTTCACTGTTCTTCGGATCACAGTAACGGAGGAAATACCAGGAGGAATCCAGGAAGGTATCCATGGTATCCATTTCTCTTCTTGCCGGTTTGCCGCATTTCGGGCAGACTGCCTGCGCAAAAACTTTGGAAGTGGTCAGAGGCGATTCTCCCTTCCCGGTAAATTCCACATCCGTCGGCAGCAGAACCGGAAGATTTTCTTCTTTTTCAGGAACCCAACCGCAGTCTTCGCAGTAAACCATCGGGATCGGGCAGCCCCAGTACCTCTGTCTGGAAATGAGCCAGTCACGGAGTCTGTAGTTGACAGTCTTCTTTCCGATGCCTTTTTCCTCCAGATACGCAGCAACCTTTTCGATGGCATCACGATTGTTCAGGCCGTTGAATTCACCGGAGTTGATCATGGTACCCTCTGCAACGAAGGCTTCCTTCAGATTGTAAAGATCGATTTCCGGATTCTGCGGATCCACTACCGGAATGATTTCCAGGTTGAATTTCTTCGCGAAATCAAAGTCTCTCTGGTCATGGGCAGGTACTGCCATGATCGCACCTGTACCGTAATCCATCAGTACATAGTCGGAAATGAAAATCGGTACTTCCTTACCATTGAGCGGATTGATGGCGTATCTTCCAATGAACACACCGGTTTTTTCATTGGTGGTGGATGTTCTCTCAATCTCACTCATATGCTGCACTTTATCCAGATAGTCCTTCACTGGCTGCTCATATTCGGTACCCTCTACCAGACTCATGACATACGGATGTTCCGGAGCCATAACCATGTAAGTCACGCCGAACAGCGTATCACAGCGGGTGGTGAAGATTTTCATTTTGCGATCATCATCTTTGATGGCAAAATCCACTTCCGCACCGGTGGACCGTCCAATCCAGTTTCTCTGCATGGTTTTTACCTTATTTGGCCAGCCATCCAGTTTATCAAGGTTATCCAGGAGACGATCCGCATAGTCGGTGATTTTCAGATACCATTGGGACAGATTCTTTTTTCCAACCGGAGACTTGCACCGTTCACAGCAGCCATCCACCACCTGTTCATTGGCAAGAACCGTCTGACAGCTTGGACACCAGTTTACCGGATTCTCTTTCTTGTAAGCCAGTCCCCGATTATAGAACTGAATGAAGATCCATTGCATCCACTTATAATAATCCTCATGGCAGGTTGCAACTTCTCTGTCCCAGTCATAGGAAAGTCCCAGCTGTTTCAGCTGGTTTCTCATTTCAGAAATGTTTTCCCAGGTCCACTTGCTCGGATGAATTCCGTGTTTGATCGCTGCATTTTCCGCAGGAAGGCCGAAAGAGTCCCATCCCATCGGATGCAGTACATTGTAGCCGT
The DNA here is from genome assembly GCA_051893555.1 of Anaerovoracaceae bacterium. Taxonomy (GTDB): domain Bacteria; phylum Bacillota; class Clostridia; order Peptostreptococcales; family Anaerovoracaceae; genus RGIG7179. Next base: position 34,014 of record JBJFHL010000024.1, read on the forward strand.
CCATTTTCTTGAATCTGGCTACAACATCACCGATAGAGTAATTCCTCACATGTCCCATGTGCAACTTGCCGGATGGATACGGGAACATTTCCAGACAGTAGTACTTCTCTTTGGAGTCATCTTCCACTGTTTTGAAGCACTGGTTCTCTTCCCAGTATTTCTGCCATTTCTGCTCAATTTCCTTAAAGTTATACTTCTCGTTCATTTTATGTCTAATCCTCCACTTCGATGAATTGGCAATCTCCCCATACTTTTTCGATATTATAACGTTCTCTCATTTCTCTGGTAAATACATTGACGATAATGTCGCCAAAATCCATCAGAATCCAGCCGGAGCCGTGACGTCCTTCCACAGATTTGACGAACAGATTTTGCTTGGCAAAAGCATCCTCCACATCATCCGTCAGGCTCTGCACCTGACGTTCAGAATTACCGGAGCAGATGACGAAATAGTCTGCGAAAGAGGCTTTTTGCTGAATATCAATGATCATGATATCCTGGGCCTTTTTCTCTGACAACACTTTCCCTGCCAGCAATGCGTATTCTTTGTTGGTCATATATTTTCTCCTTTTTCTTTTATCAGCTTCTCAAAATACTCTCTCGCGAGTATTGTATCTTCGTCCAGATATTTATTTTCGCCGCGCACGTAGGCGATGGTGTTCGTCAGAGACTGCAGACACGCCAGATCAATATCATGTTCCGCAGACTTTCGCAATTCTTCCACACCGGGATAACTTCGGTTGGGTTCAATCGCATCTGCAATATAAATAATTTTTTCCAGAAGGGACATTCCGGCACGACCCGTTGTATGAAAACTTACTGCATTCAGCATATCATCATCCGTGATCCCGTATTCCCGCTCCATCACTGCAGCAGCAATTTTTCCATGGGCCAGATTTGCGTTATTTCTATATCTCTTCTCATCCAGACCCAGATGCTTCACATAATAATTCAGAATATCTGTGGAGACGCCCCGGTACATGTCGTGAAACAGTGCGGAAAGCTCCGCCTTCTGCCTTAATTCTTCATTTGAATCGTCGTATTTTTCAGCCAGCTTTATTGCAGTCTGCCTTACACCTTCTGTATGAATCTTTCTTTTTTCGGTTGCATTTTTTTCAATGTATGTCTCGATGGTCTCCTTCAGAGAATCATACGTAGAGCTTGTGTTCATGGATATACCTTTCCACGCTTTCGGGAACCATCCCTTCTATGGACAGATCCCGGCTGCGTCTCGCTTTGATTTTCGTAGAAGAAACATCCGGCATTTGTGCATGGAGCTGTATGACTTCTGTATGATACCGTTCCTTGTAGTACTGTTTTTTTTCATCCAGCTCTTTCTCTTTATAGCCTGGCCGAACGCTGACGATAAAACTGTAGTGTTCCAGAAGCTCCTGTCCTTTACGCCAGTATTCAATCTCCAGGAAAGCATCGGTTCCGGTAATGAAATACAGTTTACTGTCAGGGTAAACAGACTCCAGCCAGGCCAGTGTATCATAGGTATAGGAAATCTCCGTCTGCGTCATTTCATAATCGGAGACTTCTGCCTTTTCTGTCTCTGCAAAAGCAAGCCGGCACATTTCCATTCGATGTTGGTCTTCAGCAACCTCTCTGCCCAGCTTAAATGGCTGCACATGGGCAGGCATCACAATGAGTTTCTGCAGGCTGCCTTCTGCGATTGCCGCACGTCCCAGTGCCACATGCCCGCAGTGAACCGGATCAAAACTTCCGCCCAGTATCCCGATGCGTTCCTCGTTCATAATGTGGTGATTCCCAGTTCCTTCAGCTGGTCTTCTGCCACCGGAGACGGTGCGTTTGAAACCAGACACTGTGCGTTTTGATTTTTCGGAAATGCGATGACCTCGCGAATGGAAGACTCTCCTGCAAGCAGCATCACCAGACGGTCCAGACCGTAGGCCAGTCCGCCGTGAGGCGGTACTCCATATTTGAATGCCTCGATAAGGAAGCCAAACTTCTCATCACATTCTTCTTTCGTAAGACCTAGAACTTCAAATATCTTCGCCTGCAGATCCTTGTCGTGAATTCGGATGGAGCCGCCTCCCAGCTCCACGCCGTTGAGCACGATATCATAGGCTTCCGCCTTAACGGCAGTCGGATCGGTATCCAGCAGCGGAACCTGCTCCAGCTTCGGTTGGGTGAACGGATGATGCATTGCCTTCAGTTCGCCGGTTTCATCGTCCTTTTCAAACATAGGGAAATCCACAACCCAAAGCAGTTTAAATTCCTTATCATTCAGCAGGCCAAGGCGGCGTGCGATTTCTCGGCGCAGGAAACCAAGGGAATCAAAGACAACCTTCTTTTTATCCGAAACGATGAAGATCAGATCGCCAGGCTTTGCTTCAAATTCTGCAGCATATGCTGCCAGTTCTTCCTGGGTAAAAAATTTATTGACAGAGGAGTTGATTTCCCCTTCTCCGACTTTTATCCATACCATGCCCTTTGCACCGTAATCCTTTACGGCGGCAGTCAGCTTATCGATCTCTTTACGGCTGAACTGGTCTGCACCTCCGTCGATACAGATTCCACGAACATCACCGCCGGCTTCCAATGCGTCCGTAAACACCTTGAAGCCGCAGCCCTGGGCCAGATGGTTCAAACAGTGCAGTTCGAAGCCGAATCGCAGATCCGGTTTATCGGAACCATACCGTTCCATTGCTTCATCCCAGGTGAGACGCGGCAGCGGAAGCTGAATGTCCACACCCATGAGATCATGGAACAGCTTCTGCAGGAAACCTTCCTGCACAGCCATAACATCGTCGGCCTCCACGAAGGACATTTCCAGGTCGATCTGCGTGAATTCCGGCTGACGGTCAGCACGAAGGTCTTCATCACGGAAGCATTTTACAATCTGCATATAGCGGTCTGTTCCACTGACCATCAGCAGCTGCTTGAACAGCTGCGGGGACTGCGGCAGCGCATAAAATTCACCTGGGTGAACACGGCTCGGAACCAGATAGTCCCGGGCGCCTTCCGGCGTGGACTTGATCAGCATCGGCGTTTCCACTTCCGTAAAGCCGCAGCTGTCAAAGTAATCTCTTGTCAGCTTGGTAACCTGGTGACGGAATGTCAGATTTCTCTGCATTTTCGGTTTTCTGAGATCCAGATACCGATACTTCAGGCGCAGCGTATCATCTACGTTGTCATCGTCCTTAATGTATATCGGCGGTGTATCTGCCTGGGAATAAATCACCAGATCAGTCGCAAAAACTTCGATCTCCCCAGTTGGGATATTCATATTTTTTGCACTTCTCTCCTTTACAGTTCCCTTCACGCCGATGACATATTCACTTCTGACGGAATCTGCCTTCTGGAAGATATCCTGCGGTATTGTATCATCGAAAGTGACCTGCACGATGCCAGTCTTATCTCTCAGGTCAATAAAGATCAGACCACCCAGATTTCTTCTTTTTGCGACCCAGCCGTTTAAGACCACTTCCTGATCTACATTGCTGATATTTAAAGTGCCGCACATGGATGTGCGCTTGAATAATTCACTCATTTCAAACTCCTGTAGGTTGTATTTTATTTCGTAATAAAATCAAACAGATCTTCAAACTTCACCAGCTGCTGCTCCGAAGTTTCCATATTTTTCACGGTAGCAGCGCCCTCTGCCAGTTCATTCTCGCCGATCACGACGGTATATTTCGCATCCAGACGGTTTGCATATTTGAACTGATTTTTAATATTTCTGGCTAACGTATCCATTTCTGCGGCAATTCCCTTTCCACGCAGTTCGTGGCAGAGCTTCAGGCCGAACGCTTTCGCAGCATCGCCCATTACAGCAATAAATACATCCACCTGACCTTCCTGTGGGAACTGGGCATCATTTGCTTCCATCAGCATAATGAGGCGTTCAATTCCAAGTCCGAAGCCGACACCTGGAATTGGAGGTCCTCCGACCTCTTCCACCAGATGGTCGTAGCGGCCTCCGCCGCAGACGGTTCCCTGTGCACCGATTTTCGTGGTTACAAATTCAAACGCAGTCTTGGTATAGTAATCCAGACCTCTGACAATACCAGGATCCACAACAAATGGAATTTCCATTGCTCTGAGGTTGTTCTGCAGATCCTCGAAAGCCTGACGGCAATCATCACAGAGATAGTCAATCATCATCGGTGCGCCCTTCACCAGATCCTGGCAGATTGGAGACTTGCAGTCCAAAATACGCATTGGATTCTTATCAAAACGTGTCTTGCAGGTATCGCATAACTCGTCATACTTTGGAGACAAGAAACTTCTCAATGCCTCCCGGTGCTTCCTTCTGCAGTCCGGACAGCCTACACTGTTGATACGAAGCTCGATTTCTGTGATTCCAAGACTGGTCAGAAAATCATATCCCAGACTGATCACTTCCGCATCTGCCATCATATTCGGTGTGCCGAATACTTCGATACCAAACTGATGGAACTGGCGCAGCCGTCCGGATTGCGGTTTTTCGTACCGGAAACAAGGTGTAATGTAGTAGTATTTGGAAGGCTGCACTTCCGCATAAAGCTTATGTTCGATAAAAGCACGCACTGCAGGAGAAGTGCCTTCCGGCTTCAAAGTGATGCTGCGATTGCCGTGGTCGTTGAATGTATACATTTCTTTCTGTACCACGTCAGTCGTATCACCGATTCCTCTCGTAAACAGTTCTGTATGTTCAAAAACCGGCGTTCTTACTTCTTTAAAACCATATCTTCTGCAGATATCTCTGAACTGTCCTTCCACATAGTGCCATTTGTGAACCTGATCCGGTAAGATATCTTTCGTCCCTTTTGGCGCATTTGTCAGCATGATTGAACCTCCTTAAATAGATTTTCTTCTTTTCGTTCCAGCATTTCTTTCATTCTGTCTATATATACTTCATAATTCGTCACGTTGGGAACGCGTTCCAGACGATTTTCCTCAGGGAAATACACTTTGCTTATGCCGCCGGCACCCAGCGCAATGATGGTCTGCTGTTCCTCCATGATTCTGATATTATAAATGCAGGGGGTGTCACCCTTGCAATATCCCACATTTTCAAAGGATCCTGCCATATGTTTCTGCCGGTACAGGTAGTAAGGCCGATAACCTGCTTCACGCAGCATCCTGCTTCCGATCTCCAGCATTTCAGAGACAATCTGTCCCTGTCTGTAATGATAGTCCGGATCCTGATCCATCAGTCGTGAAGCCCGTTTTACGGCAAGCGTATGAACTGTGATATTATCCGGTTCCAGCCCGATTATCGTTTCCATTGTATTTTTAAAATCCTCCGGTGTTTCCTCAGGAAGTCCCGCGATCACGTCAGCGTTGATCATGGAAATTCCTGCACATGCAGTCTTATGAAACGCATCCAGAATATCTTCCGGCGCATGGGAACGACCGATAAACTCCAATGTACGTTTTTTCATAGACTGGGGATTGATACTGATTCGCATAATTCCATGCTGTTTTAGAACACGGAGTTTTTCTTCTGTAATGGTATCGGGTCTTCCTGCTTCCACAGTGAATTCCTTCGTACGAGACAGATCCATATGAGTTTCCACTTCCGTCAGCAGTCTGTCCAGCTGATCCGGTGAAAGTGTCGTCGGGGTGCCGCCTCCGATATATACGGATTCCGGCCATAGTCCTGTCTCACGCATTCTTCGTCCACAGTAACGGATTTCGGTAACCAAAGCTTCCAGATACTTTGTAATCTCTTCCTGGCCTTTCTGATTGGATGGAAAAGAACAATAGAGACACCTTGTAGGACAGAAAGGAATTCCGATATACAGTCCTACTCCGGAATTCGGAGGAGATCCCAGCACCTTTTGCTGATATTCGCAGGTTTCCAGAAGAAGCGCAATCTTTTCATCTGAAACAAGATACTCGTTCTTCAGGCACAGGTTCACCTTTTCCCGGCTGCCCAATTTCTGATACAGCTCACCCGTCAGCTTCACCGGCCTGACACCTGTTAGAATTCCCCATGGCGGCATCTGTCCGGTCATACGCGAAAGTATGGAAAAAATCTCTCTTTTTATCCTGTTTCGTTCTTTCGATCCACTTTCGTTGATAACAATCAGTGTATCTGAGGACGCCGCATATTTATTTTCTTCAAATTCTGCATCTGTGAAAGCTTCAAACTGATCTGGTGTAAGAAATACCTTAATCAGTTCCACATATTCATATTTTTTTTCGATTTCTTTCAGCAGGATCTTATACAAATGGATTTCCCCTTTTCTCATCTCCTACAGTGGATACATCCATATGTCCAGGCAGAAGAACTGTATCATCCGGCAACAGGAAAATCACATCCTTAATCGAATTTATTAAAATACGAAAGTCACCGCCATAGAAATCTGTCCGGCCAATGGAATATCGGAAAATAGTATCTCCGCTGAAACAGTATCCAGGTTTTCCGGCGATATAGATGCACATGCCGCCTTTCGTATGCCCCGGTGTATGGAAAAATGTCATAGAAATATTTCCAACACGAAGACTTTCCCGGTTTCCAACCCAGAGATCAGCATCCACCGCGATCGGTCTTCCGAACATTTCCGCAGAGCTGTTCAGATTTCCATCCATGAGAAGTTCACGTTCATCCCGGTGTGCAATCACTTTTGCAGACGGGAAATCACGCTGATAGCCTTCTACACCGCCGATATGATCTCCATGGCCGTGTGTCAGAATAATATACTGCAGATCGATGCCGTCTTTCTTTATCTGATCCGTGATGGCGGAAACATAGCCGCCCGGATCCACCATGAAACCTGCCATCGTTTCTTCATCGTAAGCCAAATAGGTATTCACCTGAATAGGGCCGGTAATATATCTGCTGATTTTCATGGTAATTCTCCTTAAAACAATTTATTACTGTCAAGCAGGATGGTTACAGGTCCGTCATTATGAATACGAACCAGCATATGTGTCTGGAAAACTCCTTCTCCCACATAGATTCCCTGCTCCTTTACTTTTTTTACGAAATGATCATACAGACGTTTTGCCTGTTCCGGCCTGGCTGCTTTGACAAAGTTGGGTCTTCTTCCTTTTCTGGCGTCTGCCAGAAGCGTGAACTGGGAAATCACCAGCATCTGTCCGCCAACGTCATGCAGCGACAAGTTCATTTTTTCATCCTCATCCTCAAAAATTCGAAGTCCGACGATTTTTTCTGCAAGATATTCTGCATCCTTCTCCGTGTCTGTATCTTCGACCCCCAGAAGAACCACATATCCGCATCCAATGGAACCTGTAATCTGTTCATCCACTGTGACATCACCTTCTGTCACTCTCTGTACTACTGCTCTCATATCCTTCTTCGTTTCTCTTTGCTTTCTTTCTTTGTTTCATCAGGATTTTGCACGATATACCTGAATCACACCATCAATCAGACGTAAACTGCGAAGTACTTTCTGCATTTCCTGGGTACTGGAAATAGAAAGTGTAATCGTCATATTCACCGTACCGTCTTTACCGCTTTTCGCGTTTACACCGGAAAGATGGATGTCCATATCTTCACAGGTTTTGGATATGTCAGAAAGCATTCCCTTCCTGTCATAGGTCAGCAGGCAGATATCTGCATTATAGGATTTCCCCATTTTCAGGTCTTCCCATTCCACTTCAATAAATCGCTGCTTTTCTTCCGGCGGAAGAGAGACTACATTGGAACAATCCTTCCTGTGAACGGAAATTCCTCTGCCCTTGGTGATAAAACCTACAATCTCGTCTCCAGGAACAGGATTGCAGCATCTGGCCACACGTATCATAAGATTATCTGCGCCTTTGACGATGATACCAGGTGTATCGTTGTCTTTTCGTCCCTGTTGTTTTTGCTGTCGCTGTTTCCGGGCTTCAGCGGCTTTGATGTCCTCCATGACTTCTTCATTGGATTTCACCTCGGCCTGCTTGTTATCCTCGTTATAATAGCTGAACAGCAGATTGCAGAATTTGCTCATCAGAGTTCCGCCGTTGGAAAGCTGAACAAACCCTTCTTCATTGCTGGCAAAGTTCATCGCCTTCATGGCTCTGTTGATATAACTTGCCTTGGCGCAGAGCTGCGGATCGAACCCTTTTTTTCGGATATATTTATCCAGCATATCCTTGCCCTTATCTACTGTGTCAGATTTATTCTCCCGTTTCAGCCAGTTTCGAATCTTATTTCTTGCATTGGAAGATTTGGCAATTTTCAGCCAGTCTACACTCGGACCACTGGAGTTGGCAGAAGTAACGATCTCTACGATATCACCATTCTGCAGTGTATAATCAATGGTAACCATCTTTCCGTTGACCTTGGCGCCGACACATTTACAGCCGATCGCAGAATGGATTTTGAAAGCAAAATCCAGCGGTGTGGAACCAGCAGGAAGCTCAATTACATCCCCTTTTGGAGTGAAAACAAATACCTGCGTCGCGAACAGATCCATTTTCATTGTCTCCAGGAATTCCTTCGGATCTTTCAGATCCTTCTGCCATTCCAGCGATTGCCTGAGCCATGCAAGCTTCAGATCATCAGAAGAATTTTCTGCATTGGTCTTCCCCTCTTTATATTTCCAGTGAGCTGCGATACCATATTCCGCAACTTCATGCATCTCATAGGTACGAATTTGGATCTCAAAAATCTCACCGTGTTCTCCGATTACTGTAGTGTGAAGTGACTGGTACATATTCGGCTTCGGCATGGCAATGTAGTCCTTAAACCGGCCGGGAATCGGTTTCCACATGGTATGAACCAGACCCAGCACTGCATAACAGTCTCTCACATTTTCCACAATGACACGTACCGCGATCAGGTCGAATATTTCATCAATCTGCTTCTTCTGGTACTTCATCTTTCTGTAAATACTGTAATAATGCTTCGCACGTCCGTAGATCTCATATTTCAGCTTCATATCGTCCAGAACTTCCTTCAGTTCCTCGATCACCATATTGATGGTCTCTGAACGCTGAATTTTCCGATTCTCTACTTTTTCTTTCAGGTCTTTAAATTCTTCCGGATGAAGATACTGTAGCGCCAGATCTTCCATCTCAAACTTTACAGTGGAAATACCAAGACGGCTCGCCAGCGGTGCATAGATCTCAAGGGTTTCTTTGGACTTTTCCACCTGTTTCGCCGGCGACATGTACTGCATGGTTCGCATATTGTGCAGGCGGTCAGCAAGCTTAATGATCAGAACACGAATATCTTTCGACATGGCCAGAAACATTTTGCGAAAGTTTTCCGCCTGCAGTTCTTCTTTGGATTCGAATTTAATGGAACCCAGTTTCGTCACTCCGTCAACCAGCAATGCAATTTCTTCGCTGAAGTCATTTACCAGTTCTTCTCTGGTATATTCTGTATCTTCTACTACATCATGTAAAAGCCCACCGACGATAGTCTCTTCATCCATGCCAAGCTGTGCCAGAATCAGTGCCACATTGATCGGATGAACAAAATATGGTTCTCCGCTCTTTCGTAGCTGGCCGTTATGCAGTGATTCAGCCTTGTCAAAGGCTTTTCCAATCAGTTCGGTGTCATAATTTGAATTGTATTTCAGTAATTCCTCAAGAAATTCGGCTTTTGTCAACATGCAGCTTAACTCCTATTGATGCAGTAGTTTTATTTGTTTGAAAAAAGATCCTGTTTCTTATTTTTTCTTCTTCGCCTTCGTGCTCTTCACATACTTGGATTCCTCAGAACCTTTGCACAGATCATAATAAAGCGGACTGCAGATGAAGATGGAAGACAGACATCCTACGATCACGCCCACCATCAGAGGGATAATGAACTCCCTGATCGTTGCAGAAACCATGATGCACAGTGGAATCATTACGATCAGAGTAGTCAGGGATGTCATAATGGTTCGGTTGAGAGTCTGGTTCAGACTCTTGTCGATATTGGCCTCGCTGCCATTTTTCGGGAACATCGTCTTGTTTTCTCTGATTCTGTCAAAGATTACGATGGTATCATTGATGGAATAACCTACAAGCGTAAGGATAGCCGCAATAAACGGATTGTTTACAGTATAACCAAAGATCGCATAAAACGAAATTACCATGAGTACGTCATGGACAACGCCAACGATAGCAGACGCACCGTATTTCCAGGACTTAAACCGGAAGATGATGTAGATCAGCATACCGATGGAGGCTATGACTACTGCGAGGAACGCGTTGGATTTCAGTTCATCGCCTACAGAAGGTCCAAACTGCTCGGAAGCCAGAACATCCTCTGCTGAGATATCCCATGTCTGTCCCAGTGTATCTACAATTTCAGAACGTTTTGCATTATCCAGAGACTGGATTGTTTTAATTACGATCTGTGAATTGCCTTCACCTGCATAGATGATAGACGGATTCAAATCATAATCCTTCAGCGCCTCCTCCACATCATTGATTGGAACCTGCTGACCCATTTCAATCTGGATCATGGTACCACCGGTAAAGTCAATACCGTAATTCATACCACCGATGAAGGCAAACAACATACCCACAACGATGATAACAGCGCTGACCATGTAGAAAATCTTTCTATGTTTGATAAATGAGAAAGTTTTATTCAGCATCTGCTTCGGCGTACCGTCTTCATTGACACCGAAATATTTATTTTTTGCAAATTTTTTGCTCTCAGCAAGCAGGGAAATAAACAGCTGCGTAATCACAACAGCAGTGAAAATACTGATCACAATACCGATCATCAGTGTCAGCGCAAAGCCCTTTACTGAAGTGGTACCTACCTCATACAGCACTACCGCTGCAATCAATGTAGTGATCTGCGCATCCAATACGGTTGTCAGCGCATTTTTAAATCCGGTGCTTACAGCAACACGGATCGTCTTGCCAGCTGCAATCTCTTCCTTAATTCTCGCAAAAATGATAACATTGGCATCTACTGCCATACCGATGGACAGGATAAGTGCAGCAATACCAGGCAGTGTAAGAACAACACCCATGGCAACCATAGACCAGAGGAACATAACGACATACAGCAGCAACGCAATATCAGCAACGATACCCAGCATTCCATAGAATACTACCATCAGAAGGAAAACCAGTCCCAAACCGATGGCCCCGGCCACGATGGACTTGTCCAGTGCATCTGCTCCAATCGTGGCAGACTGAACAGAAGACTGGATTTCCACCAGTTCAACAGGAAGTGCACCGCCGCGAATTAATGCAGCTGTAGTGGAAGCTTCCTCTCTTGTATAATGGCCGGAAATTTCACAGTTTCCGCCGGAAATAATACTCTGTACCTGCGGGTGTGTAATGATTTCATTATCCAGAACAATGGCAATTTCATCCGCATTCATTCCGTCAATGGCAGATGTGACTTCATTGTTATATGCTTTTCTTGTAGCATCTTCAAAGAGGGAAGCCCCTTCGCTGTTGAATTCCAGCAGAATTTTATAATAAGCACCGTCTGTTGCAATGGATGCATCCTTTACCATGCTTCCATCCAGCACAACAGTTCCATCTGCCAGTACAAACTGCAGCTGTGCCGTTTTACCAATGGCACTGATGGCTTCCTCCGCATCTTCCACACCCGGCATTTCTACTCTCAGGCGTTTGTCCCCTTCAATGGTAACTGAAGATTCCGCTACACCAAGCTGATTGACACGGTTGTCCAGAACCGCTCTGGTCTGATCCATCAGCTGTTCCAATTCATCACCTGTCAGATCCGTCTGCGCTTCCATAACGACGTATACACCGCCGTTAATATCCAGACCATACTTTAATGCATCTTTCACGGAATCGACTGAGCCGATACCAAAGCCGGTTACGAACCAGCCAAACACTACCGCTGCCAGCACCAGAATGCACAGCAGCCTCTTGACATTTACGCTCATTTTTTCAAAACCTCTCATTAATTATTTCTGATTATGCCCACAAAGGGGCATTTTATTTTACATTACATTTTACTACTTTTTTGCTGCAGATACAAGGATATTTGCGTACTTTTTTAGAAAACCGACGTTTTTTCAAGCAAAAAGACCCTGCAGATGCAGGGTCTGAATTTTGAAGTTTTCAGCTCTATGAAGCTATTTTTCTGCCTTTTCCTCTTCTGCTCTGATTTCCTCAACCGTAGTTTCATCCGGCTTCGGTTCCTCCTCTACGTCAGCAGATTTTCTCAGTCTCTTCGGCTTTACTTTTTTCTGCTCCTCTTCCGCTTCGACATCCTCTCTTACTCTCTGGCTTGCATTTGTCACAGTGGATACGGACCATCTCATCATTTCGAACTTTACCTTATCTGCGCCGACCTGAATTACGATGGTTTCATCCTTGGTCTTAACGATCTTGCCGCAGATACCGCCAATGGTAACGATCTCATCACCAACCTGCAGGTTTCTTCTCATGTCCTGGATTTGCTTGTCCTTCTTTTTCTGAGGACGGATCATCAGGAAATACATTAAAACAATGAGAACGAGTAAAGGTACCAAACTTGCTAAACCTTGCATACTTATTTTCCTCCTATATAGCTTAAATAAGGATTAACCCAAATGGTGCCGGCGATGGGGGTCGAACCCATACGGTGTTGCCACCACGGGATTTTGAGTCCCGCACGTCTGCCAATTCCATCACGCCGGCATACCGTCTGCCTTTTATTCAGGATTCAGAATAAAAGGTAACGGAATTATTGTAACACAGATTGATCATGATTACAATGTGTTTTTTTCAGGACATTCATTATTCTGTGCTATCAGTTTTTTCATCAGATTCACTGGTGCCCTCTGTTTCCACCATGTAGGACCAGCTCCAGGTTTCTATGTTTTTATAATGATCATTAAACATCGGCAGTTCGGACGCAGAAAAGCCCTGTACACCCACCAGACCAATTTTTCTGTAGCAGAGACTGTAGTACGGGAGTTCCTTCAGCATGGCTTCCTTCAGTTCTTCAAACAACGCAGTATACTCTTCTGCCGTATGAAGCTTTTCCAGCTCAGAAGCCAGGGTCAGAAGCTGTGCATTGTAATATTTCCACTCACTTTTCCTGTTAAAGAAGGAGCGAAGATCATACTGCTCGTCAATGGAGAATCCGGTAACCAGAATATCGTACTGTCCTGCTGTAATCGCCTGCTGATAGTCTTTCCATTTCAGCTCATCCAGCGTCACCATAAATCCGGCATTCTCCAAATCTTTCTTTATGAGTCGTGCTGCAGCCAGCCTGGTTGCATTGTTTCGGTTCACCAGGATCTGCAACTGTGACATCTTTCCGCTTTCGTCCTCCAGAATACCATCCTTATCACGATCCTCAAGTCCCAGTTTCTTCAGCATCTGTGACGCTTTTTCCGGATTATAACTGTAAGCCTCTCCCGTATCCTTCACACCGCAGAAATTCGGATAAAAAATGGTGTCTGTCAGAACGCCGTCATTCATATACCCGTTTTCCAGTACATTTTTTTCATCGATGGCTGTAGCAATGGCTTTTCTCATCTCCTTGTCTTTTACAGACATCCGTGTCGGATGAAAAACAAGAAATTCCACCTGATTGGAAAGCATATCATACATGGTCAGGTTTTTATCGATCACGGTTGATTTTCTTTCTGCAGAAGAGTCCACATAACAAGTCACAGAATTAATTTCCATCATATTTGAAGCCAGATCCTTCTCCGGCAGGATCATTACTTCCAGTTTCTTTGTCGCAACAGTACCGAAATACTCCTTATTGGGCTTCAGCTTCAGTTTTTTCAGGTAGTCATAGGACTGGTATTTATATTGTCCTGTTCCAACCGGTCTGAAATTGTCCTTTGCTGAAGCCAGCTGGGAAGCCGACGCATACTGAGAAGACGGCAAAACAGGAAACGTCAGATCATCCAGGGACGCATCATACGCATTCTTAAAATAGATATTCGCTTCGTAATTTCCCTTTATTTGAACAAAACTGATTTTAGATGCTTTATCATAATACAGCGACTGCTTTCCCGCATACTGAATCGCATTTACCGTATAAGAAATATCCTTTGCCGTGAAGGAACTTCCATCATGCCAGGTGATCCCCTGCTTCAGTTTGACGCTGACCATACCGCGGTCAGTATTCACCTCATAGGACTCGATCAGTTCCGGCACCACATTGAGCGTTTCGTCATAATCAAAAAGACTGTTGTAGATCAGCTTGGAAAGATGGAAAACATCCTCACTTTTCGAAAGGATCGGATTCAGTGTATCAAGAGACTCACAGGAAAGATATAAGGACTTTGCTTCCTCATATCTGACATCCGGATCTATTTTCAGCACTTCTTCTTTTATGATTTCCACGCTGGAAATGCCTGCTGCAACCACAATTGCAATGACCAGCAGCAGAAGCCATGTTCGCTTCAGAAATTCCGTTACAATAGCCAGTTTATGTTTCATTTTCCATCCTTTCCAGCTGTCTGTCAATCTGTCGATACAGTTCTTCCAGGCTGCCCGAATTATCTATGATCACGTCTGCAAGAGCTGCCTTCTTTTCATCTGACATTTGCCTCTGCATTCTGTCACAGATTGCCTCTCTGGAAATCCCGTCCCTAGCGGTGACACGGGCAATCCTTGTCTCAGGATCCGCCTGCACAAGCCAGTTTTCATCCGTATACTGCTGCATTTCGCATTCAAACAGCAGCGGTGCATCCAAGACGGCAATGATCCATCTTTTTTCCGCTTCGAGCCGCCGCAGTGCTGCCAGGCACCGACGCGCGGTTTCTTCTGTAATCAAATTTTCGTAGGATTTCAGCAATTTCCTGTCGCTGAAAATACAGTCGGCTACAGCCTGACGGTTCAGGGTGCCGTCTTCATGAAAGACTTTTTCACCAAGCAAAATCCGAACGGAAGGCAGCAGCGGAGATTCCGGAGCAGTCAGCTTCCGGGAGATTTCGTCCGCATCAACCACAGGAATTCTCTTTTCTCTGAGATAAGCCGAGACAGTGGATTTTCCGGAACCGATACCACCGGTCAGACCAATAATTCTCATAAAACCGTCACTCCTTTTACTTCAGCTCATACCAGGAAGAACCGGTATTCAGTTCCGCAGCCAGCTTCACCCGAAGTGCCAGCGCGCTTTCCATGTTCCGGACAAGCAGTTCTTTTACTTCTTCCAGCTGGTCGTTTCTGCAGTCAATGATCAGTTCATCGTGTACCTGCAGGATCAGCCGGCTTTCCGGAAAACGTTCTTTCAGTTCGCGGTAGACTTTGATCATGGCCAGTTTGATAATATCGGCTGCACTGCCCTGAATCGGGGTATTCATGGCAAGCCGCTCGCCCAACTGTCGAACGTTGAAGCTGGAAGCATGGATTTCGTGGATTGCCCGTCGGCGGCCCAGCATGGTAGTCGAATAACCTAATTTCCTGCAGCTTTCGATCTGACCATCCATATATTCCTTTACCTTTTCGTGTTTGCGGAAATATTCTTTAATGTAGTCATCTGCCTCTTTCCTGGAAATGTTCAGTTCTTCGCTGAGGCCGAAACTGCTCATGCCGTATATTACGCCGAAGTTTACAGCTTTTGCCCTGCTTCTCTGCTCCAGTGTTACATCATCAAATGGAACACCCAGAACCCGGGAAGCGGTCAGTTTATGAATGTCTTCTCCGGCATTAAATGCATCGATCAGCACCTGATCCTCCGAAAGATGCGCCAGAACGCGAAGCTCGATCTGAGAATAGTCTGCACCGACCAGCGTATAATTGTATCCGGAAGCTACGAAAGCCTGCCGCAGCTTTCTGCCCAGTTCCTGACGGATTGGTATATTCTGCAGGTTCGGTTCCGTACAGGAAAGCCTCCCTGTGGTCGTGACATTCTGCTGGAAATGGGCACGGATTTTTCCATCCTGACTGATCAGCGGTTTCATTCCTTCCACATACGTGGAATTCAGTTTGGAATAATTGCGGTACGTCAGCACTGCATCCACGATCGGGTGCAGCGGCCTGATCTTTTCCAGAACATCTGCACTGGTACTGTATCCACGTTTGGTTTTCTTTCCTGAAGGAAGTTTCAGCGTTTCGAACAGGATTTCGCCCAACTGAACCGGCGAATTAATATTGAAACTCTTTCCGGCATATTCGTAAATCTGCTGTTCCAGTTCGCCAATTTTTTTCTTTAATTCTATGCCGAATTCTTCAAGAAAGGCCGGATTTACAGTGATACCGTCCACTTCCATAGAAGCAAGAACCTCAATCAGGGGCAGTTCCACTTCATAGAGAACTTTATCCAGCTGCTGACTCTCGATTTTTTCCTTCTGCACAGGGACCATCTTCTGTAATACCTGCACCATGATGATACCATAATTCATATGATCTGCAGATGGATCTGCAAACAGATCCATCTGCTCACTTTCCTGTACGGGCTTCATCTGAAGATGCAGCTGTTCCAGTGCCAGCGTTTCCAGGTCATAACTGCTCCTGGAAACATCCAGAACATAGGCCGCGATGGCAGTATCAAACACCACATTCACCGGATGGAATCCATAATACATCAAGCTGAAAAGGCTGTTCTTCAGATCGTGGCCATACAGAGAAAGACCTGCACCGTTGAGCCAGTCAATGACCTTTTCCGCTCCAGCCTTCTCCCAGTCAATGTAGAATGCCCTGTTTCCATCCGACAGAAAAACGCCTTCCACCAGCGGCTTCTGTACATGGCTGTCATCTCCGAACACTTTCAACATAACAGGCTGCCCTGTTTCCAGAAGATTCAGTTTTTCCATATCCTGCGGTCTGGTAATGAAGATCTGCTCCATCTCAGCAGGCTCCAAAGCGGATTCCTGCATAACCGCATCTTTTCCTTCCAGACGCTTCAGGAAACTCTTAAATTCCAGTTTCGTGTACAGCTCGATCAGCTTCGGATAATCCGGCTCTTCACGTTTCAGTTTGTCGAAATCCAAATCAAGCGGGACATGGGTATTAATCGTGGCAAGGCGCTTGCTCATAACAGCCTGCTGCGCGTTTTCTTCCACCTTGGCACGCAGCTTTACGTTAGCAATTTCATCTGTATGCTCCAGCATATTTTCCACAGAACCGAACTGCGTCAGAAGCTTGATGCCGGTTTTCTCTCCGACGCCGGGAATCCCCGGGATATTGTCAGACTTATCACCCATGAGGCCTTTCAGGTCGATAAACTGTGCCGGAGGCAGCTGATAGGTCTCCAGCATTTTATCGTAATCAAAGAGGTCAAAATCGGTGATTCCCTTTTTCGTAATAAGGACTTTCGTTTTGTGACTGGCAAGCTGAAGCGCATCCCGATCCCCTGTGATGATCAACGGCTCAATATCCCGTTCCTCTGCCTCGCGCGCAACAGTTCCTATAATGTCATCTGCTTCAAACCCTTCCATTTCCAGCGTTTCAATATTCATGGCGTGCAGTACATCCTTCATGATCGGCATCTGCATCACCAGCTCCGGCGGCATAGCTTTCCTTCCGGCCTTATATGCGTCATATTCCAGGTGACGGAAGGTCGGTGCTTTCAGGTCAAAGGCCACCGTAAGATACTCCGGATCATAGTCCCCCTCCAGCTTCTGCAGCATATTGATAAAACCGTAAACACCCTGGGTATAGATGCCCTCACTGGTGATCATCGGCCGCTGCATGGCGTAAAATGCCCGGTTGATCAGGCTGTTTCCGTCAATAATGATAATCCTTTTCCCCATAATCTGACCTTTTCTTTCTTTATAATATTATCTGCAATGCAGTAATGATCGCTATGATAACGCCCACGATGGATTCTCCGCCTAAAAGACCGGAAGCGATGATGGTTCCTTTGCTTTCCTTTTCAAATTCCGGTGCAAACCGATCCACCAGAAGGCGAATTACACCGCCAAGAAAAGCCGTTGCGGAAAGATAAAACGGCAGGTAAACACCGAGTCCCAGTGTAATGACAGGGAAGTTGATACAATAGAGCAATACTGCAGCCACTATGCCGATCAGGAAGGCTGGCATATGGGAAATACCTCCTACCATGGCTGCAACTGCAGAAGCCTGTGCTGCCGGAAACATTTCACCACCAAAGGCCTCTCCGCCATACGCTTTCAAAATCACTGCAAGGATCAGTACAGAAACAACGCCACCGATAATAGCACCGATCACTTCCGCAAACCACTGGGCTTTCGGATCACTCTTCAGCACATCGCCAGCCTTGAAGTCGTTCATCACATCACCCACCAGGCCGCAGGCAACTGCAACGATAGCAGCCACATAAAATGCCTCTGTATCACCGATCGAAGATACCGCCTTTGCCGCAATCAGGACAATAATTCCGAAGATTTCCATCGGGTTAATGCCGGACTGACCAACGCATTGTGCAGACATGGAAGTGGCAAGCCACGTCCCCAGAATCGTAATCACTGACGCAACGATTCCCATATCTGCCACAAGAGTGAATACAAATGCAAGAAGTACCATGACCGCCGGCGCCCACCGAAGACTGATAAAACAATCGCCTAACTGATCCCGGCTGAACATGGAACCGAAAACAGCCTTTGCTTTCGGCAGAATACCTTTCACCAAAATACCGATTCCAGTTCCCACCATGAGCCCGATTCCAAGGGAGGATTTGATGGCAGCAGCCGTTGCTCCATCCCATAAGCCCAGCTCCACGCCGCCCATAAGAATACCCACATCACCGATCAGAGCCCCCAGGAACCATACACCGATTACGACCGGACCAACGATATATCCGATGGACGCAAGCATCGGCGAAAGCCATATTCCGAAATAGGAACCATATGTACCGATTGCAGACGTACTCATGAGTGTGGCAGGTATTTTTGCAAACCAGTCACGAAGCACCGTAAAAATCCCGGCTCCACCCATGGATACAAACAGCAGACCGGCTTTTTTCTTATCAGAATCCCCTACCACCAGTGTGGCGGCGGCGGCCTGTCCCATGGCATACGGCAGCTGCTGTGTTTCAATGAAATATTTACGGAACAGCGCAGTGAAAATCAGACCCAGAATCACACCGCCCAGCGTGACGGCCAGAAGTGCGCCGATATTGATTTCAGCATCCGGATGAAGCATCCAGATACCAGGTATGGTAAATGCAAGTCCTCCCGCAACCATTGCGCCGGCAGACATGGCAGTCTGTGTCACATTGATTTCCTGCAGGTTCGTATTCCCGCAGAGTTTGAGAGTAAACATGGATATAAGCACTACAAACATGATTGGCCACGGCAGTGAACTGAGTTTCAGGGCGATAAACATGGAACTCATAGTAAGAATGATACTGCCGATGGCGCCGATTATCATTCCTCTGACGGTCAGTTGTCTTTCTGTCATTTTAAACTAAATCTCCTTTTGCAACTTCTGCAGCTATAAAAAAATCCCAAATTACCGTCAAGGCCATAATTGACGCCCTATCTACTGATAGGTGGGTACCCTGTTCCTGCTTCTGCCTTCCCCTGACATGGGGGCCTGACATAGGCCGGGAAACCCGGGTTCCCTTTGCGCAAGTGTAGGTTCAATTATAACTCCTCAACGAATAATCCAGGATAGTTTTATTATCTGTCTGCTTTCAGCATCTTATTCTTCAAACAGGTCGATGGCACAATTTGTATAAACCTTCTGTACATCATCGTTGTCTTCCAGAATTTCAATCATCTTGGCAAGCATTTTAATATCGTGCGGGTCAGTCGGAGTTGCTTCCATGGACGGAACATATTCCACATCTGATTCCGCAATTTCATAACCAGCTTCTGCCAGTGCATGATGAACATCGGTATAAACAGCAGGATCCGTTACGATTTCAAAGCTGTCCTCGCCCGAAACCATATCATCTGCGCCTGCTTCCAGTGCCGCTTCCAAAAGTGTATCTTCATCAATATCATCCGTCTTTTCAATGAGAATGATTCCCTTACGGGAGAACATATAAGATACACAGCCCGGTGCACCCAGGTTGCCGCCGTATTTATCAAAGGTGGAACGTACTGCGGATGTGGTTCTGTTCTTGTTGTCAGTCAGCGCTTCTACAATAACTGCAACACCTGCCAGACCATATCCTTCGAAAGATAATTCTTCATACGTTTCTCCGGCCAGCTCGCCGGTACCTTTTTTAATGGCTCTGTTAATATTATCGTTTGGCATGGAAATGCCCTTGGCTCTTTCAATCGCAAGTCTTAAACTTGCATTGTATTCAGGATCTCCGCCGTCTTTTGCTGCCACTGTAATGGCTCTGGCATACTTGGTAAATAATGCGGCTCTCTTGGAGTCCTGTGCTGCTTTTCTTCCTGCAATCGTACCGTGTCTTCCCATGGAGACACCTCCTAACTTTTTCTAAGATTAAATGTAATTTTGCCTTGCTTATTATACAATACTGCTATGAAAATTTCAACACGTCTTAGAAAAAAACTTATGTTTCATTTACTTGTTTTCAAGTATCGTTAAATTTCCAGATATTGTGTCAATGCGAAAGGTATGTTTCCCGCTGCCGCAGATGAATTCATCACCGTCCTTTTTCAGACTTATGTCACTTTCCATCTCTCCGCTGACCGTATCGTAACGCACCGCAAAATCCGACCTCCCGGGTACTGCAAGTGTCACATCGCCGGACACCGTCCCGATTTCACAGTCTCCGGATACTTTCTCCAGGTTCAGCCGGATGTCTCCGCTGGTCGTATCCAGTTCTGTCTCCTTTAATTCTTTTGCTGCTGCAATGATAGAACCGGAAACCGTTTCTGCCTGCAGCAGTTTTACCCTATCCACAGCAATATCCACATCGCCGGATACGGTTTCACAGTCCACAGCGTCTGCCTTAATCTGTTGTGCGCTGATGTCAGCAGAAACCGTTTCAATTTCCAGCACATCCAATTCCAGTCCTTCCGGAATCGTTACCGTCAGTTCTTTTTCCATTCCGTTGGTATTCCAGGTGCCGGCATTGCAGAACTTCACACGAAGGGTGTCACCATCCTGCTTCCATCGCATGATCAGATCATCGGGAAGTTCTTTATTTGCCGTTTCTTCCAGCAGAATCGAATCACTTTCTGACACAGTTACATTTACTTTACCTGAAAGCCACTCGATCTCCAGATTCTTTACAGCTGCATCGGCGGATCCACCGCCCACAGTATAACTTTCCGCATCCGAATAATCAAACGTACTTCCTGCATTACCGCCATTGAAATGTACCACACACCCGGTCAGAAGCAGCATACATCCCATACAGATCAGAACAACAACACAAAAGAATTTTATTCTCATGATTTTACCCCCGCTTTCTATTCTTTTTCAATGATATTATCATAATACATATTTCTAAGAAAATCGAGGCGTGAACTATAGAATATTGTGTCATTTTTCGAGAAAAACTCATATTCCTGCCTAAGCGTTCTCAACAATTCCTTTTGCAAGTGCATTTCTTACTGCGGCACGTATGGTTTTACTGGACATGGTTGCACCGGATACACAATCCACTTCGCTGGTATTCTCTCGAAGCATTTCCGGAATCATATCTTCTGCCGGTTTACCTTTGCCATTCTCGTGGCGAATCAGCTGAATGTCAATCATTTTATGGTCTTTCACTTCCACTTTCACGGTAACCTTCACCAGCGCAGTCTCTTCTGTTCCTTCATAAACGCCGTCTTCCACGACAGACAAGTCAATAGCAGCAACCGCATCCAGTCTGTCGTACGTTTCACTGATCTGATGATCCATGATCATCCTGAAGCCGCAAACTGAAATTCCCAGCAAAACTATAATGATCAGAATTACTTTTATTGTTTTTTTCATTGATACTACCTCCAATCTTTACATATTCTTTTTCACAAAAAAACAGCACTGATCGCTGACTCGATACAGCGCTGCGTCTAATGCGTCTGGCTAATAAGTCTTACATGATATTTTTCTGCTTTGATCAGCATCTCCTGTTTACACTTGGGACAAAACAGAGGAAAATCCTTCAGTTCTGTCGTTTCCAGTAGCTGCAGACGGGTTTTACCGCCGCATATGGGGCAGCAAACCCATTTCTTTATATAGCTCATTCTGTTCACCTCTTTATATAAATGTTTATTTGGCTAAATATCATTAGCTATATTATAGGCTAATAGTAATTAGCTGTCAAGCATTTATTTTTAAGGAACAGGTATTTATAAGAAGCTCTCTACCAGATCACGATTCTCATATAACACACAGCCGCCGACATGCTCTTCCATCAATGCTCCGCTGCTTTGCAGTTTCATAAACAGTTCGGAATGTAATGCGTCTTTTAAAGACGTGTTCCTCACATTCACATCCGAAAATGGTGAAAATGGACATGGTTCTGCACCACCATGGGAATTGATGTGAAAGAATCCTCTGCCTGCAGCAATACAACCGCCAGACGATTTTTCATCCCCAGGGAAAGATAAAACTATCATATTCTGATACTTCTTCCTGATTTCCGCAAGACGCAGGTTCATATATGTTCTTTCCGCATCTCCAGGTGCCTGTTCCTGCAGTTCTCGTGACATTGGCACGAATTCCACGAAAAACAGAGCTTTACAGTTCCTTTTCTCAAGTTTTTCAATAAATGCGTCGGAGGTTACTTCCTCCAGGTTCTCTTTTGTGACCGTGACAGAAGCACCAAACAGCATGTTTTCTTTCTGTAGTTCCTCCATAGCAGAGAGAACCATCCCGTAAATTCCTTCTCCTCTTCTGGTATTCGTATAGTTTTCTCTTCCTTCCATACTGAATACCGGAAGAAGGTTCCTGCTTTTTTTCAGAAGTTTAATATATGTATCATCCATAAGTGTTCCGTTTGTAAATATCGGGAACAGAATATTCTGCCTGTTCCCGGCCTTTTCAATCACGTCGCGGCGAATCATCGGCTCACCGCCTGCCAGAAGGACAAAACTGATTCCCATTTCCTCAGCCTGTTCAAAAATATCATCCCATTCTTCTGCAGTAAGCTGTTCAGCAGGTTCTATATCTGTGCAGGAATGAATCGCCCTGGCATAACAGCCTACACAATGCAGATTACAGCTGCTGGTTATACTGGCAATGAGAAATGCGGGAATATGCTCTCCTGTCTTTTCTGAGAGTTTCCGTTTCTCCGATGCTGCTTTCGCTGCAGCTGCAAATCTTCCCATAAAAATACTTTGCACCGGATTGGTCAGCGTAACCTTTACTGCATTTTTAACGATGTTTTCTACACCGGTGGTCAGATATTCCTGAATATTCATCTTTTCTTCCATTCATTTTGCCTCCATTTTATGTTCTTTTTTTCGATAAATCCGAATGTATTCCTCGGGATCCAGCATTTTCTGAAGGCCTGCTACCACATCCCGGGCTGTTTCTTCGGCCATTTTCGCTTTGGTTTCATTGTCCATTTTTACATCCGTCAGCACCTGATCACGGAAACGATTCAGTTTTCTTTTATATTTATTTTTCATATCTCATTTTATCCTTTCTCACCAGTTTGAAATAATAAGGTAAAAATACATCATAGAAATTGCAATAACAACAATGCCGACGCTAAGAATTATCCATAAAAATATCTTTAATATCCTTTTTCTGTTCTTTTCTTCCCTTTTCTTGACTTTATTACAGAAAATCAATCCAATGATTGACGAAATGATCAATCCTGATCCAAACATCAAAATTATGAAGAGAAACCCTACTCCTGCAAATGCAGCCATAACATCTTCTCCTCATTCTAAGTCGTCGTTCTGTTCATACCACTTAACCGGTTCTGAAAGATTTTCCGGACTTACCCGACTGCCTCCATGTATCATCAATTCCAGCATATCATTCTCTTCCGGTGTTCTGTCTGTTTTTTCAGCAAGTGCTTTTCCTACAGTCTTCACCATCATGCACATCATCAGTCGGTTTACTCCCCGAAGCTTTTTCATATCAAAGCCTCCCTGCAGCGTAAATACTTCTGTTGACAAAGGAATCTGATTCTTATCTCTGATTTCCTGCAGCTGTGTCCCGGTTGCTGTTAATGCTCCCGTGTTTTGACACGGAATTGCTCTCTTAAAATGTCATCGAAC
>JBJFHL010000025.1:0-14540 GCA_051893555.1 Anaerovoracaceae bacterium
TCCGGAAAGGCGGAAAATACGGCATGTTCTCCAGCTGCTGCGGAGGTGGCTTAGGTGTTTCCACCTTAATTGAAAATATTTACGAAAAGTAGAACTGATAATACGAAAAATGTGCGATGAAAGAAATATTCATCGCCTTTTTCTTTGAGGAAGAAGAGTAATTCCAGACAGCGAATTTAGGCATTTCACCTCCGAATGCACAAATTTTGAACACAAAGGATCTGATTGCCCATTGAATCTTCTGAGGCAGAAGGCTAAAATGACTTCTGTAAAAGGAGAAGGGGGTGAAGAAATTGAGCAAGCTTCGTGCTGCCAGGGACGGGTATATGACAATTTCCGTGATATTTTATATCAGCGGGATCATATATATGACGATGTATGGTGTATCTGCACATACGGTATGCTTGTTCAGCGGAATCATTTTGATCGCGTATGGCATCGTGAAGATTCTGGGCTATTTGTCCGATGATCTTTACTGCCTGGCTTTTCAATATGATCTTGCCTGTGGCCTGCTGCTCATGGTGACCGGCTGCATAGTCATGATCGGAAGCCAGAGGATGCAGCATTACCTGGTTCCCGGCCTGGGCATGCTGATTTTGGTGGATGCACTGCTGAAAATCCAGACGGCGAAAGATGCCAGAGCATTTGGCCTGGAAACCTGGAGATGGATTCTGGCTTCCTCTGTTGCAGCTGCGATTTTCGGTGTACTGATCATTGTCAGACCGTTCGATGAGCCCCAAATAATACATCTCATAGGCGGAGTGGGGCTGATGCTGGAAGGTTTCATGAATCATCTGATCGTTGTACAGACAGTAAAAATAAAGAAAGAGAATGAATAAGAACTTCAGGAGGAAATTACAATGGACGTATCAACAACAATAAAAAAATTCGGACTGGAACAGGCATTTAAATATCTGTATAAGGATCCGGAAAAGAATCTGCTGAAACTGATGGACTGGGCGGATAAATTCTCTGGGGAAGAATTCGGACCGCAGAGAAAGATGGTAAGAGAGGCCATGACCAATCCGGACCATCCGTATTACAGCTATATTCAGAGGCTGGTCCACGAAATCGATCCGCATGTGATGCAGACCACGGCAGTAAACTTTTTCATCAATGCCGCTCTGGACGGATGGAAAACCCAGGAAAAGTACAGAAAAGAGTACGGCTGCAACATTCCGTGGGCAATTCTGCTGGATCCGACCAGTGCGTGCAATCTGCACTGCACCGGCTGCTGGGCGGCGGAATACGGAAATAAGCTGAATCTGACCTTCGAGGAGATCGATGATATCATTCGGCAGGGAAAAGAATTAGGGGTGTATTTTTACATATATACAGGCGGCGAGCCGCTGGTCAGAAAAGATGATCTGATCCGCCTCTGCGAGAAGCATTCGGACTGCGTCTTCCTGAGTTTCACCAACGGAACACTGATTGACGAAGCCTTCGCAGATGAAATGCTGCGCGTGGGAAACTTTGTTCCCGCCATTAGCCTGGAAGGGTTTGAAGAAGCCACAGACAGCCGGAGGGGGAACGGTGTCTATGAAAAAGCAACGGCCGCTATGCGGATTTTGCGTGAAAAGAAGTTGTTCTACGGAATTTCCGCCTGTTATACCAGTGCAAACTTCGAATCCATCACATCGGAGGAATTCTTTGATCAGCTGATTGAGATGGGGGCGTACTTCATCTGGTACTTCCACTACATGCCGGTGGGAAACGATGCGTCGCCGGAGCTGCTGCCGACACCGGAGCAGCGGATCGAAACGTGTAAGAGAATCCGCAGGTATCGTGCAGAGAAACCGCTGTTTGCCATGGACTTCCAGAACGATGCGGAATATGTAGGCGGATGCATTGCAGGCGGAAGAAGATACCTGCATATCAACGCCAACGGCGATATGGATCCGTGCGTGTTTGTTCACTATTCGGATTCCAATATCCGCGAAAAAACGCTGCTGGAGGGACTGCGGTCTCCGATCATGATGGCATACCACGACGGTCAGCCGTTTAACGAGAACATGCTGCGTCCATGTCCGATGCTGGAAAATCCGGATAAGCTGCGTGCCATGGTCGTATGTACCGAAGCACATTCCACCGATCTCCAGTCTCCGGAAAGCGTGGAACACCTCTGCAGCAAATGCGATCAGTATGCAGAAAACTGGAAACCTGCTGCCGAAAAACTGTGGAATGAAAAAGCCCGGGCATGATGGTTATGGAGAAGAAAGTCCCTTGTGCTTTTGCGAAGAAAGGTGTATAATATTCCAGAAATAAATACAGGGGAGCTTGTGTTTGCAGGCTGAGAGGAAGTAACCGAACTTCGACCCTTTAACCTGATGCGGATAATGCCGCCGTAGGAAGTCATCGTTTATGGATTTTTTACAGGAGGATACCGCAGCAAGTATTCTCCTGTTTTTTTGAAAGAAGTTTCAGGCGGCACATTGGGGGCACCAACTTATGCCGCGATAGGAAACGTTGCTGATGAAAGAAAGGAGAAACCGTGAGAAATTACGCAACACAAATGGAGGCTGCAAGGAAAGGAATCATTACACCTGAAATGAAAGCTGTCGCAAAGAAAGAATATCGTACCGAAGAGGAAATCCGGGAGCTTGTCGCAAAAGGCCAGGTGGCAATCTGTGCAAACAGGCTTCATACCTGCATTGATCCCAACGGTGTGGGTTCCATGCTCCGCACGAAAATCAATGTAAATCTTGGGATATCCCGTGACTGCAAAGATTATGACATCGAAATGCAGAAAGTTATGGCAGCCGTTGATATGGGAGCAGAAGCCATTATGGATCTTTCTTCTCATGGAAATACGCAGCCATTCCGGCGAAAGTTAACGGCAGAGTGTCCTGCTATGATTGGCACAGTTCCTGTATATGACAGTGTAATTCATTATCAGAGAGATCTTGCAACCCTTACTGCAAAAGACTTTATTGATGTAGTTCGCCTTCATGCAGAAGATGGTGTAGATTTTGTAACGCTTCACTGTGGGATTACCCGTAAGACGATTGATCAGATAAAAAAGCATAAAAGAAAGATGAATATTGTTTCACGCGGTGGCTCTCTCGTCTTTGCGTGGATGAGTATGACAGGAGAAGAAAACCCGTTTTACGAGTATTTTGATGAAATTCTGGAGATTTGCCGTGCGTATGATGTTACCATTTCTCTTGGAGATGCCTGCCGTCCGGGCTGTCTTGCTGACGGCAGCGATGTATGTCAGATCGAAGAGCTGGTACGGCTTGGTGAACTGACGAAACGAGCCTGGGAGAAGGATGTACAGGTTATGGTGGAAGGTCCTGGACACATGCCGATGGACCAGATCGAAGCGAATATGAAGCTGCAGCAGACAATTTGTATGGGTGCGCCTTTCTATGTGCTTGGACCGATTGTTACGGATATCGCACCTGGATATGACCATATTACCTCTGCAATCGGTGGTGCCATTGCGGCGGCCAGCGGTGCTGCTTTCCTCTGTTATGTTACGCCGGCAGAGCATTTGGCTCTTCCGAATGTGGAGGATGTGAAGCAGGGAATTATTGCTTCAAGGATTGCTGCGCATGCTGCGGATATTGCAAAGAAGATCCCGCATGCAAGAGATCTGGATGATCAGATGGCAGATGCAAGAAGAAATTTCGACTGGGAGAAACAGTGGGAATGTTCCATTGACCCGGAAACCGCAAAAGCGATTCGAGACAGTCGTGCACCGGAGCAGGAGGACAGTTGTTCGATGTGCGGGAAATTCTGTGCAGTCAGAAGCATGAACAAGGCCTTGAATGGGGAATATATTGATATTCTTTGATCTGAGAGAAAGAACGACAGAGAATGGCTGACAACTTTGGTCGAGCAGGGGCCGAAAAAAGATTTCGCTCTGCTCGATTTTTTAATACTTCGGAACAAATAAACTCCAGGTCAGTCAGAATTCGTTTCGCGGAAGGATTTTGCAGCATTGAGATAAGCCTCCCGGCCGGGATCGCCGAACAGCTCCGCAAGCCGGCAGGCGTCTGCCAGCAAATCGTACTGCATTCCGTCGTCCATCCAGTCCAGCATGACGCCGATCAGAACACACTTATAAAAGCGGATCAGGAGGGCACTGTCCCGTTGGGAAATGGTCAGATCTGCAGCAACCGTATGAATGTATTCCGTCACAGCATAGGTAGCGATTCGCTCGAATTCATTCAGGAAGACTTCCCGCTGCATAGAACGGTAAATATGCAGCAGTGCCCGCTTTCTTCGCAGACTCAGTTCCACGAAGGGCTTCAGACAGTCGAGATGGGATCCGAACTGACTGCTGTTCTGTATGATATAATCCGCTTCCTGTTTGATGGTGCTTTCCATCAGCTCAGGAATGTCGTGGAAATGATAATAGAAGGTGTTCCGGTTGATTTGGCACCGGTCCACGATGTCTTTTACCGTGATCTTATTAAAAGGCCGTTCGTCCAGGAGATCCCAGAATGCTTCGATGATGGCGTCTTTCGTTCGGTTCATTCTTTCACCTGCTTTCCCATTCTTTTTTCAGAATTGCATACTGATACGTATTTTCGTAAATCGGATGGCCCTCACTATCGCTGATAAACGATACGAATTCCCGGAAGAGGCCTTCTTTTCGCATTCCCAGTTTTTCACTGAGCTTCTGACAGGACAGATTGTAGTCTTCCGTATACAGATAGATTCTTCTGACACCCATGGAGCTGAACAGGTAGTCATAATATGCGGAAGCAGCTTCGTACATATATCCTTTTCCCTGATATGCCGGATTCAGCATCCAGCATGGGGACCAGGTGTCTTTCCCTTCCGATTCGGGATCGGTGCCTTCGGGATGGGCGAAGATCTCGCCGATGACCTTGCCGGTTTCTTTTAAAGTGATCGCCAGATACAGGTCCGGATCTTTGGCTTTTTCTGCAGCATCCTTTCGGGCATCTTCCATTGTCTCCAGCCGCATGCAGGCGAAGCAGTTCACTTCCGGCGCATGCAAGTATTCAAAAATGTCTGCAGCATCTGTTTCTGCAAATGGCCGCAGCAGCAGCCGGTCGGTTTCGATTCTCATACATACCTCGAGAAAAAATGATAAGATATGATTCAAGTATAACAGAAAAATGAGCAAAAAGAAAAAAGAACTGTTGTTCTTCTTCTTGGCGGAATATGATATACTTCTCGAAGAGCAACCGTTCATCGGCAACTCTTTTCTTTGCATATTATACTTCGGATCAGAGCAAAAGTCAATGAAAACGGATTGCTTGCGCAAGAACAATTGTTTGCTAATAATTTGAATTTGTGGTATGATAGTAGCAGTGTGACAGAAGAATATATAGCGAAAGCATGAAAAAAGGAACTCGATGATGATGAAAGAACATGAAATTGTATTGTATCAGATAGATAAAACCAATATATGTGTCAATGTTTTCTTCAGTGAGGAAACTTTTTGGATGACCCAAAAGGCAATGGCAGAGTTATTTGATTGTTCCACTGACAATATTTCTCTCCATTTAAGAAATATCTATCGAGAGGAAGAGCTGGATGAAAAGTTAACTACCGAGTTTTTCTCGGTAGTTCAAAAAGAGGGAAATAGAAATGTAGCTCGCAATGTAAAATGCTATAATTTAGATGCAATAGTTGCCGTTGGCTATAGAGTGAATTCTAAAAAAGCAACGCGGTTTCGTCAATGGGCAACGAAAACATTGAAGGAATATATTATAAAAGGTTTTGTTTTAAATGATGATATGCTGAAGAACGGGAAACCTTTTGGCAGGGATTATTTTGACGAGTTACTTGAGCGTATTCGTGAAATAAGAGCAAGTGAGCGAAGAGCATATCAGAAAATAACAGATATCTTCGAACAGTGTAGTTATGACTATGATAAGAGCAGCGAAACCACCAAAGCATTTTATGCGTTTGTACAAAATAAATTGCATTTTGCAATTACTGGAAAGACAGCTGCAGAACTAATATACGAACGTGCAGATTCGGCGAAGCCATCGATGGGGTTGACTACATGGAAAGATGCCCCTGATGGGAAAATTTAAAAAAGAGATATTGGTATTGCGAAGAATTACTTAAATGAAAAAGAATTGAGCCGTTTAAACCGACTCGTTACTATGTTTATTGATTACGCTGAATTAATGGCAGAAGATGAAGTATTAATGAGCATGCAGGACTGGGTTGACCAGACAAATCAGTTTTTGATAAATAATAGAAGAAAAGTTCTATCAGATAAAGGCAAAGTATCTCATGAAACAGCTTTGAAGAAGGCTGAAACAGAGTATGAAGTGTTTCGGATAAAACAAGATCAGGAGTATATTTCTGAGTTTGACCGAGAAGTAGAAAGGTATTTAAAGGGAGAATAAATAGAGGCGGTTGATTTTATGAAGATGATTTAAAATAGAAATCGCAAGGGAGGAAGCTTTCATGGATCATTTTGAATTAGTATCCGAATACAGCATGATGGGTGACCAGCCGGCGGCGGTGGACAAGCTGGCGGAGGGGTTATACAACGGGGAAAAGTATCAGACGCTGATGGGTGTCACCGGATCCGGGAAGACCTTCACCATGGCCAATCTGATTGCGAAGGTGAACCGGCCCACCCTGGTCATCTCCCATAATAAGACGCTGGCGGCTCAGCTCCACGGCGAGTTTAAGGAATTTTTTCCGAACAATGCGGTAGAATACTTCGTGTCCTACTACGATTATTACCAACCGGAGGCCTATGTGCCGTCGACGGATACCTATATTGAAAAAGACTCCGACATCAATGCGGAAATCGAGAAGCTGCGCCACTCGGCCACAGCAGCCCTGGCAGAACGACGGGATGTGATTATCGTCGCTTCCGTGTCCTGTATCTATGGTCTGGGAAGCCCGGTGGATTATGAGAACCAGGTACTTTCCCTGCGGCCCGGCATGGAAAAGAGCCGGCACGATATTTTGCGGAAGCTGGTGGATATTCAGTACACGAGAAATGATCTGGCATTTGAGCGGGGCTGTTTCCGGGTGCGGGGGGACATCATCGACATCTATCCGGCAGGGGCAGAAGCAGCGGTGCGGGTGGAGCTGTTCGGCGATGAGATCGAGACCATCAAGGAGATCAACCCGGTGACCGGAGAGATTCTGGGCTTGCGGAACCATGTGGCAGTTTACCCGGCATCGCATTATGTGACTTCACCGGAAAAGATGGAAGCTGCCATCAAAACCATCGAGGAAGAACTGGAGGAGCGGGTTACCTGGTTCAAGGACCGGGGCAAGCTGCTGGAGGCACAGCGTATCGAGCAGCGGACCCGGTATGACCTGGAAATGCTGCGGGAAATCGGCACCTGTAAGGGAATCGAAAACTATTCCCGCCATCTCAACGGTCTGCCGGCAGGCACAAGGCCGTATACGCTGATCGACTACTTCCCGGACGATTTTCTGCTGATCATTGACGAATCCCATGTCATGCTGCCCCAGCTGCGGGCCATGTATGCCGGGGACCGTTCCCGGAAATCTTCGCTGGTGGAATACGGATTCCGGCTGCCGTCTGCCCTGGACAACCGGCCGCTGAAATTCGAAGAGTTTGACAGCCTGGTCAATCAGGTGGTCTTCGTCAGCGCCACACCCGCCCAGTATGAGCGGGAGCAGGCAGGCGGCATCAGCGCAGAGCAGATCATCCGGCCGACCGGTCTGCTGGATCCGCCGATTGAGATCCACCCGTCGGAAGGACAGATAGACCATCTCATCGGTGAAATCCGCAAGACGACGGAAAAAGGAGAAAGAGTTCTGGTCACCACCCTGACAAAAAAGATGGCGGAGAGTTTGACCGACTATCTGAATGGGGTAAATATAAAGGTACGGTATCTCCATTCCGAGGTGGATACCCTGGAGCGAATGGAGATCATTCGGGACCTGCGGCTGGGCGTGTTCGATGTGCTGGTGGGCATCAACCTGCTGCGGGAGGGACTGGATATTCCGGAAGTATCGCTGGTTGCCATTCTGGACGCTGACAAAGAAGGATTCCTGCGTACGGAGACATCGCTGATCCAGACCATCGGACGCGCCGCCCGAAATGTGGACGGCAAGGTCGTCATGTATGCAGATAACATCAGTAAGGCCATGCAGGCTGCCATCGATGAGACAGAGCGCCGGCGTGCTATCCAGGATGCATATAATAAGGCAAACCACATTACGCCGGCATCGGTGAAGAAGTCGGTTCGGGCCGTCATCGAAGCGACGAGAGTGGCGGAGGAGGAAGACGCCTACAAGGGAAAACGCCCGGTGGAAATGACGAAAAAAGAGCTGACGGATTTTGTGAAGAAATTGGAAAAAGAAATGAAGCAGGCTGCCGCAGACCTGCAGTTTGAACGTGCGGCACAGCTTCGCGACCAGATTTTTGAATATAAAGTAAGATTATAGCTTGGGGAGAACAGAATAGAATGCAGAAAGATATCATCATCAAAGGGGCAAACGAAAACAATCTGAAGAACCTGGACGTGACCATTCCGCGGGACAAGTTCGTGGTGCTGACCGGGCTGTCCGGCTCGGGCAAATCATCGCTGGCCTTTGACACCATCTATGCGGAGGGGCAGCGGCGCTATATGGAAAGCCTTTCTTCCTATGCCCGGCAGTTTCTGGGGCAAATGGAGAAACCGGATGTGGAGTACATCGAGGGGCTCAGTCCGGCCATTTCCATCGATCAGAAGACCACCAACAAGAATCCCCGCTCTACGGTGGGTACGGTGACAGAGATTCACGATTATCTGCGTCTGTTATATGCCCGTATCGGCAAACCACACTGCCCGGTCTGCGGCAGACCGATCTCCAGTCAGTCGGTGGATCAGATGGTGGATGCCATCATGAGCTTCCCGGAAGGAACCAGGATCATGGTACTGGCACCGGTGATTCGCCAGCGGAAGGGAGAACACGAAAAGATTCTGGAACGGATCCGAAAGGAAGGCTATACGCGGGCACGAATCGACGGAGAAATCCGGCTCCTGGAAGAGGAAGAGATCAAGCTGGAAAAGACCTTCAAACACACCATCGAGATCGTAGTCGACCGGATTGTGGTGAAGCCGGGGCAGGAAGGCCGAATCAGCGAAGCCGTGGAGCTGGCCATGAATGAGGGCAGCGGTCTGGTGGTGGTCAGTGCGTCCATGGAAGGAGACACCTGGGAAAAGACCTTCAGCACCAAGCTGGCTTGCCCGGATCACGGCATCAGTATCGAAGAACTGGAGCCGCGGATGTTTTCCTTCAATGCGCCGTTTGGTGCATGCCCTGCCTGCAACGGACTGGGCTTTACGGCGAAAATCGATCCGGAGCGGATCATCGATTATGACAAAAGTATTATGGACGGGGCGCTGAATCAAATTTTCGCGTCCATGGAATATGCCAGTTACTACCGCCAGGTGCTGGAAGCGCTGGCGGATATGCATCATGTGAGTCTGGATATGCCGTTTCGGGAACTGCCGGCGGAGTTCGTGAAGGAGCTGCTGTATGGTACCGGCAGCAAACATCTGGTGTACGACTATACCAGCAGAACCTCGGGAAAGGTCAGCCACCGGGATCATCCGTTTGAAGGTGTGATCAACAACCTGGAGCGCCGATACAGAGAAACCGGCTCGGATTATATGAAATCCAAGCTGGAAAAATACATGATCGAGGACGTCTGTCATCAGTGCGGCGGCAAACGGCTGAAGCCGGAGGTGCTGGCAGTTACCGTAGGAGAAAAGAATATCGCGGAATTCTCTGATATGTCTGTGCGACAGGCCCTGGAGTTTGTGAACCATCTGGAGCTTTCGGAGATCGATCAGAAAATTGCTGCACAGATTTTGAAGGAAATCCGGGCGCGCCTCCGCTTTCTGGCAGACGTGGGACTGGATTACCTGACCCTGAGCCGTTCTGCGGGAACTCTGTCCGGCGGGGAATCCCAGCGAATCCGGCTTGCAACCCAGATCGGTTCCAGTCTGGTGGGCGTGCTGTATATTCTGGATGAGCCGAGCATCGGCCTGCATCAGAAGGATAACGAGAAGCTGCTGGCGACCCTGCGGAATCTGACCGATATCGGAAATACCCTCATCGTGGTGGAGCATGATGAGGATACCATGTATATGGCGGATCATATTGTGGACATCGGACCGGGTGCAGGAATCCATGGCGGACAGCTGGTGGCCCAGGGGACGGTGGAGGATATCAAGGCCTGTCCGGAATCTCTTACGGGACAGTACCTTTCCGGAACCCGCAAAATCTATGTGCCCGATCATCGCCGGGAGGGCAATGGGAAGTCTATCGTCATCCGGGGTGCGCGGGAGAATAATCTGAAGAATATCGACGTGGAAATTCCCCTGGGGAAATTCGTCTGCGTTACCGGGGTGTCCGGGTCGGGCAAGAGCAGCCTGGTCAATGAGATTTTGTATAAGGGCTCTGCCAACGTGGTCAACCGGCTGAAGGAACCTGCCGGCGCCCATGATGAAATTCTGGGCCTGGAACATATCGATAAGGTGATCGATATCGACCAGTCGCCGATCGGCAGAACGCCCCGGTCCAACCCGGCAACCTATACAGGCATGTTTACCTACATCCGGGATCTGTTCGCAGGACTGCCGGAAGCCAAGCTGCGGGGCTATGAAAAGGGCCGATTCAGCTTCAACGTGAAAGGCGGCCGGTGTGAAGCCTGCGGCGGCGACGGTATTATCAAGATTGAGATGCATTTTCTGCCGGATGTCTATGTGCCGTGCGAGGTCTGCAAGGGACGCAGATACAACCGGGAAACACTGGAAGTCAAATATAAGGATAAGAGTATTTTCGACGTGCTGGACATGAGCGTCAGCGAGGCGCTGGAGTTCTTCCGGAATATTCCGTCCATTCATCGCCATCTGGAAACGTTGGAAGAAGTGGGCCTTGGTTATATCAAGCTGGGGCAGCCGTCTACCCAGCTGTCCGGCGGTGAAGCCCAGCGAGTGAAGCTGGCCAGTGAACTGGCAAGGCGCAGCACAGGGAAAACCCTGTACATTCTGGACGAGCCGACCACGGGACTGCATTTCGCGGATGTTGACAAATTATTATCAGTGCTTGACAAATTGGTCGATGCGGGTAATACTGTAGTAGTAATAGAACATAATCTTGATGTGATCAAACGAGCCGATCATATCATCGACCTGGGACCGGATGGAGGAGACCGCGGCGGCACGCTGGTGACCTGCGGAACTCCGGAAGAGGTTGCTCGCTGTGAAGCATCCTATACCGGTCAGTTCCTGAAAAAGCTGCTTGCCCGATAAACTGGGAACTGCGGACAGTGCAGTGAAATGCGGAGGAGTACAAATGAAAAAAGACTTGAATCTAACCATGCTGACCGATTTTTATGAAATCACCATGGCCAACGGATACTTTCAGACAGGAATGGCAGATGACATTGCGTATTTTGACATGTTTTTCAGACGGGTGCCGGATGGCGGCGGGTATGCCATTATGGCAGGGCTGGAACAGGTCATCGATTACCTGAAGAACCTGTCTTTCACCGAGGAAGATATTGAATATCTGCGGAAGAAAGGAATTTTCTGCGAGGAGTTCCTGGATTATCTGCGTCATTTCAAATTTGCCTGTGATGTATGGGCGGTACCGGAAGGTACACCGATTTTCCCCCATGAACCAATCCTCACTGTGCGGGGACCTGTGATGCAGGCCCAGTTCGTGGAGACCATGATTCTGCTGACCATCAACCATCAGAGCCTGATCGCCACCAAGGCAAACCGGATCGTCCGGGCCTCCAAGGGCCGCCCGGTCATGGAATTCGGAACCCGCCGTGCCCACGGTGCGGACGCAGCCATCAGCGGTGCCCGGGCTGCCTATATCGGCGGCTGCGCAGGAACCGCCTGTGCCATCGCAGACCGGGATCACGGCATTTCCGCACTGGGTACCATGGCCCACAGCTGGGTGCAGATGTATCCCGATGAATATTCCGCCTTTAAGAAATACGCGGAGATCTATCCGGACAACTGCGTTCTGCTGGTGGATACATATAACGTTCTGAAATCCGGCGTGCCGGCGGCCATCCGCGTGTTCAAAGAAATGAAGCCGCGGAAGATGGGTATCCGAATCGACTCCGGAGACATCACCTATCTGACCAGAAAGGCGAGAAAGATGCTGGATGATGCAGGTCTGCAGGACTGCAAAATCACCATTTCCAATTCACTGGACGAATATATCATCCGGGATGTTCTGCTGGAAGGTGCCTGCATTGACTCCTTCGGTGTGGGTGAACGGCTCATTACCGCCAAGTCCGAACCGGTCTTCGGCGGTGTGTATAAGCTGGCAGCGCTGGAAACCGACGGCGTCATGGTGCCGAAAATCAAGATCTCCGAAAATGTGGAGAAGATCACAAATCCTGGTTTCAAGAAGCTGTACCGCCTCTATGACAAGGATACCGACAAGGCCCTGGGCGATGTGATTACGCTGGCAGATGAGACCATCCCGGAAGTAGACGGATATGAGATCTTCGACCCGAATGCGGTATGGAAGCGGAAGACGCTGCGGAATTATTATGTCAGAGACCTGCGGGTACAGGTTTTCGACAAGGGCCAGTGCGTTTATGAAAGTCCGGACATTGAAGAAATCAAGGCGTATGCGGCAGAGCAGGTGGATACGCTGTGGGATGAAACCCTTCGGTTCGAAAATCCGCAAACCTATTATGTGGATCTGTCACAGAAGCTGTGGGATATGAAACACCAGCTGTTGAAGGAGCATAATTCGGCGAAATAGGTAAAACAGCAGCATGGACCTTACAATAATTTAAGACAAAGTTAAGATTTTGTTAAAAAAACAGAAGAAAAATATGGTATAATAGCACTATGAGATGCGGAAGCATTTCATAGTGTTTTTTTCAGGAGGTGCAGAATGAGGACCATCTATATTTTGCTGACCAGAACCAATACCATGCTGTCCAGATGTATTCATGCTGCACCGGGGAATCATTATACCCATTCAGCGCTCTCCCTGGATAATACCTTCACACAGCTATACAGCTTCGGAAGAAAATATAAATATTCTTATCTTCCGGCCGGATTCGTGCGGGAAAGCGTGAATCGGGGACTCATGGGGGATTCCAACGATATCGAGTGTGCCGTATATGAACTGAAAATTACCAATCGGAGCCATAAGCGGCTGACGCGGCTTCTGCATGAAATGGAGGCAGAAATGGACATCTACCAGTATAACATTCTGGGACTGATTCTTTGCCTTTTTGGGGTGGAGAATCAGAGACGCCGACACTTTTTCTGTTCTCAGTTTGTTTCTTATGTGCTGCTGAAATCCGGCGCGGTTCAGTTCGGAAAGGCACCTTCCCTTGTACGGCCGGCAGATTTTCAGAACCTGCCCGGGGCCACACGGATCTTCGAGGGGAGCATTGCGCAGCTGCGGGGGATATTTTGAAAAATGGAAACAGAATGATGATAAATTGCGAATAAAAAACCTGCAGACTCTGTCGAGTGACGCGTGACAGAAAGCTGCAGGTTTCTTTATTATGTATTCCGTTATTTATCCAGTGAGCCGGAAGCGTTCAGCACGTCCTTGATCTTATGCTGTACCATGCCCTTGATGGCTTCTCTGGCCGGCCCCAGATATTTACGAGGGTCGAAATCTCCAGAATTTTCCGCCAGATATTTGCGGACTTCCGCTGTCATGGCAAGACGAAGGTCAGTATCGATATTGACCTTGCAGATGCCGTATTTGGCAGCTTCCCGGATCATTTCTTCCGGAACACCCTGTGCACCGGCCACATCACCGCCGTACTGGTTGCACTTGTCCACAAATTCCTTCAGTACGGTAGAAGCACCGTGGAGTACCAGCGGTGTGTCCGGCAGCAGGCTGTGAATGGTCTTCAGCCGCTCGAAATCCAGATACGGTTCTCCCTTAAACTTATATGCACCATGGCTGGTGCCAATGGCAATGGCCAGAGAATCCACACCGGTTCTTTCTACGAATTCCACCGCCTCATCCGGGTCGGTGAAGGTAGCAGAGCGGGCGTCCACATTGACCGCATCTTCCACACCGGCCAGTCTTCCCAGTTCAGCTTCCACCACAACACCGTGGTCGTGAGCATATTCCACAACCTCTCTGGTAATGCGGATGTTTTCCTCGAACGGATGCTTGGAACCATCAATCATGACAGACGTAAATCCGTCGTCCACACATTTTTTACAGATGTCGAAGTTCTCGCCGTGGTCCAGATGAAGGGCGATATCCAGTCCTGTATCCAGGATGGCTGCTTCCACCAGTTTCAGAAGATATGCCGGCTTGGCATATTTGCGGGCTCCGGCAGAAACCTGCAGGATCAGGGCAGAGCGCTCCTCGATGGCAGCGTCGACGATACCCTGAATGATTTCCATATTGTTTACATTAAATGCGCCGATGGCATAATCCGATTTCAGTGCCCTGGCAAACATTTCTTTCGTTGTGACTAAAGCCATGTAATCTACCTCCCATTGTCGTCTGCTTCTTCTATTATACAACATCAGACAGCGGAAAGAAACTATGTTTTTTTTGCCTCACTCTAAAATCTTGTGGGATGGGATGTTGCGGATGTAGTCTTT